>NZ_JAFYHP010000006.1 GCF_017539065.1 Methanobrevibacter sp.
AGAGCAGCATCACCAATAATTTGTTTTTTATCCTGCAACTCTTCAGGAATCTCTAAAATTACGATATCTCCAATAGTATCAAATGATGTTCTCAGATTCTCAATTTCGTCAGGGGCAAGTTCATCTTTAAGTAGTTCCGAAAAATTGTGTGGGACTTTTTTCATTGGTTCCAAATCAATATCAACAATCTCATAATCGTCAATATCTTCATTTATAGGAATATATCCGTAATCATCGCCTGCTTTTATCCTATATTCCATATTCATTAGTCCATTTTCCATTAATTTTATGCGAGTATCATTTAATTGTTTTAATGGAACTTTTACACATTTCATAAAGTTATTTATGCTTAAATTATTATAAATAGTATTATGTTTTATCTAGTTGGTTTAGGATTATTTGATGAGAAGGATATTTCTCTTAAGGGATTGGAATGTTTAAAAAATGTTGATAAGATTTATGCTGAATTTTTCACATCAAGATTATTTGGGTCAAGCTTTGAAGCTATTGAAGAATTAATTGGTAAAAAAATAGAGGTTCTTGTTAGAGGGGAAGTTGAAGAAGAACATAAATTCATTGAAGAATCTAAAACTTGTGATGTTGCTTTGATTACTGGCGGAGATCCTTTAATTGCAACTACTCATAGCGATTTTTTAGTTCAATGCAGTAAAAAAGGGATTGATTTTGAAGTGATTCATGGTTCGTCTATTTTATCTTCCGCACCTGCCATTTCAGGACTTCAAGGTTATAAATTTGGTAAAGTAACGACAATTCCTTTTCCAGATTATAATTTTTATCCAAAATCTCCTTATGAAGCAATTGAGGAAAATCTTAAAATGGATCTGCATACTCTTGTTTTACTGGATATTCAAGCTCACAAAGACAGGTATATGACTGTTAATGAAGGTTTGGAGTATTTAATAAGTATCTATAATGATTTGGATAGGGAAGGATTAATAACTGAGGATACATTAGCCATGGGCATTGCTCGTGTTGGCTCAAAAGATGTGGTTGTTAAAGCAGGCAAAATTTCCGAATTGATCGATTTTGATTTTGGAGGGCCTCTCCATTGTATTGTTATTCCATCTAAACTTCATATTGTTGAAGCAGAATATTTAGTAGAAATTGCTGGAGCGGACCCCAAAATAATAGATAATGTCTGATTTAAAAAAAGGGGGAGTTTGGAAGTAGTTGTGGTCATTTCTACTTCCTTGAACATAATTAAGCATTTTGGAGATTATAAAATGTTTGACCGATGTTCATCACAAGACATGAAAGTTACTTCACATCGTATATTATATATATTTTTGTATTATATAAATGTTTTTATTTGATTTTTCAGTATTTATTTAATGTTTTGTAGTTATGTTCACTAAGAATTTTCTAAAATCAAGAAAATATTATCAGATTTCTAATTTTTAGTAAAAATTTAAAAAATTTATATGTTAAAATTAAACATTAATAAGTATTTAAGGAAAGTAAATTAATAAAAAGGGGGAGATGGAAGTAATGGTGTATTTACTTCCGGATATAATATATTTTAAAACATTTTGGAGATTATAAAATGTTTGATGTTCATAAAAAGATATGAATTATATTTTACATCGTATATTATATATGTTTTAGGCATATATAAATATTTTCATTTAATTCATGGGTAGGCATAGGATTTTTCATTATAAAACATGGGTATAGTTTATATGTGTTGAAATTCAAAAATAAATATAATGGGGAATAGGAATAGTCTTGTACTAGATAATTTACAAGAAAGAAACAATTTGTTACAATCCAAGTTGATTCATGACCAATTAAAATATGGAACTTATCATTTTGGATATTTTAAGAACTGTTTAGTAATTATAAGCGAATATAAAAAATTCAGATCTTTCTTTAAAGTGTCTACTGTACTGGATATAAGTCAAAATGAAATGATTAATTGGTATATTAAAGGACAAATGGGCAATAGTAAATTCAGGAGTTTTTACTTAGCGATCAATGGAATTAACAATAGGAAAATCATTGATGCTGTTGAAGATGGCGCCGGCATTGATGAGGAAATAGTTTCTGGAAATATTGTCAATGAAGAGAAAGATTATGCAATTTCTCAATATGGGGATGGTTGGAGTTATAGAACATTCATTGATGGTAAAAAAATATTTATCATCTCTAATGAGTTAAGAACTCTAAAAGATAAAGTTAAATCTGAACATCTTCCTTTAGACTAGTTAAACATTCTAAAAAATTAATCAGATTTCAATTTTCTTGAATATTTTGGGGAATGAGCTCTTGTTTTATTGAAATTTCGATTAATATAATTTTATTTTTACAATATTTATTTTGGCATGACAAATTGCTCTTAAAAAACACTAAAATGTTTATTAACCAGTATGCACAATCTATTTTCATGACTCAAAACAGACGTGTTACAATTAGCATCAATAATGACATTGACTTGAATTTTCGCAAATTAGCCTCCTCTAAGATGTTGTTCAAAACAGGATGGTATTCAAAAGCAATCGAGGAAGCAATGTTATTATGGATTGAAAAAGAAGATAAATAAAATTTTTTTCTTCTTTTTTTCTTTTTTTTACATTAACTATTTAAATTAAACAAATCAAACTTATTAATATAGAGTGGTGTCAATAATGGAAAGTGATGATTTTAGAACTGTTAGGGTGTACACTAAAAAGTATACAAGTAAAGATAAAGATGGTAACACTGTCGAAAAAGAATCACAACAAAAGCAAGTTAGTCTTAAAAAAGAAGACCCTTTTGAAGATGATGATTTAGTAAAAGTGTTATCTCAAGAAGATTATGAAAAATTAATTGATAATCAATTTTCAGATGAAAAACTTGATGAGTTTTATCATATTATAGAAGGGAAAGATGCTGAAATTGAAGAGTTAAAAGGCCAAATTCAAACTCTTAAAGGATCATTTTTTGATGATGTTGATTCACTTAAAGAGCAGTTATCCGATAAAGAGGAACTTTTAAAAGCTAAAGATGAAATTCATGAGTTAAATAAAAAGATTACTAAAATTGATGACGAAAGAGTTGCTATTTTTAAAGAACTTGATTATAAAAATAAAATGATTCTTGCATATAATGTTGAACTGAATAAATCAATTTTAAATGCTATTAATGTTGTTATTGATGAGGCAAGGGATAACATTAACAGAAGAAATGCTCTCCTAGTTAAGAATTTAGAAAAATCAATCGAAAAATCAAAACAGGAAGTAAATGAGAAAAATAAAGCTATAGCATATGATATAAAAAGCACTGTTGAAGATATGAACGACCAAATAAGAAATACAAGCACTCTTAAAATGATACTCAATAAGAGAAAAATTAATTTAAGAGTACCTACCGACGATTTACTTAAGCCATTTGATTTTGGGTTTGACGTTGAACAATTACTTTCAGGCCAAGCATTGGAACTCGATGCTGCCGAAATCTTAAAAGAAGTCATGCCAAAACTTCCGGAACCCTTCTCTAAATATATTGACACTATAGAAGAAGCTCCTGAAACCATTGATGTTTCATCTAAGGATGAGGAATAACTCATGAAGACATTCAACACAGGAAGAATCACTTTTCAATATCCTGACAGTTGGGAAGTTGAAAAAGCGGACATACTTTCCAATCCAGATTGCATAGCTACTCTATCTAAAGGCCAGGACAATTTAATTAATGCAGTAATGTTTCCGACTGCCACTAACCTTGAGGATTATAAAATTTTCATGGAAGATGCGATTTCAGATGATGGTGGGGTTATTTTAGCATCAGATTTTACTCGAATTGCGGGCAAGGATGCCATTAAGCTTCATGCAAATATGGATACTCCTGAAATCAACTTTGATATTCACACATTCGTGTTCATTGAAGAAAGAAACATTTACATTTTTGAATTAAGAACCTTAGATATCTCTGGGGAATCTGAAAGGGAATTTACTAAAATAGTCGATAGTTTTAAGATTTCAAACTAATTGTGTGTATTCAAGCAGATAATCCATGTGGTTTCTGTCAAGTATTTTTAAAGTCGAGATATTTTGAGGAGTAGTCCCAGATCTCTCTTCAACAAGGTTTCGCAATGATTTATTTTTCATGTGGGCATGGATTTCTTTGATGACAAATTCCATATTTTTTATATTTTCACGTTCTAAATCTTCTTTTGAAATATTTTCATAAATATGATATGTATTTAAGTCATATGCTTTGGTTGGGGTTTGTAAGACATTCAAATAACTATAATAATTTGCGGAATCAGTTAAAAATCCATCAATTCCCATATATACTAATATTGGCATGAATGAAACTTCAGTAAATGGAAAGATAAAATAGCTATTTTTTTTAGCTTCTTTTTTTAATGTGACAATTAGTTCAACAAGGTCTTTTGAATTGGTAAGTAATGCATCACCATTGGCTATTATAAAACCATTGTATCCTATTTCTTCAAGTTCTTTTAGACATTTGACTCTTAAATCGATGTATTTTGAACCTTGAATAACCGCTACGTCACATTCCTCTACATTTTCTCTAGCAAGTCTCAATGTTTCTCTAACGTTAAATTCAGCAATTTCACGGTCAACATTATAGGCAGAACCTTCACTAGGAGCAATTTTTAAGTCTTTTTTGGAGAATAATATTGGACTTAACTCATCTTCAATTTTACCTATTCTTCCAGGCCCGTCATGGGATTTTATTTCGAATTTTTTAATCATTTTTTCTTCCTTTTCTTGTTCTTGTTTTAATATATGATTATTTAGGCATATAAAAATTTTTCATTTTGTGTAACCTTTTTGATTACACAAGCCAAAATTTTAGTAACCTTTATATATGTTCTTTTAAAGACTATTAGTATGGATTTGAGGAGATTATCCGATGATTATCCGAGGTGTGTTTTCAATGTCTATTATAAATCGTTTAAAATCCTTATTTAAAGGAGATAATGAAGAAATTGACATCAATGCTGATGTTTCAAACACATCTGATGATGTTCAAGTTACATCTTCAAAAACTGAAAGTGAAACTGTCGTTACTGAGGCAGAACCAGTTGTAGAAGCTGAGGAAGCAACTGTGGAAGAATCAGAAGACAGTGTTGAAGATTTAGCTTCCGAAGACATCAAACCTGAAGAGGAAAAAGTTGAAACTATCAAGGAAGAAATCCACGAGAAAGTTGAAGCTAAAAAAGAAGAAATTCATGAAAAAGTTGAGACTGTCAAGGAAGAAATCCACGAGAAAGTTGAAGCTAAAAAAGATGCCAAAGAAGCTGATGAAGATTCAAATAATAATGATAAAGAGAGAGATAAAATGACTTTATTGACTGATAAAGAATTATTAACTGATGCAAATCGTGATCCAGATTTCACTGCTGAATTCATTGATTCTGGAATCGAAACTGTAAAACACTGTTTCCAATGTGGTACCTGTAGTGGTAGTTGCCCATCTGGAAGAAGAACTCCATACAAAGTAAGACAAATTGTCAGAAAATGTTTACTCGGATTAAAAGAAGAAGTAATCACTGATGATGCTTTATGGATGTGTACTACTTGTTACACTTGCCAAGAAAGATGTCTCAGAAGTGTTAAAATTGTAGAAATTATCAAAAAAGCACGTAATATTGCTGCACACGCAGGTTACATGGCAAAACCTCACAAAATGACTGGAGTATTTGTTATGAACACAGGTCACGGTGTACCTATTAACGATGCTACTAAAGCTTTAAGAGCTAAAATTGGACTTCCAGAAATTCCACCAACAACCCATGCTTTCCCTGAAGCATTAGAAGAAGTTCAAAAAATATGTAAAATTACTGGATTTGATGAATTAATCGGTTACGATGAAGCAACCGGTGGATTAAAAGAATAAATGAATTGAGGAGAGTTATAATATGGAAATTGCATACTTCTTAGGTTGTATTATGAACAACCGTTATCCTGGTGTTGAAAAAGCTACCAGAAAATTATTCGAAGCATTAGATATTAAATTAATTGATATGGAAGGAGCATCATGTTGTCCTGCTCCAGGTGTATTCGGTTCTTTTGATGAAGAAACCTGGGCTACTATTGCTGCTCGTAACTTAACTCTTGCTGAAGACATTGGTGCTGACATTATGACTGAATGTAACGGATGTTTCGGTTCATTATTTGAATGTAACCACATGTTAAAAGAAAGTGAAGAGAAAAAAGCTGAAATTAATGCTAACTTAGCTGAAATCGGAAGAGAATACAAAGGAACTATTGATGTAAAACACTTTGCTCAAATCTTAAGAGATGACGTTGGATTTGAAAAATTAGCTTCCTTAATTGAAAAACCTTTAGACTTAAATGTTGCTGTACACTACGGTTGCCACTTCTTAAAACCAACCAAAACTATTGGTATCGAAGAAAACGCAGAAAACCCATCTATCTTAGATGACCTTGTAGAAATTACAGGTGCTAAATCTGTAGACTACAAAGACAAAATGATGTGCTGTGGTGCAGGTGGAGGATTAAGATCCAGAGATTTAGATGTAACTACCAGTTTCACTAAAGAAAAACTCGACCACATGACTGAAGCAGGTGTAGATGCAATCGTTAACGTATGTCCATTCTGTCACTTACAATTTGACCAAGGTCAAATCGAAGTAAACGAAAGATACGGAACTGATTTCGCATTACCAGTATTCCACTTAGCTCAATTATACGGATTAGCTATGGGATTATCTGCTGAAGAATTAACTTTCGATGCTCAAAGAATTGATGCAACTCCAGCTATTAAAAAAGCATTAGGAGAATAGGTTAAGGATTTTTAATCCTTATCTTATTTATTTTTTAGGTATTGAAAACACAGTTCGGTTTTAGTTATCCTAGTGATAACTATTTTTTTTATATCAAATTTTTTTTGTTTGATTGAATACGAATAATTCGGGATTATGTTTATATATCAAGTAGTTTAATATAATAATGTAATAATTATAGAGGTGTAATTATGTTTGTAGCAACATTAGACGGTATATTTAAATATGCTGACCTTCCAGAAGAATATGAACCATATGTTCAATTCAAAGCAACTATTGATAAAAGAGAACTCAAATCTGATGATGAAATAGCAATTTTAAACATTGCAGGTACTTCAACTCATCATGTTTTATTCTTAGATTCATATAGTAATACTAGTGAAATTGAAAGAGAATTAAAAGATGCAGATGCTAAAATTAATCACACTACTTTAAAAATTATAGGTGGACATTTATGAGTTTGCCCTCAGAACAAAATTGGTTAATTCTAAATCATCTTATAAAAGATTTAACTAAGAAAGGATATAAAATCCCTGATGGAATTAACCCTGAGATGGGAATAATCAGATCAACAATTAGTTCATATAAAAGAGACCCTTCCCATCCCGAATTGATTAATGGTTTGGCAAAGGCGGAAATGTCATTAAATAATATTCAAGGAACTCTTTTAACAATCGCTGATGAAGAAGGTGACGAATATGCTGACCATTGGCTTGATTTGTTAAAACAAGCTATGCAAGGAAAAGAATTATTTGAATTTGCAGATTCAAGGTCAAAATTTTTAGTAAATACTCCACCAGGTTTAATTACCGGTAGAATCAACTTAAGAGTTCCTTTAGCTGAAGAAAGAGTTCAAGAAATTGCAGAATGGAACGGTCTTATTATTGAATATGACGATGATGTTACTGTTCAATTACATGGAGATAAGGAAGACCTCCAAGTTGGTTTAAAAGAGATGGGTTCTTTCTTTTTAGAAGATTAAATGGTGATTATATGGTTAAAATATTAGCTATAAGTGATGTTCATGGCGAAGAAAATGAAAACTTGTATACTTATTTAAATAATAATGAAATTGATTTAGTTTTAATTTTGGGCGATATCACTAATTTTGGACCTCTTGATTTTGTAGAAACATTCATTAATAAGGTAGCTGATTGTGGAGTGGATGTAATAGCAATTCCTGGAAATTGCGACCCTAATGGAATTTGTAATGCTATTAATGATGTTTCATTCTGTCTTCACAACAATATTATTGCTTATGGAGATGCAATATTATTTGGTTTCGGGGGATCTAATCCAACTCCATTCGATACTCCGGGCGAAATGGATGACGATAAAATCTACAGACAAGTTTATGATTTGTTAGCTAACTATGATTATGTTTACAATTCTGATGTTCCTAAAGTGAAAATTTTAGTCACTCATGCCCCACCGTTCAATACTGATGCTGATAGAGTTGAAAATGGCGAGCATGTGGGCAGTCCGGGAATTCTAAAATCAATTCATGAGTTTGAACCTCAAATAAACTTGTGTGGACATATTCATGAGGCTAAATCCCTTAGTAAAATTGGAAAAACTACAGATGTAGCAAATCCTGGGATGCTTAAGGATAATGGAGCTGTTTTAATTGATGTAATAGATGGCTCCAATTATGAGATAAGTATCGTCTCATTAGAAGAATAATTACTTATTCTTTCTTTTTTTCTATTTTTTTCAATGATTTTTTTAAATTCAAATAAAAAATTTTATTTAAGATTAATTTAAGATATTTATTTATATATTTTTGGAGAGATTATCATGATATGGGTCAGTGGGAATGTTGATGGGAAAAAATATAAAGAACCATTTTCCAAAGGAATTATGTCCCGTTCCCTAAATGTTGCTGATATTGGGATAGAAAGAGCTCATGTTATTGCCAGTGATATTGAGGCAAATCTGATTAAAAACAATGTTACTGAAATTTCCAGCAAGGAGTTAGCAGATACTGTTTTACATCATTTAGAATCCGTTGATTCTAACATTGCAGTTAAATATAAAAATTGGAGAGCATTAAGAACTTCCCAAAAGCCATTAATTATTTTAATTGGTGGTGCATCAGGAGTAGGTACCTCTTCAATGGCATTTGAACTTGCTAACAGATTAAGATTAAAAAATCTTATCAGTACTGATATGATTCGTGAAGTGATGCGTAAGATTGTCTCTAAAGAATTAAGTCCCGTAATTCATAAATCTAGTTTTGATGCTCATGAAAGCATTCGAACACCCTCTATAAGGGTAGATTCTGTTATTGAAGGATTTATTAGTCATGTAGATGTTGTTAATGTAGGTATTGAAGCGATTATAGAACGATCTGTAAAAGAAGGAATTAGTACTATTATTGAAGGAGTTCATGTGGTTCCAGGTTTTATTAGAAAAGATTTAATTGAAGATAATAACATTATTATTTTTACATTAACTGTTGATGATGAGGAATCACATAAACAAAGATTCTATTCTAGATGCAGGCAACCCTGGGTAAAGCGATCTCTTGAAAGATATATGGATAATTTTGATACAATTAGAAAAACTCAAAAATTTTTAGTTGAACAGGCTAAAATTCATGATACTCGTATTATTAACAATGTGGATATCAACGAAACCATAGATATAATGGTTAGTGATATTCTTGAAAAATTTGTGGGTGCGGAATATGTTGAACAAAAAAGTTAAAGATATAATGACTTCTGAGGTAATTACTACTACTTCAGATGTTGATGTTGTAAATGCATTTGAAAAGTTAATGGAATATAAAATCAGTTCTCTTCCTGTTTTGGAAGATGATAAGTTAGTTGGGATTATAACTGCGACAGATGTTGGACATAACCTAATTTTGGATAAATATGAATTAGGTACCAGTGTTAAAGAAATTATGATTTCTCCTGTGGTTACAGTTTCTCCTGAAGATACTATTGAAACTGCAATTAAAGTTATGAAAGAAGGTGCTTCTTCTGGAATTTTAAATCAGCTTCCAGTTGTCGATGGAGAAAAATTAGTGGGAATTATTTCCGATGGGGATATTATTCAGGAAATATTCTAATAATTCCTTTAATTTTTTATTTTTTTTTAATTTAACTATTTTTAATGCAGTTACTGTAAATTAATTTTTTTTCTAGAAATAATTTTTAAATTATTTTTTATCTTTTTTTAATATTATCTGTATTTTTTGATAACATTTATATAATATTAAAATCAAATATAAAGTTGGCTAGACTGGAGGGTTAGGGGTCCTCTGTAAGCACACACCCCCTTTGGTGCAGTTGAAGTTCAAGAGGCGGCTTTTTAAGAGAGTATGAGCCTAGAAAAACAACATAGAAACCTCGTCCTACAGGATTGGTGGTGGTGAAGTTTTTACTGGAGGGTAAAAATTAGTCATCTCTAATATGGGAACGGGTCAGGCCCGGAAGGGAGCAGCTCTACTGTTAACATGCAATGCTTGTAGAATCCCGGGGTGGAGTTGGCTTTTTTAGATCACTCATATTTTTGAGATTAGTCCACTTTTGAACATGCCATTTATAAAAATAATTAAGTTTATTAAGATGTTTTTACATATATCTTAGTATACTGTTTTTTACTAGTCGGGATGGCCCAGCCTGGTACGGCGTCGGACTGCTAATCCGATGGTCATTTGACCTCCGGGGTTCAAATCCCCGTCCCGGCGCTTTTTAATTATCTATTTCTTGGTCATGGTCATATTCTAATCCTATTGGGCACACGTGTACCATTACTGATTTTATCTCAGGGATAGTTTTTAGGATATTATCTTCTACTTCATGCGCAATTTTATGGGTTTCGTTTAAGGGCATGTTTCCGTCAACTTGAACATGCAGATAGGCAGTAGCATATGACCCTAAATAATCAACTTTAATATTATGTGCTCCTTGCGCATTTGGAGTTAAATTAGCCACAGTTCTTATTTTATCTATTAAGTCTTGTGAAGGTACTTTTCCCATAATATTATCTATATTTTCTTTACCAATATCATATGCAGTTTTAATGATTAACAAACCTATTAATAATCCAACAAGAGGATCTAAAATTGGATATCCAATGTTCGCTAAAATAACGCTTATTAAAATAGCAATTGATGTAAATATATCTGTTTTTTGATGTTTTCCATCAGCGACAATGGCAGGACTTTTGATTTCCTTTCCTATGTTAATAATATATTCGCTGATGAAATAGTTAACAAATATTCCAAAAACCGCCATTAATGCAGCATAGAAATCCGGAACTGTAATTAATTCAGGATGCAATAATTTATTGAAAGCACCTGTTATGATTTCATAAGCAACAATTGCTAAAAATACAACAATTAGCAATCCACTAATTGCTTCTGCACGGCCATGACCTAAAGGATGCTCTTTATCAGCAGGTTTTTGACCTATTCTAAATCCTGCATAGGCTATTATTGAGGTTGTCACATCTGAAAGGGTATGTGCTCCTTCTGATACTAACGCGTAACTTCCAGACATGAGTCCGACAAAAATGTTTAAAACTGTTAAAATGGTGTTTGCAACAATTGCTACCGCTGAAGCTTTTGTTCCAGCTTTATTTCTATAATCATCCATTTATTACACGCTCTTCTAAAATATTCATGGCTTTTTCGATATTTTCATAGGAATTAGCATAGGACATTCTGATATGTCCTTCTCCGTTTGATCCAAAGGCAAATCCAGGAACAGTAATCACCCCTGCATCCGCAGCTTTAGCAACGAAATTTTCTTCTTCAATTTTTGGAAATACATAAAATGCCCCTTCGGCGTTTACTGTTTCATAACCCATTCCATTCAAGCGACTAACAATCAGGTCCCTTCTTCTTTGGAATTCATTAACCATTTTGGTTACTTCATCCTGCGGGCCGGTTAATGCCTCATATGCTCCTTTTTGTGCAGTAGAATTACTGCATGCAATGCTGTTTTGGTGTACTTTAAATAGTTCTTCGGTATGTTCGTCATTTGCAGTCAAATAACCCACCCTTAACCCAGTCATTGCATATGTTTTTGAAAATCCGTTAATTGTAATTACGTTATCGCTATATTTTGCAGGGGAGTAATGTTTTTTGTCATATATTATTTTTTCATAAATTTCATCTGAAATAATTAAAAAATTATGGTCCATAGATAAATCGGCAATTGCTTTTATGTCTTCTTTTTCCATTACTGCTCCTGTTGGGTTGGATGGTGAATTCAATATAATTGCTTTTGTTTTATCACTAATTTTTTCTAAAACATCGTCCGCTTTTAATTTAAATTCGTTTTCCATTTTACAATCTACGGGCACGATATTTCCACCAGCTAAATTAATAACCGCTTCATATAATAGAAAACTAGGGTTCGGCAATAGTATTTCATCACCCGGTTCCATAAATGCTTGAGCACTGATGTATAATGCTTCACTAGCTCCAACTGTAACAATGACATTTTCCGGATCGGTATTGATGCCATTATCATTTTTGAATTTTTTAACAATTTCCTCTCTTAATTCAATATATCCTTTGTTTGGAGTATAATGGGTATCATTTTCATCAATTGATTTCTTCATTGCATCCTTGATGTTTTGAGGTACATCAAAGTCAGGTTCACCAATACCCAAGTTTATGGCATTGGGATTTGTGGCTTCAAACATTTTTCTAATCAATGATAATTCGATTAATTTGGTTCTATTTGCTGGTTTTATCATATTTTTGCCTCACTATATTATAATATAATTATTATAGTAAATTAATTTTTTTCTAGTAATACTTTTTCGCATGCTCCACAATTATAGCAGGTAGATGTTTCACACCATGGTGTTTGTTTCAGATTTCTCAATCGTCTGTGCTCTATTTTTAGAAATCTTTCATCTACGCCAACATCAATATTGCTCCAAGGTAATTTTTCATCAAGATCATATTTTGGAGTTATCTCCTTCCACTCTTTAAGTGTCGGTTGCTTTTCTAGAGATTTTTCAATAATCGTAGAAATGCTCCTATTTCCACAAGATAGTATATATTGAATTAGTCCTTTTTTAGGACTTTCGCACTTTATGTTATAATTTTTCATTTCCTTTTGAATATACCTAGTTTTCTTTTTAATGTCCTTAAAATCATAACATTCCCATTGGAGTGGTGTATGAGGTTTTGGAATCACTGGATTTATACTAAATTTCACTCTTTTAGGATTTCTATGCATGTTAGCTATTTTTTTCATGTATTCACAAAGTTCATGAATATCCTCGTTACTTTCACCGGGTATTCCTATTAGAAAATACAACTTAATATTGAAGTCTAATTCAATGGCATTTTTTATTACTGTAAAAATTTGTTTTTCCAGTATGGATTTATTTACTACTTTTCTAAGTTTACTAATGGATTCTGGTGCTAGAGTTATTGTTTTCAGCCCACTTTTTTTCAAGGTGACTAATGTTTCTTTAGTGATTGATTCAATTCTCAGTGAAGGTGTTGAAATTTGGAAACCTTCACTTTCAAGACCATCAATCAATTTATCAAGATCACTATAATCTGAAACTGCCGCACCAATCAATGTAACTTTATTTAATCCAGTATTTTTTCTATTTTCAATTGCTATGTCAATTAGGTGTTTCCAATTTGTTTCTCTGGTAGGCCGATAAAGATAACCTGCCATACAGAATCTACAACCTCTGGTACAACCTCTTGAAACATTTAACATTATTGAATTATTGAAAATGCTTTGATAGTTCTCATCATCACTTTTACTTATAACCGGTTGAGTTATGTGGTAAGTTTCATCCATATTTTCTATAATGCGGATTTTTGTTTTATTATCAAATTCGGGAATGTATATTCCCTCGATATCAAGGAATTTTTCTAAATCATTGTTCGACGAATTTTTATAAACGTTTAATATTTCGTTAATTGTATGTTCACCTTCTCCAATAATGAATAAATCAATAAAATCTGATAATGGAAGAGGATTAGCAGTTGCACAAGGTCCACCAGCTATAATTAATGGATCATCGTCTCCACGGTCTTTTCTCTTAAGTGGGATTTCTGCATCTTTTAGCATTTGCAAAACGTTAAAATAGTCTTCTTCAAACTGAAGGGAAAAGCTTATTATATCAAAATATTTGCTAGGAGTATTGGATTCAAGTGATTTAATGTTAGGATAAATTATTCTCTCACACCAAGTATCTTCACGTTCGTTAATTAAATTATACAGGATGTTATAACCTAATGAAGACATTGCAGTCCTATAAATATTCGGATAACTTAATCCGAATCTTATATCTACTTTCTTGTAGTCTTTTTGAAAAATGTTTTTTTCATACAACATCAAATCAACTTTTTACAGATTTTTTTATTTTTAAATTTTGAGTTTATTTTTCCCATTACTTTTATTATCTTAATTGTTTTTTCTTAAATCATACAATTTTTCATTGAATTTTATTTTAATTACTGAATATAAACTAATTTTTTCAATAAAAAATCATCATTTTCAAATTTCATTTTTCATGGATTTGTTAAAATTTTATTTAAAATTTAAGATATTTAATTTTATCTTAGATAATTTTAATTTATTTATTTCTTAATTTTACTTTTATACTAAATTTTAACCTTTTTTGATTAATTTGAGTATTTTTAAAGGGTTTTTCACATATTGGGGTTTTAAAAACATTTATATATGATAAACTAAATAATTCTTATCCACTCATTATGAAATACTATATTTTAGTATAATCATATTTTACTATAAAATTTTCGTAATGAGAACCAAGAGGTGGAAAAATTTCGATTAAAAATAAGGCATTAGTGTTTTCTATTGTATGCATATTGTTCCTTATTATTGGAGCGGTTAGCGCAGTAGATTCATTAAATGTTGTTAATAAAGAAGATTCAAATTTTATAGGAGATAATGACAATTCATTATCTGTAGAAAATAAATTAGAAATTTCTAGCGAGTATTCTATCTCAGAAACTAATATAGTTGATTCTCATGATGATAATTTGGGAAACACCCCTGATGATGAGGTTCTAAATATTAGCGCCGATTCAGAAAATGTTACTGGTACTGATTCATATGACGAGATTAGTGCTAGTTCATTTGAGGATAATAATCAACAAATCTCTTCCAATGTTGAAGTAGAAAGTGACACTGTAATTGGTTCATCCAGTTCAAGCATTGATAGAGTTGCTACTGATGTTTCAAGTAACAATGTAGTTAGTGCTGCTGGTTCTACTGTATTAAGTGCTAAATCTGCTACTTTAATTTCTACAAAGTTAACTGTATCTGATACCCACTATGGAAAATCAGCTACATATTTCAAAGTAACTTTAAAAGATCAAAATGGTAATCCTTTATCAAATCAGAAAGTTTCTTTAAAAGTGAATAAAAAATATTATTCCGCATTTACAAATGCCAAGGGAAAAGCATTGATTAAAACGATTAGTTTAAATGTTGGAAAATACGCTGTTTCTTTAAATTATGAGGGAAATGGTAATTATTCTTCATCTTCACTTTCTAAGAAAGTCAAAGTATTATCATCTGCAATTGGAAGCGACTTAACTAAATATTATGGACATGCATCTAAATATAACGTTAAATTTTGGAAAGATAATTCAGTATTAAAAAATACTAAAGTTTCTTTCAAAGTTCATGGCGTAACTTATACTGCAACAACTAATCAAAAAGGTGTTGCGGGTCTAGAGATTAATTTGGCTCCTGGCAAATATGTGATTACTACTGTTAATCCATATTCTAAAGAAAAAGTTTCCCATAAGATTGTGGTTAAAAAGACTAAAACTAATCTCAATGCAAGGGATACTTACATTCATGTTAATAAGCAAGGTTCATTTAGTGTTGTTTTAAAATCAAAAGATGGTGCGTTACTTAAAAAAGAAAAAATATCTTTTACTTATAATAATAAAACAGTAACCTCAAAGACTAATGCGAATGGGAAAGCTGTTATAACTATTCCTGTTCTTGCTAAAGGTACTTATAATATTAATTTTAAGTATGCGGGTAGTGGTAATTATTATTCTAGTTCAGGTCATGCTAAAATAATTGTTGCAGACCTCACTACAAAATTATCTTCTTCAGTAGTAGTAATGCATTACAATGATGGATCAGAACTCAAAGTCAAATTAACAAATAAAGATGGAAAAATTTTAGCTAATAAAAATATCAAATTTAAAATTAATGGAAAAACTATTATTTCTAAAACTAATAGTCATGGTAATGCAAAACTTTCATTAAAAAACATCAATCCAAATAATTATATTGTTAAATACTCACATTCATCTAAAGGATCTAGTGATTATAGTCACGGGTCTACAAGAGTTATTATTCTAAAAGCTGTTGCTAAAGTAAGCGGTAAAGATTTAACTATGAAAGTAAATGACGGTTCTTTCTACAAAGTAAAAGTTAAAGACAAATCCGGCAAACTTCTTAAAGGAGTATTTGTTAAATCTACAATTAATGGAGAATCTTATATTTATAAGACTGATTCAAATGGTGTTGCAAAGTTGAAAATAGGACTGGCTGTTGGCTGTTATCCAATTAAAACTTTAGTTGCAGACCCGATTTATAATTCAGCTCCTATATCAAAACAGGTTATTGTTCAAGGAACTAAATTTGTCGCTGAAAATGGTTATGCGCCTACCGGTCATAAAGTAACATATTCAGTAAAATTAGTTAATGAAAAAAATAAAGCTGTTAAAAATAAGAAGGTTGTGTTTACTTTTAAAGGTAAAAATTCAACAGTTGTAACTAACTCAATGGGTATAGCTAAAATTGATTTGGGTGTATTATCTAAAGGAAATTATAAAATTAACTTCCAACATGAATCCTCTAATGGATCATCAAAAATATACGTATTAAATAAGGTAACAATTAATGACATTCTTAAAGCATCCAAAAAGGTTCAAAAGTATGTTTCTAAAAATTCAAAGTTACCTTCCACAGTTAAAGTCGGAGATGTTTCATTTAAAACAGCAGATTACTTATATTTAGCTTCTAAAGCTATCGTAAATCTAAAAAACGGAAATAAAAAGAGCATCTCTATTAAGATTTTAGATAATCCTACCAAACCTAAAGGAGCATCTAATTTAGGTTACTTAAAAGATTATCTTAGTGTAGCAGAAAGTATTGTTAAAACTGCAGAATCTAAAGGAAAACTTCCTAATTCTGTAAGTTCAAAAGTGGGAACTATTGGTTATAAAGGATTAGTTAACACTCTTTCAAGTGTTCTTACTTATTATAATAACCATAAGAAAATGCCTTCTTACATTTCAGTAAAATCTTTATCCGGTTCATCCTCTTCTCCAACTGGTGTATTAAACTTTAAAAATTCAATTAAAGATTTGGCACCGTACTTGGCAGCTTCTAAAAACTGTGATGTTAACGATGCTAAAATAAAAAAGTTAGTCTCTAAGTTGACAAAGAATTGTAAAACTGATAAAGAAAAAGCTACTGTAATTTATAATTATGTAAGAGATACTATTTCCTATAGTTTCTATTATGACACAAAATTCGGATCAGTTGGCACATTAAACGCTAAAACCGGAAATTGTGTGGACCATGCACATTTAGCTATTGCAATGTTTAGAAGTGCAGGGTTAGCTGCTAGATATGTCCACGGAACTTGTCACTTTTCAAGTGGCGGTACTTATGGTCATGTATGGGCTCAGGTATTAATTGGCAATACTTGGACTGTTGCTGATGCTACTAGTACTAGGAACTCGTTAGGTAAAGTAGTAAATTGGAATACCAATTCATATACTCTTAAGAGTTATTCCCCAAGTATTTTATTCTAATTAACTACTTTTAAATTTTTTTTATTTTTTTTTTTATTTCTCTTTTTTTTATAGCTATTAATTTATATTAGTTCTAATAAACATTTAATTAACAATCTAATTAGGACAATATTATGACTTCTAAAAAGTATAATAAAGTGGCTGTAGGGGGAACTTTTGATAAATTTCATGATGGGCATAAAAAATTATTGTCCACTGCTTTTGAAATAGGCAATGAAATTGAAATTGGAGTTACTTCCGATGCATTTGGAGGATTAAAAGGAGATATTGATTCCTGTAAAGTAAGAATGGGTAATTTAAAATCTTTTTTTTCTGATAAATCTAATTTTATTATTGTTCCTTTAGAAGATCCTTATGGGACTACTATATATGATAAAGATTTTGAAGCAATTGTCGTAACTGAGGAAACCGAACCAACTGCTGTTGAAATTAATAAGATTAGAAGTTCTAAAGGCATGAAACCTCTTGATATTGTTGTAGTTAGTTTTGTTTTGGCTTATGATGGAACTCCTATTTCTTCCACACGAATTAGAAGTGGAGAAATAAATCAAAGTGGGAATTTCATTAAATAGTCAAAAGGTATATTGCATGAAATTATTTTTCATGTGTAAGGTGGTTATATGGCAGTAAAAATTGATTCAAATTTGTGTGGACACATTGAAAATTGTCCAGTACAAGGTTTATGCATTAAACTTTGTGAGCAAGGCGCAATCATAGAAAAAGATGGGGATGTATCAATAGTTCCTGAAAATTGTGATGATTGTGATCTTTGTATACAAAGTTGTCCAAATCAAGCTATTTCTAAAGCATGAGGGGATAATATGTTTGCTATTGAGAGAGAGGGTGAAGAGTACCGTAGGTTATCTTACAAAGACGCAAATTGTGTCGGTTGCGGAATATGTGTTGAAGTATGTCCAACTGAGTCTTTAAGATTGGGGCCTACCGTACCAATTGCACGTGGATTAATAGAAATGGATTTGGTTTCTGTTAATGAAAGTTCTTGCGTATTCTGTGGTTTATGTTCTGTAGCTTGTCCATTTGATTCATTAGCATTGACAATTGATGGAGCCGATGTTAAAGATATAGAATCTTATCCTGTTTGGGAAGTTGAATCAAAAATCGATGAGGAAGAATGTATCTATTGCGGAAGATGTAATGAAGTTTGTCCGAGAGATTCTATAATATTCGAAAGAAAGCTCCCTAACCCAGTTGATTTGGTAAGGGGAGAAATAGAAATTGATAAAGATCAATGTATTTATTGTTCTTTTTGTGCAGATATGTGTCCTGCAGGTGCTATTGACATCAAAAATGTTCCAACATCAAGCAATGACTTGTTGAACAATTCTATTGAGGTAGACTTGTCTAAATGTATTTTCTGTGGAGTCTGTAAAAGAGTATGTCCTGAAGATGCAATCAAACAAATTTGTTCAACTTGTATGTTGGTCGATGAGATTCCAGTTCCTGAAATTACAGGGGATGCATTCATTTCTGAAGGATCCTGCGTAAACTGTTCTTGGTGTTCTGAAATCTGTCCGGTTGATGCAATTACAATTACCAAACCATTTGAAGGTACATTGGAATTGGTTGAAGCTGACGAAAAGGTATGTAAAGGCGATTCATGTCATGCATGTCAAGATGTATGTCCATGTAATGCTGTAGAAATAGTGGACGGCAAATCCGTTACTAATCTGGACTTCTGTAACTTATGTGGAGCTTGTGTAATCGCATGTCCACAAGATATAAGGGTCTTATCCAGAACAGCAATGAAATTGAACAATATTAATTCTGAATCTTGGAATGAAATTTTAAATGGTTTAATTGGAAAATAGAGAGTTCAACTCTCCATTTTCATATTTTATTTATTAAATAATCTCTTTCTATTTTTAACAAACTTTGAATATTAGTTTGTGCTTTACCAGTTATATTTGATACATAACTTCCAATAAGAAGTACTATGACTATTAATCCGCCAATAATTAAGATTAATTCTGCACTTCCTTGTCCTTTATTGTCAAGCTTTTTTCTATACATGGGTTCTATTGTCAAGTATTGTGTTTCTGACATCGATGATGTCATCTTTTGCTTTTAAGCTAACATCGCTTGTGTTCATATATGATCTGTATATTGTTAGTGCAAGTAGTGCAATAACAATAACTCCTCCGAACAGAAGAATATATTCTGCGGCTCCCTGACCTGAATTTTCATTGAATAATTTTTTCATTTTTCTCATTTTTTTCACCAAATAAACTTAGTTTTTTTTAATATATTAATATTACTATTTTTAAAAAAAGTATTACTTACACTGATTTTTCTTTGATTTTCCCCATTTTTCTTTATTTTTTCCTTTTTTTTACCAATAACTTTATAAATGGTGTTCAATAAATAAATTAATAGTTAAATAATAGAGTGATAATATTTGATAAGGGTGAAATCGTGGGAAATACAATAAAATTAGTTTCAGGTTTTATTTTATTTGTAATAGGTGTTCTCCTTGCATACGAAACAGTTGTCTATAACTTAATAGACATTTTATTAATAGTTGGTTTAATCATTTCAATTGTAGGAATTATAATGATTGTCAGCTACTTTGTTGATTTGAATGCAGATAGAACAACTAATATGCTTAAAGAATTTTTAGAGTCTAAAGATGCTGATTCTCCTTCATTTAGGGGACTTGAAAGAAAATCAAAAGATAAAAATCGTCCATTAAAACTTCGCAAAGAATTTAATGATGATAATAATAATGACATTGAATATGAAGAATTTGTAGTTGATGATTATCCAGATTCTTCAACTTCCGAATTTTTTGGAACTTCATTTGAAGATAATCCAAAAGCTGTTTTGAATGTTGTTCCTCAACAAGAACAAGAGGTTGACCTTGATAGAGAGCTTACTTTTACTCCTCATTATGATAAGCCATTAAAGGTTAATAGGACTCCTAGGAGACGTAGTGAAGAGTACTATATAGAAGAAGTTCCAGAATTCATTGTTGAACCAACAAATAATTCTAATGTGATTCAAACAGCTTTAGCAGAAGAACCTATAGTGCCAGAGCCGGTTTTACATACTCCAACTAGAATTGAGCCTGAAGTGCCTGCTAGAGATATAAAAATTGACATTAACAATCCTGAAAGTTTACCAGTTCCAAAATCACTTAATAGTTATGTGATTTCTGATTCTGGAGTATTAACTTCTAAAGAAGCTTTCGATAGCTTAGCTGTTAATGTTCATAAAGAAATAATGTTGGAAATTCCATCATTAACAGATTTGTCTGATAGAGTTTTATCTCATGTTCCGACAATCTATTCTAGGGTCATTATTAATGAATTCGATGTTTCAGATGTATCTTACATGTTTTTAATATCTTCTTTATTAAAACAAGGAGTTCATATTAAAACTGTTCCTAAAGTACACGCCATAAATTTAATTACAGATGATTCACATGCAATGATTATCTCCGAAGGCAAAAATGACATTGAATATGGTGCTATCTATGATGATAGAAGTTCCATTTCAAATATTAGGGCAGATTTCGAGAAAACTTGGAATATAGCTTCTAATTTAGATGAAAGTATTTTAGTTGCCAATGCATCTGGCGGTGTTGCATAATGGAAATAAGGTGGTTAGGACACTCCGCATTTGAAATAATAAGCGATGAGGGGGTTAAAATCCTAATTGACCCATTTATCAGTAATAATCCTGCTTGCGAAGTTCCTGTAGAAGAATTAAATCCGGATATTATTTTGCTAACTCATGGACATTCAGACCATTTTGGGGACGCATTAGAAATTTCTAATAGCACTAATGCCCCCATTGCATGTATTCATGAGATTTCACTCTTTTTAGCAAAACAAGGGATAAGAAACATTAGTGCGAATATCGGCGGTTCTTTTATATATCGCAATATTAAATTTACAATGCTTGAAGCTAAACATTCTTCCGACATTGACATTGTTGAAGAAACTGTTCCAGGAGGTACAGCTGCAAGCTTTTTAATAACTTTCGAAGATGGAACTAAAATATTCCATGCGGGGGACACAGGTTTATTTGGTGATATGAAAGATATTATTGGTTCAATATATAAACCTGATGTTGTTCTAGTGCCTATTGGTGATAAATTTACTATGGGTCCTTTTGAAGCTGCTTTAGCTACAATGTGGATGAATCCAAAAGTTGTTATTCCAATGCATTATAATACATTTCCGCCAATAGAACAAGATCCGGCAATTTTTGCTAATTTTGTAAGTCAGTTCAACCCAAATATTGATGTTGTGGTAATGAATCCTGATGAATATTTTGAATTTAATCCTGAAAATTATCAGGATTAATTTTTTTCATATTTTTTTCTTTGATGATATTCCTCATCGATATCGCATTTTCCAGATGGAAGTACCCTTATAATATCATCTAAAGTCAACAAATCATCTTCATTAATTTTATTAATAATTTTTTTAGCTATCGCTTCTTTTTTTGTATATCCTGGTTTAATCACGACATAATTATCACAATGAGCTTCTAATGCTTCAATTGGACCAGCCATTATTCGTTTTCCTTCATAATCAACAATTCCAACAGCTAATTTTACTCTTGCGCCTCGAATGTAATTTCTATGGCCTCTAATAACAAATGATCCTTTAGCTAGAAACTCTCCGGATTCAGGTGTTTTTGTAACTTGGTCCGGATGAACCCAAAAGACGTCTTGGGATGTGAAACCTAAGGACCAAGCAGATGAGAATGAAGCTGCAAACTCTCCAGATTCTTTAAGGAGATTGTCATTTAATTCACTTCCATTTAACTTGATGGCAGTTGATGATGCACCATGTATGTCTGCATGCAGGTAAATGTCATTTGGCTCAAGATATTTCTTGACAACATTTTCGTTACTGTTGGCATCACGGCCTCCGATCACTAAAGTTCCATCAGAGCTTACAAACCATCTTAATTTTTCATACCATTTGAGATTCTTCTTAACTCTCTTTTTAGGAACTGATACGCGTTCCATTGCAACATCTTTTTTAGCTTTAATATCTTCAAGTTGTTTTTTTGTATTTTCGATAGCTATTAAAGCACCTTTTGTTTTTCTTTTAGCTTTTTTAGCTTTTTCATAATAATTTTCAGCGTTTTCAGGTATGGTAATCTTTGGATCAATTATAAAAGAAGTATCATCAATGTTTAAAGTTAATACACCTAATTTGTCAATTGATTCATAAATCTGAGCTTCAGCCATTCCATCTTCCTTGGCTTTTTTTAGGACTTTTCCAATTTCTTTAAAAGAGTAATCCTTACTTCTAGCTTGATTAACAACAGTTATGATATTTTCAATGGAAGGGTAATTAGAATAGATAATCTCTCCTTTATGTTGGCTATCTTCAATTGTCTTGTTAAAATTATCAAGTGTTTCTTCTTGTAAACGCAATCTTTTTTCAAACTTATTTACTTTTTTATTCCAGGCGGATTCCTGGGCATTTTTTATATCAGTATTTACTTTTTTAGAGTAAAATTCATCACAGGCCTCATTGAATGTTTCGTAATATATCTTTTCATAATCTTCATATTCTACTAAATCCAGGGCAACGACATCCTCTTTATCATCATTTTTCACGATTTGCGGTTTGATTGCACCCTCTTTCAAATTATCAAATAAGTCTTTAAAACCATTGTATAATCCGGATAGCTGTTCTTCGCTTATTTCATTGTTTGGAGTATTCTTATCAACTTCAACTATTTCATTTGCCCTTTTGACAATCTCTTCAGCATATAAACTTCCAAGCCCATTTCTTGCAAGGGTTCTTACAACATCGCTCTCGCCGTCTTGGAATAATGATTTGAAGTCTTCTTCATCAGCAGTAATCGGATTAATTCCTCTTTCTTCAGGGAAAATGTATTCTTTTTTAGAACTGATGTCTCTTGCGCTCCAATGTTTTCTTTTAAGAGGTAATATAATGTTGTTTTCATCATCTAAAAGGATAATGTTTCCTTTATCAAATAATTCAACGATGATAGTATAATATTTGTCTTTTTTCACTCTTATTTCAACTACGCGATCAAAATTATGCTGTTTGATACTTTCAACATGCGCCCCTTTTATTCTTTTTCTCAAAAGCATTGGGAATGTAGGGGGTGTAGTTGGATTTTCAAGAGGATATTGGCTAGTATGTATTCTAGAACCACATTGCATTACTAAATCGATTCTTCCAGTTCCGGGAACATGGAATCTCATAACAACAATATCTTTAGTGGGTTGAAATGATTTATCGACTCTGGCACCACTCAATAAATTATTTAATTCATTACATATTCTAAAAATGTCAACATTAGACATTGATTTCATTGCTTTACACCTTTCTTTTCATCAATACCTTAATATATTATAACTCACTAAAATTATATTAATATATTTAATTTAACGGAGGATATAAATGGACACTACTATTAAAGTTACAAGTATTCATATCATTTTTGGCCTAATTGCAGCTTTATTATCCACAGGATGCAGTGTAGGTTGGTTCGGATTCAAAAATGATGTGTTAGCGTTTTTCGTTGCAGTAATTATCCTATATTTCGTTGGTCAATTCTCCCAAAAAATCGCTGGAGACGAAATTTCTGGATTTAGCCAATGGTTATGGGATGGAATTTCACCATTCTTCTTTACTTGGGTTATTGCATATACATTATTTGTAATGTATTTATAATCCCCCAAAGAAAATCCACGCAAATGCGATAAATAATGCTGTAATTAGCAAGACTGGAGCTATAATTTTACTTACTGCCACAACGGAACTGATTGTTGAAATCAATTCTGTTGAATTGTTCGGACCAAAAGTATTAAGATTTTCTATTTTTTCAGTTCCAGTTCCAACTTCTACTTTTTCTAAATCTTTAAGCGCTTCTTTAATACTTATTCTGACATATTCAATTATTTCCGGTCTTTTTACAATTCCTATTGGATTATAACCTCTTGAAATTGTATTCACGGTATGTGTATCGGTTGTCATCACTTCAATTTCATCTATTTCCAAATCACTTACTGCGTCCATGATTTCTTTTCTGAATCCAGCTTCCATATTGTTTGAATCAAATAAAACATAGGCAGTTCTTTGATTGCCAACTTCAATAATCATTGTTTTGATACCGCTTTCACCGATTCCATCATGTTTATCAAATGTGTCCATGTTATTCGCATAGCATCCAATTTTGATTTCAAATTTTTCCTGTTCAGGGTTAATGGCATCAATAACGTCAATCAAATGGAAAACTTCTGAATTTCCTGGAAGAACTTCCCCACTTTCTGCAGTAAATGAATTGTGACAATCAACAATCACTGAATCTTTTACATGGCAATGGCTTCTACTTTGAGCCATCATGGTAAGCCCAACACCAAATTCAATGTCATCAACGGCTTCCGGAGCGAATGTGGATAAAATAACCATGCCCTTGTTGAAGAATTGAACTCCAATATTTGCTTTTTTTGCATTATATCTTACAAATCTGCTGGCTTCACTTGAATATTCAACATTTTTCAAACCCTTTTTAACGGAATTTTCGATTTTATCAATTTCAGATACTGCTATAGGGTTAAAATCATGTGTAGAAGGGCCATGAGCAACCATTGTGAAATGATCAAATTTATTTGCAAGAATTGTTGGCATGTTGGAACCACCTAAATCACCTAAAGGTCCAGGATGCACAGATGGTGAAATAAATAAAGCCTTTATTCCCTCTTCAGTTTTAAAACTAACAAATGTTACAATAGTGTCAATGGCTTCACTCATATTTTCAAATAATCCTTCAAGGGAATTTGATCCCTCATTCATATGCGCAATGAACAGGCTCAATAAATCTAAAACTCCGATTCCCAGATTTTTTTTAAATGGTGAAGCAATAACCTTAATAAATGCATAAATGGCCGCGACGATAATTATTGCGGCAACCAATGCTTTAAGCAAAATCTGTATTATGGCCGGTCCCATAAAACTTGTGTCAACAAACAAGAATGAGATTAATATGTACATTGTTATTATAAGAGCCGGCTGGATAAGTCCTGTAATGGCTGCAACTGAAAATCTTACTTTGGATGTTGCCCAGAAAACCAATGTGTTAAATCCATATATTAAAACACATGCGAACAACATTGAATTTATGAAGATGTCTATATTGATTATTCTTGAAATAATGCATCCAAGAATAACAACAATTCCCAAAGCAGTCATTGAAAGAGCGGATAAGAACATGGAATGCTTGATTTTTAAATTGATTCCATGAAGTGAACTAATTACCTGCTGATTTAGTGCTCCACTCATTATTGAGGATATGCCAAGAACAGAAAAACCGAAAAATCCTCCCCAAATGATATCTTCTATAATTCCAGCCCCAAGGGTCAAATCAATCAGATAATAAATGCTTCCAATAAGAAAACTTATTATAACCATTCCAATTATAGAATATTTTGTTTCAGGCAGGGTTTTAATATATTTTGATAGTCCTGCAACGCTGCTCATACTTGACATTGTTTTCCTCAGTATTATTTTTAACCATTAATTTTATTAAAGCAAAAAATTTTATATATTTATAGTTAGATTTTTTTTTAATAAATAGATTATTATTATAGGTGGATAAATGGAGAAAAAATTACAAGTTCCAATTAAGGATGAAAGTCTATCTGAGTTGAAAGCAGGGGATGTAGTTTATTTAACAGGCAATATTTTAACTGCTAGAGATCAAGCACACAAACGACTTATTGAAAAGGGAGCTCCATTAGATATTGAGGGAGCGGTACTTTTCCATGCAGGACCAATAATAACGGAAAAAGATGGGAATTATCAGATGGTAGCTATTGGACCTACTACTTCTATGAGAATGAATCCCTATCAGAGTGATGTTTTAGATATGGGTCCAAAAATAGTCATAGGTAAAGGCGGAATGGACGATACAGTTCGTGAAGCTTTAATCAGAAATAAAGCACTCTATGTTGTGGCTACAGGTGGTTGTGCCGCATTATATGTTGATGCTATTGAAGAAATTGAAAGTGTAGACTGGTTAGATTTAGGGATGCCCGAAGCAATGTGGAATTTAAAAGTTAAAGATTTTGGCCCTCTTATAGTTGCAATGGATAGTGATGGAAATAGTTTATATGATTGAATTTTCATATAAAAATACTTATATATTAATTAGTTTATAGTATAGTTTGATTATTACTTACATATACAAAAATTAAGGACGTGTGTTTAATGGCTAATATTGATGAACTCGCAGAAAAAAAATTGAAATCAAGAATGACTAAGATTAGAAAATGCAATAGGGAACCTGAAGAAAAAGAAAAGTTCTCTCAAAAAATAGGCACTACTTTTAGAATAGAATTCCATAACAAAAATCCTGAAAAGTTGCTTGATGAAATAAGTATCATCACTAATCCTGATGGTAAAGTATTATTTGCGGAATATTCTTATATAATTCCGGAAACTGAGGAATATACTTCTATGGATCTTGATGAAAAACAATTAAAAGCAATTGTCGAATTCCTTGATGATTATAAATTAAAATTAGATGACTCTGATTAGATGATAATCAATAATTCCCTGGATGAAGTTAAAAAAAGAGAAAAAGCTCTTTCAATTATTAAGAACATAGTTGAAAATAAGGGCCGTGAATTTTTACATGATTTAACTGGACTATCAGGAGGATTTATAGCAAGTCCTTCAGAATTAAGTCTTTTAGAAACATATGTTGGCCCAGCCATCTTTGAAGATGCTCTTCAAGAAGTTGGAATAGCCCATATGGGCGGTGAAAAAGTTCTTCCACTTAATAGGACTTCTTCAGGAATTTTGGCCGCTATTTTAACATTAGTCAAAGAAGATTCTAATGTTGTACATTACCTTGCCGAGTTGCCTGCTCACCCATCAATTCCTCGCAGTTGTAAGTTAGTTGGCGCTAATTACTTTGAAACTGATGTTTTTGATGAATTCACTATTCCTGATAATACTTCTTTAGTTGTTATAACAGGTTCTACAATGGATCATAAGGTAATTGATGAAGGGGAATTTAAAAAAGTAATTGAAATGGCCCATGAAAGGGGAATTCCGGTCATGGTTGATGATGCTTCTGGAGCAAGATTAAGAACTGTTGTTTTTAACCAGGCTAAAGCATGTGATTTGGGGGCGGACATTGCAATTACAAGTACTGATAAATTAATGCCAGGTCCAAGAGGAGGACTTATGGCAGGACGTAAGGATTTAATAGATGAAATTAAAATCAAAGTTAATCAGTTTGGTCTTGAAGCACAACCTCCGGCAGTACTTGCAATGTTAAATGGTATTGAGAATTTTAACGAGGATAATTTAATCAATAGTTTTGATAGAAAAGATCAGTTATTTGATTTACTAAGCTCAAAATTTAATAATTTTAAAAAAACACCAACAGGGGTCATGATTACTCCTGAAGATTTAGCAAAAGAGATAAATATTCCTCATAACCTATCGGATAATGATTTGGCATTCATATTTTCATTTATTATATTAAAAGATTATGGAATTATTACAATTCCTGCTGTGGGAATGCCTGGGGCATCTGCCACCATAAGATTTGATTTATCTACCAGTGATGCATTCAATTTAGATTTGAAAGATTTAACAAAAAAAATAGAATCTTCATTTGAAAAATTACTTGATGTAATTACAAATGAAGAAAAATGTAGGGAGATTGTATTTTAGTTTTTAATTATACATTCTCCAGAAATTACTTTTTCTAAGGTTCCATCAATTTTCTCAACAATTAACGCACCTTCTTTTCCAATACCTACTACATAGGCATCATAATATTTATTGAATGGGGCTCTAACTTCAACGATTTTACCAATGGTATAAGAACGTTTTCTCCATTCTTTTAGGATGTCTTCAATTCCTTCTTCAAGGAACACTTTGCCGATATTTTCAAACTCTTCTAAAAAGATTCTAATTAAATTGTTTTCATTTTCTTTTGTACCGAGTTCATTGGCGATTGTTGTTGCTCCATCTTGTAATTCTTCTGGGAACTCATTTATATCTATATTAACATCAATACCTACTCCAATAATGATATTTTCAATAGTATTAAATTGAGTCACTGCTTCAGTTAATATTCCGCAGACTTTTTTATCATTAATCATGATGTCATTAGGCCATTTAATCTCAGCATTTTCAACACCTATTCTTTCAAGTGCTTTAGCAACGGCTACTCCAGTAGCTAATGTGATTAACGGAAGTTTTGAGTAATCCACATGAGGGTGCAATATGATGGACAACCATATTCCTCCAAGGGGGGAGGCCCATGCTTTGCCGGATCTTCCTTTTGCATCAGTTTGCTTTTCAGAAATGACAACGCTGCCGTTTTCAACATTATTCATCGCTAAAAATTTAGCTACTGTATTTGTTGAGCTGACTTCATTGTAAACATATAGGTTTTTACCGATATATGTTGTTTCTAAGTCTTTAGAGATTTCAGATGCTTTAATATATTCTGTTTCTCCTTGTCCAATTTCCTGAACTATATTAGCAAATTCATGAATATCAACATCTTTAAGTTCATTTAAGGTTTCACTGGAAAGTTTCCCTTCTTTTTTTAATAATTTGGTTATTTCATCTCTCATTTAAAAATCTCCAAAGTGAAGTTATTTTTGCATTTGTTGGTGTTTAACCCTATTTTGGTAAGATCCAACAGCCGCAGAAATTGCAGCAATTTTTTTACCAGGCATAAATGTGGACTTTAATCTATTAACATATTCTAAATCTTCTGCAATTACTTTATCCATTTCTTCTTCAATACCTTTTTTATAGGTATCAATGAAATGAGTATTCAAATCACCTGAAATAAAGTTAGGATTTCTCAGGACTGCCTTATGGAAAGGAATTGTAGTTTTGACACCTAAGATAATGTATTCGCTTAATGCTCTTTTCATTTTGTTAATAGCATCGTTTCTGTCTCTTCCATAAGTAATTAATTTAGAAATCATTGAATCGTAAAATGTTGGAATAGTATAATTCATGTATACTCCACTATCTAAACGCACACCAGGTCCACCAGGGGATCTGTAACCAGTAATTTTACCAGGATTCGGTGCAAAGTCCTTAAGCGGATCTTCTGCATTAATACGGCATTCAATTGCATGCCCATTTACTGTAATATCCTTTTGTTCATAGCTTAACTCGTCACCATTTGCAATTTTAATTTGTTCTTTAATTAAATCGGTATTGGTGATTAATTCTGTAATTGGGTGTTCAACTTGAATACGAGTATTCATTTCAAGGAAATAGTATTTCCCATTGTCGTATAGGAATTCAACAGTTCCAGCACTCTTATATCCTATATATTCTGCAGCTCTAACTGCACTTCCGCCCATTTCTGCCCTTAATTCTTCAGTCATAATTGGAGAAGGGGCTTCTTCTAAGAGTTTTTGGTGTCTTCTTTGAATTGAACATTCTCTGTCTGCTACATGAATAACGTTTCCATGTTCATCAGCCAATAATTGGAATTCGATGTGACGTGGTTTTTCAAGGTATTTTTCAATAAATACGGTTGAATCTCCAAAGTTTGTTGAAGCAACAGATTGTGTTGATTCAATTGCACGTACAAGTTCATCTTCTTCGTAAACTGCACGCATACCAATTCCACCACCACCAGCTGAAGCTTTTACTATTACAGGATATCCAATTTGGCGAGCTATTTCTTTAGCTTCATCAATATCAGTTACACCTTCAGGTGTTCCTTCAATAACTGGGACTCCTGCTTTTTTCATGAGAGCTTTTGAAGTAATTTTGTCTCCCATTTTATTAATTACATCTCCAGATGGTCCGATAAGTTTAATTCCATTTTTTTCACATTCTTCTCCGAATTTAGCGTTTTCAGCTAAAAATCCATATCCTGGGTGAATAGCGTCAGCACCGGAATCGAGTGCAATGCCGATGATTTTTTCGATATTTAAATAGGATTTTGCTGGTGAAGGATTTCCTAAAGGATAACTTTCATCAGCATAATTTGTATAAAGAGAAGTTTTATCTGCATCAGAGTAGATTGCTACACTTTTAATGTCGAGTTCACGACAAGCACGCATAACTCTTATTGCGATTTCTCCCCTATTTGCAATTAATACTTTTTCAAACATGTGAAACCTCAAGTGATTTTTTATTCAATATATAATTATATACTAAATAATTTAAATATTTTATTAGATGAAAAAGATTACTCGCAAAAAGCATTTGGAAATGAAACTTCAATCAGTACCCGCCCATCCAAAACCAAAGGTGGGACTTGAACAGTATACGACACCTTCAGTCATAGCTTCGGATTTGATTTGGAATGCGTATTCCCTTGGGGATGTGGAAGGTAGGGATATTGTTGATTTGGGTTGCGGAACTGGAATATTCGCTATTGGTTCATCATTAATGGGGGCAAATTCATCAGTTGGTGTAGATATTGATGAAGATTCTATTAAGTTAGCTCAAGAGCTTAAAGATAAATTAAAACTCACCAATTTAAACTTCATCGTCAGCAATATCGATGATTTTAATGAAAGCTCAAATGTAGATACTGTTTTTCAAAATCCCCCTTTCGGATCTCAAAAAAATGCGGATTCAGGTCAGGATTTAAGATTTATTCAAAAAGCCATTGAATTGGAAACTGAAGTGTTATATTCATTTCACATGCAATCTACTGAAGACTTTTTGATAAAATATTATGAGGACAATGATTTTGAAATCACTCATATTTTCAGGTATAAATTTCCAATTCCAAAAATTTATGATTTTCATACCAAAGAAAAGCAAAATGTTAATGTAATTGTAATAAGAGCAATTTTAAAATAATTTAATTTTTTCAAATTCTTATTTTTTTATCCAAAAAACAATACATTTATATAGTGGGGAGTATAGAATTTATATTGATATATTCTCTGAGTATAAAAAAGTTGGTAGCATATAAGAGCTACAGATATTATAATTGATATAATATCTTGTAAATGTGTAAGTCTATTTAGTGATAGCTATGTAAATGTAGGGTAATCTTTATATAGTTTACATGCCAAATGTATTACTAATGTATAAAGATGAGCTATCTATATTTATTCCAAACTCATTTCTTTCTGAGTCTAAAGATCTTAAAATCCGTACGTATAAAGTAGGGATTATAGCAAGAGCTTTAGCTATTTTTCAAGCAGACAATGTGGTTATTTATAATGATAATCATGATAGGAATGTAGATGGAGACGAGGATGGAGCTTTTATTGCTGAAGTTTTGAATTATATGAATACACCTCAATATTTGAGGAAACAAGCTATTCCTATTAAAGCTGAACTCAAGCATGTAGGTATCCTTCCACCACTTAGGACTCCTCATCATCCTGTTAATAGTCAGCCAGACGTGGGTGATTATAGACAAGGTTTCACTGTTAAAAGAAATAAGAAAGGAACTTTTGTTGATATAGGTATGGATAAACTTGCATTCTGTAAAGAGCAACTTACAGTTAAAAAAATTTTTGACTTTAAGATTACTAAAATAGCTAAGAAAGAAGTAATAGTCACACCTGATAAACCAGATGACGTTTACTGGGGGTATAATGTAATATCCTCTAATAAGAGTCTTAAAAATAGCTTAAAATTAATTAAACCTGATCTTGTGATTGAAACTACAAGATATGGAGATTATATTGATTCTATTTTTAATGAATTAAAGCATAAAGTAGATGAATGTAAAAGTATTGCTATTTTATTTGGTGGCCCTTATTCTTCAATTGCAGAAGATGTTTCAAATCCTAATTGGGATTTATATAAAGTGAATACCCTTCCAGGACAAGGAACTGAAACTGTTAGGACTGAAGAGGCAGTTGTCGCTACACTTTCTTTATTTAACTTTATGAGATTTTAATTCTCTTTAAAATATTAGTTTTACACTACTAATAGATAACTTGCTCAACTTTTTATACATGAATATTTTTAGGACTCACCTAAAAATAATCTTAGCACAGAATGATTTATACATTAAATATATTCTTAATTGTGCTTCAATTAGCTTAAACTCAATAGGATATATTGAAATTTGATGTTTATCTAGTTACAGACTTGTTTGTAGCTATTTATCATTTCGATGAAACTATTTCATCAAACTCGCTTGATAGTTATTTATTTGGCTATCAAAGTAAATAAATTAAAATAATTTAGAAATAAAGGAAAAATATAAAATAGGAGGTTAAATTAAATGGTTAGACATCATCAGCCAAGAAAAGGGTCTGTTGCTTTTAGTCCAAGAAAAAGAGCAGCAAAAGAAACCCCAAGAATAAAATCTTGGCCACAAATCGATGAACCAAAATTACTCGGCCTCGCAGGTTATAAAGTCGGTATGACTCATGCATTAGTAACTGACACTGATAAAAACTCTCCAACCCAAGGGATGGATGTTTTCACTCCAGTAACTGTATTAGAAGTACCTCCGGTCGTAGTAATGGGAATTAGAGCTTATGAAAAAACTTCTCGTGGATTGAAAGTAATCACCGAAGTACTTGCAGACAATTTAGATCAAGAACTTTCAAGGAAAATTTCCCTTCCTAAAGAATACAATAAATCTGAAGCTATTGCAAAAATACAAGGTGCATTAGAAAACACAGAAGAAATTAGAGTCTTAGTACACACAAATCCAAAAGTAACTAGCGTACCTAAGAAAAAACCAGATATATTTGAATGTGGAATCGGTGGAGCAAATCCAGAAGAAAAATTAAATACCGCATTAGAATTATTAGGTAATGAAGTAAAAGCTAGTGAAATCTTCAATGAAGGAGAATTTGTTGATGCAATTGCAACTACAAAAGGAAAAGGATTCCAAGGTGTAGTAAAAAGATGGGGTATTAGAATTCAGTACGGTAAAGCTGTAAGAGCAGGTAAAGGTAGACACGTCGGTTCTATTGGGCCTTGGACTCCAAGAAGAACCATGTGGACTGTAGCTCAAGCAGGTCAAATGGGTTACCACAAAAGAACTGAATTCAATAAAAGAATTTTAAAAATCGCATCAGCTGATGAAGTTGACCAAATCAACCCAGATGGTGGATTTGTAAAATACGGACTTGTCAAAAATGATTATGTTTTAGTAAAAGGATCCCTTCCAGGACCTTCTAAAAGATTAGTAATCTTAAGACAACCTATTAGACCTAATAAAAAAGCTGAGGATATACCTCAAATTAACTATATAAGTACAAAATCTAAACAAGGGGTATAATCATGAAAGTTAATGTTTATTCTATTAATGGGGAAGTCAAAGGAGATATTGAACTTCCAGCTATTTTTGATGAAGTATACAGACCAGATTTAATCAAAAGAGCTGTACTTTCTGCACAATCTGCTAGAGTACAACCATGGGGTAATGACCCAATGGCAGGTAAAAGAACTTCCGCTAAAGGATGGGGTTCAGGTAGAGGTACTGCAAGAGTTCCTAGGATTAAAAATGGTTCAAGAGCAGCTTTCGTACCAATGGCTATTGGTGGTAGACAAGCTCACCCTACTAGAGCTGAAAAAAATCATCATGAAAAAATCAACATAAAAGAAAGAAGATTCGCTATCAGATCTGCTGTTGCAGCAACCGTTAATAAAGAACTTGTTGAAAACAGAGGTCACAAAGTAGAAGATTTAGAACAAGTACCTATTATTGTTGAAGATGATATTGAAGAAGTAAAAACTACCAAACAAACTCGTGAAATTTTCCAAAATTTAGGAGTTTACGACGATGTCATTCGTGCAAAAGAAGGTAAAAGAATCAGAGCTGGTAGAGGAAAAACCAGAGGAAGAAAATACAAAAAAGTAAAAGGACCTCTCGTTGTAGTCGGTGAAGATAAAGGAATTTCCTTAGGTGCAAGAAACCACGCTGGTGTAGATGTTGTGGTTGTTGAAAACTTAAACGCTGAATTATTAGCACCAGGTACTCACCCAGGAAGACTCACTATTTACACTAAATCAGCTGTTGAAAAGTTAGGAGGTTTATTCCAATAATATTGGATAAATAAGGTGATATTATGGATTCATATTCAGTTATTATTAAACCTCATGTTACTGAAAAAACCATGAATTTAATCGATTTGAATAATGTGATTTCATTCGTTGTAAATCGTAAAGCTAACAAAAAGCAAATCAAATATGCTTTTGAAGAGTTATACGATGAAAAAGTAGCAAGAGTTAACACTCATATTACTACTAAAGGTGAAAAAGTAGCATACATAAAACTTGTTGAAGAAGAAATGGCAGAAGAACTCGCCGTAAGATTAGGAGTATTCTAAGGAGGAATGAAATATGGGTAAACGATTAATCCACCAAAGAAGAGGAAGAGGAACTCCTGCTCACCGTGTTGCTTCTCATCGTTTTAAAGATAAAATTAGATACAGATCTTACGATGCATTAGAAAAAGAAGGAAGTATTAAAGGAAAAGTCATTGACATCGTTCACGATCCAGCAAGAACTGCTCCAATTGCAGAAGTTAAATTCGAAAATGGTGAAAAGAAATATATCTTAGCACCTGAAAGCATTCAAGTTGATGATGAAATCGAATGCGGTATTTCTGCACCTATTAAATTTGGAAATACATTACCACTTGCTGAAATTCCTGAAGGTACTCCTGTTTATGACATCGAAAACACTCCTGGAGATGGAGGTCGTTTTGTAAGATCTTCCGGAACTTATGCTAATGTTGTTACTCATGATGCTAACCAAACTGTTGTTGAATTACCATCTGGGGAATTAAAATACTTAAATCCTAACTGCCGTGCTAGTATTGGTGTAGTAGCTGGTGGAGGTAGAAAAGATAAACCATTCCTTAAAGCTGGTAAAAAATGGCATGCTTATAAAGCTAAAGGTAAGAAATTCATGACTGTAAGAGGAGTAGCAATGAATGCTGTTGACCACCCTCACGGTGGAGGTAACAGACAACATCCTGGTCGTCCAACTACTGTTTCAAGACATGCACCACCAGGAAGAAAAGTTGGTTCAATTGCAGCTAAGAGAACAGGATTAAAAAGATAGATAGAGGGTGTTTCATTGGCAAGAAAAGTATTTAAATATAAAGGTTATACTCTTGAAGAGCTTCAAGACATGTCATTAGAGGAAGTAATGGAATTATTCCCTGCAAGACAAAGAAGATCTTTAAAAAGAGGATTCTTACCAAGACAACAAATTGTTTTGGATAAAATGAGAAAATTGAATAAAGAAGGAACTAAAGATGGCCGTCCTGTTGTAGTCAGGACCCATTGTAGAGACATGATTGTTATACCTGAAATGGTCGGAACCACTTTCGGTATTTATGATGGTCAAAATTTTGTTGAAGTTACTATTGCACCTGAAATGATAGGTCACTACTTTGGTGAATATGCACCAACTAGGAAAAGAGTTCAACACGGAGACCCAGGTATGGGTGCTACAAGATCATCCATGTTTGTACCACTTAAATAAGGAGATTAGAACATGGCTAACAAATATGCTTATAATAAAGAAGTTGATGAAGCAAAAACTGCACGCGCTATGGCAAAATCTCTTAAGATTTCTCCAAAGCACAGTGTTGAGATTTGCAGTGCAATAAGAGGAATGGAAGTAGGAAAAGCTAAAGCTTACTTAGAAGATGTTATTGAAATGAAAAAATCTGTTCCTTTCAAAAGACACAACAAAAAAGTTGGTCACAGAAAAGGACAAGAAGGCTGGCCTTCTGGTAGATACCCTGTAAAAGCAGCTGAGCAAGTATTAAAAGTTTTAGAAAATGCTGAAGCTAACGCTGAATACAAAGGTATGGATACCGAAAAATTATTCATTGAACATATTTCATCCCACAGAGGTGTAGTAATTCCAGGTTATATCCCAAGAGCATTTGGTAGAATGACCCCATTCAACACACCTACTACTCATATTCAAATAGTCTTACAGGAGGCTAACTAATGATAGAAAAAGATTTTGTCACAGAAGGTCTTAGAAGAACCAGAATTGACGAATACTTAGAAAAAGAACTTGAAAGAGCAGGATACGGAGGTATGGATGTTCAAATCACACCTTTAGGTACTATGGTCATTGTTTATGCAGAAAGACCTGGTATGGTTATTGGTAGAGGTGGAAAAAACGTAAGAACTATTACCAACACTCTTAAAACTGAATTTGGTTTAGACAATCCTCAAATTGAAGTTAAAGAAGTTGAAGTTCCAGAACTTAACCCTAAAATCATGGCATACAA
>NZ_JAFYHP010000001.1 GCF_017539065.1 Methanobrevibacter sp.
AGACCCATCCTTAGGCGAAAAAACATTTAAACAAAGAACCATTCCAGGAAAAATTGCCTATCCAGTATTATCCCCAGTTTCCCAGGGTTATCCCGGTCCTAAGGGTAGGTTATCCACGTGTTACTGAGCCGTACGCCACGAGCCTAAACTCGTTCGACTTGCATGGCTTAATCGAATCCCAATAGCAGTAGCATCTGCCAGGATCAAACAGAATTGATGCACATAACAGAACATAATAATATTAATAATATTATGAAGTACGCTAAAAAAATATAGACGAGTAATTAATACATATAAAATTTGATATAAAAGTTCCTATAATCAAATTTCACCACATCTACAAAACTTACATCATACCCGAAAAGCTCAGGTACTCACAAAGCACATTCATGATATTAATAATTCAATTAATATAATAAATATGATAATTTATAGCTACGTGCGGAAAAGCAGTCATCATAGTCAGAATTGCAAATACAATATGACTTAAACCAACGCCAAAAAAACACATAGCACATTTAATACCCAAAGAAATTATATTAACAAAATCAATTAAAAAACATTGCAAAAATTAATATTAATGAAAAAAAATAACAAAAAAATTCTAAAATATTAAATAAATAACAATAACAAATAATTATGTAAAATAATGATTAAATAATGAATTAATATAAAAAAAATTTTAAAAATTTTTATTAGTGCTAAGTCGAACAAAATAATTGAAAAAATAATTTTTTTTTAAAAACATAATATCCTATTTAAATTAAGATACAACAAAAACATATTTAATATTTAAAACTTTCTATCTGTTTCAAATAAAAATTACTTTATATATAGGGAACCTAAAATATTATTGGTGATAAAATATGAAGTTCGGTATAGAATTCGTACCAAATCAACCTTTAGATGAAATTGTAAAATTAGTAAAATTAGCAGAAGATGTCGGTTTTGAATACGCTTGGATCACAGACCACTACAACAATAAAAACGTATACGAAACTTTAGCATTACTTGCAGCAAACACTGAAACCATTAAAATGGGTCCTGGTGTAACCAACCCATACGTAAGAAGCCCTGCAATTTCTGCTTCCGCAATCGCAACTATTGACGAAATCTCAAACGGAAGAGCAACCTTCGGTATTGGTCCTGGTGACAAAGCTACTTTCGATTCATTAGGAATTGAATGGACTAAACCAGTATCCACTATTAAAGCAGCAGTAGCTGACATTAACACCTTATTAGCAGGTGGAAAAACCGAAGGCGGAGCAGCATTAGGTGGAGTAAAAGCTGTCCAAGAACACATTCCTATTTACATGGGTGCTCAAGGTCCTAAAATGTTAGAAACCGCTGGAGAAATCGCAGACGGTGTATTAATTAACGCTTCCAACCCTAAAGATTACGAAGCAGCAATGCCTATGATCAAAAAAGGTATCGAAGCAGCTGGAGAAAAAGAATTCGACGTAGGTGCATACACTGCAACCTCCATTGGTCCTGACTCTGACGCAGCTAAAAACGCAGCTAAAATTGTAGTTGCATTTATTGCAGCAGGTTCACCACCTCCAGTTATCGAAAGACACGGATTACCTGAAGGATTCAACACCCAAATGGGAGACTTCTTAGCTAAAGGTGACTTCGGTGGAGCTATTGGCGCTGTAACCGATGAAGCACTCGACGCATTTTCCGTATGTGGTACTCCTGATGAGTTCATTCCAAAAATTGAAGGCTTAGCTGAAATGGGTGTAACTCAATACGTAGCAGGTTCCCCTGTAGGTAAAAACGTAGAAGAATCCATTAAATTATTAGGAGACGTTATTGCAAGTTTCTAAACTTGCTTTCTCTTTCTTTTTTTATTTTTTTAAACCCGTATACACAACTTATTACCATCATTTTTAACATAATTTTTAATTATAACATCAACATAATAGTATTATAATGGAAATTGAAAATTTGACAAAAGAAATTAGACAAAGAGCTTTTGAGAGAAAAGAACCAAAATCCCCTGAACAAGTTGGGGCAAGCTGGTATAATGATGATTTAACATACAATGGTGTTGCAAAAACATTATTTATAATTTTACCAACTCCCGGCTGTGCATGGGCACTTGGCGATAGCGGCGGATGTACTATGTGCAGTTATGTATCCGATTGTACTCTCGAACCGATTGATACAGAAACTATTTTAAAAATATTCCATGACCACTTATCAAGACATCCGATAGCTGAAGAAGACAGGATTTCAGTGAAACTGTTTGCATCAGGAAGCTTTTTGAATCCTTATGAACTTCCAAAGGATGCGCGTGATGAAATCTTAAAAACTTTAATGAGTTTAGGCAATGTTACAGAAATTATTGTTGAGTCAAGACCCGAATATGTAAAAGAAGAATATTTAGATGAAATATTTGAAATTATCGGAGATACATTATTTGAAGTAAGTATCGGTCTTGAAACTTCTAATGATTACACTAGACTGAATAAGATTAATAAAGGTTTTACTTGTGAAGATTTTGAAAATGCGGTCAAATTAATCCAAAATCTAAAAGAAAACAAGGGTTATAATCTAAAATCTAAGGCGTATATCTTTGTAAAGCCTATTTTGGTATCTGAAAGTCAAGCAATATCTGAAGCGATTGAAACCGCTCATTATTGTAATTCGATTGGAGTTGACAGACTTTCATTTTGTCCGGCAACAATTCATAGCGGAACAGTGATTGAAAGGTTTTGGAGAAAAGGAGCTTACCAACCGCCATGGATTTGGTCATGCGTGGAGATTATTAATACAGTTAGGGACGAGTTAGAAATCCCTTCCCTTTTGGATACTTCAGGTTTCGGTTCAAGACGTGGCCCATATAACTGCAAAAAGTGCAATAAAGACTTGAAGCATATGATAATAGCCAACAACTTGACACAAACAAAAATAGAATATGATTGTGAATGCAAAAATGAATGGTTGGCTGAAATCAAAAATTCAGATATGAACTCATCAACTGTGGAGATAAAGCATGTCCCACTATATTAATATAACTTAAATTATTAATTATTAATAGGAGGAAAAAATGAAAAGTAAGTTTATTAGTTTACTAGCTATACTTCTTGGATTATTAATCATCATATTTCCAATAATGGGAGTCGTTGGAGTTGCTGATTTAATTGCCTTATCAGTATTATTGATATCCATATATCTTCTCGTTGTCGGAATAGCGATAATCGATTATAACAAGACAGGAGCGATACTTGACTTAGCCCTAGGTTTAATACTGTTATTCTTAAGTATCTGTTTAATATTTAATCCGGCAATGCTTGGATTTTTAGCCGAAATTACATTATATCTTGCAGGAATACTCTTGATAATCGTTGGACTTGTTTCATTGATTAACAACAGAACATCCAAATACGGATTCTATATTGGAATAGCTGGAGTAGTCCTTGGTTTATTGTACATAATCATTGGAACTTTTGTAGCAAATCCAATTATTCTTGGAACATTAATCGGATTATGGCTAGTAATAAGTGGTGTTTTAAAATTAATGGATAGTTAAACTATCCAAAAATTTCTTTTTTTTGGTGTTTGATTTGATAGGAATTAGTGCAGACTTTGACCCCGTTCATAAAGGGCATGAACAATTATTAAAGGAAGCCCGTAAACTGGCTGATGAAGAAAATAAAAAAGTCGTTGTTTATTTAAATAAAGGTTTCAGTGCAAACCATGCTCCCTTTTTCGTTGATTTTGATGCCCGTCGTGAAATGGCACTGGCTTTAGGTGCTGATGATGTTAAATCATTTGAAGGCCTTCATCATAGGTTAGTCTTATCTTATAGTGTTCCTATTAGGCTTAAACAAATGATTGATGATGGCGTGACAGATTACATTACCTCAGCAAGTATTTCACTGGATGAAATAAAGTCAAAAGCTCAAAAATTCATTGATGAAGGAAACTTCGTTGGAATGCCGAAAAGTTATACCAATAGAAATGAGATTCGCTGGTATGCGATAAATGAATTTTTAGGCTCAAAACTTAACTATCATGTTGTGAAGGAATTCAACAAGGACAAATACTCCGGAAGATTAATCAGGCAATCCATTATTGATAACGATATGGAAATATCTAATGAAATTAAAAAGTTGCTGCCAAAAAGCACAATTGAAATTTTACAACGAGAGATTGATGCCGGCAGAACCCCTGGTGAGCGTAATTGGCCGGCCATTTACAAAAGGATGAATACCTATTCTCGAGGAAACCTTGAAAAAATAGCTTACCTTAATGGAAATACTATAAACGAAATTATTAAAAGGAGAGTTTATAGGGACCCGGAATCCATTTGGGCTGCCTTTAGAAGATCAGATTATGGTCCTGTAATGACCAGATTGGCAATAAGTGCCATTGAAATGGATGTAAGTAAAAAAGAAGTGATGGAGTTAATGAAAAGCTATGAATCACTAGGAGTAATTCCTGATAATCAAAAGGTCCAAAGAGTTATTGATAGGGCATGGTATGTTGCATGTGAAGGTGAAAAGGGAATCAGTGCACGTGATGCGAACAATAAGTTCAGAAGTGAAAATATTACTGTTGATGAGCCTCCGTTAAGCATTGAAGCTGGATTAAACCTAACTAAATTCGAAACAAAAATCACAAAGGAAGGATTGAATACTGATTTATATGTCGATAAAAATGGTAAAATCTCAGTTCAGTTTAAAAGCGAAGGCAAAAAGATTAAAACCAATTTAAGATTGCCTGCTCGAGATGTGACTTACCTAAGATACATTATGGATTCTCATTTTATTCCTGTTAGCGGAAGCATAAAGGAAGCTAAAAAAGGATTTAAGGTGAATGTGGTTATTGGTTAAGTTTTTTTAATGCCGCTTTAACCATGACTAAATCATTCTCATTGAAATAGTTGATTATTTCTTCCAATTCCTCACTTTTTCTTTTGGAATTATTTAAGGTATTGCTTATTCTGGAAAGAGATTTTTCTTTGAAATCCTCCCCTTCAGTTAATGTTAATATATCAAAGAACTCCTTTTCTAAATTATTATCTTTTGCGAGTTCTTGAGATTCTATTAATAAAGCGGACAATGTCTTTGTGTAAGTGCTTCTAAGCAGTTTTAAAATACTTACATCTCCTATCCTATCACTGATTTTAGTTGTTTTGATAAAATCATTTAAAAATAACAGTTCATTGGCATTTTCGCCTGAGATGTATAATATCGGATTGGCAGAATCAATCTTGCCGACAATGGCTCCATCAACTAAATTATCAACATGCCCGTTAATTTCAAATGTTGTATCGGGAGAGATATTATTCAAATCCAGATAAATCCCCTTTGCATATCTCCCATATTCCTTTGCAACGTTTAAAGCTGTTTTTGGAGAGTTGGCTGAGATTAGAATGTCCGATTGAATCGCCACATCCTTAAAAGTATCTAAGGTTTGGATATTTGAATTGTTAATTTTTTCAATTGTTTTTTCTGATCTGTTTTCGGCTGAAGTAACGAATTTGATATTATCAGAGCTGATTAACTTAACCAAATTTTGTGAAACCTTTCCAAAACCTATAAAACCAATTATCATAATCTCACTAGTTACTTTTTAAATAAGAGCATGTCATGTAAATTAACACCAATATCCCTAGATATTGTATTGCATTTCGCACATAATAAGAAATAAACATCCTTATTAGATAAATCAATTTCTGTTAGGCCTTCGTAATTTCCCATGCCTTTTGATATTATGAATTTATGATTTTCAAAAATTTCCCTAAATTCATCTGAAATTTCGGCATCTACATAACCTACAGTTCCGCAACCTATTTCTACAATCTCTCCAAATTCATCTAATCCTGCATCAAGTGCCTCCCTCATACAGGCGTCGTTTAAAATAGGCTCGGATTTAACGGCAATTGTAATATCTAAATTATATTCCTTGATTTTTGCTAAAAGCAGTTTATCGAATACGATTTCGCCCGTGTTATCCACCAGGTATAAAACTTTATCATGCTCTTTTAATGATTTTTCAAACTTCTCAATGTCTTTAACGGCCAAATCTTTTTTAAGTGAGGTTTTTATGACGCTTTCTATGTCGTCATCTAAGGTAAATGCTCCAAAGTCCAGGATATTGCCGATGATTGATATTTTAACATAGTTTTCTAAACTGTTATCTTCTTCAAGAATTTTTTTAACATCTGGCAAATATTTTAAAGCGATTTCGTTTCCCTCGATTTTTTCCTTGTAGTACGGGTCAGTGCATCCGGTTTTTTGCTTAATCATTTTATGCATTGCAGAACCTGTGCTGTTTGAATTAGTGTTTAATTTGAAATTGTCACCTAAAAATTTAAATATTTCTTCCATGACTTCCATTTTAAGGGTTTCATCCTCTGTAGACAAATCCAAGGCTTCTTTAGCCTGCCTTAAAAAGCACGGGCCGCATTCATAACTAATCTTCAAATCTAACCACCATATATTATTTGGACTATCTGGATTTCATCATCATTTTGAATTACAGTATCTTCAATAACCAGTTCGCCATTCTGCTTTGAAACGACTGTTTGAGCAGATAACTCTAATTCATTTAGTAAATCTTTTATAGTGTAATTGTCATTTGGTATTTCTCTTTTTTCGTTTAATTCTTTATATTTTAATGTGAAAGACATATTATCATACTCCTAATTCTTCTAAAAATGAGCAAGCCTTACATAATTCATTTGCAGATGGCTCGCCACATCTTTTGCATCTCCCATGAGAATACTCCTTTTGCATTTCTTTTTTTAGAACGCCTTTAATTTTGTCATATCCCCTTAAGGTAGAATATTTTATTGTAGGGTGTTTTTCAGCTAATTGATTAATGACTTCTGAAACTTCCCCTCTGAATGATTGCATTGCATAAGGGCAGCTGTCGAAGTGAACTTCCAGGTCTTTTGCAACTACATACAATCCTATTTCACGTTCAGGGATTTCCCTTAATGGTTTGATTTTGACTGTGAATTCTTTTGCTTTAGATTCTGTTTTTGCACCTAATTTGCCTAAATTATCTGTGTTTCCCTCTAAATAATTCATCATAATAGCCTGGACCTCATCATCCAAATTGTGTCCGGTCGCAATTTTTGTAGCTCCCATTTCACGGGCGGCCTTATTGATTATGGTTCTTCTGAATACCCCACAATAGGTACATGACCCCTTGTGGTTTGGCCTTTGCATGATTTCATCCAGGGCTATTCCATACTCATCCTTCAGTGAAACTACCTTATGCTCAATTCCTAACCTTTCCGCATGCCTTCTGGCAATTTCCACACCTTCTTCACGGTAATTTGCTATTCCCTCATCGACGGTTACCGCACAGATGTCTATGACATTCATTTGGCGGAACGAGTCAAGAATCTCAAGTGTTGTGACACTGTCCTTTCCTCCGGACAATGCTACGAGAACCTTATCACCTTTATCCAATAATTTTTCCTTTCTAACAGTTTTGATAACCTTCTTTTCAATTGAATCTATAAAACAATCCTTGCATAACAATTGACCGGACTGTTCTCTTTTATAAATAACTTTAGGGTTACCACATTTACTACATTGCATAATAATTACCTACATTTGCTCTACAAAGTGTGCCAGTTGATTTAACGTATTTACTTCGAACACCTGGGCTCCTGCATCCCTGTACAATGAGACGCAACTGTCCACAACATCCCATTTGTTCTTGTCTTCGGGATTTAGGATGACTACCTTTTTCGAATCCCTTACCATCTCTTCAACTATCTCCACGCTGGCAGGAATTCCATGTACCTTCGGCCCTGCCCAGTCTCTGCAGTCTGATAAAATAATCACATAAGACTTATTGTTGATGTTTGCCTTTTCCTGGAACTGCTTGAATGCTGAATACATGTCCGAGGTTCCGTGCACCATCATATTTTTAATGCGCATATCCTTTACCTTTACAAAGGAATCAATGAGATATTCTTCCTTTAAGGCCTTTGTTGTTTCGATTACCTTATTGTCGAATTCAAAAGTTCTTGATCTTTTAAAGGCAGTTTGCGCTGAAAACATCAGCATGAAAAACCAGCTGCTGATCCATTCGCATGACCCGCTGATGTCGTTCAGGAACAGGTGCTCATTCTTATGGGGCCTTGGCTTTGCCTTTACGAGTTCCAACGGCACTCCGCCGTATTTCAGGTTGGCCCTCATGGTTCTTCTCATATCGATTTTATTGCTGTGGGCCTGAATCTTTCTCCTTGAACGTTTATTGGCTATTCTTTTACCTAATCTTTGGCAGATTTCAAGCATCCTTGGGTCGAACTTGTTCAGTTTGGTCAAATCCTTATTCATAAGTTCCCCGTCACGTTCGAGTTTTTTTGCTTCTTCAAGCAACGGCTGACCGGATAGCATCTTCAGCTTTTCATTATCTATTTTCTCTTTGCGGACCCTCTTTCCAATTGTATCCTGCTTTTTAATGATATATTTATTGGATTTTGGCCCTGTACCTCTGTATGCCTTGCTGCGGTCAGGTTCTTTTAGCTTTTCTTCAGGTTTTGGAGCTGCAAATACTTCATCGAAAACCTTCAAAAATTTTGGAATGTCATATCTGTCCTTGACATAGATTGCCATCAGGGCGGTCTTTAGAAGATTCCTGTCTTCATCTCCAAAATTCAGATAAATCTCCATAGCTGATTGGGTGCTCCTGATACTTACGGGAAGACCTTCCTTTCTTAAATCAGCTGAGAGTTTTGCGATTTTATTAATCATCTTATCTTTTGTTGAAAATATCTTTTATTACACGTTTCTTATCACTTTCAGTTTTAATTGCTACGCCAATACTGTCTTCCAAGGATTTGTCTATATCTTTAGTTCCGAGACTTGAGACTGATTTGACCCAATCGACAGTACCCCTTACGGACGGCTTTTTCATCAGGTTAAGGTTACGTATTTGATGAACCAGCTTAACGACATAAGATACTGTTTCGTCATCCGCTCCAGGGATTTTTGATTTGACTATTTCGATTTCCCTTTCCACAGTAGGATATGGAATGTATAAGAACAGACATCTGTCTTTTGTTTCATCAAGAAGGGACCTTTGTGAATTTGATGTTAATACAACAATCAAATCGTTTTTGAGTTGAAATGTTCCCAAATCGTTGATTGTGATTTCCTGTTCCCCCAATGCCTGAAGCAGGAAACTTTCAACTTCCTCATCTGCCTTGTCAATCTCATCGATTAGCAATACGGAATCATTGTCGTTCAAAAACGCATTGAGCAGCGGCCTTCTGATGAAATATTCGTCGGCAAATATTTCATCAACATTGCTTGAATCGTTTTTAGCAGCTTCCAAGTGTAACAGTTGTTTTTGATAGTTCCATTCCCCGACAATCTGTTCGAAAGTTATTCCTTCATAACACTGAATCCTGAAGAAATCCCTGTCGAGTGATTTTGCAATTACTTTAGCCAGTTCTGTTTTTCCAACGCCCGGAGGGCCTTCAATAAGCATAGGCTTTCCAAGCAATAATGATAAGTAGAGTGTAGTTGAAATTTCATTGTTTGAAACATAACTTGCATCTAAAAGCAATTTATCCATGTCTTTTATACTAATATCTTCAACTTGCAACTTTTAACCTTCCTAAAATTTTGTTACTAAAATAAATTTAAATATTAAATGGATATAAAGTTTATGTAATATTATATGTTACATTAGTATAATATATTAATTGATTATTTAATTGGAGGGATAAATATGAAATTTGAAAATGCACTGATTATTGCATTAATATTAATGATATTCGTAGTTATTGGAGCATATTTTTACATTAATGGAACCGGAACTTCAGACTACCAGTCAATGGATTCCATCATGACCGACAATCCAAATGCTGATGGTGTGAATACAGTTTCCCAACCGTCCGGCCAATCATCAGGCGGAAGCAGTTCAGGTTCTGAAGTCGATACTGCAAGTGATGCCGATTCAAATTCCAATAGTGGAGAATCACAGGACACTTCATCCCAAAGCAGTTCTGGTGACAGTTCAGCTCCACAGGCAGGACAATCTGAAGGAACAGTCGACCCAACAGATTTTGATTAGAACTATCTTTTAAATTCATCAGGATTTTTGAATAATTCAAAATCCTGAACATATTCTTTACCTGTAATCATCGCTATTTCTGCTTTTTTAAGTTCAGCACCCAAATAAGCGGCATGTTCCATTCTTGTGACAAGATTTTTAGTGATAATCTCCTCATAAATCTCTTTTGCTGAATGGCCGACGATTACTAAATCCGGTTTATTTTTCTTAAAATGAGTTGCGGTGATTTTACTGTTTTCAACAGTTGTTCCGTAATCAACATTGATTTTGAAACTGCCCGCTTTATCCCTTACAAATTTTAGTGGTTTAACTTGGTGGGTTTGTTCAACTCCATCCAATTCATTTAATATAATGTCATTACGTTTATGTTTATCTTTAAAGGCAACAAGATTTATTCCCAAATCCTTTGGAATTGATTTTCTGTGTTTTGCAAGAAACATCATTTTAGAAGCGGTTGCAAGTTCGTAAACACTGCCTCTTGTTTTACCACTTTCTTCAGGAGTGAATAATATGCTTACGCCCAGCTCCATACCAATTCCTGCCAACAACACATTCACGCCTCCGGAATCGGCATCCATCAATTCTGTAACATTGCCCACACCGAAAAACATTGGTGCAGGATTGGTTTTGTGAAATTCATGACAAGCGATAATTGACTCTACGATACTTGCACTGTTTACAGGATCTAAAATTAAATCTGCAACATAACGCAACCCTTCAGTATCTTTAATTAACTGATGCATTGCCTCTACACGTTCTTTAGGTGATTTTGGCGATTTTCCATGTGAAAAATCTGTTGGCAGAAGTACTGCAGGAATATCCTTTTCCTTTAGGATTTCCTGAACTTCGGAATTGTTTCCCAAATCGAGACTCAAGACGAAATCGATTCCGTTTTCTGCCGCAACCCTTATCTCATCGGGATTCAATGTGTCGATGCTTAATGGTCTGTCTCCGACAATCGGCCTTAATGTTTCAATCAATTCAGGAATCTTATCTGAAAAGTCTTCTCCAGCAGCCATTCCAATATCAATCATGTCCGCACCCGAATCGACGAAATACTGGCACTTATTTATTAATGCCTCTTTTGAAAGGAATGGTGCATTGGCTATTTCTGATAAAACCCTCATCGGGAAGTCCTCCCCTACAGGGAGATTTTTGATAAGAATGTTGTTCGGTTTTTTGAGAAGTCTTTCGATATTTTCCTGGTCGTTTTCAAATTCCTCAATGAATTTGAAGGCCTCTTTGCGCTTTTCCTCTTCAATCAGTTTGTCGGCAGGTTTGTCTTCAGATAAATCTATACTGCCAATCAGATTCAATACCATGGCAAGGTCCGCACCATCGGTGGAGCCTTTGAATGTCGGTATTCCAAGTTCCTTTGTGATTTCCTTTGTTCCCTTTTTAATCAATCCCGGAACCAAAATCATATCAATTTCATCCAATTGATCTGAAAAACAGGTTTTCACTTCTTTAATAATTTGCCTTGGAGTTAGAAATGCAGCCACTTGAGTATTATCTGCAATATGCACAATTATCTCTTCCTTTGAACTGGAAACAACCTCCTTAATTAGAGGGTATGCTAACTCACCGGTGATTATTAAAACTTTCATAAACTTCCCAACCAAAATTTTTTTATAATTATATTATATTTTAATATATTAATAATATTTTTTAAAAATAGTATTTTTTTCAAAAAAGGTTTTGAAGTTGTATAATAAAAAAATAAAAAAGATAAAGGGAAATCTAAAAAAATAAAGAAAAAATAAAAGATTTGAACAAAAAAATTTAAACAAAATTATTCAAACTTGAAATTTTAACATAAAATTTATATATTTTAGAATTTATAATGATTATACATGATAAATATATGGAGGAGAATTAATGATTGAAATTCGTTTTCATGGAAGAGGTGGACAAGGTTCTGTAACCGCTGCTGAAATTTTAGCTAAAGCAGCTTTTAAAGATGGAAAATATGTCCAAGCTTTCCCATTCTTTGGAGTCGAACGTAGGGGAGCTCCAGTAATGGCTTTCACAAGAATTGATGATAAGCCAATTGAAATGAGATACCAAATCTATAACCCGGACTATGTGCTAGTTTTAGATGAAGGATTGTTAAATGTAGTAGACGTGTTTTCAGGAATTAAGGACAATACTGAAGTAATTATTAACACTGAAACTTTTGAAGGTAGTGGAGAACATACAGTTCACAAAATCGATGCAACAGGCATTGCACTCGATATGTTAGGACGCAATAT
>NZ_JAFYHP010000007.1 GCF_017539065.1 Methanobrevibacter sp.
CAAGGACAAATGAGAATAAGGACATTCATCCAAATGGATATCTATGTTGTTTATCACCGCCCACATTCCAACTTCCTTTTCAGGAGTATTCCATAACGGTTTAATTCGTGGCACCAATTTTGGATGAATTACATCAAGTTCAGGGCCGAATTTCGAAAATTTGATAGTATCTCCGCGAGCAAAACTCATTAAGAATGATTGAATTTCATCATCAAGATTATGGCCAGTAGCTATTTTACAAGCGCCCAGTTCATAAGCAGTTTTATTTAAAATATTTCTTCTAAAGACCCCACATGGAATGCATGCACTTTTAAAATCAGAGTAGATATCATCTAAATTAAATCCCTCTTCCTCTTTAAATGATTTTTGAACTAGTTTAACATTCAAATCACGAGCATTTTGAATAGCTGAATCAATACCGTGCTGCCTATATCCTTCAATACCCTCATCAACACTAATGGCTACCAAATCAAAGTCTAAAAATTGTTGATAATTTTTTAGGGCATGCAATGTTAGAACACTATCCTTACCACCGGACAATGCAACTGCTATTAATTCACCTTCCCGGATTAATTCATAATCAGAAATTAAATTATTTATCCTTGTAAAAATATGCTCATTAAATTCTTCTTTGTTTAATTTCACCATTACTAAATTAATTTATACAAAGATTAATAAATAATTTTAGTAGGTGAAAAAATGATTACTTGTGATTTTGCAATATTGCCTGTAGGAACAGGAACTACCGAATGTAAAGATTATGTAACCGCAGCAGTTCAGTCAATTAAAGACTCCGGACTTAATTATCAATTAACTGGTATGGGAACACAAATAGAAGCAGAAAATCTAGAAGAATTATACGCAGCAATTGCGGCGGCTCAAGAAGCTATTTTTGAACTTGGAATTGGCAGAGTGTATACAGTTATAAAAATAGATGACAGACGTGATTTAGAAAATAGAACTTTGGATGCCAAAGTTGATACTGTAGAAAAAATGTTAAAATGAGTTAGAACTTATTCTAACTCTTCAGAAGCAGTTTTTACTGCTTCAATTACAAGATCCAAATCTTCTTTTGTAAGTGATGGGTGTACCGGAAGTGAAATTACGTTGTCTGCAGCAAACTCTGCATTTGGACAATCACCTTCAATACCTAATGACCTGTAAATCGGTTGATTATACAATGGAATTGGATAATGAATACCAGTTCCTACACCACAGTCATTAATTATATCGACCCAATCATCACGGTCTCCTTTTTCAACTCTGATAGTGTATTGGTGATATACATGTTTTGATCCGTAAGCACAATAAGGAGTTACAACCCCATCAACATCTTTTAGACCTTGATTTAAATATGCTGCATTATCTATTCTCTTATCATTAAATTCATCGATTTTTTCTAATTGTGCAAGACCTATTGCAGCTGCAATGTCAGTCATTCTAAAGTTATATCCTATTTCATCGTGGTGATATCTTATACTTGCTCCATGTGCCCTAAACATTTTTGCTGCATCGGCTAAATCCTCATCATCAGTGGTGATAATTCCTCCTTCTGAAGTGGTCATGTTTTTAGTTGGATAAAAACTAAAACAGGACATGTCCCCAATACTTCCAACTTTTTGACCGTTGCATGTTGCTCCATGAGCTTGTGCAGCATCCTCTATAACAATTAAGCCATATCTTTCAGCGATTTCATTAATTCTATCCATATTTGCAGATTGACCATATAACTGAACCGGCATGATAGCTTTAGTATTTTCTGTTATTAAATCTTCAATTGCTTCAGGATTTAGAGTATATGTTTTTAAATCAATATCTGCAAATACCGGTCTTGCGCCAGTATATATAATTGAATTTCCACTTGCAATAAAAGTGAACGGAGTTGTAATAACCTCATCCCCTTCGCCAATACCACATGCCAATAAAGCAGTGTGAAGAGCTGCAGTTCCTGAGTTAACAGCAATCCCATAATCTGCTCCAACCCATTCAGCAAATTTTTGCTCAAACTCTTCGACTTTAGGTCCTTGAGCAATCATTCCTGATTTTAATACTTCAACCACGTTTTCAATTTCTTTATCGCCGATAATTGGCTTTGCAATAGGAACTTTAATATCTGACACTATTATCACCAAGTATGAATAAGTTACTATACTAATATTTAAATCTAATAATATTTAAAATATTAGTTATTGACTAAAATTACGAGTGAGAAGTAATGGAAGAATATAAAATAAAAAGTATTGAAGAAGGATTAACTAAAATCGAATTTCCTGAATTTGAAAAGGTTTCATCACAAGCTCCTGTTTTTTATAATCCCCATATGGAATTAAATAGAGATTTATCTATTCTTGCAATCCAAGTATTTCAAAAAGAACAAGACCGTGAAATAAACATTTGTGATTTATTTGGAGGAAGTGGAATTAGAGGGGTGAGATATAAAAACGAAATCGACGGAGTTGGCGAAGTTTCAATAAATGATATAAGTGAAACCGCCAATCATTACGAACGCCATAATATTGAATTAAATAATTTAAGTGATATCGAAGTATATCAACATGATGCAAGTATGTTTTTAAGAATGAAACGTGGTGAATTTGATGTAATTGATATTGATCCTTTTGGAACCCCTTCACCATTTATAGATTCAGCAGGTTACTGTGCTCGTAGGGATTCACTTTTATGTGTTACCGCAACTGATACTTCGGCATTATGCGGAACATACGAGGAACCATGTATTCGCAAATATAATGCCAAACCTTATAAAAGCGAATATTGCCATGAAAATGGAATAAGAATTTTAGCCGGTTTTGTTGCACTCACTCTTTCAAAATATGCCAAATATATTGAAGTGAAAATGTCCCACAGTACCGAACATTACATGAGATTATACCTCAAAGTCAAAAAAGGTTCAAAAAAGACTGATGAATCCTTGAAGAACATCGGTTATATCAGCCACTGCAAAAACTGTTTACACAGGCAAACAGGCCATGGTTTAGCAAGTCCAATTGATGAAATTTGTCCTATCTGTGGTGAAAAACTAGTTCATGCAGGGCCTTTATGGTTAGGAAGCATTCAAGATAAAGATTTTATAAAAAAAATGATTGATGAAGCAGATAATAAAAAAATAAATAGTGAAAAAGAAGCTTTAAAATTATTGAACAAATGTCTCGTTGAATCAGATGCCCCTGTGACATTTTATGATGTGCACAGCATATGTAAAGCCTTAAAAGTTAGTGCACCTAAATTTGATTTAATCTTAAATGAGCTTGAAAAAGAAGGTTTCAAAGCCATAAAAACTCATTATAACCCCCTTGGCATTAAGAGTGATGCAGGCATTGAAGATATTAAAAATATTTTGATTAAATTTAATAAAATCTAAATTTTATATATAATTTTTTCATAATAATAGAAATTTAAAAAAAATAATTATTAAAACATTTGAAAATTTAAGTTAAATTGACAAAATTTGGTAATGTAAACCTTACAATAGTTATTTTTTTAAAAAATTTATAAAAATATAAAAAAAATACTC
>NZ_JAFYHP010000008.1 GCF_017539065.1 Methanobrevibacter sp.
AGCAATTCAACAGTCACATTAACAGGTCTAACACCATCTTGATTATCAGCATCGCTCCAAACCTTAGTAACATTGACGCTAGTCACTTCAGGAATGTGAGTGTTATTAATTATAAAGTTATAATTATTTCCGGTAATGATAAAAGTATAATTAGCAACTGCGGTTTCGTTAACGGTGTAAACAATCACAGTACCGTTTCTTCTGACAGGTAAATTACTGAAAGTATAATTCCAGCCAGTAACGTTAGATAAAACAGTACTATTAACCACAATACCATCAGCTAACAACTGAACAGTCACATTAACAGGCCTAAGACCATCTTGGTTATTATCATCATTCCATACTTTAGTAACATTGACGCTAGTCAATTCAGGAATGTGAGTGTTGTTTATAGTCCAATTACCATTACCGTCACTGGTAATGTTAGCTGTATAATTGGCAACAGAAACTTCGCTAATAGTATAATTAATATCCACGCCTTCTTTTGAGACTGGTAAATTAGTGAAAGTATAATTCCAGCCAGTAGCATTGGATAAAACTGTACTATTAATCACTTCGCCATCAGCAAGCAATTGAACAGTCACATTAACAGGTCTGAAACCGTCTTGATTATCATTATCATCCCATATCTTTTTAACTGTTACATTACAGGTATCTTGAATAACCTCGAAGAAAGCTGTCATGTTCCAATTTGCTGTATAATAAGGAGTTTCTACATACCAGGCATCAATTCTATATTTGCCCGGAGGCAAATCAGTTAAATTAAGTGTGATATTACCAGAAACAGCAGATCTATTTTCTCCAGATCTGATAATAGTTTCATTAACACCAGATATATCTACGACTCGATAATATATTACTTGGTTATTCTCCCGATCATCTCTATAGACTTTTTCACCATTTTCACTGTTTTCATAGCCTTCAACAGGAGTCATGTCTTGTGCGGGGGTTGTTTTAATTATTTCATCCGTACCATTATAGAACGGATATGTTATATTGTTTATGAGAATACTGCTTGCACCATCACTGTGGATAGCGTTTGCAATATTGTCTCCTCCAATATGTGTGATTGTTACAATCTTATCTCCAGAACTGTTAAAACCAGTTCCGTTTTCAGGGTAAATATCTAATTCAAAAGTGTATGCTTGGTTATCGAAGAATTCGGAATCGTGGACTCTCAAAGTGGAATCCTCCACATAGATTGCTGAACCGTTGACTGCAGTATTATTATAGAAATTAGCCTGTATATCAACTGGATTAGCACCGGATATATGGAAAGCACCACCTAATCCTTCATCTTCACTATAATCACCAATAGCATGGTTATTAGTAAAAGTGGAATCTTTAACAATTAGATTTGTTGCATCGCTAATTGCACCAAATCCACCATTATTTGCAGTGTTATTATCACCAATAATGTCCTCAAAATAGGTATTTTGACCATCAACATAGACTCCACCACCTGAAAATGTAGCGGTGTTGTCTGAAATATTGTTATGAGTGAAATTGGTATTTTCACCATCTACATATATTGCTCCACCAGAAAAGGTAGCAGCATTAGATGTAATCTCATTATCAGTGAATGTTGTGTCACTTCCTGCAACATAAATTGCACCACCAGAACTGGCTTTATTAGAGGATATATTATTATTTGTAAATGTACCCCTATCACCATCGATGGAAATTGCACCTCCGGACATAGCACCATTATCTGTTAAAGTAGAATCACTAACAGTAACGTCATCTCCGAAAACACGGAATGCTCCACCTTCGTAGCGTGCAGTGTTATTTCTGGAAGTAATATTATCAAAAACTGCATTGTCTCCGTAAACGTATACGGCTCCACCTTCACTGCCGGCAGTATTGTCACTCACAATACAATTTTGAACGGTGACGTCATCACCGGAGATGTATGCTCCACCACCATTCTGACTGGCCTTATTGCCGTCCAAAACAGAATTTTGAAGGGTGGTATGGTCACCTTCAACATATGCTGAACCGCCTATGGTAGCAGTATTATCGATTGAAGTCACATTGTCAAATAGGGTGTTGTTCCCTATAATCCAAATAGCTCCACCGTAGGTGCCGGCATTGTTATTGGATACCTCAACATCTTTGAATGTATTGTCGTTACAGAAGATTGCAACTCCACCACCTTCATTAGTAGCGTTGTTGTTATCAAAAGTACAGTTCTCTACATGAGTAACTCTCATTTGATAAAAGTCAACTCCCCCACCTCTGTCAGCGGTGTTGTTTACACAGGTACAACCTGTCATGTTGACGCTGTTTATATCAAATATGTGGATTGCTCCACCCTGAGCCCTTTGGTCCTCACGTGGACCTTTTGCAGTGTTATTAACAAAAGTTGAATTTTCAAATTCAAGGTTTAGACTCATTCTAATAGCTTCGATACATGTAACGTCGATTGCTCCACCGTTACCCCATTCAGCGACATTCCTTTCGAAATAAGAATCTTCAATATCGAAAGCGCCTCTTAATGCACCACCAAAGGATGCATTATTACCGATAAAGGTGGAATCTCTGACGATTGTTTCTGAATTACAAGACCAAATTGCACCTCCACCACAACTTACATCTCTACCGTCATCCCATTCTCCTTGATAATGGTCATAAACATGGTTATCGATGAAGTCACAGTTATCAATGACACAACCTTCAGTCCATTCGATTTTGATTGCACCACCAGCGTGCTGGCCTGTATTGCCTGTGAAACTTGAATCTTCAATAGTCGCACCAGTAGCAGTGTTTGTTGCGTAAATAGCACCACCTTCACGTGCGACATTATCTTCAAATATACAATTTGAAATTTGAGCATTAGGCTGAGTTATCATAACAGCTCCAGCTTGACCATCAGAATGACCATTTACAAACCTGATGTTTTGTAAAGTAATTCCAGCAGCATTTAACTCCATAAGTCTAATGCTTCCTTGACCATCCAATGTTGAAAAAGTGTTATCTCCCGGATTTCCTCCAGATATTGTAACACCTTTGTAAACATTAATGGTACCTTGGCCATCATATGCAAGGGTTTTGTTACCAATATAAATAACATCACCGGCATTTGCATCTTGAATCGCCTGTCTAAGGTCACTGAATGAATTGCCTTGGAGTATTACGTTGGCTGTTAAAATTTCATCATCACCAGATGCTTTCAAATTGTCGCCGTCGCCACTTGCTTCAAGCAGTTCAGGCAAATTTTCATCAATACTATTTTCTAAATTCAATTCCTCCACCGAGGAATTGTTTGCTGCGCTTGCAGCCCCCACAAAAGATATGAACAAGAATAATATCAAAATAAACAAAATAGGATACGCTATTTTATTGTTGATATTATCTCCTCCTATGTAATACAATTTTTTACTTACACATATAATAAATCAGATTTATTATATCCCTCCAGTCCAACTGGAGGATAAAAGAATCAATTATTGTACACTTTAATAAAAAAATGTAAAATAAATCTAACAGAATTTAAAAAAATTATTACCTCAATTTAAACAATATTAGAGGATTCTTTTACCTTAGTATGTATGTTAGACATAAAATATAAACATTACTATATTTCAAAATTAAAGCCAAATAAAAATAACATATACCAATGGCATTTGCATGGAAAACCTAAGGCAACTTAAACATGAGCATGCAAGCTTAAAAAAAAGTAAAAAAAAGAAGAGATTAGAAATCTCTTGAATCTAATCCATATCTTCAAATCTGGATTCTAATTTTTCCATTACACCAGGAAGTGATGTGTATTCCATTTCTTCAGATGGTAATCTGTGAGGTTCGAATGGACCGTGTCTTCTGATGTAAGTTGCGATTTTAGCAGCTTGTTCACGGGTTGGGTCGAATGCCGGATCGTCAAACAAGTCGACTGGTCCAATCAATTCACCGTTAGCCACTTGGAAACCTAATCCTACTACTCTAGGTGGTCCGTCGAATCTGATTGGGTTTGCTTCAGCTTCGGATACTGGCATCATCGGACCGTTGTGGGATCCTCTCATCCATCCGCTTACCATGTGTGGGAATGCGAACGGATCTACACATTCACCGTTAGCAGGGAATCCTGATTGTGCTCTTACAATACATACTGGGTCGTCTTTACCGACGTATTCTCCAGCCATTAAGTTTAATCTTTCAGTACTTACTGCAGCTGCGATTTCGCCGTTTTTCTTCCATACTCTTTTGATTACGTATCTTCCGGTGGAACCGATTAATGCAAGCAAGTCGTACATTTCTTCAGGACAGCTGAGGACAACTTTTCTGTGTTCGATTACATCGAATACTTCGAATTTGAATCCATCATGCAATGATGGGTCGATTACAAGTCCTGCAGTGTTGAATGGGTCTGCAAAGATTCTGAATACTGGCAAGTTGAATGCACCAGGTTCGGTTTTGTCACAGCAGAAGATAAGAACAGGATCGGATGGTCTTTCTTCGAATTCGATTTCTGCAACACCAGGACCCATACCTTTGATGTTTCCTGAGAAAGTGTCAGACAACAAGTCTTGACCTGCACCGTATAATTTCAATTCACGTGCCCTTTCGGTTGCTTTCATGAATGCAGTATATGCGGTTTTGTGCACTTCTTCGTTTTCTTCCCCTTTGTCGTGAGTCATGATTAAGTCTATGTCGTCACCGCAACGGGAGATATAGTAATCTTTTATGATGCCTGCTTCTAAAGCTTCGTTTAAAACTTCATCACAGATATCCATTAATTCTGGGTGTGCGACACAGTGTCCGGACACACTTCCGATATCAGCTTTAATTACACTAACAGTAGTTTTCATTTTAAATACCTCGATTAGTAAATTAGTTATTTACTAGACATTTATTATTTATGATTTGGATAGTATTTAATTATTATGTTTTAAATGGAAAATACAAGAATAATCAAAATTTAATTTCATCAAATCGAATATTTATGATTATTCCAAATCAATTTTTCAATAAGAAGTAAAAATTGATTTAAACTTGTAATTTTTAATATAATTATACATTATAGTTTAATATATTAATTAACTGATAAATACTTATTTATTTTAAATATAAATTGTTATATTGTTAAATCTTTAATATTAACATATGATTTGTAAGAATTTATTTTCAGGAATCTGTGCTTTAACACTGATTAATGAAAGTTTAGAAGATGAAAACTTAAAAAAATATAAAAAATTAAAAATAAATAGTAAAAAGTCCATTCAAAAGTCAGATCTACCCCCAGAATTCAGTGATTTAGCATTTAAAACCATCAATGAATTTATTAAAAAAACTGCGAATTTAAATTTCGAATGCGCAATATTTTTTGATTATATTACTGGAAAAATACTCAAATGTGCTTTTGGCGATGCTAAACATGTTAGTTTACATTATGACGAGACGGAATTCATTGGAAAACATGTAGCATCAATCCATAACCATACTAAAACCATATTAAATCCCCCTTCAGAAAAAAATTTCAATATCTTATTAAGACCATTTGAAGATTATGAATTAATTGCCGGTCAAGATAGTTTATGGATTTTAAAAGCAAAAGGAACAAATAAGTATTTAGCTGAGGATTTGAATAGATCTGCATTAATTTTAAAGGGAATTAGTGAAAAATTTTCTAAAGAAGAAAGTAGGGAAGATGAACTATATGGGACAATGCTATTAAATTATATAAATAATAAAGACATAACAGATATACAACTAAACAAAAGGGAGTATACATATGAAAAATAAAGTAGCAACCTATGATTATGAATTTGACCCTAGAAATGACCCAAAATTTTCAGAAATTATGAATGATTTTCTAAACAATCCCTATTTAGAATCTAACCAAGTTAAGTTCTCTAATTATGCCAAAGATAATCTAGGTTTAAATCTAAATATGGATACTCTAATCGAAGACCTATCTGCCATTAAAGAAATTGCTATAAAAACTGCTAAGGAATTTGGTATTGATGGTGAGAAATTGCTTTCATGGTAGGGAATTGATTATTAACATCATCAATATCCCCAAATTCAATCAACACTAATCAATTTTTCTAATTTTTTCAAAAGCCTTTTGAATCTCAACTTCCTGATTCATCGCTTCACAGGCCTTTTTTACGCGCTCCAAATCGGCACGTGTTTCAGGATATTTCGGAACTGCGCTGCATCCGCCGTCATCGATTTTGGATATTTCAAAGGTTCCGATTTCCTTTGCGATGGCTGTGATTTCCTCCTTGTCAAGTCCTATCAACGGGGACAATATCGGCATGTCAACGCCATAGCGGGTGGCCAGAATGTTTGACAGTGTCTGTGATGCGACCTGTCCGACGCTGCTTCCGTCAACGATAGCGTCCGCACCTAACTTCTGTGCCAGTTTTTCCGCTATCCTGTACATTCCTGACTTGCACAGGACACAGGTCATCTTTTCAGGAGCCTTCTGCTTTGCAACTGTCAGATACTCTCCATAGTCTATTACACGTTTTTTAATCGGAGTTCCCTTGGCGTAAATGTTAAGCCGGTCAACCAACAGGTTGAAGTTTTCTGTGACCTTCGGGCCTGAAAACGGATCGTTGTTGCAGTGAAGCGCCACGACCTCACATCCCCTTTTCATCATCAGATATGCGGCAACGGGAGAGTCTATTCCACTTGATAAAAGAACCACTACCTTTCCCTGTGTTCCCAAAGGCAATCCGCCGGGGCCTTTGATTTTTTCATGGAAAATGAATGTTTCATCCTCTCTAACTTCAACGAATATTGTCAAATCGGGATTTGTCAAGTCCACAGGAGCTAAAACGACATCCCTTACGACACCTCCGCAATGGGCTGCCATTTCCTGGGAGGTGAAATCGTGCTTTCCCACACGGCGGCATTTGATTGCGAATCGGGTGTCCTCATCCAAGACATTTTCATTGATTAATTCCTTTGTATATCCTGTGAGTGCCTCATCGATGTCCTCATAGGTTGTCTTTGTTGAGGTTGCAGGAGAATAGGACACTACACCGAACACCCTGTTCAGCTTTTCGATTCCCTCATCGAAATCTGCGGGATGGATGTATATTCTTCCCTGGTTTCTTACAACTTCACATTCGAAAGTGGCTTTAATATTATTCACCAACTTCCTTTCAAAGCGTGACCTTATTTTCGGACTTTTAAGGCCTATTTCTCCGTATCTTGCAATTATTACATCATGATTCATTTAAACATCTCTTAATTTCCTTAGTGAACGTTGTAAAAAATAGCAATCCCTTCAATACTAGTTTTTAAAATCAAATCACAAGTATAGATTTAGATTTAATAATTTAAATAGTTTAATGACGAAAAATAATTACATGTATAGTTTCCTGATTTGCGCATGCGTACTGATTGCGTCATACTTCATTTACGGAAAGGCCATTGAGAAGATAGCCGGAGTTGACGAAAACATTGAAACGCCGGTTCATAGGCTGGAGGACGGCGTTGACTACATTCCAATGTCCAGACTGAAGCTGTATCTGGTTCACTTTTTAAACATTGCAGGCCTGGGGCCAATCTTCGGTGCGATACAGGGGGCTCTTTTCGGCCCTGCCGCATTCCTGTGGATTGTGTTCGGCACAATCTTCATCGGCTCTGTGCATGACTTCTTTTCTGGATTCCTGTCCCTCAGGGGAGACGGGTTCACAATGCCTGAAATCATATCAAAGTATCTTGGACCAACAGTCCGTAAGTTTGTGGGCATCCTCATCGTGATAACAGGCATTCTCGTTGCGTCCACCTTTGCAACAGGTTCCGCGGATTTGCTTGCAAATCTCACAAGCGTTCCGACAATAATCTGGCTTACTGTAATATTCCTTTACTTCCTGATAGCCACCCTGTTTCCAATCGACAAGATCATCGGCAGAATCTATCCTATATTCGGAGCGCTGTTCCTGCTTATGGCAATACTGATGATTGGAGCGTTACTGTTAAATCCGAGCTACAGCATTCCTGAATTTACAACACAGGGACTGTACCTTACTGACAAGTCAATTTTCCCATATCTGTTCGTTACCATAGCATGCGGAGCGATTTCAGGTTTCCACGCATCACAATCCCCGATTGTTGCAAGATGCATGACAACAGAAAAGGATGCAAGGCCCGTGTTTTTCGGAGCGATGGTTCTTGAAGGCCTCACCGCACTGATTTGGGCGGCCATTGCAATGGCATTCTTCCACGGCCAGCCACAGCTTGCGGCGATTTACGGCGCAACACCTTCCATAGGCGTCAATGAAATGGCGGTGACTTTGCTCGGCCCTGTCGGTTTGGTTTTGACCATCATAGGTGTTGTAATCTGTCCGATCACCACAGGAGACACCGCACTCAGAAGCTCAAGGATTACCCTGGCGGACGAACTGCAGATAAATCAGGAAAAGCTGGCATCAAGGCTTAAATTGGCGATACCTCTCTTTATTGTATCATTCCTTCTCACATTCATTGACTTCAGCCTTATCTGGAGATATTTCGCATGGTCCCAGCTTATAATCGCTTCTGCCGTTTTATTTGCCGGAACAGCATATCTGGTTCAAAACAAAAGGCATTATATCGTTACCTTCATTCCGGCAATCTTCTGTACCCTGATCACATTCGGATATATCCTGCAGGCTCCGGAAGGTTTGAGATTGCCGTCAATGACTGCCAATGTGATTTCAGCAATTGCAACCGCGATTATTGCAATATTGTTCATCAGGAAATACCGTGATTAGAGAAACCTAATGGCAATGCTGCCATCACGGCCTCTTTTGAAAAAGTTAAGGAGCGACTTTTCAGATTGCAGCCTCCCAAACTGGAAAAGTGATAAAAAAGCTGCGAGGGAATTGGATGAAACCATAATTTATTCGGTTGAAAACTGAAAAGATAACTTTTTTTGCATGAAAAGGTGAAACTGAATAATATATTAATGTTGATTGCCAAAACACTTAATCAAGAAAGATTACTTTTGAAAAGGAGGATAATGATGAAAGTGAAAAATGTGATTGCAATTCTGTCACTGGCATTCATGCTGCTTTTATGCCTGTCCTGCGTTTCAGCATCAGATGACATTGATGATGCGGACGCACAGCTTGAGGCAAGCGACAGTGACGATTGCGTAATTGGGGAAAGTGCGGGCGATGAGGTCCTCGGCGACGAATCTGCCAAAAGCAGTGAAACAGCCTCCGGAGCGGAATTCGCCGACAACGGAAATATAGATCCTATCGTATTGTGCGGTCAGGGATTTGTGCAGAAGAAAAGCCAATACCTGAAAGTGAGGGTGTATTCATTTGACGACAACTTCAAGAAGGTCTTCCACAAGAACGTGAAGCTGACCGTAAAGGTTAAAATCGGCAAAAAGACAAAAACATACAATTTAAAGACCAATTCCAAAGGCCAGGCCACTGTGCTGAACGTCAAAAACCTCAAGGCCGGAACATATAAGGTCAGGATAACAACCCCCAACTCCAAATACAAAATCAACGAAAAGGACAGGTTTAACGTATACGGCAAAGCCAAAAAGAAAATTACCCTAAAGCTGAAAAAGAACGAATACGGATTGGAAAACGAAAAGAAACTGAAGATTGGAGATACTATCCACATTTTCTACGAGCCGAAAAACGCCCAGTACCCTAAAGGGTTCTATGCGAAAAGCTACCCTACCAAGAATCCTCTGGACGGAAATCCTCGCACCATGGTCATAAAGGCGAAATTCTTCTTCAAGAACAAAAAGACCGGAAAGGTAATTTCAAAAACATCAAAATTGACCCCCGATAAGTTCCACGGCTGGAAATATATCCATGTTAAACCGATTAAGGGATACGCCCCTGTAAAGGCTAAAGTATGGTATCTGACCAGATAAGAGATTAACTTCTCTTATTTTCTTTTTTTTAAAAAAATAGAAGAAAGGATAATGATTATCCTTTGATTAAGTCGACTGCTGTTTGGATTGCTTCATCCATCTTGTCCGCGTTTTTACCGGCACCCTGTGCGAGTGTCAGACGGCCTCCGCCGCCTCCGCCCAAAACGCCTGCTGCAGCCTTTATGATTTCATTTATTTTTATTCCATTATCAATAGCAGTCTGTGAAGCCGCTCCGACGATCTTGCCGTCGCTGTTGCCCATTACGACGACATCGGCCTTGCCGTTGTCGGTGAAGTCTGTGGCCATATTCTGAAGCTCCTTGAAGTCCGCTTCAATCAATTGATGGACGACCTTCAAACCGTTGATTTCATCGTATTCGTCCGCTAAAGAGTTCATTTTAAGTGCAGCTATTTCGGATTTCAGACGGTCAATCTCGTTTTTCTGAGCTTTCCATTCTGAGAAGAATCTGTCACAGGTTTTCGGAAGCTGGTCGTTTTCGACCTTGAAGATTCCTGAACTTTCACGAAGGATTTCGCCGTCATGCTGCATTGAATCGATTGCGGCAAGTCCTGCTGAAAAGTCTATCCTTTCGACACCGTCCTGCACCCTTTCGGTCTTGTTGATTTTAATCGGACCTACAACACCGGTTCTGAGGACATGTGTACCTGCACATGCCTGAACGTCGACTCCAGGGATTTTAACTACGCGGATCATTTTGCCCGGAACGATACCTCCCTGGTAGAGCACGAATCCGTAGAGCTCCTGTGCCTCGTCCCTTGTGTGGAACTGGATGTCCAGGTCGATGTTGTCCATCACGTATTCGTTTGCAAGCTTTTCGATTTCATTGAGCTCTTCCTGTGTGATACGTTTGTAATGTGAGAGGTCTATGCGTGCCCTTGTAAGGCCGTTCTGTGAACCTGCCTGCCAGATATGCTGGCCGAGAACTTTTCTTGCGGCAGCGATAACCAGGTGGGTTCCTGTGTGGTGGCGCGCAAGGGTTATCCTTCTTGTCCAGTCGATTTTTCCAATGACTTTTTGGCTTAAGACATCGTCTGTGATGTCTCCATCCACATGATGCAATACTACATTATCAATCTTTTCAGCATGATGTATTTTAAACACATTTCCATTGATGGAAACTTCACCTATGTCTGAAGGTTGGCCTCCTCCTTCAGGGTAAAATGCTGTTTTATCGAAGATCAGACATTTGTCTCCATCCTTCTCTATTAAACCTAAAACCTCGGCTTCGAACTCTTGCTGGTAGAAATCTTTATAGAACAGTAAGTCGGTTTCAGGGAAATCCACCTTGAATGCGGATTTCTTGTTGGTTGTGTCCTTTTCATGAGCTCCTGCCACCTGTGTGAAGAAGTTGTCCGGAACGTTTACTGTGAAATCATCGCCTGCCATCTCAACGACAGTTTCCGGAGGAATTCCATGGGCGTCATAGAGGTCGATGAGCATTTCAAGAGGCATTTCGGATTTGCCTTCCTTTTTAAGCCTTTTGATTGACCTTTTGACTATGCTTCTTCCCTTCTTGACTGTTGCGGCATACCTTTCCTCTTCCAAAGTGATGATGTTCATTATATGCTCTTCTGAATCCCTGATTTCAGGATAGAACTTTGAGAGGAAATCGAGCTGTATTGCCATGACGTCGGCCAATGATTCCTTCATGTTCAAATCCTTCATGAACCTGATGGTTCTTCTCAGGACTAAACGTGCCAAATAACCTTCCTTCACGTTTGAAGGGATGATTCCGTCTGCAATCATGAAGGCGAGACAACGGGTGTGGTCTGCGATTATGTAAATGGCTTCCATAGGTTCTGCCGCTTTAAGGTAATCCTCCAAAGAGAGGTTCAATGATTCGGCAACCTGCGCCCTGAGCTCCTTCAAGTCTCCTATGTCCTCGATGTCCATCATACCGGCGATTTGTGCGTTTCTTCCCTGGATGTCCTCGTTGATTTCGACTCCTGTGAGCTCTTTCAATTTGTCAACAACAGGTGCAAAACATGCGTCATAGGCTGTAGGTGTTCCCTGGGAAATCCATGCGATACGTTCCAGTCCGTATCCTGTATCAACTACTTTAATTGGGATTTCCTTTTTGGATCCGTCCTCCAATGTTTCGTATTGGATGAATACCAATGTTGCAAGCTCCACTCCTCTGCAGCACACTTCATAACATGGCCCTTCGTTACCTCCGCCGGCCCACCAGGACTTGATGAATGTGATTTCCTCGGTGTTTATGCCGATGTGGGCAAAGAATTTGTGGCATAATTCGATTGTGCGGTCTTCCCAGTAGATGAAGTCATCCTCCTTGTTTATGACAGTGTGGGTTCCCATTGTGAAACATGTCATGTGACGGCCTGTTCTTCCGACATTGTCGACGTCGTTGAGCCTGATTGAAGGCTGTGCCATTTCAATTGGGTTTGCAGGCGGCTTTACAAGGCCTGATGTTACCCAAGGCTGGAAACAGAAGATTGATGCGCCGACAAGGAATACGTCATCCCTCCACCTTTTTGCAAGGACAGGGTATCTGTGGACATGGGTGTGTCCCTCGCTTTCTAAAAATTCTCTGAAAACCTGCTGGATTTCGTAAAGGTCGTATGGCTTATCGGTTGCAGGGTTTGCGATAAACTCATACTCGTCGCACGGAGCGTCCCCGCAGGTGTCTCTGGTTACCTGTGAGTAGAACTCCTGGCCGCAGGTTTTACAAGTTTGCTTTTTATAACCAAGTTTGTCAAAAATTTCTACCATAATAATCAGTTCAAAACATTCATTAGTATAAAATATGTTTTTAATTAAATAAATAAATTTTTGAAAAATGCATGAATGAAATGTCTTTCAACATACGATTGTAAAACTAGAATTAAAAAAAGACTATTCATAGTGATGAATATTTTTTGATAATTTTTTCAAAACCTTCCTCATCAAACGGCAAACCCATCATCTCATAAAATGCACGCAATCTATCCATTCCAGTCAAACAATAAGGATCTTCAAGCTCATTTTGGATTTTAATGAGTTCTTCAGGACCAGAAATCCTTTTAAAAGATTCAAATTCTATGAAATGTTTAGTTTTACGAGACATTGGTATACACCTTTTTACTTAATTGTATATCTTTAATATTTTTATCATTAATATATTTTAACAAAAAATCTCCATATAACAAATCACACAATTCATCGATGTTTAAAAGCAATTTAACGATTTAAAAGCAATATTTAGTCATTTACAAAATAGCTGTAAAGTTCATCTTTAACTTCAGTATCGATTTTGAATTTGAAGTTGACAATCGGGTGTTCCTTGCCGTCGATGGTTCTATAAACTTGCTTGTAATTTAGTGGTGTTAACTTGCCGATATAGTAGAATTCAATGCCCTCATCATTGCTTTTTTGGATGAACAGTTGGGTGTTTACGCCATTGTAGTTAATCAAAGGCTCCAACTCCGGTGAAGAGGTTTTTCTGTTGTTTCTACTCATCCAATTGAATGTCTCTTTGTTAATGAAATGATCTTCGTAGTTGATGGTTTCTGAAATGTCCTCTTTCTTGTTGTAGGTTACGAATATTGGGCAGGTATCATATTTGATTTTATATCCTCCGATATTCTGGCCGTTCATGAAGCGTTCCCAGTTTAAAAGTCTTAAGACATCCTCACGGGAGTACTTTTCATATAATTTGAATGGATTAACATCTTCATAGACATTGTCATACTTGTAAAATCCGTATTTTAAACTATCTTCCAAATGATTTAGATAAGTGGGATTTGCCAAACATTTTTTGAACAAGTCTGAAGCTTCAAATCTGCAATCCTTGTTGTTTTTGAGGTCTTTGTAAATATTCTTGTCGAAATTAAAGAACATGTTTTCAATATCCAAATCCTCATCTGTTACAAACTGGATTGTGTTTGCCTGATAATCATCGCTTGTTTCCTTTCTGTAAAAGTTCATGCTTAAAACATTGATTGCGCTTTTTATTGAGCTGAATTGATTTTCAAGACCGTACTTGTCTTTCAGATACTTTTCAACTTGACTGACTGTGAAATATCTGTTGTATTTAAGACAGCTCAATATCACAAGCTCATGTGGCCTTATCCCCTTGATTAGCTTTTTGGAAATGAATCTTAATGTTGCAAGTTCCTCCTCCGCTAATGCTGCCTCATAATCCTTTTCAACAAAATCGAGAAATGTATGATAACAGTCAAATTTATTGTGATTTAGGATGATTTCGGGGTTGAAGTCTCCGTTGACTGCGAAGTCATATAATGAAGGGATGCGGCCCAACTTGTATTTTAGATTGTTGTACTTTTCTTTAAATATGCCGACTTTTGAAAAGGAGGAATTGTTGATTGACTCATATATTCGCTTTTTAGAAATTTCATCAAAGTTGATTGAAGACGCTCCAGGAATAATCTTATTTCCTTCCATAAGATACTTTCTGATTTTATCCTTATCGTATGACCTGTCTCCTGAAAGGGCAATAGGAATCATGAAATTGTTTCTGTAGTTTCCGATGAAATCCAGGATTACTACAAATTCCTTGTTCGGGTATTTTCTTAAGCCTCTACCTAATTGCTGGATGAAAATGATTGGGGATTCAGTTGGTCTGACTAATAAAACTTGGTTGATTTCGGGAATGTCAACACCCTCATTGAAGATGTCTACTGTGAAAATGTATTCCAGTTTGTTTGGGTTATCGTCGTTTGTTAGTCTGTCGATAGCTTCGAGTCTTTTTTCCTGTGAGTCATCACCTGTCAGAACAAGTGAAGGATGGCCTCTTTTAGTAAATTCCTCTGCTAAAAGTTGTGCTTCTTTTTTTCTTGAACAGAATACCAATGCTTTAATTCTGTCGCCTGAATAGCCGTAAAACTCAGATTTTTCTAGTAAGTAATCTACACGTTTATCTGATGCTAGAAGATTGAAATCGCTGAAATCGTCATCGATTTCGCCCGTGTCAAATTCGACATCGGTAATTCCAAAATAATGGAACGGGCAAAGCAAATCCTCTTCCAAAGCTTCCTGCAATCTGATTTCATGAGCGATGTTGTTGTCAAACAAGTCATAGATGTTAAAGCCGTCTGTACGTTCAGGTGAAGCAGTCATTCCAAGCCAGAATTTAGGTTCGAAATATTGGAAAATCTTTTGATAGCTTAAGGCACCTGCCTTGTGAACCTCATCGATGATTATGTAGTCAAAATGGTCTTTTTTATATTTAGTGTAGACATCATCCTTGCTCATTGTCTGGATTGTTGCAAATAAATAGTTCTTTTCACCCTGTTTGGAGTTACCTGATAAAAGACCAAAGTTATTGTGATCTTTAAAGATATTCTTATAAGCAGCAATTGACTGTTTTGCAATCTGTTCCCTGTGAACTAAAAATAAAAATCTTTTAGGTTTGAAGTCTTTTACAGCAAATGCTGAAGCATAAGTCTTACCAGTTCCTGTTGCAGATACAAGAATAGCTCTGTTTTCACCTTGTTTTATGAGATTTCTCAGGTTTTTGATAAAATCCTCCTGCATGATATTAGGAGCCAATTCCTTAATGTTCTGCTCCTTTAGCTCATCGGTGATTTTTCTGATGTTTTTGAAGTTTTTATTGTCATTATAGATTTTTTCATATTCTGGTAGAATTTCGTTTAAGTCATCAGCTTGAGCCCATAAATCGTTGAATTCCCTTTTTAATTCTGTTAACATTTCGCCTTCTTCTAGAGAAGTGAATTCAACATTCCATTCCTTGTTGACTGCAAGGGCATTCATGGTTAAATTAGAACTTCCGACAATGCCTCTGTAAATGTTATCCTTTTTGAAAATGTAACCCTTGGTGTGGAAACCTTCCTTTTCTTGTGAGTAAAGCTTGATTTCGAGGTTTTCAAATTCCTGGAGCTTTCTTAATGCCTTAGGTTCTGTGAAATATAGGTAATCTGTAGTGAGTATTTTACCCTTGATGTGGTTTTGTTTTAACTGATTAAATTCTTCCAATAGCTGAACAATACCGCTGTAGGTGATGAAAGCGGATGAGATGATGAACTCATCACAGTTTTTGAGTTCGTCCCTAATTGAGTTTATGACCTTATTGTTTCTGTTGTTGTATAATAATTTTGGTCTGAAATCATAGCTGGAGCTGAACTGTTCGTCGATGAATGCTGTTCTAGCTCCGTTGATGATGTCTTCCTGGTTCATTTAAGCTCTTCTTTTTCTTTTTCTAAATGGCTGATTAAATCGTTTACTTTATCAAGTTGAATTTGGAAAGTTTCTGCTCTTGGGCTGTCGCCTAGTTTAGTTATTTTTGTTTCAAGGTTTGCTTTTAGGTTTTGAGCATCGGTTAGTCTTTTTTCAATGTTTTCGATTTCCATTTTAATCACTCATAGTTTCCTTCAGATAGTTTACCGCTTCGATGTCGGCTGGAATCCAGTTTACTTCGTCAAGTTCGGCTTTTGTGAGCCATTTGGCATCGTTGTGCTCAAGAAGCTTTGGAGTTCCTTCTATAATTTCTGCTTCAAAGCAGGACATCTTAAGATAAAAAGTAGGATATTGATATTCTAGGTCTAAGGCAAATTTGGTGGGTTCGATTGTGCAGTCGAGCTCTTCTTTGATTTCTCTAATTAATGCTTCTTCTTTGCTTTCATTTGGTTCTATTTTTCCACCTGGAAACTCCCACATGTTAATGAATTCGCCATAGCCCCTTTTGGTTGCTAGAATTTTGTTATCCTTTTTAATAATAGCTGCAACGACATTTAAAGTTTTCATGAGTTGACTCCTTTGGTTTTATATTTGGCAGCTTACGTTAAATAGTTTCACTATTCCATTCATAATTAATTAAGCCATGATTATATAAAAGTGTCTTTAAAACTTCTTTAATGAAGATTTCTAGATTATTTTCCTCAATATCATCATTTCCAGGAGTTAAAGAAAATGCACCTACCGATGGAATGATTAGATCAGATTCATAAAATCTTTTGGTTTTATTCCCAGGATATAATACATAAGACCCTTCAGTTTTTAAAATTGAATCTTTGTAAGTGTGCATTTTATAAATGTCCCCATCTTTAAAGTTGCGATCCTTTTCTTCTTGAGAGTCCCTTTCTTCGATCTCTTTGTCTAATTCTGTATCAGATACTTCAATTTTGTTGTAAAAATCAATGATCTCTAATTCTGAGCGGTATTTTGCGTCAAAGTGAATATAATGTTTATGTTCACCTATAGAAATAAGCAGAGTATAATCCGGTTTAAAGGCAAGAGAGTATGACCTATATTGTGATTTATCTGAAAATCTCAAATTATAGAATAATTTAATATCAATTTCATGGTCTCGAATAAATAATTTGAATTTTTTAGCAGATTGAACACCTTTTTTAATGCTTATTGACCAATTATCCTTGTTAATTTCAAATACATCTTCAAAGTTGATTTTTTCAACACTCAGATCATTTAAAACTTTTAGTATTTTGAAATAACACCAATATTCATACAATTCAGATAGTTTTTTCTCAAATCCTTTGAATTGGTTGTTTACTTCATCCCAACTTAATCTAAATGAAAATTCAAGCATTAAAAAGTACTGGAAAATCTCCCTGTAACCTTCTTTTTTCTGTAAAATCTGTGAATTGAAAGGAACATAATCCATTGAAGAGATGTGATTGAAGAACTTACCTGACAAATAATAGGAAATTTCATCTCTAAATGACAATAGCTTATCCTCAACATATCCTTCCTTTGAGCTTTCAAGCAGTTTTTCAACCAGATTCTGAATCAATTCTAAAAAATATTTGAAAAATCTGTTTTCAGGAATATCGATGACATCTTCGTGTTTTACTTGCTCCAATTCCGATGGGATATAACCATTTAATTTATCAACAATCGGAAGATCAGCATTTGACTTGAACAGTTTATTCGGTTTTGAGACAATGTTTTTTAAAGTGTTTTGATTAACATTTGATGCGAATGAAACAGGAACAGTTTCAACATGATTTCTAAGCTGCGAATGCAGATTTTTAGACAAATACTCGAAAATTGAAGGCAGATTATCCTCCCTAAAAAGATACTCCAAAAACATGAAATCCTCGTAGTATGTTTCTTTTTTTCTCAAATCCAGTTCAAATTCCTGATATAATGGAGAATTCAACTCAAATATCAAACTTAATGCATGCTGTGACAAATCAGCTATCATAGCAGAATATTGAGTAAAATAATCTATTTTTTTAGATCTGACTTCAATTGGAATTTTAATGGAGTTAATGTTATCTTTTCTGACATCCAAAAAGGATTTTCCCACGTAACTTCTGAAATTTAGTGTTCCAAGTATTTTATCTTCTAAAGAAAACCGGAATAGTTTAAAATGATTGTCATTGATTTCATTTAATGAGCATAACATGTCAAAATTTGCTTTTCTATCCTTGGATTCGAACAATATCTGATATTCTGTTTCTTCCAAAAGCATTAACTTGGCAAAATTGGCTCCAATATTTGGACAATACTGAATAGGAGTTAAATTATCGGGTTCATCGACAATAGGGACATTATCCAATGTAATAGAATGTGAAATATTAATGTTAGATTCAAAATCGCCCCTATAATCAATAGCACTGACTGTTAATGTTCCAAATTCATTAGAATCCTCATCTGTTAAGTTAATTATAACTTTTTGCTCAATCATTTAAATCTTAATTAATAAATGAAACATATCTTTGGTCGGACAACACTTTAGACATGTTTTGAAGCTTTAAAGCGGAAGTGTAATATCTAGAATTTTCTTTACTTACAGTATAGTTTTTAGGATTTTCATTGCTGTTTCTATCTTCCAAGCAGATATTAAACAGATTGGTTAACACATTTCCAATGGCTTTTTCGGATCCATGTAATTTTGGAAGGATCTTCTGTTTGATTTGAGCATCAAAGTATCTCTCCCAGTTATCCCATTCATCTGGTTCGTTTTCATATCTCCATGCCACAACCATGAACCTTAGAATTTCATTAATCACTCTAAAACCAAAGTCAAAACTGGAGTCTTTGAGTGTTTCTTGAAATGCTGTAAGTTCAATAGCTAAGATATCCCATAAATTATCATCATTGCATGAAATATCAGATAAAATCTCTTTAAGTTCTTCGATGTTTAAATCAGATATGTCAGAGTCGATTAATGGAGATTGCAGATAGTTAATATTTCCTTCAAAATCGCTTTCATCCAAATCAGTGGACATGTACTCCCATGCTGTTAAAGTGTTGAATTCAATGGTATTGGCTCTGTCTAACACTTTAGGTGAGAACATGTAAGTTGTTTCATCAACATTTACAGTTCCTATTATAAAAAGGTTTTTAGGAAGTAGTAATGTTTCATTATTGCCATACAAAGGTATTTCTTCACCACTTTCAATAGCTGAAAGGAAATCAGCAAAATATCTTTCAACATGAGACAAATTCATTTCATCTAAAATTAAGAAATAAGGATTTTCAGGATCATTTTGAGCTTTTTCAATTAATTCATAAGCAGGAGTGGATTGATAATCCTCTGTAATTACATTATAATAACCTACAATGTTAGTGTTATCTGTCCAATTAGCACCAACTGGGACAATTTGGTATTTTGAATCATCATTTTCATAACAGTCTAATAATTCTATTCTTTGTGATCCCCATTTAGAAATAAAACTATCAAAATCGAATTTATCAATACTTAATTCAAGATTGACCTCTTTACCATCATTTTCTCTTAAATAATTTTGTAATTGATCATTTTTCTTAAAAGTTAATTTAGGAACCCCCCTGATTCTTGCAGTTGACTCCATACCATTAACAATTACATTACAATTAAAATAACCAGAATCAAAAGGATAATACTCAAAAATACTTTTATTTACAAACCATTGCCTTTTATCATAAGCAGATTTATTTGAATTTTGTTTTAATAAAATTTTTCCATTAGGTTCAATATACTCCTTAGAAATATAATTTTTTATATCTTCACATGAAATTTTTAAATTTGTCCAACTATTAGGATTTTTATTATACAAATTTTTAAAATAATCACTAACTTCATCACTATCATAAAATAACTGTATCATTACATTAATATTTCCTTTTGCAGGAATATTATCTACTTTCATGTCAAATGTAGCGCCACATTCATTGATTGGGATAATCTTAGAAATTTCTTCTTTACGTAAAGTCCAACCTCTATTTTCCCATGAAGAATAATTGGCTTTAACTTTTAATGTGAAAAAACCGTCATCCTCAAAATCAATATGATCTAAATTTAAATATTCCCCAACATATGATGCGAATAACTGTGACAATTTTGTTTTTCCAGTTCCAGAATTTCCAGTTAATATCTCAAATGGTTTAACCTTTAAAGATAAAAGGTAATTTTCAATTAACTCTTTATCAAAATAATATCCATTTGAAATTAAGTATTTATAAAATGACTCTTCTTGTAATTTATTTTCTGACATGTTAAAAACCCGCTTAAATCAATATTTCAAAATGAAAACAATTTTTCATAATTAATACACTTTATATATGACATTATATTAAAAAATGACTATAATCCTAAAACAAAATTATAAAAAAAATTTCCAGTTCCAAAATATAAAAAAATGAGTTAAAAATTAACTCATATTCTTTTCAATCAATAAAGTTTCTTGATACTCTTCGGCATCAGGTTTCTCAACAAAACTATGAACCGCCCCCTTATTTTCTTCAACAATCTGTTTGACTTCATCAATACTCATATGGAAGAATTCTTTTCTCATATTAACTTTATTAACTCTTCTTCCATCAAATCTGTTATGCAATTCATTTTCTAACTCATAAGCATTTTTACTAAAAATAAATACATGAGTATCGAAATTAAAAGGTACAGATGCTGAAGATAATTCCCTAACTCTTACTTCAGGGTCATCCCTTCTAGTAACTCCAATTTTGAAAACATCTTCTCCAAAACTACCTACATTTGATATAATGTAAACATATCCTGCTCCAGGAGTTTCTTGCCATTCATTGATTTTTTTAACTTCTTCATTGTTTTTATCCAGAGCTGCTTGAAGTTTAGCAATTTCTGCTTCAAGTTTTGCTTTTTCATCTGCAGCGGCTTGAGCCATTTTAGCCTTTACTTCTTCAATTTCTGAAGTAATTGTTTCATTTTCTCTTTCGAATTTTTTTCTTTCTTTTTCTAAAGCTTTTTGAAGTTTTTTCTCTTCTTGTTCTCTTGCTCTTGCTTCACGTAATAACTCTTTTTCTTCTTCTTTTTTCAATTTGTATTCATGAGCCAAATATAATTCTTCAATCTTTAAATCTCTATATTTTTTTGTTATTGCAACATCAACACGTTTATTCAAATTATTTAATTGTTCAAATGACTTATTGATTCTTTTTTCAGAATTTTCAAGATTATTATGTTTAACTTTACTAATGATACTTTCACACTCTGTATTAAATGTTCTTAAGATTTGTTTAATATTATCATTAGTCATTGCTCGGCCTTTTCTTTTGTCTCCACCAATATTCCATTCAGTATTACAAACAGCAGCAGTTTTATTTTTCATCATGCTTTTTTGTTCTTTTCTAATGGCATCTAATTTTTCTTTATATTCTGTTGAATCTACAAAATCATATCTTGGTTCATATAGGCCAAAACTTTGGTAATTAAGTTCATCTTTAGTTAAAACTAATTCTTTTCTTAGACTGTTGATTTCATTTTGTAATCTGATTTTTTCTGATTTTTTCTCAGATAACTCTTGATCTAATTTTGCACTCTTTTCTTTTGTTAGATTATCATATTTTTCATCAAGATTATCTAATTCTTCTTTTCGTGATTTTAATTTTTCTTCAACTTCAGCAGTTTTTTGAGCTTCTAAATCATCTAAAGTTTCTTGTATATTATCTAATTCTTTTTGTTTATCTGCTAATTTCTGATTTATTTCAGTTTCTTTGTCTGCTTCCATTTTAGATAATTTTTCATCAATATTTTTTAACTCTTCTTGTTTTTCTTTTAATTCATCTTCTATGTCTTTGTTTGGATTTTTTAATGTTTTATATAAAAAATAGGCTCCAATTAATGTTAAAGGCGCACCAATAAGAACTCCATATAATGTACAACTTAACAAACCGCCTATTATTACTAATATTAACCCTTTATCCATATTATCACAACATTTAAATTATAGTCTTATATATTGTGTGAATTATATTTTAAACTTGTGATTATAGAGGATAATTTATAAGAGAATTATAAAAATCAAAATCATATTTTCAATGTAAAAAACACCTTACGTATATTATTTGCAGGAATATTCGTCCCTTTTTAATATTAAATCAAATGCAACTAACTAAAAATTGCTTTTATTAAATAAGATTGCTTTTATTTCCTAAAATTGATGTTAAAAAAACAAAAAGACGTTTATTTGATGAAAAAATAAATTAAAACTATCCAAATAAAATTCGGATGCGATAAAAATGAAAAGGAAAACAAGACTAAGTAAATTCCAAAAGGAAATGGAACCTGCAAAAGAGATATACACCAAAGAATTGGAGAATTTTGCAAAAAAATATGATTCTATAGGTAAAATTAGCTTAAAAGAAGTGCCTGATATTGACACAATGGATTATATTTATTCCTTTGAGAAATTGAATGGTACAACCCTCTCAGAACTTAATCAAATTCAAATGGAACTCTATGACCACATGGAAGAATTCTCAAAAGCAAATGGGATTACTAAATTTTACCAAAATGCAAGAATATGGTTATAATGGAGGAGATTACATGGATATTACAAAATACCCCACTTTAATTAGTTAAATTGTTTCTTATAGAAAACTATTTTTAAAAAATTAGGTAAATTGTTTTTTATAGAAAACTATTTTAATAATTATGACCAAATAGTTTCTTATAGAAAACTATTTTAAAAATACAAAAAATCATAAGGGATTAATATGGTTGAAAGAAAAATCTACATGGACAAAATCAACAGTTTCATAAATCAGGATTTAATTAAAATTATAACCGGAATCAGGCGATCCGGAAAGTCCTATTTTTTTAAATTGATTATTGAGGAATTGCAAAAACAAGGAATTGACCCAGAAAACATATTGCTGATTGATTTGGAACTTCCAAACTATAATCACGTCAAATCATGTAATCAACTTGATGAAATAGTTTTAGATTATATCAGCAACCACGAAGATAAAGTCTATCTGTTTTTTGATGAGATTCAGAATGTTGAAAACTGGGAGCTTTGTATCAACAGCTACTACAAATTGCCTAATGTAGAAATTTTTATCACAGGATCCAATTCAAAACTATTGTCTAAAGAGTTGGCCACCTACATAACCGGAAGATACGTTTCAATAGAAATGTTTCCATTTTCCTTTAATGAATTCCTTGACTATAAAAAAGAACTTGATGAAAAGCCTCTAATGGTAAATGAGTTAAATAGCGAACTTGAGAACTATTTTGAAGAATACATGACTTATGGAGGCCTACCTGTAACTATTGCTGCAAGAAACCATAAGGAAATAATATTAAACGATTTATATTCATCAATCATCCTGAATGATATTGTAGAACGTCATGAAATTAGAAATATCGGTTTGTTTGACAGAATAATAAAGTTTGTAATTGAAAATATCGGCAATTTAATATCTGCGAATTCAGTATACAAATATCTCAAACACGAAGATTTAGATATTTCCAAACCAACAATATATAATTATTTAAACTATCTTGAAGATGCATATATCCTATCAAAAGCAACAAGAGAGGATTTGGTTGGTAAAAAAGAAATTACAGGCAGTGAAAAATATTATCTGATTGATTTAGGATTCTATAAATCCCAATTGGAAGAAAAACAACAAAATACAGGGCACATTTTAGAAAATTTAGTGTATTTGGAGCTAATCAGACAGGATTATAAAGTCACTGTTGGAAAGATCAATGATTCTGAAATTGATTTTATCTGTAAAAAAGACAGCAGGAAAATTTACATTCAAGTAGCATATCTCTTAGATAATGAGGAAACAATGAGACGTGAGATAAATCCGTTGCTTAAAGTAAATGACAATTATCCCAAATACATTTTGAGTATGGATAAAATCAACCAATCCCGTGAAGGCATCAAACACATCAATATTGTTAATTTCCTGAGAAATCCAGAATTGTAAAAAAAAAAGTCTGCGTAAAAATAAGCGAAATTAAAAAAAATAA
>NZ_JAFYHP010000002.1 GCF_017539065.1 Methanobrevibacter sp.
GCAGCGAAGTCGTTTGCTTTAACGTTTCTTAAACCGTAACCTGCACCTTCGAGTTTTTGTGGAATGTCTAACATGGTTGCAATGTTAGATCCTTTGTAGTCTACAGATTGTGGGTATCTACCTAATACTGCAGCTTTTACGAAGTTTGCGTCGTAAATATCAACATCACAAATGTCGATAACAGATTGTACTAAAGCTGAAGCGGTTGACAATGGAGCTGAAGAGTATTCTGCACCAACATCGATTCTTCTGGTTGGTACTTGTACTAATAACCTTTTTCCTCCGGAAATAGGTGTTACAACAGTATCGTCGCCATCTGCAACTTGGATAATACCTTTCATTTTGTCTGCGATTGCTTCTGCGTTTTCTACAATAGCTAAATCTAATTCTCTACCTAAGATTCTAGATTTGTCTCCACCAACAGATGCTGTTTTAACAGATTTTTCGAGTCCTTCTAAGTTTACTGCAACAGTTCTTTTAACACCTTTTACAATGCGTTCAATTGCAGGGTTTCTTAATGGACTGATAGCTTCGATTGGTACGTCAGATGCAATTTCGTTGCCTCTATCATCGAATAAATCGATTTTATCATCAAACTTTGCCATTTTTTCCCTCCTAAATAAATAGAGTTTAACTAATATACCACTCTCAATGGTGAATTTTTTCACCAAATTGAGTTTTTAGCTACAAAGCAAGTTTTTGCAATAGCCAGCCATATGGTATACAAATTTTATTTTATAAAAGATATAATATAAAGATTACCTATGGGATATTTTAGAAAGATTTATAAAGTATAATAAAATATTTTTTCTTTAAGAAAAAACTGCCTAAAAGTAATACTTTTTATTATTGATAAAAATTTGTTTTTACCATCAATTATGAGCATATTTCAGATATTTTAAATTAAATTCTAAAAAATAAAAATTTAACTTATTTTAAGTTATTTAAACCTTTATTTTTAAAAATAGAGCAAAATAAAAAATTATTACTTACAAGCTTGAAAGTAATAAATAATACTAAAAGTAATACAAAAATTAGTCAACAAAAAATCAAGAATTTATAAATAAAATGAACTTTAAAATAAAAATTATATGCAAGTTGTAGCTGATGTTGGAGGGATACCTGGAAGGGATTGTAACGGTTTTTGCAAATACTGTTACTTCCGGAAGGTGAAAGAAATTAAAAGTTTTGGCTGTGCACACTGTCTGCCCAACAAAATAGGTTGTGAAAGATGCAGCAAAGGAGTCTCTGAAACACAGGGTGATTTCAAATCCCCATTTGAAGTGATGAGCGAAGTGCAGAATGCATTGATGATGAGCATGGGACGAAGCGAAATAAGTGCATATATCAGTGGAGGAGGAGATATAAGCTGCTACCCTCACCTTGAAAGTTTAACAGCCAGTTTAAATCAATTTTCAATTCCGTCAATATTGGGATACACATGCGGTAAAGGCATAAATGACTCTGAGATGGCTACAAGATTAATAAATAATGGAGTAAAAGAGGTTTCATTTACTATTTTCTCATCAGACCCGAAACTTCGAAAAGAATGGGTAAAAGATCCAAATCCTATCGAAGCGCTTAAAGCATGCAAAATATTTTGTGAAAATGTTGATTTGACAGGGGCTGCAGTAATAATCCCTGGTGTTAACGATGGAGATGTTTTACGGGAAACCTGCAATTCTTTAGAAGAATGGGGCGCAAAGGGAATGCTCTTGATGAGATTTGCAAATACATTCAATGAAGGACTTATTTTAGGTAACGAACCAATCCTCAAAGGTATTGAATCCCAACCTGTTGAAGAATTTGGCGAACTTGTAAAGCAGATCAACTCAGAGTATAAATTTAGGGTTAGCGGAACACCAATATGCGATCCCGAAACTGGCGGACCATTTGCAATAGCTAAAGATGAAAATGAAGTATTTCTACAATTCATTAAACCAATAACCGGGGAAGCGACAATTATCACTTCAAAAATCGCAGCGCCATATATATCAAATATATTTGATAAACTTGAAGCGGATAATGTCAATGTTGTTGCGGTTGAAAAAGAGATAGCTTGCCTAATAACAAAAGAAGATTTGGAAAAACTTGACTTGAGTGAAATTAAGGATGCCGTGATAATTCCTGGAAGATCCTTTGTTCACCAACTTGATGCTGAAAGGATTCTGAGTGCCGATGGAGTGGATAGGCTCGTTGGCCGAGGCCCCGACACCCTATCTGTAGACGGGGAGTTAAGCATTGACATGACTGATGAAAATGTCATAGAAAGAGAATTGGAACAATTCAACGATTTGGTAGACGCCATCAATTTCTTTGGAATGCGACTGCTCTAAAAAAAGGATTTAGTCAGAATCCTCAACAAGAGAACTCTCACTATTAATTTTTACTAAGATGTAATCATACATTTTTGATTTTTTAATTTCTGCGATTTCTGATAATTTTTTACCATCAATAACCACATCTGCGATTACATCGGCATAATTATCATAATTCAATTTTACGCGAACACCGTCGAGTTGTGAAGTTACGGGTGTTGGAGAAATAACATCTTTAATTTCTTTAACCTGGTTTTCAATTGCATTTTTTACAACAATAGATGGCACTAAAGGTGGATCGAGAGCCATTTCATGTTTTTTGTCACTTAAAATTTGTTCAATGGTTTCAACTAATTTATCAAGTGCACGTATATCGGGACCTCTTCTGAGTCTTCTTGGGATTCTGCCAAGACCTCCAACATATGCGTCAGCACCCGGGAGCTCATTAACATCAATTTCTGGTGAACCTGTTACAATTACAGGTATATCAATATTATCATAAAGGAAAGCTTTTTCTTTAATACAATTTTCAAAACTACCTAATGCAAAAATGGCAATATCATGCTCCTCGATTAAGTCTCTTTCTTCTTCAGTAATCCCTGCAGTTCCTTTACCGTCTCCCCTTGCAAGACCAATCATATTATCTTTTGCACCAAATTCACGCAAATATTCAGAAATGTCACATGCCGCGTGAGGCAAATGGTGTCTTGCAAGTGTTGGTGAAACAATAGCTATTTCAGAACCGGCCATAGGAGCAACTGATAATTTTGCTAATAATTCATTAGATTTTTCTTCAATCTTATCAACATCCTCTAGGGGAACAGCCATGTTTAGGACCAATTCCATCTGTTGAATACTATCTTGAAGAATGAAGCCTCCCAAATCTTCAATTAATTCTCTTATTTCTTCACTTTTGTGAACTCCACCAGTAAATATTAATGTTTCATACATTTTAACAACTCTCAAAAAATGCAATTGTATAGTATTATAATTTATAATTCATTTATTATATTAAATTTTCTAAAATTGCATATCTTAATTCTGCCTTCTTAAAGGGATTTTTAGAAATGTCATTGTGAGAAGGGATCTCAACGAGATTTTCTGTCTCAATCACATTTTCCTTTGAATAATCCGGATAAATAACATAATCAAAGTCATCAAGAACTATATTGAATCCCACATCTGAAACTATGTCTTTTAAAAACTCAGAATAGACTTTGACATTAATATCTCTTTTGAAATCAGAATTCAAATATTTCTTGCAGAGTCCATAATCGTCAAAAAAGCGAATGATTTCGCTGTCTGACAATTCATTGCCCTCAATTTGGGAAACCTTTTTTATACTTTCGAAAATTTGTGTGGCAGTATTGATTTTGATTGGCAGAGAATTCATCTTGACTTTGCTTTCAGAAAGAAGAATAGCCAAATCACCCCCTTCTTCATCGGGAAATTTATTCACTGCATAATCTTTAATGCCGGCTAATCTTACGATTTCTTCACACATGGGTGTTGTGACAACTTTCATAATATTATTATATAATCATTTGATATAAATTACTTCATGAAAGTAACATTGAGTTTTGAGGAAAGTACAAGCAGTGATGTTTCCATAATGGTTGATGCCCTAAGAGCGAGCACAACAATAACCTTAGCTTTAAACAATTTCAAAAGGATAATTCCATGCTTCACACCTGAAGAAGCTCTGGACTTAAAAGAAAAAGTAGGGGGAATTCTCGCAGGTGAACGCAATGGAAAACAAATCGAAGGGTTTGAACTCGGAAACAGCCCTTATGTAATAAAAGATTTTGAACCTTCACAAGATACATTAATATTTACATCAACTAATGGGACAAGAATACTTGAAAATATGAACTCAAAAGTTTTGGTGGGATCTTTAGTTAATGCAAAAGCAGTTGCACTAAAAAGCATCAAATTAGCTAGCGAACATATTGATGTTGTAATGGCGGGAGTTAAAGGAGAATTTGCAATTGAAGATTTCCTTGCGGCCGGTGAAATATTATATTGGATAAATGAAAATTTAGATGAATGTGAGTTAAGCGAATATGGCCAATCAGCAATTTTAAAAACTAGAGATAATGAATCCTTGAGAGACACATTTTTAAATTCAAGAACCGCTAAAAGATTAATTGAACTAGGTTACAAAAGTGATGTTGAACTATGCTGTTTAAAAAATATTAGTGACAATGTTGCAATATATGAAAATAATGAATTAACTTTATATATTTAAACTTAATAATTTTAATAATATAATTCTACAAAGAAGTGTTTTTTTAATGAAAAGAGAATGTTTAACAATAATCGGCACTGCACATGTATCTGAAGAAAGTGTTAATGAGGTAAAGGATGCAATTTATGAACAGCACCCCGAAGTAGTTGCTATTGAACTTGACAGAAATAGATACCACAGATTAAAGCAAGAGATGATGGGTATTGAACAGGACGATACAATTTCTGTAACCGAGATAATCAAAGAAAATAAAGTTGGATTATTCTTCACAAGCACTCTTCTAAGTTATTTTCAATCCAAAATAGGGGCAGATGTTGATGTGGCGCCAGGTTCAGAGATGATTGGTGCAATTGAAGCTAGTGAGGATCTAGGAATACCAATTGCTCTCATTGACAGAGATGTTAATGTGACCCTACAAAGAGCCTTGAACAAAATGGGCTTTATTGAAAAAGCAAAATTCTTATATGGATTAATCGCTTCTGTTTTAGGATTTGGGGACGAAGAGGATGTTGACATTGAAGAGTTGAAAAATCCCGACAATCTGGATGAATTAATGGAAATGTTTAAAGATGAAGCTCCAAATGTCCATGAAGTCCTTGTCCATGAAAGAGATGCATATCTTGCAGGAAGCATAATGAGACTGCCCCAAGACCATGTAATTGCAGTTGTTGGAGCAGGCCATAAACCTGGAATTGAAAGATATTTAGATAATCCTGAAACCTTGCCAAATTTAAGAGATTTAGAAGTTGTTAATGAAAAAAGAGGCATTCCCTGGGTTAAAATATTTTTAGCAATGATTCCAATATTGTTTGTAGTGATATTTTTTCTTGCATATTTTAATGGGATAAATATCACCTGGAATATTTACGATTTTATTATTATTAGTATGATTATGGGATTTATTGGATCAATCCTTTCAGGCTCAAAAATCCAATCCGCAATTGTCGGAGGATTGGTTGCGCCATTAACAATTATTCATCCATTACTTGCAGCAGGATGGTTTTCAGGTTTAACCGAAGCTAAGTTCAGAAAAGTCAGACAAAAGGACATCAAAAATTTAGCAAACATCGAAAGTTTTAGAGATTTATGGGAAAATAATATATTTAGAATACTTCTTGTGGTTATCGGTACTAACCTAGGAGTTAGTATTGCAACATTAGTTATTTTACCATCCAAAGTTTTCATACCATTATTTATGAAAATCTTCGGCATGTAATAATTAATTTTAAATAATATATTGATAATATTATAATTACTAAAGTTAATTTTAATGGAAAAAAATTATGTATCTTATATTTCGTTGCGACTGTGGACGCGCATTATATGCAAAAGAAGGAGTGGCTACCCGCAAATGTGTTTGTGGAAAAACTTTAAAGGTTAAATCAAGACGAATTTTTCAAAAAGTAGCTACAAGAGAAGATGCATCCCTTGCAGTGCAAGAAATGCAAGATAAAATATATAAAAACACTGGTTTTATGAAAGCCAGCGACTTATGATTATTTTAATGGTTTGTTAAAAATGATTGGAACGACACTCGAGATAATTATTATATTAATTTTGATAATTCTTACAGGATATTTATCAATGGCGGAACTTGCTGTTGTATCTATAAGAAAAGCTAAAATGCAAAAATACTTAGAAGATGGAAATGAAAATGCACAAATTGTTTTTGATTTATTAGAAGACCCTAACGAATTTTTATCAACCGTGCAAATTGGAATTTCACTTATTGGTGTTTTGACAGGGGCTTTTGGTGGAGTAACTTTAGCTGAACCTCTTGCAAAACTCATTTCATTTGTACCCTACAGTGAGCCTATAAGTGTTGCAATTGTTGTTATCGTTACAACTTATTTGACATTGGTTGTTGGAGAAATTGTACCGAAAGTCATTGCTTTAAATGACCCTGAAAGAATCGCGTTAAAAGTTGCTAAAAGCATGGTGGTTCTTGAGAAAGTTTCAAAACCTGTCAGTTTTGTTCTTGCAAAATCAAGCAGTTTTCTTTTATGGTTACTTAGAATCGAAAATAAAAATGATGATGTTGTAACTGAAGATGAAATCAAATTAATGATTGAAGAAGGAAGAGAAGACGGTACAATTGAACAAGAGGAAGAGGACATTATTAAAAGGGTTTTCCAACTTGATGATCAGAAGGTTGAAAGTATAATGACTCCAAGAAATGAAATCATTTGGATTGATCTTGAAGATGATAGGGACATCAACAAAGTTAAAATCATTGAAAGTAAAAGATCAATTTTTCCAATAGCTAAAGGAGAGCTAGATGATTTTATTGGAGTAGTGCAAGCAAAAGATATTCTTTCAGTGCTTTTTAGTGATGAAGAATTTGACATTTATAAAATCGTGAAAGAACCTTTAGTAGTTTCTGAACATTTAGAAACATTAGAATTGCTTAGAGAATTTAAAGAAAACCAAGAATATGTCCATATGTCTCTTGTTGTTGATGAATTCGGCAGTGTTGAAGGTTTAATCACATTAAACGATTTACTTGAAGGTATTGTTGGAGATATTCCTGGAATTGATGAAGAAGATGAACCTCAAGCAATACAAAGAGATGATGGAACCTGGTTGATTGATGGAAGATATCCTATTGATAAATTTAAAGAATTATTTGACTTTAAAGATAAATTACCTGATGAGGAAGAAGATAACTATACTACTTTAGCCGGTTTTATTTTAAGCTTAAGTGGTACTATCCCTGATGAAGAGGATAAATATGAATGTGGAAGATTTATCTTTGAAATCATTGACATTGATGGACATCAGATTGATAAAGTTCTTGTAACTGATTTGGGCCCAGAAGAGCCTATGCCAACAGAGGAATAAAATGGATGCATCTATAATAATTCAAGTTGTTTTATTGCTTGTAGGATTTGTATTTTTAATTAAAGGATCTGACTTTTTCGTAGATGGAGCCAGCAGCATCGCTTCAATTTTAAAAGTGCCTACGATCATCGTTGGTTTAACCATTGTGGCACTTGGAACAAGTGCTCCTGAAGCGGCCGTTTCTATAACTTCTTCATTGACAGGCAGCAATGCAATGGCTGTCAGTAATGTTATAGGAAGTAATCTTTTTAACATGTTAATGGTAATTGGTATAGCTGCATTGCTTAGTAATTTATTAATGGAAAAAAGTGTTTTAGAAAAAGATTTGCCTTTCCTTGTTGGAATTACCGTTTTATTTGTAATATTTATCTTTATTGGATGGGATATTACTAATATTGAAGGAATAATATTGCTTGTTATTCTAATTGCATACATCCTTTATTTAATTCATGACTCAAAAAAATCTAGTGAATCAGGTGTTGTGGAAAAACCAAAATGGAGCCTTCCAAAAAGTATAGCATTCATAATTATTGGTCTTATTGGAATCATTCTTGGTGGAGATTTTGTTGTAGATAGCGCTTCAGCTATAGCAATTGCACTTGGAATGAGTGAAACATTAGTTGGTCTAACCATTGTGGCGATTGGTACCTCTCTACCTGAACTTGTCACTTCAATTGCCGCTTTAAAGAAAGGAGAAAATCAGTTGGTTATAGGTAACGTTATTGGTTCAAACATCTTTAACATTCTATTTGTGCTTGGAGCAAGTAGTGCTATAAGTGAAATACCGATTGACTCAAGTATATTAATAGACGTGGTCTTTATGCTTGGTGTAACCATACTATGTTTCATATTTGGTAAAACCCAAGACAAATATGATAAAAAAGAAGGAGCTATATTAATTGCCTTATTTATTGCATATATGGCCTTTGCAATTTTGAGAAACTAATATATAAATTTAAATTAATAAATATGCTGAATTCAAATGATTAGTCCAAAAGAAAACGTTGATACATTAGTAATTTCTTATAAATTTCCCCCAAGCAATGATATTAACGGAATCGTGCTTGCAAAAAGAATAATAAACAATAATTCGTTAGTAGATGTGTTGCTAAATAAAGTTGAAGATGATGAATATATAAATTTTGATGAAATAGATAATTATATAAATAATAGATTTTATACTTCAGTTGACTTTATTAGAGATACTGTTGATGGCATATTTGAATTTAACAAACAAGGCCTGGAAATAATTGGAAACAAAGAATATGAAAAAATTTACAGTAGTTCCTGGGCCATGTCAAACCATTTCCTTGCATTAGAATACAAATTTAAACATCCCGACGTTTTTTGGACTGCAGAATTTTCAGATCCCCTATCAAGGGACATGAATGGTGAATTTAAGGATTATAGAAAATTAGATAATAAAGAATATATCGACAAAATAAACTCAAAAATCAAAGAACGTGATTCCAATCTTAAATTATTGGAAAATCCGAGCAATCACTTTTATATTGTTGAATATCTTACCTATATTTTTGCAGATAAACTCGTTTTTACAAATTTTAATCAAAAAGAAATGATGACTGAACTATATGATGAAAATATAAAAGAGATAGTGGAAAATAAAACAGAAATCTCCCAACACCCCACTCTTGAAAAAAAATATTATCATTTAGTTGAAAAAGAATGCAACTTAAATAGTGATGATATCAACATTGCCTATTTTGGAAATTTTTATTATGTTAAAAGACATTTTGAAGCATTGTTCTATGCATATGAAAGTTTAAATCATGAATTTAAGAATAAAATAAAATTCCATATCTTTATTAATGAAGATGACCTTTTAAAAATAGTGATTGATGATTTGACGTTTAAAGAGAATATTATTATTCAAAAACCTTTAGATTATTTTGAATTTTTAAATGCAACTACACAATTTGATATTCTGCTTGTCAATGATGCAATTACTGAAGGAGGTTTTAAAGTAAATCCATATATTCCTTCAAAATTATCCGATTATAGGGGATCAGGCAGGAATATTTGGTCAATGTATGAAAATGGAAGCCAGCTATCCAAAGAAGATGCGAAATATAAGTCCCCTGTCAACGATTTTAACAAAACCCGTGAGGTTTTAATAAATATCTTAAAAGACTATGGATACGATGATGAAAACTGCAGCTTCAATAATTATTATCTTGAAAAAAGAATCACCGACTTAAATCAGCTCATTGAACGGGAATTCAAAGCTAAAAATAGAAGTAATAGAAAACTATCTAATCTAAAACGAGAAAATAAAAAGTTGAAAAAGAAAGTTGAAAAGATTGAAAATGAAAAAGAAGAGTTAATATCCTCAAATAGCTGGAGAATAACAAAGCCTTTAAGATCCATCAGAAAAATTAAAAAATAATTTATAAATTAATTAATTCTTTCAACTCACAAGCCTTGCAAACATTTGATGAAGTCGGCTCACCACAAACTTCACATTCATTAAGCTTTGTGTTAATATCATTTTCAAACGTTAAAATCTGTTTAAAAGATTCCATCACATTATTTTTTATGCCGGGATATTGGTCCTCGCTAACATTTAAAAATTCTTTAATTTTTGCTCTCAAGGACAAATGAGAATAAGGACATTCATCCAAATGGATATCTATGTTGTTTATCACCGCCCACATTCCAACTTCCTTTTCAGGAGTATTCCATAACGGCTTAATTCGTGGCACCAATTTTGGATGAATTACATCAAGTTCAGGGCCGAATTTCGAAAATTTGATAGTATCTCCTCGAGCAAAACTCATTAAGAATGATTGAATTTCATCATCAAGATTATGGCCAGTAGCTATTTTACAAGCGCCCAGTTCATAAGCAGTTTTATTTAAAATATTTCTTCTAAAGACCCCGCATGGAATGCATGCACTTTTAAAATCAGAGTAGATATCATCTAAATTAAATCCCTCTTCCTCTTTAAATGATTTTTGAACTAGTTTAACATTCAAATCACGAGCATTTTGAATAGCTGA
>NZ_JAFYHP010000009.1 GCF_017539065.1 Methanobrevibacter sp.
ATTTTGAAATTTTGAACAATTTTTAGAATTTTATATTTAAAGAGGGTATTTGTTTTTTTATGAACATGTTTCAATATAGCCTAATTATATTTATATATAATAATGAATAAAAAATATTAATGTTTAATTTATTTTATATTCCAATCGAGGACTATAAGATTTTTTAGATGAACAGAAGAGAAAATATTCAAACTAACATCATGAAAAATATAGTTCACTGTTGAATATAAAATTTGTATTAAAACTTATGGGTTGAGTATATGGCAAAACAAGATAAAAAAGTTGCAAGACAACGTTTTGATGAGATTATGGGTGTTGCAAAAAGACACCACTTGGCAAAATTATTAAAAGACAATGAAGATGATGAGGATTTTGAAGTCTCAGATTTAAGATATGCAATGGAAGAATTGGGTCCAGCATTCATTAAATTAGGTCAATTGTTAGCTACAAGGCCGGATATGGTCGGTAATGAAATAGCTGATGACTTAAAATTGCTTAGGGATAACACCCCAGTAACTCCTTTTGATGAAATAAGACAAGTCATTGAAGGCGAACTCGGACAGCCATTAGAAGAAGTATATTCAGAATTTAATGAAGAGCCGCTCGGGTCAGCATCAATCGGCCAAGTTTATAAAGCAACACTAAAGGAAAACGGCATGGATGTTGCAGTTAAAGTTCAAAAACCTGGAATTCGTGAGGTTATCGAACCTGATGTAGTAGTATTGAATAAAGTGGCCGCAACCGTTGACAAACACATTTCAGGATCAAGGGTATATAACCTGCCTGCAATGGCCAAAGAATTCGAAAGGTCAATCTTTAAAGAATTGAACTACATGGAAGAAGTAAAAAACATTAATAAAATAACAAATAACTTCAAAGATGTAGAATATATTAAGATACCTGAAGTTTATCCGGAATATTGTTCTTCCAAACTCATAAATATGGAACTTATTGACGGATATGAATTGCCTGATTTATATGACACTGAAGTTGAAGGCATCAACAATGCAGAAATCGCACAATATGGATGCCAATCATATTTAAAACAAGTATTGATTGACGGATTTTTCCACGCAGACCCTCACCCAGGAAACCTATTCGTAACCCATGACAACAGGCTCTGCTACATTGACTTCGGAATGATGGGAGTAGTCAACGACACATTCCGCTCAAACTTCGCTCAATTAGTCTTGCTTCTGTTGGATGGAAATTCACACCATTTAATCAATCAATTGCTTTACATGAAACTCATCACTCCAGAACAGAACACTGAAGAGTTCAGGGAAGACGTTGATGACCTATTGAACTCCTACATTGGCGTTGACATGGATCAAATGGACGGTATATTCGATGATTTGATGAATGTAATGATTAACCACAATATTGTTCTTCCAAGAGAGTTTGTAATGATTGGAAGGGGATTAATACTTATTGAAGAAGCTGGAGACAAATTAGACCCACACTTCAATCTCACAGCCGAACTTGAAAAATTCGCTAAAGACATGATTAAAACAAAATTCGAACCAGGAAACCTTGTCGGAGGTGGATTTAACTATATCGTGGAAATCGAACATTTATTAAAAGATTTGCCTGACAGACTTAACAGCACCCTTGATAAGGTTGAAAGAGGCGAACTTGAATTAAATATGAACCATACCGGTTTGGATGATTTGAAAAATCAGTTATCCATATCCCTGATTGTAGCTGCATTGCTCATAGGTTCATCTATCGCAATCTTGGCAGATAAAGGTCCAAAAGTCTGGGACATTTCTGCAATCGGATTTATAGGATTCGTATTGAGTGCAGTTATCGGAGTATATCTGATTTATAAATATATGAGGGATTAAATATCCCATTTCCAATCTTTTAGGATATTAAAAGAAAACATTTCATGTTATACAGAGAATATATATTAGATTTATTATTAATTATTAAAAAACGGAGGAAAAAAAATGAAAATTAATAAAAGTTTATTTTTAGTTTTTATGGTTTTAATTTCATTGTGTCTCGTTAGTGCAGTAAGTGCTGTAGATAATGTATCAGATGTAATTGAAGTTTCAGATGCAAATGAAGTTCAAGCTATTGATAATGTTGATGAAAATATTGCTGTTGAAAATGATGCTGTCTTAGAAAGTGCTGTTGTTGAAAATGATGCTGTCTTAGAAAATGCTGGTGAGGCAGATGAGCCAACTTTGTCTGTTGATAACAGTGCTGCAGATTCTAGTTTAAGTTCTGGATCTACCTTTGGTGGTAAAGGAGGAAATGGCACTAAGTTTGATTTTTCAAACATTACATTTGATTTAGGTAACGGTACCAAAATTGATTTAGGAAGCTTATTGAACGGCACCACTATAAACATTAATGGTACAAGCTTCAATATAACTCAATTATTGAACAGTAACATGACCTTTGGTAACGGAACAAGTTTCAATTTAACCCAGATAATGAACATGACTGGTAATGGAACCGGTTCTTTTGACATATCTTCAATTTTAAGTATGCTTGGGGGAACAACTTCAAAAATTACTTTTAACGCCACTGATATAACTCAGGTTTATTCTGGAAATACTGTCTTTAAAATAAAAGTTCTTGATGGTGATAAACCCGTAGCGCAACAAACTGTCATATTTACAGTAGATAATAAAGATTATGTTGGAAGGACTGATGAAAACGGTGTTGCAACCCTTTCACTGAATTTAGCAGCGGGGACACATTACGTTTATACTGAATACAATAATGTGATTGGAAAAAATAAAATTGTCATCACAAAAGCAGCTTCCAAAATAACCGCTAATAAGAAAACTTTCAAATCCAAAACCAAAGTTAAAAAATATGCTATTACCTTAAAAAATAACAAAGGCAAAGCTATTAAAAATGTTAAAGTTACCTTAAAAATAAAAGGCAAAACTTTCACTGCTAAAACCAATTCTAACGGTAAAGCTATCTTTAAAATTACAAAATTAACTAAAAAAGGTAAACATTCTGCAAAAATCACATTTGCAGGGAACGGTTATTACAAAGCATCCAGTGCAAGTAAAACAATTACCATTAAATAATTAGTTAATTTTTGGGAGGATTATAAAACTCCCAACATCTTATTTTTTTTAGATTATTACTAGCGTATTTTTTGATATCTTGATATCCTTATTCAATTTTTAAAATTCTATTTTTTAAATTATGGATAATATAAATCAAAACATTTTTTATATTAAAAATTAAAAATTAAAGTATGAAAGGGATTTTTGAATTCATCGAGAAATATTTTTTTATAGTAATATTGGTGGCAGTGGCTATTTCTTTAGCTTATCCAAATTCATTTAAATGGGTTTTAAGTGAATATAATGGCATCAACGTTATCAATTTACTTTTAAGCATTGTTCTATTTACAATGGGGACCACATTGAAAGTGGATGACTTCATTAATGTGTTCAAAAATCCTAAGGAAATTACAGTTGGAATTTCAGCACAATATGTCATAATGCCCCTTATGGCATTTACTCTTGCAAGCGCATTTTCTCTTGATACTGCTTTGACAGCTGGACTTATTCTTGTTGGAACCGTTCCTGGAGGAACTGCATCTGATGTCATTACTTTTCTTGCAAAGGGAGATGTGGCATTGTCCGTTTCTTTGACTGCAGTTTCTACTGTGATTTCACCCATATTAACTCCGATAATCACGTTATTGTTAATAGGAAATCAAATTCAATTCAATCCGGTTGACATGTTCATTTCAATTATTGAAATAGTGATTGTCCCAATTATTTTGGGTTTAATCCTGAATTACAAATTCCCTAATTTTTGTGAAAAATTAAAAGTGTATCTGCCTACAGCATCTTCTATTGTAATTTGTTTAATCGTTGCAGGAGTTATTGGAGCTAATAAACAAGCTATTTTAACTTCATCCGGTATAATACTCATTGTCATTGTCCTACAATATTTCCTTGCAATGTTAATTGGATTTGGAATTGGCTACCTTGCAGGAATGGGCAGAAAACAGATAATTACAGTAGCTATCGAATTGGCATTTCAAAATTCAGGTTTGTCAACCAGCCTTGCAAAAACCCATTTTCCAAACTTATCTCAGGCAACAGTTCCGGGAGCGCTTTATTCTGTTTTGCAGAATTTTGCAGGTTCAATTCTTGCCTATGCATTCAGGAAATATCAATCTTCACGGTAAGGCTACATATATTCTTCACGTCAATGAAAATCAAAATGTTGACAACACTTTTATCAGTTGGCGAAAGAATGCGTTACTTTCCATAGATCTAAAATATATTCCTTAAAAATTAAGCATAATGGATTTTGCACGTATACTATACAAAATATTTACTACTTTTTGCTCTCAAATTATAATATAAAACTAAACATAATATAAATTTTTAATCAAACATATCCAACACATTCTGTCAATCTTATCTATTATTGGAAAACATAACCTCTTTTAACATAACGTTGGTTAAGTTATTGAGAAATGTAACTGTAATAACTAGTTATATATATTTAAAAAAGTAAACTATTATTAATTAAAATAATTGAGGTTATTATATGAAAGGAGATGTATATTACGGAAAAGGTATAAGAGAGTTAGAAGGGGAATATCCTGATTTATATGAGTTAGTTTCCGATATCAACAGTACTGTTTGGAATGCTAAAGTATTAGATTATAAAACTCAAAAATTAATTGCTATTGGAATTGCCGCTTCTCGTGCTGATGCAAGAGCTACCAAAAAACAAATCAGAAGCGCTATTGAAGTATTGGGCATTACAAAAGATGAAATCGTGGATGTTTTAAGAGTAGTTCTTTTAACTTCAGGTATGCCTGCATTTTCCAAATCACTTCAAATTTTAAATAGTGTTGTTGAAGCTATTGAAGAAGAAAGAGAAGATAAAGCTTAATTCTAAAGAGGACATATACTGCTCCTCTTTAACCCATTATCTGATAAATCATTTCACCTATGAAAAATAACATGAATAAGACCATTCCATAATTTAACAGTGCGGTTCTTATAGGATTTTCCAATGTTATTTCTGTTTTTTTACCATCTAATTTAGCTTTTTTAAATGTAATCAATCCGTAGAAACCTACCGCTATGAAAATGAATAATAATGTAATGTAGACCACTAGAATTGTTGCATCAGTTGGATTGAATCCTGATTGAAGGGATGTAGCTGCATTTGCAACCATTATACTCATGACAGATCCCATAAAGTTCACGATGGCATGTAAAATAATAGTGTAGGTTATTTTCCCGGTTTTTATGTATACATACGCGAAGAATCCTCCCATCAGGAATGCATAGAAGAATTGATTCAGATTTCCGTGGAAGAATGCGAATATTAGTGCGGAAAGGACTATGGATACTTTTGCACCGTATCTGATTGTTCTGTCAATCAACATCTTTCTGAAAATTATTTCTTCACAGATTGGAGCTATGATACTAATGACCAGTAAGTTGAACCATATGTCGGCGCTGTTGATTAATTGCTGGACGGGATTTGAAATATCGGTTTGAATCGCACCGCTAAGAAGCATTGTTACGGCCAATCCTATAATGTTTCCTATCCACATCAAGGTCAATGTAATTGAAATGTAAATGAAGAATGTTTTCAAATCAACACCATTTTTTTCTATTTCCACTTTCTTTAACTTCTTCATTAGCCAATAGAAAACTGGAAATGGAATTACGTAATTACAAAATGATGCCAATCCGCTTAATATATTTATGTCAGCCACATATTCCGGATGAGTTGCATTTAATATATTGATAAGGATTATTTGACATATTAATGCAATCGCTCCAAGTATCAAGTAATTGGTCCCTATTTTTGAGAAAAACTTTTTGTGTATGTTCAATTTTTCACCGGTATCATCTTTCTTTACATTTTTAATTTATTCTTATTAAAATATATATGTTAATATTTAGGATGGCCAAAATTTTTTTTAAAGTTTTTATATTATTAAAACCTAATTAATTATATATAAAAAAATTTTTATTAAGTGATGTAATGTTTGAAAATTATAGAAGTAAGTTTATTCCATTGATTTTACCAGTTTGTATAATTATTTTTTGGTATTTAATCACTGAAGGATTGGGTATTGTTAATCCATATATCCTGCCTGGGCCGATTACAGTTTGCAATTCTGCTTGGGAGTTAATATTAAATGGTAAGCTTCTTGCAAACACATTAGATACATTATATAAAGTATTTGGAGGTTTGATTTTAGCATCTGTTGTAGCAATTCCTTTAGGAATTCTGCTTGGAAGCTATAAAATTTTAGAAGATATTGCTACATTAGTTATAAGTATCCTAAGGCCAATTCCTCCTGTTGCATGGATTCCATTTTCTATTTTATGGTTTGGAATCGGTATGGTTCCGGCTGTATTTATTATTTTTATGGGTTGTGTATTCCCTATTTTAGTTTACACAATTGATGGAGTTAAAAGAACTGATAAAGTTTTAATTGAATCAGCTCAAACATTAGGTGCAAGTGATTGGAACGTTTTAAAAAGAGTAATATTGCCGTCTACAATTCCTTATATTGTGTCAGGTTTAAAAGTGGGTATTGGTATTGCTTTAATGTGTACAATTTCAGCCGAAATGGTTGGTTCAAGTAGTGGTTTAGGTTATATGATTTTAACAGCAACAAGTTTGTTTGATCCGGGAACCACTGTTGTTGGTATGTTGGATATTGGGTTAATTGGTATTATCTTTGATTATATATTTACTAAGGCTCAAGACAAGATATTCTGGTAGGTGTTAATATGGCAATTGAAGTGAAAAATATTAATAAATCCTTTATAAGTAAAAAAACTGACCAATTATCAGTATTGAAAGACATTAATCTGACTATTGATGATGGGGAGTTAGTTTGTCTTTTGGGTCCGTCAGGATGTGGAAAGACCACACTTTTAAGGTTGATTGCAGGTCTTGACCAGCCTACCTCCGGGGAAATCATTGCAAATGGGGAAAAGGTTACAAAACCGTCAGGAGACAGAGCAGTAATTTTCCAGCAATATTCACTATTTCCATGGTTAACAGTTCTTCAGAATGTAACCTTCGGTTTGGAGATGACCAATCAGGGTTCAAAGGAAGAAAACATTGAAACCGCAGAAAGATATCTCACAAGAGTAGGTTTAATTGACTTTAAAGATAGCTATCCTCATGAACTTTCAGGAGGTATGAAGCAAAGGGTCGCAATTATTAGATCTTTGCTTAATCATTCACCAATCCTACTTATGGATGAGCCATTTTCTGCATTGGATATGCAAAATAGACACAAGCTTCAAGAACAGCTAATTGGAGTTTGGAAAAGATTTGAAAATACAATTGTTTTTGTAACTCACGATGTCGATGAAGCAGTTTATCTGGCAGACAAGATTGTTATAATGGGGAAAAATCCTGGAAGGATAGATCAAATCATCGAAGTAGACATCGAAAGACCAAGAAAAAGAGATTCCAAAGAGTTCATTGCACTTCAGGAATCTATTGTCGATAAGTTAGATATGGGTGAATAGTTATATTTTAGCTATTAATGTCCCATAATTTCCATTTTTTATTCCTTCATATACATAATCTAAGGATTTTAGGATTGAAGTGCTTAAATCATTGCTTTTTGCAAGATATGCAGTAATTGCTGCAGATAAATTACAGCCTGTGCCATGAAGATTATCTGTTTTGATTAATTCTTGTTTGACGATAGAAATTTCGCCATCAATGTTAATGGTATTTATTCCATCCAAATGGCCGCCAGTAATAATGTTATTGCATTTAATCAATTCGGATGCTTTGATTGCATCTTCTTTATTTGTAATCTTTAAATCAGTTAATTTTTCAGCCTCAGAGATGTTTGGTGTTGTCAAAACCGCCTGCGGAAGCAAATATTTATTCATTGCTTTTGCCAAGTCTTCTTTGGTTAAGTCACCACCGGAAGTTGCAACCATAACCGGGTCAACCACAGCTTTTAGATTGTACTCATTAACTTTTTTAGCCACTAATTTAATAATTTCCGGTGAATAAAGCATTCCTGTTTTAATAAATTCAACTTCATAGGCATCCAAAACACTATCAATCTGTTCTTCAATGTATTTCGGTGAAACCGGGGATGTTGAAAAGAATCTATATGGATTTTGAGCGGTTAATGCGGTGACAATTCCTGTTCCATAAACTCCGATGGCTTGAAATGTTTTTAAATCAGCAAAAACGCCTGCGCCGCCTGATGGATCAACACCTGCAATTGACATTACAATCATCTAATCATCTCTTGTAACTTTCAAGCGTTCGCTTCCACGGAAAGACTCAACATTCACTTTCAATTCCTTTAAATATTGTCTTGTGTGAGTTTTTTCGCCGTGAATCATGATTTCACCTAAATCTTCTGTAGTGTTGACATCTAATGCCATGAAAAATGAATCATGAACTTGAGGATTTAATTTTTTCTTCTCGGCAACCTGGACATGTTCTTTATAGCTGAATCCTTCAAATCTTGTGCGGATGGCCATAGGCTTCATGATAATCATATTGGTTCCGCCGCCTTTTGATGGAACGATAATGAAATCTAGGTTTTTGGATGCGTCAATTAACATTTGAACATTGGTTTTACCGATTAGGGGAATGTCACTGGGAACAATTATTATTTTTTTGGTTTTCCCTTTGCAGAGTTTCATTGCTTGGGTTAAAGCCTTATTCAAATTTGAATTTTCATTTTCCAAAATTGTATTCACGTTTAGACTTTCAGCATAACTCAATACTTCCTTGTCACGGCTGATAATGAATATCTTATCCACATATTTTTTTAAGGTATCGGTTACATCCTGAAGCATTACCTTTAGGAGATTTTCCCGCTCTTCCTCTGTGAGAAATGGAGAAAGTCTAGTTTTAGCATTCTTGAATGTAGTAACAGGAATTATTGCATAAATATTATCCATTTAAATCACTTAATATGTTTTAGCAATTAAAGCCATGTATTTAGCATCATTATCGCTGGCTATGCATTTTCCTTCTGCGATTTCTTCTTGAATGCCTAATATATCATAGCCGGTTTTTTCTTCAATGTCTTTTCCAATTGCTTCGTCCCCACACCATCTAAAGCGAACAACATAACCCGCTTCGACAAGTTCTGAAATCTCGTTGATGTCTTCTGTGAATTTAACATGCTCTTCTTGGAATTTCCAAGCGGCTGCAGAGAGATTTTCACTAGATTTATTTAATAAATCAATAACATTGTCGGCTAATGAGTCATCAAGGGCAATTTCTATTTTTTCTCCTTCATCTCGCCTCATTGCTACAGTGATATTGTTTTCCAAATCTCTTGGTCCAAGTTCAAGCTTAACAGGAGTTCCTTTTAATTCCCAATCATTGAATTTTTTACCCGGTCTAATGTCTCTGTCATCGATATTGACTCTGAGACCTGCAGTTTCTAATTGTTCTTTGATTTCTGCACATTTTGCTAAAACTTCTTCTTTTCCTTTCTTAAATAAGATTGGAATTATGGTTACTTGATTCGGTGATACTTTTGGTGGTAATCGTAATCCTTTTTCATCTCCATGAATTCCAATGACAGATGCGATAACCCTATCAGATACTCCAGCGCAGGTTTGATAAACATATTTGTGCTCCCCGTCTTTATCCTCAAAGGTAATGTCAAAGGTTTTTGCAAATGTCTGGCCTAAATTGTGGATTGTTCCAATCTGTAAGGTTTTACCGTTCGGCATAATCACATCAAAGGCCATAGTGTAGTCTGCACCAGGGAACTTGTCCCATTCAGGTCTTTTAGAAATCAAATATGGAATTTGCAAATCATCAAAGAATTCTTTATAAATTCCAATAAAGTCTTGAATTTGTTCATCAGACTCTTCTTTTGTTGCATGAGCGGTATGCGCCTCTTTAAATGTGGTAATTTCCCTTACACGTATTAAAGGTCGGGTATGTTTAGTTTCATATCTGAATGTATTCACGATTTGATAAAGCTTGATTGGAAGGTCAATGTGGGTTCTTATCCATAATGAATACATCGGGTAGATTGCGGTTTCACTGGTTGGTCTTAAGGCCAAATGTTCATTTAAGTCTCTTGAACCTCCTTTGGTTACCCAGTACACTTCATCTTCAAATCCTTTAACATGTATTCCTTCTTTTGCAAGTTCGCTTTCAGGAACTAGCATTGGGAAAAGTACTTCATCATGGTCTTTATCTAATAATCTTTTAATAATGTTCATTGTGTGTTTTCTAATCTGAAAACCGTATGGCATCCAAACTGCCATTCCCTTAATAGGATACCTTGAATCTGTTATATCTGCATTCTCTAAAATATCATGAAACCATTCATCAAAATTTTCCACCATATCACCTAGTAATTTCTTTATAATATTAAATTATTTGTCCTTAATTACTATTAAATTTAATTAAGAAAGTTATTTATAATTATTTTGCACATATATATTAATGTATAATTTAATTTAGGAGATATTATGAGTAATAGGAAAATACAAATGCCTCGTGAAGTTTACATCGATCCGGGCATTATTAAACTTACCGGAGAGATTTGCAAATCATTGCATTTAGATAATAAGATTTTAATCGTTACCGGTTCACATACATATGATGTAGGTGCAAAACCTGTAATTGAAAGCCTTGAAAAGGAAGATATTGAATGTGATGTAATTAAAGTTGATAATGCATCTGCCGAATCAATATCTGAAGTTGAAGAATGCATCACTCCCGATACAACAGTTTTGGGTGTAGGTGGAGGAAAAGTTATTGACGTAGCTAAATTATCTTCATACAACAAAGGAGTCTATTTTGTTTCAATGCCAACAACTGCTTCACATGACGGTATCGTATCTCCTATGGCATCAATAAAAAATCCTAATACTTCAATATCAGTTAATGCACACTCTCCAATTGCAGTCATTGCAGATTCAGAGGTTATTGCACAATCTCCATTCCGATTACTAGCTGCAGGCTGTGCAGATTTGATTGCAAACTTCACAGCCATTAAAGATTGGGAATTGGCACATCGTTTGAAAAACGAATCATTTTCCGAGTCAGCGGCGGCATTGTCAATAATGTCCGCTCACTTGATTACCGACAACATTGCTAACATTAAACCTAATCTTGAACCTAGTGCGCGCATAGTTATGAAATCGTTGTTCAGCGGAGGAATGGCTATCAGCATTGCTGGCTCATCACGCCCTGCAAGCGGATCTGAGCATCTGTTCTCCCATGCACTTGATAAAATCCTTGACAAACCTGCATTACACGGCGAACAATGTGGTTTGGGTACAATAATGATGATGTACTTGCATGGTGGGGATTGGAAGGCAATAAAAAGTTCCCTAGAAGCTGTACAGGCCCCAACATCTGCTGCGGAAATTGGAATTGCTGATGAAGATATTATTGAAGCATTGATGATGGCTCATAACATCAGGCCTGAAAGATATACTATTTTAGGAGATAATGGAATTTCAAAAGAAGCAGCTTACGAATTAGCGTATAAAACCGAGGTGATTTAGATGATTACTTTAATAGGCATTGATCTAGCAAAAGAAGGCCAGGAATTTATTTTTTTAGGTCCCGCTAAGGAGTGTGAAGATTGTCGATTTAAATCATCATGTGTTGGAAACTTGGAATTGAATAGGAAATATGTCGTTACTGCAGTAAAGGAAAATGAACAGAACTGTTCAGTACATGCAGGGGGCAAGGTTATTCCTGTTGAAGTTGAAAGGGCTGAAATAGACGTACTGACAACTTCAAAAAATATTTTTGAAGGGTCAACATTTACATATAATGCTCCTGAATGTGATGAGGCATGTGATTTTCATGATTTATGTTTCCCGGACGGCCTTGTGGAAAACGATAAATGCATCGTTTTGGAAAATAACGGAAAACATAAGGAAAAATGTAAAAAAGGCTTAGACCTTAATAAATTAACATTAGGATTCGTGATTTAAATGAAAGATACTAGTAGTAATAGTTCTAGTAAAATGAATGCAGGATACAAAGCTGCCGAATATGTTAAAGATGGAATGGTTTTAGGACTAGGAACAGGTTCAACAACACATTTCTTCATTGAAAAAGTGGGAATGAGAATCCGTGATGAAGGAATAAATGTAATGGGAATTCCAACATCATTCCAGTCATTATTAAAAGCCAAAGAATGGAACATTCCAATAACTACCTTGGAAGAACATGACATTGACTTATCAGTTGATGGGGCAGATGAAGTAGACCTTGACTTTAATCTAATTAAAGGTGGAGGAGCAGCTCACACAAAGGAAAAAATCGTGGATTATGCCGCAGAAACATTCATTGTCATTGTTGATGAATCCAAAGTTGTTGAAGAATTAGGTAATTTCCCGGTTCCTGTTGAAGTGCTTCCAGATGCATCAAGAATGGTTATAAAGGAACTGGAAGATATGGGAGCAACCTGCGAGATTAGAATGGCCCAAAGAAAAGATGGTCCTGTCATAACTGACAATGGAAACTTTGTTATTGACGCCAAATTCGATAAAATTGAATCTCCATCACATTTGGAAATAGATTTAAACACAATTCCTGGTGTTGTTGAAAACGGAATCTTTTCACAAATGGTAGATAAGGTAATTATCGGTACTGATGAAGGTACAAAAGAATTATAGTGATAGAATGCCAATGTTTGATATTCCCGATGTTAGGGATTTGACTTATAAGATTGCTATTGTTTTCGGCATTATAATAGTAATCTATGGTGTTTTATGGTTATTGGTTAATCTTGGATTGATTCCAGCCATTGTTGCAGCGGTATTTCCACAGATAGTAATGATAATCATTGGATTATTTATCATCTATACGGCTGTCGACCGCAGAAACAAATATTACTGATTTTTTTTTAAAAAAAGAAAATTTAAGAAGAGAATTAATCTCTTCTATTTTTTAAATGTTAATTTCACAGTTGCACTGGATTTAATAAAGTATTTGTCCCCTGCAAAGCTTATTTTAGCTTTTGGTTTACCTTTTTTAGTTAATTTTTTAATTTTAAAGGTAGCTTTACCTTTTGAATTGGTAGTTGCTGTGAATTTTTTGTTTTTGATTTTGAGGGTTACTTTAGCATTGCTAATTGCTTTACCTGATTTGGTTTTTAGGGTAACTGCATATTTTTTAACTTTTTTGTTAGCTTTGAAAGTTTTCTTTTTAGCAGTTAATTTGGATGCTTCTTTGGTGATTTTCACAGTAGTAGTTTTACTTGCTGCATTGTAAGTATTATCACCCGCAAATTTAATTTCAGCTTTAAGAGATCCCGCTTTTGTTGCTTTAAGGGTAACTGTAGCAATACCTTGTGCATTTGTGTTTGCTTTGTAATCAACACCATTGAAGTTAACAACAATTTGTTTGCCAGCTATTGCTTTTCCACTAGCATCTTTAAGGGTAACTTGATATTTAAGTCCTTTAGCAATTGCTTGTACGTAAACTGTAGGGTTTGCTGCAGTTAATTCAGTGTTAACTTTTTTTGCAGTTATTGTACTATTAACTTTTGCAGGTTTATAATTATCATTTCCTGCGAAGCTAATTTCTGCAGGGTATGTTCCTTCAGGTAAATTGAGAGGTATAGTTGCAATACCATTTGCATCAGTTGTTGCAGTGTAGTTTCCATTATTGACTGTTACACTTATTGTTTTTCCAGCCATTGCTTTATTGTTTTGATCGATTAAGGTAATTGTTAGGATACCTTCCTCATTAACATCAAAAGTAATGTCCGGAGCGGAGATGGTAACAATCTCTTTATCGGAATATGTTCTCATTACTGCACTTGCATCATTGTATTGATTTTCAGATTTAACAAGAGTAAATGCAAATGTAGGTGGGAATGGCAATACATCACCTGTGAAATAATTTTTACCGATAGTTACATTATAGTATGAAGTACCTGCTGATCCACCAAGTAAAATTGCTACTCTGCTTTTGGTGAAAGTGTTGTTGAATATATATTCGTCATGTGATCCGTAACAGGTTATTGAACTGATTTTTGAGTTTAATATAGTGTTGTTGTAAACATAATGTCCGTATGAATGTAAAAGGTAAATTCCTTCTTTTGAGCCAGAAATAGTGTTATTGAAGATTTTTGCTCCAAATCCTGCAGGGAATCTTACATCAATTCCGTGGTTAACCGCATTGGTTACTGTATTGTTTGCAATTATGGAGTTTGGAGATGCAAAGTTCATAATACCTGTTGTGTATTGATTTTTGATAATGTTATTTGTGATTGTTGCATTTTGACAACCATATTTATAGTCTCCGTCAGGCCTTCCACCTAAGAAAATACCCCAGGAAGCACCAGTAATGCTACATCCGGTGATTGTTAACTTTTTACTTAATCCACCATAAATTCCAGTAGAATAATATGCACGATAATTATCGTTATCTCCTGCCTGACAAGGCATGGTGTATTTAGGATAATTAGCTACAATATTTAAGTTGCTGATAACTGCACCGGTTGTATTTAATACATATAGGACTGCGATATTTGGAATTGCATATCCTCCTTGTGTAGTTTTGTTTGTAACGATTTCAGGCACATAATCATAACTTACACTAGCTACGCCTTTTAAGGTGGCGTTGTTTCCAATCACTTTTATGTTTTTGTTGATGTATATGCAAATATTTTCAAATACAGCATTTTCTTCAAACAATAAAGTGTCTCCATTGTTCATGGAGTTAATTGTTTCTTGGATTTGTTCATTAGTCATTCCAGCGGTAATTGTCTTATTTGTTGAAGTAGGTCTTAAAAGGGTATCATAATCAACTACAATAGGTCCAAGAGCCGGAATTTCAGTGTATTCTGTATAAGTGTCGCCATAAAGACTGTCACTGTGTGTTCCCATCATTGTATCAACAGAAGCATAGTCACTTTTTGCTTCAGCAACATAGCATGTGAAAGTTGGAGGGAACGGTAACTGATCTAATTTCCAAGTGTTTGTTCCGATGGTAATGTTTGTATATGGGACATAATTGCCTCCTGAAGGTGCACTTCCAGCTAACAAAACACCAATTCTTGAATTTTGGAATGTATTATTTTCAATAAGTATGTTGTTTGCTCCACAACATGTAATTGAGCTTTCAGAACAATTGATTATTGTGTTTCCGGTTACAGTATGTTTTCCGGAGTGCAATAGATAAAGACCTTCTTTAGCTCCAACAATTTTGTTGTTAACAACGGTAACATTTGGCCCAATATTGTGTCTTACATCAATACCATGGTTTTTGGCATTTATTACAGTATTGTTTCTGATTATTGTATTTGGAGTTTGGAAGTTGAATATTCCAGTAATTCCTTGATTTTTAACAATATTTTTTTCAATTAGTCCTCCTGTGGATTGGAAGAAATAAATACCCCATGATGAACCATCAAATGTTGAATTGGTAATTTGAGTATTGGTTGATTTATAGTTATAAACTAAACAGTTGCTGTATTTAGTAGCGTCTCCCTTATCGGTTGCACTATTCTGACCAGCAATGATGGTTATGTCTTTTAAAACAAGATTATTTGTTCCTAGGATATATAATGTTGCAGGATTGGAAATTCCATATCCTCCGTCAGTAGTTTTATTGAGGATTATGTCCGGGATACGATTATCAGCGGACACAAGGTTGTTCAAACCATGTAATGTTGCACCATTACCGTTTATTGTAATGCTTTTGTTTACATATAAAATAATATCTGTATATTCTCCAGTTTGAAAAGTCAATGTATCCCCATCATTGAGGCCATTGATTTTGTTTTGGATATCATCATTAGTATCTGTTGTCTCAACTGTCACTTCACTAGCAGTTACGGCATCGGCATCTTCTACTTGTAGAATGTCACTATCTGTATTATCGTCATCAGAAATATCTTCTGCAGATACCATGCTTAAACTTAAGAAAACAATTAATACTAACGAGATAGCTAATATTAAACTCTTCTTATTCATATTTTACCTCTTTTAAATGATTTCATTCAATTACTTCAATTTATTATTATGAATAATTCAATCGATAAGTAATTAATTATATATTGATTTTCATATTATTTAAATTCAAATGTCTTTAATTCTTAATATAACATTGTTAAGCACATTTATTTAATGTAATTCTATTTATATCGTGTTGATTTCACAATATAACTTTGTTATAGTGGTTAGATTTATATATATTGGATATCAAAATATTAATCGTTAGTCAATTATATATACATGGATAATTTTTAATGGGATTATTCTTGTTCACTTTTTGATTATTAAAATAATAAATTAGGAAGTTTATAATATGTATAAAAAAGCGTTAAATCTTTTTTTCATATCTCTATTGTTTTTATTCTTAGTTTCATCTGTTAGTTCAGCTGATATTCAAGATGACAATATGACTATTCTTTCTGATGGAGATACTGCTATTCACATAACATCCGATTTGTCAAATGATGAAATTCAATCAAAATTTGATAATGCAAATGATGGGGACACTTTGGAGTTCACTGATGAGGAATACAATAATATCTCATTGGTTGTAGATAAGAAATTAAATATTATCTCTAAAATGAGTAGCACAGTTCATGCATCTGACGTAGTAAACGATAAAGCTAAGAGTATGGGCATAGATAAAACTTTCGGATTTTACTTTACATCAAAAGCAGCAGGAAGTGTCTTGTCAGGAATAACTATCATCGCTTCGGATAGCGATTATGGTGTTCTTGTTGATAACTCTAATAATATCAAAATTTCCGACAATAAGATTGCCGGCGGACAAAACGGCGTTTTTGTAAAAAATTCAGATAAAATTACATTATATGGCAATGATATTTCAAGAGCTAAACAGAACGGAATTAAACTTCAAGATGTTCAGAATAGCTTAATTGAAAAGAATGAGATTTCATATAATAAGAAATCCGGAATTGAAACAACAAACATGCATTATTGTAACATAACTAATAATTCAATCCATCACAATGATTTAAATGGAATCACGGTTAATGGAGTCTCTTCAAATAATTTAATTAATCACAATAATGCTTTTGAAAATACTAATGGCATTTATATTAATTCAACATCTGCTAATGATGTAGTTAAATCAAATTCATTAACCCACAGCCGTAAGGATCCTCGTTCCAGTATGGGAGGATTTGAAACAGGTAACGGTTTTTTATTAGGTAGCGGATTTAGAAGTAGTGGAAATTCAATTCTCAAGGTAGAACATAATTACCTGGCTCATAATGAGTTTTTCCAAGCAAAAAATTATTGGGAAAACGATGATTTTCCATTGGGTGAAAATTGGTATGATTCAACAGATCCAGAAAATACATTTGTTTGTCCAAGACTTATAGCTTCATTAATGAGAATGGATTCATTTGTAATCGGAAATACTATAGGATTTCAGATGAGGGATTCATCAGGCAATCCAGTAAATGAATTTGCAACATTTCAAGCTAGAGTCGATGTTGACGGAAATCAGTATACTGCAACATTTATTAATGGTAGGGCAATCATCGATGCTGAAGTGGATCCTAATGTCGACCATCAGCTTGCAGCCGAAATTGGGGGCAGATTTGTTAAATTTGATTTAAAAGCATCTGGCGATCAAGGCAATGCTAAGGATTCTCAAACTTCTTCAAGTGATGGGAAAAACGGTAATAATGCTGAGGGTAATGATGGCGCTTCTGAAGTCCAAGGGAATTCTAATTCTCAAGGAACATCCACTGGTGGAGATTCCTCAGGATCGCATGTAGTTAATTCAGATAAATCCGGTAACTATGGAAAAAACAGCTCAGATATTCCATCTCAAGATACCTCAGACAGGGGTAATGATGCATTATCCAATGGGGATTTGGATGCAGGAGATTCTGGAAGTGGGGATGCCTCCGAGGAAGGAAAAGCATATGAAATTGTTCCGCCTGTAACAACTTCCAAAGAACTTACCAATACCTCAGGTCTTGTTGTATTAAGTATTTTGTCCATAATGTTCTGTCTCATCTATGGATATTGGCGTAAAGAGGAATTCGAAGAATGAAATTTTCCTTTTCTTTTTTTCTTTTATTTATAGTATGAAATACTAATTAATATCAATGACAATTAAAACTCATTCTTTAAAAATTAATACTAATAAAAACTTTGAAATCATTGATATAACTTCAAAAATTAACGAATTGGTCGATATTGAAGAGGGAATAATCTCTATTTTTTCAAAACATTCCACTTCGGCCATCGTTGTCAATGAAAACGAGTCCGGCCTTTTAAAGGATCTGGAATTCACGTTAAACAATATAATCACTGATAAGTATAGCTATAATCATGATAGAATTGACAATAATGCAAAGTCACACTTGAAATCGTTCTTGCTTTCTTCAAGTGAGTGTTTGCCAATCAAAAACGGCAGATTGGACTTGGGCACATGGCAGTCAGTATTTTTCATAGAACTTGATGGGCCAAGGCATAACCGAACAATAAGTTTAACTATGATAGGAGAATAATATATTAATAACATGTGAATAAATGGAGATATGGTTATGGATGATGAAACTCTAAAAGTATATGGATATGTAATAAGTTCTTCCTATAGGGAAAAATCTGTAAGGTCTCTCAATGACAGTAATAAAATCCCTACTGATTTAGCAGAAGACATCGGAGTTCGTACAAATCACATTTCTAAGGTCTTGCGTGAACTTAAGGAATGTGGTGTTGCTGAATGTATCAATGAAGAAAAACGTAAAAATAGAGTATATAGATTAACACCTAAGGGTGAAGATGTAGCTAAACTTATTGATTAATGATAATTTTTCATGGTGGAGGCATTTAATTGAGGAGATGGACAATAATTTTAATAGCTATTATAATCTTTTTATTAATTCTGATATTCCTTTTCAATAATTATGATGCTTCACCACAAGTGAGTAATTACTCAGCTATGGAAACACAAATGAGAAAATTATGGTATTGAAAAAGAATTTAATTTAAAAATTCAATTTCAAATGCAATAACAGGATAGTCCAGTGTAAAGTTAGTAATTACTTCAGGTGAAACTTCACCAAAGAAACCTTTAATAGAACCTTTTTGAGCCACACCAGTAACATCAGCTACTCTACCTGCAATAAATGTCTTATTTTCGCTGTCAGCAATTTCCATTGTGTATCCAAGGTTTGCCAAAACACTTGTTACAACGGATTTTATCTCAGTGAAGTTAGCGGTTGAGTGGCAGATTACTCCTGCTAATTTTTTAGAAGCGACAGTCTTGTTTTCTTTAGTTTCATCTATGTATAAAACATCACCAATTTCGAATATTTTCTGAGGCAAGTCTTCATGTTTGTTGTCTTCTAAAAATTCCATTAAACTATTGATTAAACTAGTTCTGATCATGGTTCTGTCAATTGTAATTGGCCTTGCAACTTGAACATGAGGTTTTTCTTCTTGGTTCATGTTTTTGTAATGTGCCTCTTCACTTGTAAGCATTAAACTCATTACTTCTTGGAATCCTAATCCAATCATTACTTCACGGATAGTACTTTCCGCTTTAAACCAGTTATTTTCATAAGCAACAGTATTGATGTCAGGTAATTTAGCTACCACATCGTTGATATGGTATTGGACTGCGATATTTTCAACAACATCCACTTCATGCAAAATATCTACCCTATATGCAGGAATAATGGCTTTAACTTCATTGTCATCTAAAATTTCTGCATCAAAACGTGCCTTTAAGAGTAGATCATGAATATCCTGAGCAGTTAAATTAGTTCCGCCAATTAACTCGTTGGCGGTATCAACATGAACGTTCATTTCCTGTGGGGTTAAATCAGGGCTGACAATGGTTTTGTCTTCATATCTGACTTCCATGGATTTGATTTGGCCTCCGACTTCTGCAAATGATGAGCAAATAATATTCAATGCTTGATTAACTGCCCTTTCATCAGTACCTGTAACATCAACAATGATGTTTTTGGTATCTTCTTTGAGTTTGGTTAATTCTCCGTTAATGATTGGAGGCATGGATAAAACATTATCATCTTTATCAAGAATTAAAGGATACTTATCAAATTCTTCAATTAGATGAGCGTAATCCTTACCCTTTTCATGTTCAGTTAAGATTTGGTCTGGAGTCATTTTGCTATCTTTTTCCAATGGAACGAATGCATTTGCATCTTTTGGAGTGGCGATATATTTGAACGGTCCTTCAACAACATCTGCATTGTGAATACCGATAGCCACTTTTTTCCTGTCTCTTCCGATAACCCAGTGAAGGTTTTCCTGGAAATCCATGCAGTATTTGAGTTTATCGCCAGAAAAGTCAACATTATCGATTTTTGCAAATCCGATAAATGGTCTGATTGCAGCGACATCGCTGTCCACTGTTACATATTCTCCGGATTCTTCAACATTATAGTCAGGCAATCCGATTTCCTGACCGATAAATCCTTTAAAAGACCTAGCAACTCCTTCGACAGATAAATTGTCCGGACGGTTTGGGAAGAATTCCACTTTGATTTCCTCATCATCAAAGTCCTCAATGTCACTGGACATCATTGGCAATGTGTCTATTAATTCATCTTTCTCCATATCTATTCCTAAATCTTTTAAATCTTGATATTTGAATGTTATAACTGGCATCTAATAACTCCATTAGTTTATAATCCGTAAATTAACATGAAAAATAGAGATTCAACTACAAAGTGAAGTGCTCTATGTTCTATTTCGCCCATATTTCGTATGAAAATAGTATGTGAAATATCGACTACAAAGTGAATAAGGGCTGCTAGAATTCCAATAGTTGGATTTAAAAACACTATTGATAGTACTACAAAATGGAATCCGGCTTCCATTATTTCGTGCGCTAGCCATGTTTGCCATGTAGAATGAGTGGATTGTTGTATTAAACCACCTAACAAAATGTAAAAGTTATTTAAAACTTTCCACATTAATGTGGTGTGCAATACATCGCTTATAGCTAATACGACAGCAACATAAAACCATAATAATTCCATTTTTTTACACAGTCCTTTTATTTGATAATATTAATAATTTGATTTTGTTATATAATATAGTTATCTATTTACTTAATATTTTTAAATAATAAAATACATAATTAAAAATATTATTGTTATTTAATTATTTTAGGAGAAAATTTATGTCAAACCAAGAAATTCCTAAAGACTATGATTTCAAAAAAGAAAAAGAATGGGAGAAGAAATGGGAAGATGAAAACATCTACAAATACATTGGAGATGGTTCTCGTCCTAGATATATAATAGACACTCCCCCACCATACCCAACAGGAGCAATCCACTTAGGACATGTTTTAAATTGGGTTTATATGGATATGGACGCAAGATATAAAAGACAAAAAGGATATGATGTACTGTTCCCACAGGGATGGGACTGTCACGGTCTTCCAACTGAAGTGAAAGTTGAAGAAACTCACAATATCAATAAAAATGACGTTTCAAGAACACAATTCAGACAATATTGTGTTGATTTAACCACTAAAAACATTGCAAGCATGAAAAAAGACATGAAAGCAATGGGTTATTCACAGGACTGGTCTCGAGAGTTCGTTACAATGACTCCCGAGTACATGAAAAGGACCCAATATTCATTTTTAAAAATGTATGAAGATGGATTAATCTATCAGGGCATTCACCCTGTAAACTGGTGTCCTCGTTGTCAGACAGCAATTGCTTTTGCGGAAGTTGAATACAGTGATAATACTACATTTTTAAACTATGTTAACTTCCCTCCTGCAGTTGAGGACTCATATGAAGATATCGCATCCTCACAGGCATCAGGTAAACAGGCTGACGCTAAAACTGAAGGCATTCTTATTGCAACCACTCGTCCTGAATTGATGTCTGCTTGTGTAGCGGTTGTAATTCACCCAGAAGATGAAAGATACGCTCACCTTTTAGGAAAATATGTGGAAGTGCCTTTATCACATCAAAAAGTAAAGATTATTGCAGATGAAGAAGTAGACCCTGAATTCGGTACAGGTGCAGTAATGATTTGTACCTTTGGGGACAAAACTGACGTAAGCTGGGTTCAAAAATATGATTTGGAAATCATCAATGCGATTGATGAAACTGGTACATTGACCGCTGCTGCCGGAAGATATGAAGGAATGGACTTACAAACCTGTAAAAAGCAAACCATTGAAGATTTGGATGCTGAAGGATACTTATTAAAACAGGAAGAAGTTGATCAAAATGTCGGACAATGCTGGAGATGCAAAACTCCTATTGAGATTCTTGTCAAAAAGCAATGGTTCGTTGCAGTACGCGATTTGATTGATAAGACAAAAGTTGCTGCAGATGAAATGAAATGGGTTCCTGACCACATGAAATCCCGTATGATAAACTGGGCGGATTCCATGGAATGGGATTGGTGTATCTCAAGACAAAGGATATTTGCAACCCCAATACCTGTATGGTACTGTAAGGACTGTGGAAAAGTAATATTACCTGAACCTGAAGACTTGCCAATCGATCCTACTGTTGACAAGCCAAAACATGCATGTGAATGTGGTTGCGAAGAATTTATTCCAGAAGAGGATGTTCTTGATACCTGGATGGATTCATCAATTTCACCGTTATCCATTGCAGGCTGGCCTGATGAAGATTATGTTAATCATTTCCCATCAAGTCTCCGTCCTCAAGGACATGATATCATTCGTACATGGGCATTTTACACAACTTTAAGATGTATTGCATTGACTGGTCAAAAACCGTTTGATGACATTGTGATTAACGGTATGGTATTCGGTGAAGATGGAAATAAAATGAGTAAATCACGTCCTGAATTCGTTGTCGGTCCTGAAGAGGTCATTGAAAAATATGGTGCCGACCCATTAAGAACCTGGGCGGCCAACAGTGTGCCTGGATCCGATGTCGTATTTGACTGGAAAGATATCAAACATGGATACAGATTCCTCAGAAAATTCTGGAACGCATTCAGATTCATCAGCATGCAAATCTTTGATGAAGAAGTATCATATGATGAAGTTAAAGATAATTTAGGTCCTCTTGATTTATGGATATTATCAAAACTCAATAACTTGAATAAAACAGTAGACAAGGCATTTGCAGATTACAATTTTGCAGAAACAATAACATCTATCGAAAGATTCTTCTGGCATGATTTCTGTGACGAATATATTGAAGCCGTAAAATACAGATTATACACAGACGTTTCAGATGAATCAAGAAAAGCTGCAAAATACACTTTAAGAACCGTTGTTGAAACATCTTTAAAATTGATGGCTCCTATTGCACCGTTCTTCACAGAAGAGGTTTATCAATACTTCTCAGACGAGTCAATTCACACCACTTCATGGCCTGAAGTATATGATGAATTGATCAGTGAAGAAATGGAAAACAAAGGAGAAACTACTGTTGAATTGATTGATGAAGTAAGAAGATTCAAATCAGCATCTAAAATCCCATTAAATGCTGAACTTGCTGAAGTAAATGTATATACTTCAGATGAGTCATTAGTAGACATATTCAATGAATTCGATAACGATTTGAAAGGAACCTTAAAAATCAAGGACTTGGCAATTAGCTCAGGAAAACCTGAAGTTCATGAAAAAATCATTGAAGTGGAACCTGACATGTCTCAAATCGGACCTACCTTCAAAGGAGATGCAGGCAAAATCATCGGTTATTTAAAATCAACCGATATTGATGAAATCGGTTCTGTTCTAGAACAAAATCATGAATTGTCAATCGGAGAGATTGTAGTTCCTGAAGACATGTTGAACATCAAAAAGGAGATTGTTGGAGCATCCGGTAAGAAAGTGGATATCCTCCAATCTGAAAACTTAGACATGATTGTGGAAGTAATTAGATAATTACTTCTCAAATTTTCTTTTTTTTTAAAAAATAAGTGTGGATTATGAATCCACTTGAATTAATCCATTGTATTAATGTTTACTGCATTAGGTTTCATTACACCCTTTTTCTTATCGAGCCTTTCTTCTATGTAGAAACTAACGCTGGTATATTCCTTGAAATCTTCATTTCTTCCTTTAAAATCATATTTTACGAAGTAATAGGATTTACCGTCCTCTCCCTCTATAAATCCTGATTTTCCATGAGAGAATATGCTGCTTATAATTCCATATTTGAGGTCCTGATCTTTGTATTTGAAGCTGTTCCAAAACGGTTTAAGCTCTTTTTCGATTTTCCAGTATTCGGTGTTTTCGGTGTCAAGACCAGCTTCCTTAATTTTTTCGGTTAATCTGTCCTCAATATTCCATTCTTTGTTAAGTCTAATGCTGTATTCTAAATATCTGTGCTGTAAAGCTTCTTCCGGATATTCGTCTTCAACCAAATCGGCAATTAATGAATATACATTTACTTTGCTTTCACTTGGGGCCGGTGTTAATGCAGCATCGATTGCATAAGATAGGGCATTGTCAAAGTCTCCATTGAAATAATAACTGTTAGCTATTTCAGCTTTTATGTACCAATCGGGTTTTCTAGCCATAATCTCTTTAAGATATCCAATTGCTTCATCATATTCTCCAAGTTCATTAGCACATTTGGCCAATCTCCATTTAAACCAGATGTCCTCTGTCAACTCTTCTAATTCAAGTGCTTCTTTTGACATTTCATAACATCTGTCGATTTCATCGAGCTTTAGAAGAGCTTTAGTTACTTGACTGTAGTATTTTTCTTTAGGGGAGGGATATTTTCTTCCATTAAAATCACTTGCCTTTGCACTTAAATAGTTAGGATTTAGCATTTCTGCCCAGATAAGAACATCTTCAAAATCATTATTCTTATTTAAGTATTCAAGAAGTTTTATTACAGATAAGGTATAAGGACATGGATATTTGATTCCTTTTGATTGGTCTTCCTGTTTTTTAAGTTCTGTAATTAACTCAGTGGTTTCAAGTATTTCATCAATATCTTCGTTATTTTTAATGTATTTGTTGTATAATATCCAACTGAAAGTAGTTTTGTCAAATTCTGAGAAGTCTTCTTGGGAAGTTTCCCAATATTCACGGTAAATTTCTTCAGCTTCATCAATTTTGTTCTCTTTTTTGAATCTTTGCGCTAATTTCAATTTTTCTTTGGTTACAGCATCCATGAATAACACCTCATTTGTATATATATTGTTACTACCATCCTTATAAATAATTTTCAATTTTTTGTATTTAAAAAAATAGTGAGAGCATTTGAAAAATATTTTTCCAGTATCAAATTTTTCATAGGTAAATATTTAATGAAATTAAATTAAAAATAATAATGATAAAATGATTCTCAAGGTTAAAAATATTTCAGAAATCGGTGGAGTCGTTAAGGCACCTCCTTCAAAAAGTTATTCTCACAGAGCAGTTATTCTCGCTTCACTAGCCAAAGGAACATCCAAATTGTATGATATGTTATATTCGGAAGATACTCTATCATCAATTAGGGTATGTGAAGCTTTAGGTGCTGAAATAACTAGGAATGATGATTGTTTGGAGGTCATAGGTACCGGAGGAAAGCTTCATAATAGCTCAGCCGAACCTATTGATTTGGCCAATTCTGGAACAACCTTAAGGTTAATGACATCCGTTTCCGCCCTAAGCGACAATGAGGTCATATTGACTGGGGATGACTCACTGCAAACTCGTCCTATGGGATTGCTTATGGGGGCGTTATATTCTTTAGGAATTGAGACAGAGTCATTAAATGATAATGATAAGGCACCAATATTAATCAAGCCGGGTTATGTTGGTGGCGAGACCAATATTATGGGTAATGTTAGTTCACAGTTTATTTCATCAATTTTAGTGTCCGCACCGTTGTCTGAACATGGGGTTATATTGTATGTTCTGCCTGAATTCAAATCAAGACCTTATGTGAATATGACTTTGGATATTATGAGGAAATTCGGAGTTAAAACATTAAAGGGATACTACTTAAAACACGATAATTGTGATAAGGTGCATCAAAGTTGCAGAATTGATGAATTCATAGTCAGAAAACAGGATTATGTTGCTTGCGATTATACTGTTGAAGGAGATTACTCATCAGCATCATATTTATTGGCATTGATAGCCATTAATGGTGGAAAAGCTAAAATAAAGAATCTATTCAGAACCTCCAAGCAAGGCGATAAATATATATTAGATATCCTTCAGGCTATGGGAGCTACAATTATTCGTGGTGAAGATTATGTTGAAATTGCATCAGAAGGCAAGCTAAAAGCTATTGATGTTGATTTGTCAAATGCGCCGGATTTGCTTATCACAGTAGCTGTTCTTGCGGCAATGGCTGAAGGAACAACCAATATTACCGGTGTTGCTCATGCAAGAGTTAAAGAAACTGATAGGATTGATACAACTTGCAGGGAATTGGAAAAATTAGGTTGTAAATTAACTGAAAGAGAAGATGGTATGAGCATTACTGGAGGAGTTAGCTCTGGCAGAGTTGATTCTCATGGGGATCATCGTTTAGCAATGGCATTTAGTTTAATAGGCCTTAAGCATGACATTGAAATTACAAATGGGGAAGTCTTTGATGTATCTTTCCCTAATTTTATTGAAAGTATGGCGGCACTTGGATTTGAATTGGAGTTAAACAATGAATAAGGAAGAACGTGTAATAAAATTAATAGAAGAGTTAGAGAGTGTTTTTACTATTAGGACATTTTTGGACCATGACCCATATAAGGTATTGATTAGAACTATTCTTTCTCAAAGAACTCGTGATGAAAATACCGATCAAGCTACAAATAACCTATTTGATAAATATCCGGATATTTATGCGGTTGTTGATGCTCCAATTGATGATGTTAAAAAGTTAATCAAACCTGCTGGTTTTTATAATGTTAAGGCCGCCAGAATTCAAGAAGTTTCCCAAATATTAATTGATCAGTATGGCGGTGAAGTTCCGGACACTGTTGAAGAAATGATTAAACTTCCTGGCGTTGGCAGAAAAACAGCAAATTGTGTAATGGTTTTTGCTTTTGAGCTTCCTGCAATCCCGGTCGATACGCATGTTCACAGGATTTCCAACCGTTTAGGTTTGGTGGATACAAAAAATCCTGAAGAAACTGAGGTTGAATTGTGCAAAATCGCTCCTGAGGAATTGTGGATTAAATTGAATGATTTGATGGTCCAGTTCGGTCAAAACATCTGCAAACCAATCTCTCCTCAATGTGAAATGTGTCCGTGCACTGACATTTGTGATTATTGTGGGGAAAATATTTAATAATTTTTTAGTCATACCAAAACATTTATAAACTAAAACAATGTTATATAACAGTAGTTATTATAACAATCGTTATATTAACTTTTAAAATAACCCTTTAATATGCCTTAAAACATATATAAAATAATATAGGAGAATAAAAATATGGCAAATATTCCAAAATTAAAAAGAGGAGTTTTAGAAAGTATTACAGATGCTATCGGAAATACTCCAATTGTAAGATTAAATAATTTAACTAAAGATTTAGAAGCAGAAGTTGATGTAAAAGTCGAATCATTCAACCCAACTGGCAGTGTAAAAGACAGAGTTGCGGTTGCAATGATTGAAGATGCAGAAGAAAAAGGATTGCTCAAGCCAGGTTCAACAATCATTGAACCGACTAGTGGAAATACCGGTATTGGCCTTGCATTTGCAGCGGCAGCAAAAGGTTATAAATTAATTATAACCATGCCTGAAACCATGTCCATTGAAAGAAGGAAATTCGTAAGTGTTTTAGGTGCTGAAATTGTTTTAACTCCTGGTGCTGATGGAATGGGAGGAGCTATTGCAAAAGCAAATGAATTAAATGAAGAAACTCCAGATTCTATTATATTAGGTCAATTTGACAATCCTGCTAATGTTAAAATCCACGCTGAAACCACCGCTCAAGAAATTTTAAGAGACACTGAAGGAAAAGTTGATATTGTAATTGGTGGTGTAGGTACAGGCGGAACAATTACCGGAATCGGTAAAGTATTAAAAGAAGAAGTTCCTGGTGTCAAAATTGTCGCTGTCGAACCAAAAGATTCCCAAACTTTAGGAAAAGGTGAAAAAGGACCTCACAAAATCCAAGGTATTGGTGCAGGGTTTGTCCCATCAATTTATGACGATAGTGTAATTGATGAAATTATTCCTGTTGCAAACGAAGATGCGGGTAATACTTTACTTGCACTTGCTCGTGAAGAGGGTATATTTTCAGGTATTTCATCTGGAGCTGCAACTTGGGCGGCACTTGATTTAGCTAAAAAAGAAGAAAATAAAGGTAAAAGAATAATAGCTATTTTACCGGATAACGGTGAAAGATACCTCTCTGTTGATTGGTTATTTGAATAAGAATAACTATATATACCATATGTTATAATATTTTAATTGTAAACTTTAGAGGTATACCAGATGTTTAAAAATTTAAGGGATGAAATTAAAGCTATTAAGCAAAAAGATCCAGCGGCTCGCTCTACATTAGAGATTTTTTTATGTTACCCTGGATTTTATGCTTTATTATTCCATAGGGTAAGTCATTGGTTATGGAATCATTCTTTTAAGCTTTTAGCCCGTATGAATTCTAATTTGGCAAGATTTATTACAGGAATTGAAATTCACCCTGGTGCGACATTTGGTAAAAGAGTTTTCATTGATCATGGAATGGGTGTTGTTGTTGGAGAAACAGCCATAGTTGGTGATGATGTGCTGCTTTATCAAGGAGTAATCCTTGGCGGTACCAGCACTGAAAAAACTAAAAGACACCCAACACTTGAACGTGGAGTAATTGTTGGTGCTGGTGCTAAAGTAATGGGAAACATTACTATTGGAGAATATTCTAAAATCGGTACTGGAGCTGTAGTTTTAAAAGATGTTCCTCCACAATCAACTTGTGTTGGAGTTCCAGGCAGAATTGTTAGACGTAAAGGAGTGCGTCCTGAAACAGTTGATTTGGATCATGGAAAGCTTCCGGATCCTGTTGCTGATGCATTAAGAGTAATCGAAAAGCATCTTCAAGAAAACGATAAACGTTTCGAGATTTTATTTGAAAAACACGAAATTTGTTTAACTGAAGATATTAGAGATGAACAAGAAGAGTTAGAAGATTTATTTAAAAAGGATGGGGATTAATGTGAAACCACCTTGTGAAATCGTTGTATGGTATGTAATACCAGCTATCAGATCAGAATTAGCAAAAGAACTTTTGAATTTAGGTATGAGGCAGAAAGATGTTTCTGAACTCATGGACATTACTCAACCCGCCGTATCACAATATATAACTGATAAACGTGGTAGTGGAATTAAACTTGATGATAATGTCAGAAAAATGATTAAAGACTTTGCTCAAGAATTATCAGATGGAAGAGCTACAAAAGCTCAATTAATAGGAAGAACATGTGCTATATGCAAACATGTTGAAACTGCGGATGTTTTAGAACAACTTAATATTGATAAGTCTGAACTTGGGGAAGATTGTCAATCTTGTTTAGGTTCAGAAGCTAGTAATTGCTAAAATATTGGAATTTATAGTAAACTATATAAACTATTAATAACAATATTTTATTATCTTATTAATTTTAATGGCAAGTTTACCGAGTGGCTTAGGTGTGTGGCTGCAGACCATAATACGGGGGTTCAAATCCCTCACTTGCCTTTTATAATTACTTTTTTTCGAGGTTTATTCTTATGGAGATTTATTCAACTTTAACTCGTATGAAAGAGGATTTTAAAACAATTAACGAAAATCGTGTAAATTTATTTGTTTGTGGTCCTACTGTTTACGATGATGCTCATATTGGGCACGGAAGAACATACATTTCCTTTGATACAATAAAAAGATACTTGGAATACAAAGGATATGCAGTATTTTATATTCAAAATGTTACAGATATTGACGATAAAATAATTAACCGCTCAAAAGAAAGTGGAATTCCATCAGATATCCTAGCACGTAGATTCGAGAAGAGATATCGTGAAGACATGGAAAGATTAAATGTTAATGGCGTTAATCTATTTGCAAGAGCAACAGATCATATGCCTGAAATCATTGACCAAATCCAAAGATTAATCGATAAGGGATTTGCCTATGAAACTGAAGATGGAGTTTACTTTGAAATAGACACTTTTGAGGAATTTGGTAAATTATCTAATAGAAATGTGGAAGAGTTAGAATCCCATCGTGAAATAGCTGAAACTACAAAGAAAAACCAGCAAGATTTTGCGTTATGGAAAAAACGTGAAGGAGTAGATGAACCTACCTGGCCATCTCCATGGGGTGACGGAAGACCTGGATGGCACATTGAGGATACTGCAATCACTGAATTCTACTTTGGAGAACAATATGATGTCCATGGTGGAGGACTTGACTTGATTTTCCCACACCACGAAGCTGAAATTACTCAAATGGAAGCGGTAAGCGGAAAATCTCCAATGGTAAGATACTGGTTACATACAGGATTTTTAAATGTTAATGGAGAAAAGATGTCCAAATCACTTCATAACTTTATTACAATCCGTGAATTGCTTGAAAGCTATGAACCGGACACTTTCAGATTCTTTGTTTTATCCACTCATTACAGAAGTCCTATCGACTTTTCTAAAGATTCCCTTCATCAATCTGAAAGAAGTTTGGATAGAATCAGAAAATACTATGAACTTTTAGATGTAGAAGTCGGATATGAAGATTATGAATGTGATGTCTTAGCTCCTCATAAGGAAGAATTCTTTAATAGTATGGATGATGACTTTAACACTCCAAAAGCTATTGCAGCATTATTTGGATTAATCAATGATACTAAAAATGACTTAGATAATTTATCCAATGAAGATAAAATAGCTATTAAGGCATTCCTGGATGATGCAGCACATATTTTAGGCGTTAGCTTTGAAACTGAAGAAGTCAATGCAGGTTCTGATGACTTGCTTAATTTGATTTCTGAAGTTAGGTCTGAACTTAGAGCTAACAAACAATATGACTTATCCGATAAAATTAGATCAGACCTACAATCTTTAGGTTATGAGATTAATGATTAGGGAGATTTTTCTCCTCTTTTTTTAACTTTTTTCATAGTTTTTCAAAAGATATAACAACCTTTATATACTAAAAATAACATACGTTATAATCGAATGAGGTCATCTCATTTTCCTGTTTTTTGACTGTTATTTTTTAGGTATACCAAAACATTTATATATAAAAAATAACTATTGTTATATAGTAAATATAACACGTGATATAATTTACTGAAAATTTATTTAAAAAGGTGATATTTATGACAAATAAAGATTATGGATTAGCAACTTTAGGTGTACGCGCAGGACAAATTCCAGACCCCGCAACTGGGGCCCAGGCAGTTCCAATTTATCAAACAACTTCATATGTATTTAAAGACTCAGATGAAGCTGCAAGGAGATTCGCCCTTCAAGAGTTTGGACAAATTTACTCCAGACTTACAAACCCTACCAGTGATGTATTTGAAGCAAGAATTGCCGCTATCGAAGGCGGTAACTCAGGTCTTGCAACATCAAGTGGTCTTGCAGCAATTTCATATGCGATTTTAAATGTAACTGAACCTGGAGACAACATTGTTTCAGCAGACAACCTTTATGGTGGAACTTACCAATTATTTAATTATACTTTTAGAGACTTAGCAAGAGAAGTCAAATTTGTTGACTCACAAGATTTGCAAGCTTTTGAAGATGCAATTGATGAAAAAACAAAGGCAATATATGTAGAATCTATTGGAAATCCAAAATTAGATGTGCCTGATTTCGAAGCACTCGCAGAAATTGCACATTCTCATGACATACCATTAATAGTGGACAATACTGTTGGTGTAGGTCTTGTCAGACCATTAGAATATGGTGCAGATGTTATTGCAGCATCAGCTACTAAATATGTTGGAGGACATGGTACAGCTATTGGAGGATATATTGTAGATTCTGGTAAATTCAACTGGGGAAACGGCAAGTTTGCAAACTTCACAAAACCAGATCCAAGTTACCACGGATTGGTATTTTGGGATGCATTTGGAGATGTTCCTGAACTTGGAAACATTGCATTTACTGTAAGAGCAAGAGCAAGACTCTTAAGAGATATCGGGGCAACACAAGCACCGGTACACAGCTTCATTTTCTTACAAGGACTTGAAAGTTTAGATTTGCGTGTAAAAAGACACTCTGAAAATGCTTTAAAAGTAGCTAAATTTTTAGAATCACATCCTAAAGTTAAATGGGTAAACTATCCTGGTTTAGAATCCCACCCAACATATGAAATTAATAAAAAATACTTAAAAGATAACTTTGCCGGAATCTTAGGATTTGGTGTTGAAGGTGGAGAAGAAGCTGGTCGTAAGGTAATTGAAAAATTAGAATTATTCTCAATTCTTGCAAATATTGGTGATGCAAAAAGTCTCGCAATTCATCCAGCAAGTACTACACACCAGCAATTAAGCCCTGAAGAACAAGAGGCAACAGGAGTAACTCCTGATTTCATTAGACTTTCTATTGGTTTAGAAGATGTAAATGATTTAATTGATGACTTAGGCCAAGCACTTGATAGTCTTGACTAGGTTACCATTAATTCACTTTAAATTTATATAAAATAAGAATTTAATTAATATAAAAAAACAATTGGGAGATAGAGAATGTATTTAGATAACTCAGCAACTACACAAGTAAGTGAGGAAGTTTTTGAAGAGATGAAACCATATTTCACTGAAGAGTTTGGAAATCCTTCTACTCTTTATGGAATTGGTCGCGAATCAAAAAAAGCATTAGAATTAGCTCGTCAAAGAGTAGCAGATGCAATTAATGCTAAACCTGAAGAAATAATCTTCACCGGTGGGGGATCAGAATCCGATAATTTAGCTATTAAGGGGATTGCTTTTAAATTAGCTAAAAAAGGAAAACATATTATCACCACTGAAATTGAACACCCTGCTGTAAAAGAGACTTTATATTTCTTAGAATCTTTAGACTTTAAAGTAACCTACTTACCTGTCTATGAAGATGGTATTATTAAAATTGAAGATTTAAAAGAAGCAATAACTGATGAGACAATTTTAATTACTGTAATGCATGGTAACAATGAAATTGGAACCCTCCAGCCAATTGAAGAAATTGGTGAAATTGCTCGTGAAAAAGGCATTAAATTCCACACTGATGCTGTTCAAACCTTTGGTAAAGTTGAAGTAGATGTTGAGAAATTAAAAGTTGATTTGCTTTCTTTATCTTCTCACAAAATTAATGGACCAAAAGGTGTTGGAGCAATATATATTAGAAAAGGAACTCGTGTTGTTCCATTAATCCATGGTGGTGGACAAGAAAGAGGAATTAGAGCCGGTACTGAAAACGTTCCAGGAATTGTCGGATTTGGAAAAGCATGTGAGCTTGCAGTATCTCAATTAGATGAGCACTATGAAAAATTATCCGCAATACGTGATGAAATCATAGAAAAAGTTTTAGCTACAATTCCGGAAGCATATCTAAATGGTAACAAAGAACATAGATTGCCGAATCTTGCAAACTTTAGATTTAAAGCTATTGAAGGAGAATCATTAATTCTGCTTTTAGATGCAAAAGGTTATCAGGCTTCAACTGGTTCAGCATGTTCATCAAATAAACTAGAAGCATCACCGGTATTGACTGCACTTGGTTTAGACCCAGTTGATGTTCATGGATCACTTAGAATTTCTTTAGCTCCTGAAAGTGATACTTTTGACGTTGATGAATTTGTAAATACTCTTGCAGAAGCAGTTGCAAGATTAAGACAAATGTCTCCTTTATGGAATCAAGAATTAGATTATGATGGCGTAATGTGTAAAAAACACGGTGACGATTGTAGGATGTGTTAATTATGGATTATTCAGAAAAAGTAATGGATCACTTTGCAAACCCAAGAAACTGTAGAATGATGGAAGATGCAAACGGAGTTGGGACTGTTGGAAACCCAACCTGTGGGGATTTAATGACAATCTACATTAAAGTTAATGATGATGAAGTTATTGAGGACATCTCTTTCCAGACATTTGGTTGCGGAGCAGCTATTGCAACCAGCAGTATGATTACTGAAATTGCAGTTGGAAAAACTCTTGAAGAAGCATTAAAAATCTCAAGAAACGATGTTGCAGAAGAATTAGATGGTCTTCCACCAATTAAAATGCATTGTTCAAACCTTGCGGCTGATGGACTTCAAGCGGCAATTGAAAATTATTATGAAAGCAATCAATAATAATAAATACTTTGATAAATAAAATATCTTTAACTATATAAGGAGATGTTTTATATGGCAAAAATTTTAAAATGTGACGATTGTGGAAGTATTATCCAAGTCTTAGCTGAAGGCGATGAAAAAGTATGTTCTGACCACATGCTTGCATTCCCTGTTCAAACTGAAGGAGAAAAATCTCCTAAACACAAACCTGTAGTTGAAATCGATGGTGACAAAGTAACCGTAAAAGTCGGTGAAGCAGCTCACCCAATGGATGATGACCACTACATTCAATTCGTAATTGTTGAAGCAGGTGCTGAACAATACGCTAAATGCTTTAAACCTGGAGATGTTGCAGAAGCAACTTTCACTGTAAACTCAACTGATGATGTTAAAGCATTGGCATTCTGTAATTTACACGGACTTTGGTCCAGCGAATAAGTTTAAAAATTAATTTTTAAACTTTTTTTCTATTTTTTTTATAAAAAATTTTAATAATATCTTTTTATATAAGATATATTGTGTCTAGTTATATAAAATTAATAATTTTTGTTGTAGTTTTACTTTTAATATCCATAGCTATTGTTTTTGTTGATAGTTCCCTGGATAATATTAATGAATCCATGCCTGATATTAGTGAGGGCATTGTTCAAGGCGATAAAGATTACAATGAATCCGTTGAATTATTAAACAGCAGATATTTTGAGCAATCAAGAGAAAAAGCAATATCTGCCGGAGATAATTATAATAATAGTTTAAATAAACTTGAAAAGATTCAAGAAAAATATGATAAGGATTTAAATGAGGTTCACAAAGATTACATTGACACAACAATAAACGAAGTGAAGCTTAAATTAAAAGCTGTTGATGAGCTAAAAGAAGCAATATATTATTTGGAAATCTATTATAATTACACTGGATCAACTCATGGTACTGAAGCCAATGATTTGATGTATAGTTCATTAACATATCAAAATGAAAGAAACGAAATTGTTCAAGAGAATCCAGAATTATTTACTTAAATGAGGTTTAAAATGAAAACTAAATGTCCAAAATGTAATGGAATAGGTTCAGTTGTAGTGGACTATAAAGAATGTGAGGCCTGTGGAGGAACAGGTTTTGAAGATGATGTTTTTGATATAGGTAATCATTTTAAAGGAGTAAACAGTAAAGCACGTGATAAATTTGACCTTGGAGGGGAAGAAGATATTCCATGTGAAGCATGTAATGGAAAAGGACAGGTAGAAGTTTATGAGGAATGTCCTTACTGTCATGGAACAGGTCAGATAAATGTATGCAGAGACTGTGGTACATTACTCGATGAAAAATATGATTTATGTCATGAATGTGGCGAAAAAAGAAAGGCTGAGAAAGTTAAGTATGATGAATTTGAAGCTAAACGAAAACAAGCTCGCGACGTGTATGTTCTTGATTCCATTTGTAATATGAGAGATATAGATAAAGACAAATTATACAAAGGAAAAATTACAAGAATAGAAAGGTATGGTGCTTTCGTATCCTTAAATAATAGCGTTTGGGGTTTAATGAGAGGCGATGTCTCTGAATATAATGTCGGGGATGAAGTAATTGTATTTATAACTTCAATTAAATCAAGAGAAGGTAAAATCGATTTTGCACCAGCTTATGTTGAATCATATAATCTTAAAAGGCTAACTAAATCAATTCCACGAACACTTATATCTCAATTGGATGAGAATAAAGGTAAAATTGTCAGGATTGACGGTGAAGTTCAGCAAATCCAACAGACTTCCGGTCCAACAATATTTATAATTAGTGATGAATCCGGAACAGCCGAAATTGCCGCATTTGATAAAGCAGGTGAGAGATCTTATCCTGAAATAGAATTAAATGATGCGGTTCAAGTTATTGGTGAGGTAAATGAGCATGGCGGAAAAACACAAATTGAATCATCTTCTATGCTAAAACTTGATGAAGAAAGTACTCGCCAATTACATAAATTAATTGACGAAGCATTAAATAGGAAATCTCGACCACAGGAGGTTGATTTCTTAGTCAAAAGTGATGTTTTAAATAGACTCAGGCCTAAAATGTATGAAGCCGCCCAAAAAATTAGAAGGGCAATACTTGATGGAAGAACTGTCATACTTAGGCACCACAATGATGCTGATGGAATAGTCTCCGGTGTTGCAATGGAAAAGGCGATTGTTCCATTAATACGAGAAATAAATCCAAGCAATGATGCTGAATATTACTATTTTAAAAGATCACCAAGTAAAGCGCCATTTTATGAGCTTGAAGATGTTGTAAAAGATTTGTCATTTGCCCTAGAAGACCAGGAAAGGCATGGTCAAAAATTGCCTTTGATTGTATTGTTGGATAACGGTTCAACAGAAGAGGATATTGTAGCATTAATGCAAGCGAAAATCTATGATATTGAAGTTGTTGTAATCGATCACCATTCTCCAGGCGAATTGCTCACAAAAGATGAACATGATGGCGAGATTTATGGAGCAACAGTCGCTGTTGATGAATATGTAGATACACATGTTAATCCTTACTTAGTTGGTGGAGATTCACAACTAACTGCAGGCTGTCTTGCAACAGAAGTAGCACATATTATAAATCCTAGCGTTAAGGAATTAATTCAACATTTACCTGCAATTGCCGCATTGGGGGATCGTTCTGAATGTGGTGAAGTTTACCAATACTTAAAGTTAGCTGCTCAAAAAGGATTTAGTCAAGAACACATAGCAAAAGTAGCTGAATGCGTTGATTTTGAAGCTTATTTCCTAAGATTTATGAATGGTAGAGGGATAATGGATACAATTTTAGCAGTTGACAATGTTGATAAACACAGAAAAATGATTGATGCATTATATAAGGAATATCAAAAAAGGGTTAACACTCAACTTAGAGCAGCACTTCCAAATATCAAACAGATACAACTTGAAAATGGAATCTACTTTAATTTGCTTGATGTTGAAAAATTCGCCCATAAATTCACATTCCCCGCTCCTGGGAAAACCTGCGGATTCGTGCATGACCATATTATAAAACAATTAGGAGAAGATAAGCCGATTGTAACATTAGGCCATGGGCCTGATTTTGGCGTATTTAGAGCAACAGATGCAGTGAATGAACAGTATGGATTTAATGTAAATGAAATTGTAGATAAAATGATTGAGAAAGTTCCTCAAGCTGGAGTAGATGGAGGAGGCCATGAATGTGCAGGTTCCATCAAATACATTGAAGGGCTAGGTCAAGAAGTATTATTCAAAGTCGTTGAAGAAATTCAATCATTATCTAAAAAAGGATAAAAATGGATTTAGGGAATTATTGTAAAAAATGCGGTCATAGAATACTACCAAATGAACCTTATTGTAGTGGTTGCGGACATAAAACAGGTTATGATGGAAAAAATACAACCATTGTTTTAATCCCTCCAATACATGATGTAGGGTTCTTTAATTTTGAAATTGATTTTTCACCATACATTAATACTAAAAATAATTTTAAATATGAAATATGCTCTTGCGGATACATAAATGACATTAACAATGAGTATTGTTATATGTGCGGGGCTAAAAGAACACCAAGCAAATTCTCAAAAATCTTTAAAGGTGAAACCAAACCGAAATTTTCTGTTGATACAATCTTATGTGAATGCGGCGCAATCAACTCAAATGAAAATGTCTTCTGTGAAATGTGCGGTAGACAGTTAAAAGAAGATGAATTGGAATCAATGGATAATTATAGTAATTTTAATCTAGAGTTTAATGATTCAATATTTTGTTTTTGCGGAGAGGAAAACGAAAAATTCTCTCATTTCTGTAAAAACTGCGGATTGCCCTTAACTAATTACGGAAATTTGGGTAAAATGAAAATATTATGCACATGCTCCACATTAAATGACATCACCAGTGACTTTTGCGTTCAATGTGGCAATAATTTAAACAAGGAAGATACAAAGATTGTCTGTATTTGCGGCCATAAGAATTCAAAACATCATAAGTTTTGTGAGAATTGTAAAAGACCATTAAACCCTCAGAGAAATGTTAAAACAAGAATTGTATGTTCTTGTGGAGAAGTGTTATCATGGGACAGCGAGTTCTGCCATAATTGTGGCAAAAATGTTAAGAGAAGATTTATTCAACAAAATTCCATCAATAATGTAGTTAAAACTCTTAAAAATAGTTTTAGGTAGTGGTTATAATGAGATATTGTGATGTCTGTGGAACTTTTAATTTTAAAGAAAATAATTATTGTACTCATTGCGGCAATAAATTATTGTTAGAACACATCTGTCCGATTTGCGGCGAAAATAACACGGATTTTGCTACTCATTGTGTTAAATGTGGAAGCCAAATTAATCCAATAACTATTGAGGATTTTGAAACATTATTTTCTCAGTTTAATCAGGATTTGCTAGCAAATGCCAAGGTAAGTAACGAACAGTACAATCAGATTTTGTCCGATATATTTATAAGAGCAGCGTATGTTGACATTTGGGGAGATACTATCCGAAATAAAATTCTCAACTTTGCAAGCATTTTTACTGAGTGTAAACCTAAAGCAAGAGGATATGAAAGGGGATATATATTTTTAGGAAAGAATATTTATTATGATGACAGATTGGATGATTCAGTTCAGATTGCAACTATTATCCATGAATTAGGTCATTTTTTCTTATTTGAGATTATTGAAAGTTTATTATGTTATATTTTTAAAGTTGAAACATCCACTACACTTCAAAGTTTTGTTTGGTATTTTTTAACTCTTCCGGAGTTTAAAATAATGAACGAATACTGCTCACATACCGTAGAGGGAAGATTTATTCCTTATGGATATCAAAACTATGGATCTTTTAACGTTTTAGTTGAAAATATGGGAATTGATGATGAATCCGTTGACAGTATGATTAAATTGGGGAATTCTTTTGCAAATGAAATAATTGTTTATTTAGAAAAATATATTGATGAAGAATTAAGAGAGGAGATAAAAGTTCAGTATCGTATGGATTTAAGCTCTCCAACATATGAGTCAATTTTTAAAGAAACGGATAGTTGTTTCCCATTAGATTTTAAAAATAGTATTTTATTAAAAATGATGTATGATGTTTTAAAAGAAGTTTCAAGCAATAGTGAAGAGATAAAGGAATTGAAAAGCATCAAAGAAGGTATTGAATTAAGTTAATTCATTCTCCCTTTTCTTCTTTCTCTTTAATAGTTTCTAATACTTCTTTACCTGTATCAGTTAATCTGTATAATCTTCCTTTACGAGCTTCTTCATTAATGCATTCAACAATTTCTTTGCTTTTTAATTCACTTAGAACTTTTGAAATATGATTAGTTCTAATTCCACTGTCACTAGCGATTTTAGTTGGTATTTTAACATCGTCACCAATGGATTTTAAAGTTTTTTCTCGGTATTTGGAAATTTGAACGTATGAAGTTAATTTCAGAAGTTCATCGTTTTCTTTCACCATAATAAAATATATGTATGTTTAATATTAAATATTTTATAACATTGTATACTTACTTTAAACACTTCTTAGGCCCATTTAAATTTCATAAGTAACTACATATATAACGTGTGACAAAATTAATATTAAATTATAGTTTTAATTGATTAAAATGAAATGTAGTAAATGTGGGTTTGAAAACAAAGATAAAGCGAAATTCTGCACTAAATGTGGAAATTCATTAACAGAGCAGTCTGCTCCAGTTGCTTCACCCAAGCCAGATAACACAAAATATATAATAATAGCTTTAATTGCAGTTATAGTTATTTTAGCCGGAACAATTGGTTATTTTGCATTAAATGGCAATTCTGATTCGGTTGAAAGCAGCGATAATTCACAGGATAGTGCAGATTCTCAAGAAGTACAATCTGTTGATAGTTCTAATGATGATAAAGATGATTCTGATTCTGCAAAAACAACTAAAGTGTCCTCATCAAAAAGCAAGTCTAAAGAGTGGGAATTAATAGGAAGTTATTCAGGTTCAGGTTCTGGTTCTGAGACTATTAGTGTTCCTGAAGGAAAAATAATGGTAAAACTTTCTGCTTATCCAATTTTAAACTATGCTACAAACCATTTATATGTCACAGGTTCCAATGATGTGTCTGGTGGTGTAGATTGGGGTCCGAAAAGTGATGTTGAGACAAGATATGACTCATTTACATACACATCATCTTCTGAAGAAGAATTTACAATAGATTATTATGAGACTGTAAATTGGGAAGTTGATTTTTATAGATATCAATAAGTGATTGATTTATCACTTATCTTTTTTTTTTTTAAAAAGTTATTAATATATAAAATAATAAAATAATTACTATGTTTTTTGATTTAAATATAAAAGGAAGTAGCTTAGAAAATAATATTAAACTGGCTATGGAAGCTTCTAATTATGGATGGGAGCATATTAATTTTTCATATAATCAGAATGATTTTCAAAATGCCCTAAATTTGAAAGAAGATTTAAAAGAGAATTTGAAGGACACTATAAATTTTGATTATACATTAGAAATTGAATCAACAAACATTAATGAGATTAGAAAAAACGTTAACAAGTTTAGAAATAAAGCATTATGCATTTCTGTTGTTGGTGGGGATTTAAAAGTCAATAGATCTGTTTTAGAAAACATTAAAATAGATGTGTTGTCAAGACCCTATTTAAAAAGGTATGATTCTGGCCTAAATCATATTCTTGCAAAAGAAGCGGCAAATAATAATGTTGCTGTTGAATTATGTTTTAAAGATATTTTAAGGAGTTATTTGGCACCAAGAGCCAAGGTTATTTCTAATTTCAGAGATATTTACACATTATATAGGAAATTTGACTTTCCTTTGATTTTATCTTCAAGAGCAGAGTCTATTTTTGATATTAAAACTACACATGATTTCATTTCAGTTTTTAAACAAACCGGACTGACTGATGAAGAGATTGATAAATCTTTTAAAACCGCCGAAAATATTTTAGAATTTAATAAAAATAGGAGTAATTTAATTTTTAAAGGAGTTAGGAGGGTTGATGATGAAGCTTAAGGTTTTACCACCTACCCTTAGGAAAAATAACCGTTATTTAACTTTAGATATTAAAAGTGTTTCTCAACTTACTAAAGATGAGCTAGTAAATATTATTTGGGACAATTGTGTTCGATTTCAGGGTGAGTGCAACACTTCCAATTTTAATTTATGGGTTATGAAATTTTATGAAATTGGCAAAACTGACGATTTCATTCATTATAAGTCAATTGTGAGATGTCAAAGAGATTTTACCGAAGACGTTAGGTCAGCACTGGCTTTAGTCAATAAATATAATTCTAAGAATATTTCAATAACTACGATTGGGTTGTCCGGAACAATAAAATCATCAGAAAAATTTATTTAATTACTTTTTGTTAGAATAAAATAGAAAACTATATAAATAAATATTATTATATATATCAATTGAATTTATGGGAAAAGAATAAAAAATATTTTAACTCACTATGTATTTGTGGTTAAAATTAATATTTGCCTTTTCATGGAAGATTTGGTTTTATTTTTTTTAAGTTGTCGAAATATAAAACTATAACATTTATAAAAATATGAGGTATTAATATGCAACCTTTACAAAGCGCTGGATATGACAGGGCTATTACTGTATTTAGCCCAGATGGAAGACTTTTCCAAGTAGAATATGCAAGAGAAGCTGTTAAAAGAGGAACTACATCTATTGGTGTAAAAAGTTCAGAAGGTATTGTTTTAGCTGTTGACAAAAGAACTACTTCAAAACTAGTTGAAGCATCATCTATCGAAAAGATTTTCAAAATAGATGAACATATTGGAGCAGCTACTTCAGGTCTTGTAGCAGATGCAAGAGCATTAGTTGAAAGAGCAAGAGTTGAAGCACAAATTAACAAAATCACCTATAGTGAACCTATTCGTGTAACTAGCTTATCTAAAAAATTATGTGATATGTTACAGTTATATACCCAAAATGGTGGAGTAAGACCATTCGGTTCTGCTTTAATCATTGGAGGAATATATAATGGAAAATGTAAATTGTACGAAACTGACCCAAGTGGAGCTTTAATTGAATACAAAGCAACTGCAATTGGTTCAGGAAGATCTGCTGCAATGGAAATCTTTGAAGAGAAATATGAAGATGATTTAACATTAGATGGAGCTATTGAATTAGCTTTAACTGCTATTAATGATGCAACTGACCATGAAACTACTTCAAATAATGTAGAAATTGCAGTAATAAAACTTGAAGACGAAAAATACGAAAAACTTCCTCAAGACGAGGTACAGAAATACATTGATAAAGTAATTCCAAAAGAAGAGGAAGAAGAGAGTGAAGAAACCGAAGAATCTCAAGAAGATTCCAAAGAAGAATAATTATTTTCTAATTAATTAGTTAGGGGATGCTTTGATGGTAAATATTGATGAAGCTATAATCGCTAAATATGAATACTCAGGAGAACATTTTGAAATATTAGTTGACCCTGATTTAGCAGCTGATTACAGAAATCCGGATGGCCCAGATGTTGCCATCGAAGATCTTTTAGCTGTTGAAGAAATTTTTAAAGACTCTAAAAAGGGAGATAAAGCTTCAGATGAAGCTATGAACAAAATATTTGAAACTACTGATCCTATTGAAGTTTCCAAGATTATACTTGAAAAGGGAACTGTTCAGTTAACTGCTGACCAAAAAAGGAAAATGCAGGAGGATAAAAGAAAACTTGTTATAAATAAGATTGCTAAAGAAGCAGTCAACCCTCAAAATGGGCTCCCTCATCCAGTTCAAAGAATCGAAAATGCATGTGATGAGGCAAAAGTTAAGTTTGATCCGTTCACATCAGTAGACCAACAAGTTCAATCAGCCCTAAAAGCCATCAAACCACTTATTCCAATCCGATTTGAAAAAGTTAAAGTTGCTGTTAGACTTCCAGGTTCAGCAGCAGGAAGTGCTTATAATGTCATTCATGGATTTGGAGAAATTGTAAATGAGGAATGGCAACAGGATGGTTCATGGATTGCAATCATCGAAATGTCAGGGGGTCTTCAAAATTCATTTGCTTCTAAAATGGCTGAAATTTCAGGTGGAGAAGCAGAAACTAGAACTATAAAATAATTAAATAAATGTTTATGTTTATGGGATTATTATGATACACGTAGAAAATAAAGATTTAGTTATTCCAGGTCAAATATTGGCCGATGATGAATACTATTCAGGGAGAGGTACCTTTAAAGAGAATGGTAAAGTTTGTTCTTCTTTATTGGGTCGTGTTTCTTTAAGGAATAAAAAAATCAGAGTTATTCCTTTGAAAAGTAAATATGTTCCTAAAAAAGGAGATGTGGTAATTGGTAAAATTAAAGATGTCAGATTCTCAATGTGGGATGTTGACATTAATTCACCATATTCCGGAATTTTACCGGCTTTTGAAGTGTTTGGTCGTGAGAAAAAAGAACTCAACAGAGTATTTGATGTTGGGGATGTGCTATTTTTAAGAGTTGTCGAAGTTGATGAAATCAAAAAGGCAAAACTTGGTTTAAAAGGTAGAGGAATGGGCAAATTTAAAGGAGGAATTATTGTAGATATTGCTCCAACTAAAGTTCCTAGATTAATCGGTAAAAAAGGCTCTATGATCAACATGATTAAAGATAAAACCAAATGTAAAATTGTCGTTGGTCAAAATGGTCTTGTTTGGGTTAAAGGAAACGAGGATATGGAACAACTCACCCGTGAGATTATCCATTTGATTGAAGCTGAAGCTCATACTTCTGGTTTAACCAATAAGATTAAAAACAAATTATATTTAACTATTGATGGTGAATTGCCACCTGAAGAAATCGAAGAAGTTGAAGAAGAATTTGTCTTAGAAAAACCTAAACTTCAAAACTTTAAAGAAGAATTAGAGGAAGAAGAAAGACAAGAAGAGGAAAGACAAGAAGAAGAGAAAAAAGAGAAAAAAGAAAAACCAGACATTGGTGAAGTTATAGAAGAATTTAAAAGAAAAAATAAAAGCAAAGATGGTTCATTATCCTATGGTGATAACTCCAATAACTCTTTTATATTAAATAATAAATGATTCTTTCTTGATTATGAGGTTGATATGATGTCAGATTTAGTAAGAGATGATGGTAGGAAATTTGATGAATTACGTCCTATTAAAATTGAAGCAGGAGTTCTTGAACGTGCAGATGGTTCAGCTTACTTAGAAGTTGGTGGAAATAAAATATTAGTAGCTGTTTATGGTCCTAGAGAATCATACATTAGAAGATTACTTGAACCAAATACTGGTGTAATAAGATGCAGATATAATATGGCGCCATTTTCCGTAGATGACAGAAAAAGGCCAGGGCCTGATAGAAGATCATCTGAAATTTCTAAAATTACCGCTGATGCTTTAAGGCCAGCATTAATGTTGGAAAATTATCCTCGTTCAATGATTGATATTTATATTGAAGTAATAGAAGCTGAAGGTGGAACTCGTTGTGCTGGAATTACTGCCGCTTCTGTTGCGCTTGTTGATGCAGGTGTGCCTATGAAAGATATTGTTGTAGGTTGTGCTGCAGGTAAAGTTTATGATGAAATAGTTCTTGATTTATCTGAAAAAGAAGATAAAGAAGGACAAGCTGATGTTCCAATAGCTATGATGCCAAGAACTGGAGAAATCACATTGCTACAAAGTGACGGTAATTTAACTGAAGAAGAATTTGCAAAAGCAGTTGATTTAGCTATGGAAGGATGTCGTAAAGTAAACGAGATTCAAAAAGAAGCTTTAATGAGAAAATATTCTATAGAATAGTGGGTGGAAAATATGGAGATAGTACCAGAAATTACAAGAAAAAGTATTGTAAACCTTGTCAGTAATGATAAAAGAGAAGATGGCAGGGGACTTGATGAATATAGGGACATTTCTATTGAAACTAATGTTATTTCTAAAGCTGAAGGTTCTGCTCGTGTTAAACTCGGAGGAACTCAAGTTATTGTAGGTATTAAACCACAACTTGGAAGCCCATTCCCAGATACTCCAGATTTAGGAGTTTTAATGACTAATTGTGAAATGTTACCAATGGCTGATCCTACTTTTGAACCAGGACCACCTAGTGATGATTCAATTGAACTTGCACGTGTAGTTGACAGAGGTATTCGTGAAAGTGAATTAGTAGAATTGGATAAGTTATGTGTTGAAGAAGGAAAACACGTTTGGATGTTATTCATTGATTTGCATATTATTGATAACTGCGGAAACCTTTTCGATGCATGTGAATTAGCTGTTATGGCTGCTTTAAAATCTACTAAAATACCTGTTGCAAGTATTGTTGATGAAGAAGTTGTCATTAGTGAAGATGAAACCTTTGATTTACCAATTAATAATGAATTAGCTTTATGTACTTTTGTTAAAATTGGTGATAAAATGGTTATCGACCCAACATTATCTGAAGAAAGCGTAGCTAGTGCTCGTTTAAATGTTGGTGTTACAAAAGATGGTCACATTTGTTCCATGCAAAAAGGTGGAAAAGAACCATTAACTAAAGATGATATTCTTTTCGCTGTTAATTTAGCAGTAACAAAAACAAAAGAGTTAATAGAACATCTTTAAACGTCTTCCGGACGATTAAGATTTCTAAATTCTTTTTTTTCTATTTTTTCATTATCAATTAAAATAAATTTTGCATCTATTTTTTCTATTAATCCTTTAATATGCAATACATCTTCACTAACTAATTTTTCAATTTCCGGAACAATGTTTTTATTATAAATTGAATGTAGCGGCTCTGATGTTTTTAACTTGTCTTTTGGATCATGGTAAGGAACAATGGCTTGAAAATTCTCATCAAGTTCTTCAAAAATAGCGTTAATATAGTTCACAGAAACATACGGACTATCACAAGGTAAAATTAATGCATACTCACTATTGATTTTTCGAAGCCCGGTCATAATTCCAGGCATCGGACCTTTATTTTTAATTTCATCTTCAATAAAAAATAGTTTGAATGAGTAATCTTTTGGATTAATAAATTCACTATATTTGGCTATCCTAGATTCATCGTTTAAAACAAGAATAACTTCATTAATTTGATGGTTTAAAGTAGAAAGGATGTGTTTAATCATAGGTTTATCTTGAATAATCATAGAACCTTTATCCTGACCCATTCTACTACTCTTACCTCCACATAAAATAATGCAGGATTTAATATTTTCACTATTTTTCAAATGGTTACTCATATTAAATCTCTCCAGGGTTATTTTACATATACATCGGCGTCAGCATCAAATGGATTAGTACGAACAACTAATGCAATCATGTATGGGTAATGTTTGTATAAATATTTTAAATAGTAAACCCATTCATAGACTAATTTATCGTAAACTCTTTTCATATCTCCATTTAAATGGCCAAAATCAGTATCGGTAACTAAATTTAAATCTTTTCTATGCTCTAATTCTTCATCTAAGTGGAGAATAGCATTAATTAATTCAGTAAATTCTTCTTTTTCAAGTAAATTAGGATTGTTTATTAAATTAATAATAAATTCTCTTTTACTGGAAAGAAACATTCTTAAGTTTTCTAAAAACTCTTCGCGTTCCTCTGGAGGGATGTTGGCCTGAAAATCAAGTGAAGCTCCTTTTAACTCAGCTAACTTATTATCATAGTCGCTTTCATCCCAATCTTTGATGGATTTTAAATTTTCAGTACTTGCTTTATACTTATTTGCAGTACTCAATTGATTGATCAACTCGTTACCGACTTCTGAAAAGAAAGTACTCATAAGCATGTCTAATTTTTCAAGCATAGCTTCTTTTTCTTTTTTTTCAATAATTTCATCAAGTATGAATGCTACCAGTAAAATGTCAACCGGAATAAAACCTAAATGTGTCCAGATATATGAAATAATATGTTCTGCATCGCCTAATACAAGGTAATTAGACCCATAAATAATTATTATTAAAATAATCATTAATATTGAAAATTTAACTTTCCAACTTAATCTTTTGCTCATTTTATAATCTCCGCTTTCATCGTTTTTTTGCTGTAATTATAGCTATTGGGTTTTCGCTGATCATTAAAACTCCACGGTCAAGGACTCGTCCATTTGAAATGTTCACTTCCATAATTTTTGGATTATATCCCAAATCTTTAAGTTTGTTGATGGCCTCAACTTTAGTGTCAACTAAAATAGCTGTAATGATGATTCTTCCTTTCGGATTTAATTTTTCATTAACAATGTCTAAAATATTTTCTAATTGCCTGCCGCTGCCCCCTACAATGGCAATATCAATGTTATCAATATTTTTTAGAGCGTTCGCCCCATCATCATTAATTAATGTTACATTATCTCCAAGTCCAAATTTCTTAAGGTTATTGGATGTTACCTCAATCGCTTCGGGATTTGTATCAATGGAAATCACCTCACCTGCTCTTTGGCTGAATTCGCAAGTGATTCCGCCAGTTCCACATCCGCAGTCAACAACTTTATCGGTAGATGTGACTTCTGATTTATATAATATTATCGCCCTTATAGCTTCTTTACTTGGTCCTGGAACATCACAGGATTTAATAAAATCCTTATCTTCTAACATCTACTCCCACCTTTTAAATAAATTATTTTCAATTTTCAAAGAGTCTAATATCTTTCCAACAATAAAATTGATCTGGTCATCAACTGTATCATGAGTTGAGTAAAAACCGGGCATTGCAGGTAAAATTATAGCCCCTTCTTGTGATAATGTTAGCATATTCTGTAAATGAACACTTCTGAGTGGAGTTTCACGAGGCACAATAACAGTAGGCCTTTTTTCTTTCAAACTCACATCGGCAACTCGTGTTATTGTATTGGCACCATATCCATTTGCAATTGAAGATAATGTCTTCATGGAGCATGGCACAATAGCCAGTGCGTCTGCTTTAAATGATCCGCTATTTATTGAAGCGGTTAAATCATTGAAATCGTAATATGTGTCTGCCATATCAATGACCTCTTCAACGCTATATTCAGTTTCCGATTCAATAACAATTTTAGCAGCATCACTGATGACTAAACTATTTTCAATATCTAATTCTTTTAGAGCTTCAATGAGTCTTATTCCATATATTACTCCGCTTGCTCCTGTTATTCCAATTACTATCATGTTATTCTCCTAGAATAGTTTAATTTGGTCGTAATGTATGCCATGGAATTTTTCACGGTCAATTTCTGGCAAATCAACATAATTTTCTAATTTGAGTTTGTTAAATTTAGATTTCTCATCTTCTGGGACATAAACACTAATATCTGGTATGTTAAATCTTGCCTTACTCAACGCCCCTATAATATTTGATATTTCAGTCAATGGGAATAATTTTCCATCAACGGTCACTTGTGTTTTCATCTCATCAAAACGAGGATATTCTGCGATATTTATAAATATATAATCTTTATCAAGCCCATAATCTTCAGCTATTTCTTCTTCTGCTTTTCTAAGTTCTTCCGGTTTGATTTTATACATTTTTTCCGGGAATTTAAAGTTATCTAAACGGATTGTCTTAACCCTTTTTGGGACAATCCTGTTGTCCAATCTGTACATTATGTCATTTACATACTCATTGTCGCAATGTCTAAATATTGCGGTAATGTCTGAATCGTCGTATTTATACATTTCACGTTCATTGATTATTCCTTCAGTGAAAGTCTTTTTCAATGCTCTTCTAAACATTGAATTGACAATTCTTGTTGTGTGGTGTTGATACACACTTGGATACATGAAATACCTTGATACTAATGCTCCTTCTGCAGCTTGAACACCTTTAATATCAAGTATCAATCCATCATCTAAGCTTAAGTTTGAGATTAGTCTTTCATAATCAATTATTCCATAAGACACTCCGGTATTGTGTGAATCTCTTAATAGATAATCCATTCTATCAACATCAAGTTCCCCTGAAACAATCGGGCCTAAGTGGCCTTTTCCGGTTATAATGTCTACAATTTCATTTACATCGAATTTTTCTTCAAGCAAATCTTTCATTGATGTTTTAGTAATTACAAATTTTGAGAATTCTTCATGAGGGACGGATAATACTCCTTCGGATACATGTGAGAATGGGCCATGTCCAATATCATGCAGTAGTGCTGAAGCTCTTATTAATTCGATTTCATCATTACTTAAGTCCAATTCTTCAGCGAGTTTTGATCCTAGGTTCATGGTTCCAACGCAATGTTCAAATCGGGTATGTGTTGCTCCAGGATAGACTAAACTTATTAAACCTAGTTGTTTTATACGCCTTAAACGTTGGAATTGCGGCATGTCCATTATTTTTACTTCGAAGTTTTTTAAGATAATATCTCCATAGACGCTATCTCTGATAAATTTCTTTTTTTCACTCATTTTATCAGTCTTCCCCTAATTAAAATCAATTTCATCTATGCTGTTCGTCCAATTGTCTATTGTGTCCTCAATATCATTGGTTATATTGGAAAAAGTGCTATCAGTTGTATTGGTTGTATTAGTATCATTCTGAGGGATAACTGTCGGCACATAATAAATTTCTTGCGGTTCAAATGAATCATTTTCAATAGGTATTAATTTATATGAGTCATTATCTTCGTGTATTGTTAGTGTTGCGAATGCAGAACTAATACAAAATGCAATTATGGCTATAATAAAAAATACTATTAAATTTGCTTTAACTGAGCCTTTCATAATAACACTTTATTAATTTATACTATTATTATTTTTTTTAAAAGCTATTATTTAATAGTTTGCTAAAAATAAACTCTTTTCAATGTTTTTTTTATTTTTTGCAAAATGTTTATATATGATGACGATCAATCATAATATATCGGAAGTATACTTCCGACAGTATACTTCCGATTAATAAATTTAATAGAGTTTAGATAATATGGTTATGTTTAGTGCTGGTGACACTGCATGGATTCTTGTATGTACATTACTTGTGCTATTAATGAGTATTCCGGCAGTAGCATTTTTTTATGGAGGATTAAGTAAAAGAAAAAACGTTTTAAATACTATGTTTTTATCTTTCATTGCATTTTCAATAATCAGTATACTTTGGGTAATATTTGGTTATCAATTTGCATTTGGAAGTGATGTTAATGGATTAATAGGTTCACCAACCAATTTCTTCTTACAGGGAATTGGTCTGGATGATTTAAATGGAACAATTCCAACATTATTATTTGTAATGTTCCAATGTGCATTTGCAGGACTTACCTGTGCTATTCTGTCTGGTGCATTAGTTGGAAGAATGAAAACCAAAGCATGGGTAATTTTTGTCCCAATATGGGCATGCCTTGTATATGTTCCTGTAGCCCACTGGGTATGGGGCGGAGGATGGTTAATGCAGATGGGTGCACTTGACTTTGCAGGAGGTGCAGTAGTTCACATTAACTCAGGAATTTCCGCTCTGGCTGTAGCATTAGTTTTAGGTAAAAGGAAAAACGCTTCATTAATTCCACATAACTTAGGTTATGCAGTGCTCGGTGCTGCTCTACTATGGTTTGGATGGATGGGATTCAATGGAGGATCAGGTCTTGCCGCAGATGGACTTGCAGCAAATGCAATTATAGTGTCAAATGTGGCCGCAGCTATGGGTCTTATTGTTTGGACATTAATTGATGTGGTTAAAGTTGGAAACCCAACTGTTTTAGGCGCAATTTCCGGTGCTGTCGCAGGTTTAGTTGGAATCACTCCTGCTGCAGGATTTGTAGATGTATACGGCGCATTGATTATTGGTGCTGTAGCTCCGATAATATCCTACTATGCAATTAATTATTTAAAACCTAAACTTGGATACGACGATGCACTGGATGTATGGGGTATTCACGGTATGTCCGGTGTATGGGGAGCACTTGCAACAGGTATTTTTGCAGTTCCAGCCGTTGGAGGCGTAGCAGGATTAATTGCAGGAAACCCTAATCAGGTATTAATACAAATCATTAGTATTGTAGCTACAATTGTTTATTCATTTTTAGTAAGTTATGTAATAGCAAAAATACTCGATAAAACATTAAATGGTATTAGAGTTGAAGATCATGAAGAAATTGGAGGACTTGATTCCCACCTTCACAAAGAATCTGCTTATAACTTCAATTAAAGGAGGAATAGTTAATGAAACGTATTATTGCAATAGTCAGACCTGAAAAGTTTGATGATGTTAAAAATGAACTGGTCAAAGCGGGTTGTGAAGGAATGACCGTTTGCGAAGTCAAAGGAAGAGGAAGTCAAAGAGGAGTAAGAGAATCCTACAGAGGATCAAGTTATTGCATTGACTTAATTCCAAAGACACGTGTTGAGATTGTTGCTAAAGATGATGAACTGGAATTGTACATCGAGGCAATCAAAAAAGGAGCATATACCGGAAACATCGGTGACGGAAAAATATTCATACAACCTGTGGAAAATGTAATTAGGATACGTACTGGTGAAGACGGTGAAAAGGCCGTATAGATAATTACAATACTAATTTTCATTTGTCCCTATATTAGGAAAATAGTGCTTGGCATTATTTTCCTTTTTTTTTATTTTTAATATGATATTACAACACCATTAATATCAGAAATGTCTACCCAAGTTGAAATACCTTTTATTTGATATAATTCACCATTAATGAATTCATAAGAAATATTTTTGTTATCACTAACCAGGTGGATGTCATTGCCCTTAATCTGGTCAACTCTTTTTATAATTCCGCCATATTCTTCACTATCTGCCACAACGATATCTCCAACATGTATGTCGTGGGTTTTATTTACTAGTGCTGTTTGCCCATCTTTTAAAGTTGGAAGCATGGATGTTCCATCAACAGTCACGACAATAGGAATTTGATTTGGCCCAATGCTTGAATCAATATTAATATCAACATCTTCTAGACCATATTGATTGCAAATGTCCTCAATTCCATGCCTATAACTTGCAATATCACTGCCGGTATCATTCATAACCTCTAAAGTGTAGTCGCATATTTCATTGCTCAGGCCGGATTTGTCAATAGTGGAAAAGGAAGTAGTTTCAACGGTGACGTTTTCACCATCATTATAGATATCAATGGTATCATTGCCCAAAAACAAGATTCCAAAAAATATGATTAAAATAAGTATAACTATAGCTAAAACAATCTTTTTAGCCATTCAAATCACTCATCCATAATATTCAAATCCATATTTAGGAGAGCTTTCATTGTTTCAATGTCAATTTGCCCCGGTGCAGTCACGTCAGTTCCCGCTGCGAAAGTAATTGGTGAGTCAAATTTGGAAGCCATAATTCTGGTGTAACTTCCCAAATCACCCATAGAAATGGCAATTGTGTTTTCACAGTGTGAAAGGACTGCCAATATTGTTAAGGTATCTTCCAAATCCTGTGGCATGAATGCAACTTTAGCTATATCCCCTAATTCATGTTCCTTTTCAACAATGTAGAGGATTTCATTTAGGTCGGGTGTCTTTTCAAAATCATGGTAAGAGACAATTGTTTTAACGCCGGTGTCATGAATCTTATTAATGTATTCATCATTGCTTTGAAGTTCAATATCCACATAATCGGCCAAATCACAACATTCATATAATATATTGAATCTTTCTTCTTCTGTGCCTTTAAAAGAACCGCCTTCCGTGCTGATTCTATTTGTGGCAATTGTAGGGAAGTTGATCTCTTCGATTGTATTTCTGATTTCTGAAATATCCGGATTTTTAAGTGCATCTATTCTGAACTCCAATATGTCCGCACCTTTATCTATACAATCCTTTGCAACTTCAATAACCTCTTCGCATCTTTCTTGAAAGATAGGGATTGCGATTTTTGTTTGTGAATACATTACATTATAATATATTTATTACTATTATTAAGTTTTCTTAAAAACTTTATATAAATTAAAAAACATATTATATATCAATAAAATTTAAAAATTTTATTTATTTATTTAATCAATTATATAAGGTGTTAATTTGAAAATTACTGCTATAGGTGCAGATATATCAAAAAATGATGTATCTTGTAGCTCCGAGCTAGTAGAAGCTATTGAAAAAAACCTTCAAACTGTTAAAGACTTAGGTGCAAGAGATGTCGCATTAACAAATGTCACTGGAGATGATGTTGTAGTTAGTGCATTTGTGGAAGATGATTTGCTTGAGCCCGTTAATGAAGGTTTGGTCAACGTTTTAAAAATGAGTGCAGAAAATCTTGGAGATCTGTCCGGGATTTCCGATAATCCTGAAAATGCTGGGGAAGGAATATCCTATGCTGAAGCAAACATAAGGCCAGACAGGTATCCGGATGCTATTGTTTTAGGCTTCGATACATATGGGGGAGAACCATTTGTTGCAGATGTTGCAAACTCTGCGATTGAAGCGGCAAAAGGCATGAAAAATTGTACTGATGTATCGGATTTTATCGAGCCAAAGACAAGAAAAATTCCAGGTGTCGGTTATGTTTCACCTGAAACCGATGACCCTGTGGTTGTGGCAACTGTTGAAAACATAGAGTCTGTGGGTGTTATTGCAGGGGCCATGATAGGAGCTGCGCTTGGAAACAAAAACGTTTATTTGGTTAAAAGAGGGGCAACTTGCAATGTATTGCCGGGCAGTGTAATATTTTCAGCTACCGCTTTTATGAATGGAAATGTAATCGATTTGGCCGTTCCATTTGAAAATAAAACAAGAATATTAAGATAGGAGATAATTATGATTTTATTAAATGAAGATACAAAATGTATAGTTCAAGGAATCACCGGTAAACAAGGTTCATTCCATACAGAACAAATGTTAAAATACAATACTAATATTGTAGCAGGATTGACTCCGGGAAAAGGCGGTCAGGACTTTTTAGGAGTTCCAATTTTCAATTCCATGGAAGAAGCAACAGAAGAAGTTGATATCAACTCTTCAATAATATTTGTTCCAGCAAGATTTGCAAAGGATGCTGCATTTGAAGCAATCAGACATTTGGATTTGGTTGTTATCATTTCTGAACATATTCCTGTCCATGACAGCATGAAAATCATGGCATATGCAAAGGAAATGGGCACCACAATCATAGGTCCAAACACTCCTGGAGTCATCTCTCCGGGCGTCGGCAAATTAGGTATTATGCCAACCCACATCTTTGCTGAAGGAAATGTTGGAGTAATCTCAAGAAGCGGTACATTAACTTATGAGATTGCAAGTGAACTCACTAATGCTGGAATTGGCCAAAGTACAGCTGTTGGTATTGGTGGGGACCCTGTAACCGGAGACAATTATGTCGATATCTTAACAAGATTTGAAAAAGATGATCAAACCGATGCCGTTGTCTTAATCGGTGAAATCGGAGGAACTGCAGAAGAAAGGGCAGGTAAATTCATTGCAGAAGAAATGTCAAAACCTGTAGTATCATATATTGCAGGAAGAACAGCACCACCAGGCAAAAGAATGGGACATGCTGGAGCTATCATCCAAGGAAATTCCGGTACTGTTGAAAGTAAAACCAAAGCTTTGAATGAAGCTGGTGTTGAAGTAGCTAAAAAACCATCTGAAATTGTAGATTTACTTAAAAAGGTTATGTAATGTCAAATCAGGAAATTATTGATAAATTATTAAATGGCGAAATGAAACTTTATCAAGTTGATAAAGAAGTATCCGCCAAAGAAGCAACTGATATTAGAAGAGAATTTTTAGAACAGAAATATGATTTAGATTTAACCAATATCTCAAATTATACTTTGGATATGGAAAGGGCTTCTGCAAGAAATATAGAAAACTCAATTGGAGTATTGCAACTTCCAATGGGTATTGCAGGTCCATTAAAAATTAATGGAGAATATTGTAATCGTGAAGTTTTTGTTCCACTTGCAACTTCTGAAGGGGCATTAGTCGCATCAGTTAATAGAGGCGCATCAACAATAACCGCTTCCGGCGGCGTTAATGCAAGAGTAGTTTCAGATATTATGACTCGTGCACCCGCAATCAAATGTAATGGTGTTAACGAGGCATTAAAAATAAAACAATGGTTTATTGATAATTTCGATGAATTGAAAGAAATTGCGGAATCTACTACTTCTCATGGAAAATTAATTAAAATTGATCCTATCTTAATTGTTGGAAGCTATGTTTTCCCGAGATTCGTTTTCTCAACAGGGGACAGTATGGGAATGAATATGGTAACAATAGCTTCTGAAAAAATCTTAGATAAATTAGCTAATGAAACCACAGCAACCCACATTGCATTAAGTGGTAATGTCTGTGTTGATAAAAAACCGGCTGCTATTAACATTGTTGAAGGAAGAGGAAAAAGTGTTATAGCAGACATATTAGTGCCAAAAGATATTGTGGCCAAAAAGTTAAAAACCACAGCAGAAGCAATTGTTGAGGTGAACACTGCTAAAAACTTAATTGGTTCAGCAGCTAGCGGATCCCTTGCATTTAATGCTCACTATGCTAACATGGTTGCAGCAATATTTTTAGCAACAGGCCAGGATGCGGCACATGTTGTTGAAGGGTCTTTAGGCATTACAACTGCTGAAAATCGTGATGGGGATTTATACTTCTCAGTAAACTTGCCTGATTTGCCAATTGCAACCGTCGGTGGAGGAACCAGTTTGGAAGTTGCTCATGAGGGATTGGAAATCCTTGGTGTTGCAGGTTCTGGCAAGGCACGTGAATTTGCAGAAATTGTTGCATCAACCGTTTTAGCAGGGGAATTGTCATTGGTTGGAGCACTAGCAGCAGGACACCTTGCAAGAGCGCATCAGGAACTTGGAAGAGGATAATATGGATGATTTGCTTGATGCTTTATATCCTGAAATAACCCTTGAGACTGATGATATCATAATGTCAATATCCGTTAAGAAAGATTATTCTGAAATTGAAGATTTGGATAAAAGAAAAGAGGAATTCATTAATGATTTGAAAGCATTTATAGATGAATTCAGTGAAACTCCTGAATCTCGTGCTTTCATGGCTTATTTTGATTAGTATTGTAGTCAGTGAAAATTTACATTAAATTACTAATATTTTCATGAATTAAAATTAGTGGTGATGTTTTCCTGGATTAATATTTGAATAGCTGAACTCAATCGTTAATGTTAATATTAATTTTGCAAACCATAACTATAAATCTTAAAAATGCCAAATTTCTTAAAAAAGATAATTATTGGATGTATTGAAATGGGTGAACTATCTAAACTTCCGAATATTGGCAAAGTAGTTGAAGAACAATTAAATGAAGTTGGAATAAACACTGTCGATGACCTGATTGATATTGGCAGTAAAGAAGCATGGTTAAAAATTAAAGAAATTGATGACAGCGCATGCATAAATAGATTGATGGCACTTGAAGGAGCTATACAGAATATTCGTTGGCATGACTTATCTGAAGATGATAAAAATAATTTAAAAGAGTTTTATAATAACTTTAAATAAATATAAACTAACGTTGGTTTCATATGTTATGTTTCCAACAAGATATGAAAGTTAGTATTTTGAATCTATTTTTTCAAATACTTTTTTAACATTTACTTTTGTTTCAAAACAGCCTGTTTTTTCAAGCAAAACTCCTTGAGGGTAAAAATTAGAAAGAAGCATCATCATCTGATTCAAATCTTCATGACAGGCTACGCCGAGTATTGCCTTGAATTTGTTTTCCATAACTATTTTTTTAACGAAGCTTGATCCTGGAACGACATATATTTTATAACCCAATGGTTCGGCTTTCTTTTTGATAACTCCAATGGAACATAATCCGCATTCAGTACAATTCAATCCTTCTTTTTGAAGTGTTGCAGGACAGTCCTTATGTCTTAAACAGTGAGGCAAGAAAATCAATGTTTCCTCGGCAGGTATTTTCTTGTATTGCTCTTTGTTTAAGTCATTCCTTACTTTAATGGCAATATCGTCAATTAAATTATCATCCATATTTAAAAAACGGGCTATTGTTTTAAGAGGGGAATACAATAGGTCAACTATATACAACAGAAATCTAGGAAATTTTATCTGGTTCCTTTTAGCCATTATGAGGGCTAAAATCGAAAATATGATTATTAATATTATAATTATAATTATTAGAAAAACCACCAATTGTCCCAAAAACATATAGAAAGAATCGATAAACAACATAGTTCAACCTAAAATTTTTCAATAGTATAATTATCAAAGTCCTTATTCAATGCAACACCAGTAGGTGTTTTTGCTATTTCAAGTCCGGAGAGGCTGTCACATGAACATAAAACATTCTGTTCAGGATGTGTTCCAGGAGTAATATTGCAATTTAGGTTTACCCTATCTCCTATTGAGATTACTGTTTCTAAAAGCCTTGTTGACGGATGGTCTTTGTTTAAGATAACGAGTGGGGATGATTCTTCACGACTAAGATAAGCCTGTGAGCGAATAGCTCTTTTGTCCTTTTTGAAGTTGGATACAGCGATAATATCATCGGGTTCTAAAAATTGAACTATTTCCTCATTGTCTTGGGTTGCAATAAATAACATTTTGTTTTCATAAGCTACTTTTACAACTCCAACCATTCCGGTTTCGCCTTCAAGAAATAGTATTTCATCATCTTTAAAATCAATATTCATATTATCACTAAAAAATAAAAAAAGAGAGTAAGTAATTTACTCTGCAAGTTCTACATTGTCACTTTGACAAGATGGACAAACGACTTTTTTTCCAAGTCCTTTAAAGGAATTTCCACAGTCTTTGCAATGGTATTTTTTGGTTTTCAATTTTTTCAAATCAATATCGGCCATTGGCCCTCCGCTTGAACACATAATGTATCACCTTGTTATATAATATATTATTATATATTATTTAATTATATTCATTTTTTCGAGTATTTTTTCATCATTTGTTGCATCGAATTTAAGCTCTAAAAAATATAATAATTGATTGGGCAAGTTATTCCTTTCACATTCATCAATCAATTCATCTAAACATTCTAAAATGAATGGATTTGGCCCTATTTGGATATTTTTATTTTTGATTATGTCAATGCATTCGTTTAAGGTCAATTCTATATTTCCTTTGGATTGAATAAATTTGATTTCAGCATATGCGAGGGGGCTCGCTTCATATTCCATACTATAGGTATATAATGCTAATGCAGGTTTCATTTGGTTTTCTTCCACATAATAATGTCCAAGGTTTCTGTAGCATCTTGCAATGTCCTGCGGAAGGTATGCATATTTTAAGGCATCTGATGTGCGGATTATGAATTCATTGAAGGTGTAGGTGTGCACCTTATATATCTCGCACAGCTCCAGGATAATTCTGGCGGAAACTGGATTAATCTTAATCGCTTTTCTTAGATACTCCTCTGCCTTTTCATATTGCTGTGTTTCAAGAAGCAGAAATCCGTAAACATAATATAGGTCAAGCAAAGGCTGATTGTCCGGAATGTATCTCAATTCCTTTTTCAAACCGATATACTTTCTGAAAATCATCTCCTCCAGGGGGTTTGTGAAGTAGTGGTATTCGCTTACCTTGTCGTCTTCAAACATTCCTGGAAATGTTTCCATGAAATCATCCAATTTTTTAAGGGGGGTTTCATAATTTCCGTTTTCGACATCGAAATAAATGTCATTCAGGATGTCCATTATCGGATTTTCCTTTTCGGAAATTTCTATAAATTCCTGCTTTTCGTCTTCGCTCAGGCAGTCCCACATCATTCTGGAAATTTCCTTGATTATCTCCTTATTGTACGGATGGTCTTTATAGACTTCTATCTGGCTTGAAAGGTATTTTCTGTTTAAATCCTTGTTTGATCCCAGGTTTGATTTGATTTCTGTTATAATCTCTTCGTACATTAACACACCTAAAGTTACTTTAAGGGGTAATGTTTTTATATTACCTCTTACCTATTTTAGTATGTATAAAAACTTAGTTTTATATTTTATTTAAAAAATTTTTAAGGTGATTATTAAATGGCAAATCAACCAATATTTATCCTTCCTGAAGGGACTGAAAGATATTCAAAAAGAGATGCTTTAAGAATGAATATCACAGCTGCTAAAGTATTGGCAGGTATTGTAAGAACCACTCTCGGTCCTAAAGGAATGGACAAAATGTTAGTTACTTCTTTAGGTGATGTTACTGTCACCAACGATGGCGCAACCATCATGAGAGAAATGGAAATTAACCAACCTGCAGCTAGAATGCTTGTTGAAACTGCAAAAAAACAAGAGGAAATTGTTGGAGATGGAACTACTTCTGTCGTTGTTATTGCAGGTGAATTATTAGCTAAAGCTGAAGAATTATTAGAAGATGGAATTGCAACATCTGTTGTTGTAAAAGGATACAGAAATGCAACTGCAAAAGCAGTGGAACTTATAAAGGATATTGCAATTGATGCGGATGATAAAGAAACTCTTAAAAAAGTAGCAGTTACTGCAATGAGTGGAAAAGGTTCAGATTATGCAAAAGAACACCTGGCAGACCTTGTAGTAGAAGCAGCATTAAGAATCAAAGAGGATGGAAAATCCGACATTGACAATATTAACATTCAAAGGGTTTCAGGCGATTCTGTAGAAGATTCATTCTTGGCAGAAGGTATTATTATTGATAAAGCTCCTGTATCCAAAAGCATGCCTAAAGATGTTAAAGATGCAAAAATTGCTATCATGAAATATCCTATTGAATTAAAAGACATTAATACTGATACCAAAATCGATATAACCAGCCCTGATCAATTCGAAGCATTCCTCAAAAAAGAAGAAGACATGATAAAAGAGTTAGTTGCCAAAATCGTTGACTCAGGCGCTAATGTATTATTCTGTCAAAAAGGTATTGATGATATGGCAGAACACTACATTAAAAAAGCAGGAATTATGGCTTTCAAACGTGTTAAAAAATCTGACATGGAAAGAATTGAAAAAGCTACTGGAGCTAAACTTGTAACTGATATCGAAGACTTGTCAGAAGATAAATTAGGTTATGCAGGCCATGTATATCTTGATAAAATATTTGACCACGAACTAACCTTAATCGAAGAATGTGAAAATCCGAAAGCTTCCTCAATTGTCTTAAGAGGCAGTACCCGTTATGTCACAGAACAAATTGCAAGAGCTATTGATGATGCATTAGGAGTAGTTGCAGCAACCATCGAAGAAGGTAAAGTTCTCATTGGTGGAGGAGCTTGTGAAATTGATTTGGTAAAACAATTAAGAGAATATGGTGAATCTGTAAGTGGAAGAGAACAATTGGCTATCTTAAAATATGCTGAAGCATTAGAAGTTATTCCAAGAACATTAATTGAAAATGCAGGTTTAGACACCATTAACTTAATTGCTGATTTGAAAGCAGCCCATGAAGACAATCCATTCATTGGAATTAATGTATTCGAAGGCAAAGTAGTTGACATGAAAGATGCTGGTGTCATCGAACCTTTAAGGGTAAAAATCCAAGCACTTCAATCAGCTAGTGAAGCTACTGAAATGATCTTGCGTATTGATGATATGATTGCAGCAAGAAATGCATTAAATTCCACCGGACCTGATGAGTCTGGAAATGATGATAGTGGTATGCCTCCAATGCCTGGCGGTATGGGCGGAATGCCTCCTATGATGTAAAATTTGTAAAAAATTTTACACTTTTTCTTTTTTTTATTATTTTTGCTTATTTTTCAAAATTCTTTATTAAACGTATTGTTTTTTATTCTAACTTAACTTAAATCAATAGTTTTGATTAATATAACTTTTTATCATGCTCTATTTTATTTAATAATCTTTAACATTACAGTTTTAAGTTTCATATATTTAAGTTAGTTAAAAAATGATTTCATTTCATTAAATCTTTTTAAAACCTAATTCAAAAAGAATTTTACTTTATAGTAAATATTCATGAAGTTTTAAGTTTATTTTTAAAAATTAAACTCATTTAATTAGATTTAGCAAATAAAAAGGTTTATATAAGATATTTTTAATAAATATTTCTACAAGCGAGATTTTTCTCGTGATGTTTAAAAAAATTGTTATGGAGGTAAATTATTTTGAACAAAAAAATATTACTCACTTTCTTAATGATGTTCACTATTGTTTTATCAGTTAGTGCAATTTCAGCAAGTGATGTTAATGTTACAGATTCATATGCTACCAGCTTAGTAGATGACACATCAGATGTTTCAGTCCCAATGGAGAATACTGCTGATTCATCAGAGATTTCTGTATCAAGTGATTCAAATGTTGATAATGATTCATCTAAAGTTTCTCTATCAAGTGAAGAAGTTTTAGAATCTGAAGATTCAAATATTTTATCAACTAACTCAGACAGTGATAATCTTTCAAATAGTGATGATGGGATTACTGCTCTTTCATTATCTAATCAAGATGAAATTAGCGGTGATGTTTCTTCAAAAATAGATGTATCTAAGACAATCACTGCGAAAGATATTACTAAATATTATAAGGGAAGCGCTTCATATACTGCAACTTTCTTAGATGCAAACGGTAATCCATTAGCTAATACTAATGTTAAGATTACAGTTAATGGTGTGACATACACTGAAAAAACAAATGCAAAAGGGGTGGCTTCTTTAGCGATAAATCTCAAACCAGGTAATTATAAGGTCACTGCAAAAAATCCTATAACTGGTTATAGTCTAACAACAACTTTTACAGTTTTATCTACTATTACTGCTAGTGATATTTCTAAAGTTTATACAGATGGTAGAAAATTCACTGCAAAATTCTTCAAAAGTAATGGTAAGGTATTAGCTAATAAGAAAATTAAATTTGAAATTGACGGTCAAACTTATAAAGTGAAAACTGATTCGAAAGGAGTGGCAAGTTTATCTTTAGTTAATCTTAAAAAAGGAACTTATAAAATTATTTCATATAATAAGGATGGTTTAACTAAAACTAACACAGTTAAAGTAGTTAAGTCAACCACTACTTCATTGACTACAAAGGATTACCTTTTCCTTACAGGAGATTCAAAAACTATCAAAGTTAAATTACTCAATAAATTCGGATATGCTCCGGGTAAAGGTAAGATAGTCACATTTAAGATTAATGGTAAGACATATTCTGCTAAAACCAATAAAAATGGTAATGCTAAACTTAAATTGCCGTCTTTAAAGGCAGGCCAATATATTGTCAAGTATAAATTCGAAGGCAATAATTTTTATAAAGCATCTAGCGCCAAGAATTATGTAACCATTATCTCAAGTAAAGATCCTACTTTTACAGTTAAAAGCACTACTACAATGGGTCATGGTGCAAACACCCCATTCAAAGTTGCTTTAACTTCAGGTGGAGTTCCTTTGGCAAAGAAAACTGTTACACTCAAAATTAATGGAAATTCATATACTAAAACAACAGATAATGATGGTATGGTATCTTTAGCTATTAATTTGCCTGTTGGCAAATATAGCATTACATACACTAATAAAGCTGAATCTAAACTTAATTCAAAAACAGGTTCAACCACTATTACAGTTAAAGAAAGATCACCTACCACTGTCACATGGAAAAGCGGAACTTCTGTATATCAAGGTTCACAAACATTTAAAGTTTTATTAGAAAATTCAAATAAAAAAGCATTATCTGGCAAAACTCTTAAATTAACTGTAAACTCAAAAACATATACTGCAAAAACCGATTCAAGCGGTTATGCAAAATTCACAGTGAATGTTAACCCAGGTAATTACACAGTTTCATTCAAATATGAAGCTACTGGAGATAATGATAATGCTCCAAGTTCTGGAACTGCAAAAATTTCTGTAAATAGAAAAACCACTAATGGATATGGTTATTGGTTATTTGGAGGCGACATGAAAAAAGTCAATTTAGACACATTGGCTTCTAAAGGAACCAGTGACATATTCTTAAATTATTATGCAATTCAAGCTCACGGCAAATCCGCCGTCGAATCATGGATTGCTAAAGCTAATGGTTTAGGAATTAATGTCCATATTTGGATGCAAACATTTTATGACGGTTCATGGATAAATCCAATCAAAAATGGAAACGTTAATACAGATCACTTTAATAAAGTAATTAATGATGCTCTTAGTTATGCTAAAATTAAGGGTGTTGCAGGTATCCACTTTGATTACATGAGATATCCTGGAACTGCTTATCAAACCAGTGGCGGAACTGAAGCAATTACTCAATTTATAAAACAAGCTTCTACAGCTCTCCATAATTATAATTCAAAACTCATCGTTTCATGTGCTTTAATGCCTGAAACAAGCAGCAACGAATATTATTATGGTCAGGATGTTGAACAAATTAGTAAGTACGTAGATGTTATCATTCCAATGATTTACAAAGGAAATTATAGATCTTCAACCAATTGGATTAAAACCACTACTAAATGGTTTGTTGACCATTCAAATGGTGCTAAAGTTTGGGGTGGTTTGCAAGGTTATAAATCAGATGATGATGTTACAAAATTGTCTCTAAGTGAAATCACAAAAGATTCACAAGCAGTACTTAATAGTAACGGTGTGGGTGTCATAATATTCAGATGGGGAGTAACTAATCTCGTTAATTTTAATTCATTAACTACCTCTGCATCTTCAACAGGCACTCTTGGTTCTAGTGATGATTCAAGTTCTGCAGCTACACCTGCAACTGGAACTAGCACCACAGCTAAAACAATATCCATTAAAAATATTATTACAGGAGCTACTAATTTAAAGAATTATTATCAAAATAATAATGCTCTTCCGAATACAGTTACTGCAGGAGGAGTTGTATTCAAATTGCCGGAATTCTTGTATTTGATGAGTGAGGCAATTTATCAAATTGGTAATTCCAATATGAAGGATATTGCTTATATTACTGGTGTATCCAATCCAAGTTCTCCATTTGGAGATTCAGCCAATATGCAAGTAACCACAGAAAATTATTTAACTTGGGCAAATAATGTTGCAAAATTCATTAAGAATAATAAACAAGCACCTAATTATGCAACTGTTTCAGATAAAAGGATTGTTTATTCTGAAGTAGTCGATGCGTTTTCACGTATTTTAGCATTTTACGGTACTAATTCCATGTTGCCAAATTATGTAACCGTTGTTACTTCTAGTGGAGGAGACAGCAGTATTAGTGTTTCCGTCACTGGCAAAGGGGTTAATGAGGTAAATACAGATACTTCTTTAAGCAAATATCTTAAAGCAACAACCAATTGTCAAGTTAATAATGCAGATATTCAAGCTAAAGCAACTGCGTTAACTAAAGGTTTAACAACCGATATTGCAAAAGCTAAAGCTATATTCAACTGGGTAAGAGATTCTGTTTCATATAGTTTCTATTATGATACTAAATATGGTGCGGTTAATACATTGAAATATAAATCTGCAAATTGTGTAGATCATTCACATTTATTAATAGCATTATATAGGGCTGCTGGCCTTCCAGCAAGATATGTGCATGGTACCTGTAAGTTCTCAAGTGGAAGTACTTACGGTCATGTATGGGCTCAAGTATTGGTGGATGGAAAATGGTATGTTGCAGATGCAACCAGTTCTAGAAACTCTTTAGGATCAGTAGCTAATTGGAATACAAATTCATTTACCTTAAAAGGTATTTATACTAGTTTGTCATTCTAATTACTATTTTTCTTTTTTTATTTTTTTAAAATCTTTATTTAGGTTTACCAAAACTTTTTTATACTTTTAATTATATAATTTTAAACAGTATATTATTAGGTGACTTTCATGGCTGAAGCTAAAATAAGTGACAATATTGAAGAATATTTGGAAGTTCTTTATCGTAATGGAAGTAACAAAGAGCAAGTTTCTACAACTCAATTATCAAAAGATTTGGGCATTGCTCCAGGTAGTGTAACTCAAATGCTTAAAAAATTAGAGGATTTAGGTTATATTTCATACACTCCATATAAAGGAGCTACTTTAACTGATGAAGGATTGAGAATTGCTCAGAAAATTACAAGAAAACATAGAATTTTAGAAAAATTTTTATCAGACATCTTGAAAGTTAAGGAAGAAAATGTTCACAGTCAAGCTTGTGAAATGGAACATACTTTATCTGATGAAGCTGAAAGAGCACTATGTACCATGTTGCATCATCCAGACTTATGTCCTGATGAAAAATTAATTCCTGCTTGTGATTTTGAATTTAGTAGCTGTAATGAATGTTTCTCACAAAAAGATTTTGACCAAATTATCAACAGAAAATTTAATCTATTATCTGTTTCTGAGTTAAATGGAAGTGCTGAAGGTACAATTTCTTTTATTCGTGGGACTAATGAGCTTTTAGATGAAATCACCGAAAAGGGTATTAAAGTTGGTCAAACTCTAAAATATGAATTTAACGAAAACCGCATTGGCAATAACTATTTAGTTATTATTGATGATGAAGAGTTAAACATTCCAGCAGAAATGGCTAATAATATTTTTATTAGAGTTTAACTTTTACAATTCTTTTTTTTTACAAAAATTTTATATAATATTTATTTCAAAATTATAAGCATTAAATATAATTTGTTTCTTTTTGTGGTGTTTTTAATGCGTGGAAATTTGTCTAATGGCATTGTTTCAATTAAAATTGAAGAAGGAAGTAAAAAACCTATAGCTTTACATGAAAAAAGTAAGTTTGGTAAAATTGAAGCCGATTTCCTGATGCTTTCCTTAATTGAAGCTTCTTATTTGCAAGAAAATGGTCGTTTAAATATTTATGAAGACGGCACTGAATGCACCACAGGTTATTTAATTGACCTTCTCAAACAAGAAGAACTTTATGGCAAATATGTTGTTTATCGTGATTTAAAAAACAGAGGTTTTGTCATTAAAACCGGTTTTAAATATGGTTCAGATTTTAGGCTATATGATCGTCGAGGGGGTCCGGGTATGGGACATTCTGAATATCTAGTTAAAATCATTTTTGAAAATTATGATATTAATGCGCTTGATTTTGCAAGTTACATGAGAGTTTCTCATGGTGTTAATAAAAAACTTCTTTTAGCAATTGTTGATGAGGACTTTGACATAACCTATTATAATGTGGAATGGACAAGACCATAAGTTTAATTAAAGAAATCATTTATATTTTAATATACTTTTATACATATGATTATAATTATTAATTATAAATTTAATTTAACAGCATTAGTGGTGATAAAATGGCAGATTTAATTAATCCATGGGCATCATTTAGCCTAGATTATGACAAGTTAGTTAATCAATTTGGAATTGGTAAAATTTCTGATGTTATTGGGGATGTTAAAAATCCTCAAATATTAATGAAAAGGGGAGTAATTTTTGGACACAGGGAATTTGGAGAAATTGTTAATTTAATCAATCAAAACAAGGATTTTGCAGTTGTAACCGGAATGATGCCAAGTGGCCAAATGCACATTGGTCATAAGATGGTCGTAGACCAAATTAAATGGTATCAGGATATGGGTGCAATGTTGTCCTTACCAATTGCAGACTTAGAGGCTTATGCCGCACGGGACATGAGCTTTGAAAAAGGCCGTGAAATTGCAGTAAATGAATATTTAACAAACTGGATTGCATTAGGGCTCGACCTTGAAAAAGATAACGTTAACGTTTATTTACAATCTCAGAATAATTTGTTAAAAAATTTAGCGTTTAAAGCTTCAATCAAAACTAATTTCAGCCAACTTAAGGCAATCTACGGTTTTGAAAATTCAACAAATATTGCACATGTACAAGCACCACTCTTCCAGGTTGCAGATATTTTACTTCCACAAATTGAAGAGTTTGGAGGTCCAAAAAAGGTTGTAGTTCCAGTAGGAATCGACCAAGACCCTCATATTAGATTAACAAGAGATATTGCACATAAACTCAATGAAGAAGAGGGATTCATATCCCCGGCTTCCACATACCACAGGTTCTTAACAGGACTTACTGGAGATAAGATGAGCAGTTCAAAGCCATCCACTGCAATTTATCTAAATGACGATACTAAAACTGCTGTTAAAAAAGTCAAATCTGCAAAAACCGGTGGAAGAGAAACATTAAAAGAGCAAGAAGAATTAGGTGGAGAAGTCGATAAATGCGTAATATATGAAATGTTATTATATCATTTCATCGACGATGATTCAGAACTTGAAAAAATCAGAAATGAATGTTTAAACGGAACATTGCGCTGCGGCGAATGTAAAGTCAGAACTGCCGAGTTGATGGAAAAATTCATGGATGATTTACATGAAAAGCAAGTTGAAGCATCTGAAATTGCTAAAACATTGATATAATGTTAAATGAAGTTAAATTAGCATTCAGCGAGAATAAATTAGCTATTATATCAGCAATAGCTATTCTTTTCATTTCTTTAATTTTAGGTTATTTTTTAGAACCTTATTTGCATAGCTTTTTAGATCCCCTAGTCGATGATTTAACTCACAAAGTCCAAACTGGGGTTATTAAATTAACCTTTCAAAGCATTTTCTTTAATAATATTCAAATTGTATTTGCAATGTTTATTTATGGATTATTCTTATGCCTTTCAGCAGTTATATTGGCTTTTAATGGATTTTTTGTAGGTTATTATGTGGCAACAACCGATAATTTATTTCAGACATTGCTGTTAATCATACCTCATGGTATTTTTGAGTTTTCCTCATGCATCATTGCTTGTGCATCTGGTTTTGTTTTATTTAACTTCCTATATAAATTCCTTAAAACATTAAATGACCAGGAAAATGGTCCGGTTAAAGAACTATTGTCAATATCGTTCAATGCAAGTTCTGAAAAATTAAAACAAGCAATTATCTTACTTATAATTGCTTCGATTTTAATGGCAATTGCAGGTTTTGTTGAAGCATATTTGACCCTTCCAATTGCGAATTTTATTAATTCCATCTAATGTTAATTAATTTTATATAGAATAATTAAAAAAATATATGTAGTGATTTTATGATAAGATGTGTTTCATGTGGAGAAGAATATGATGATGATGAAGTAATCTATACTTGTGAAAAGTGTGGATCTGTACTTGAACTCGTTAATGATATAGATGTTTCTAAAGATGTTTTTGAGGGTAGAAGAGATAATTTATGGAAATTTAAAGAATGCATTCCAGTAGATGAGTCAAAAATCGTTTCTCTTGATGAAGGGGGAACTCCATTCTGTAAGTGTGATAAATTAGGCGATGAACTTGGAGTAAACCTATATGTGAAAGTTGAAGGTTCCAACCCTACAGGAAGTTTTAAAGACAGAGGAATGACTGTCGGAATGACTAAAGCAATGGAATTAGGAGTGCACACCGTAGGTTGCGCTTCAACCGGTAACACTTCCGCATCACTTTCAGCTTATGCGGCTCGTGCAGGATTACGCTGTATTGTATTTTTACCTTCTGGAAAAGTTGCACTTGGAAAATTAGCACAGGCAATGTTCCATGGCGCTGAAGTAATGTCTATTAATGGAAACTTTGATGAAGCACTTGAAGCTATGACTGCTCTAGCATTAGAAAAACATCTTTACTTATTAAATTCAATCAACCCATATAGATTAGAGGGACAAAAAACAATAGGTTATGAAATTGTTCGTGATCTCGGTTGGCAAGCTCCTGACAGAATTATTTTGCCTGTGGGTAATGCAGGGAATATTTCAGCTATTTGGAAAGGAGTTAAAGAGTTTTATGATGCAGGATTTATTAAAGATTTACCAATGATGACTGGTATTCAAGCGGAAGGCGCATGTCCTGTAACAAATGCATTTAAAAAAGGAGACAGACGTGTTGTGCCTGTAGAAAATCCAGAGACAATTGCAACAGCAATACGTATCGGTGCTCCGGTCAGCGATATCAAAGCTTTAAATGCGATTTATGATTCAAATGGTTATTCCGAAACAGTAACAGATGAAGAAATCCTTGATGCACAAAAATTACTTGCAAGAACAGAGGGTATTGGTGTCGAGCCTGCTTCAGCGGCTTCTATTGCAGGTCTTAAAAAACTTGTTGACGAAGGCGTAATTGATAAAGGCGAAACAATCACCTGTGTTGTTACTGGACACTTACTTAAAGATCCTAATACTGCTATTGATGCATGTACCCAACCTACACAGGTTGATGCGGATATAGATACTTTAAGAGAGATTTTAATGAACAAATAAATTTTGCTTTAAATCTCTTTTAATTTTAATTTTTTCTTTTAATTCGTTTATATTCTAACATAAATTATACTTTTTTTATTTAAGGGAATGTATGAAAAACATTTTCGAATATATTACTGTCACTATTTATGTAATAATATCATGGTTGTTAATGTTGAAATTATTGAAAATCACCGATGTACCACCAATAGATTTATATATAAGCAAATTAAAACTATTATTAACAAAATAAATGAGGTGTATAATATGAGTGAATTACCAATTGCTCCTGTAGGCAGAATCCTTAAAAATGCTGGTGCACAAAGAGTAAGTGATGACGCAAAAATCGCTTTAACCGAAGCTATTGAAGATTGCGGTAACGAAATCGCTCAAAAAGCTGTCGGATTTGCTCGCCACGCTGGTAGGAAAACTGTTAAAGCAGAAGACATTAAATTAGCAATCAAATAGATTTATTATTTGTTTTTCAAATATAAATTTATTCTATTTTTTTTACTTTTTTTCATTTTTTCTATGATTTATTTTTATTAGTTCAAAAATAACTAAATTAAAGCTATTTTTACAAACATTTATATACTATACAAACTAATCTAATAGTGTCTAGTTCTCTAGAATTATTTCATTAATTACTAAATTTTTATTTTTAGTTTTGCTAAAAATTATATGAAATTCAGAAGTATTTGTATTGAAAGTCTAATCCCCCTTATTTTTTCTTATGGGATTATATTTAGTGATATATGAATTATTCAAGAATTAGTATTATTAAAAACTATATTAAATTATTCATCTATTGGATAATTTGAGTAATTTCTATAGTTAAAATAATAACTATATAATTACATTATATTATGATTCAAAATGGATTATAATATCTGCCGATGGATGGCATAGCCAGATGAAAAAGGAGGTATATATTATGGCAAACATTTATGTAAAATTTGATACACCAGAAGAATTAGCTAAACAAGCTGAAGAAGCATTAGAAACCGCACAAGCTACTGGTAAAGTAGCAAAAGGTACTAACGAAGTAACCAAATTCATCGAAAGAGGAGATGCAGCATTAGTTGTTATCGCAGAAGATGTTGATCCTGCTGAAATCGTTGCACACATTCCTGTTCTCGCTGATGAAAAAGAAATTCCTTACGTATACTTACCTACTAAAGAACAAGTAGGTGTAGCTGCAGGTTTAACTGTTGGTACTGCTTCCGCATGTATTGTTGATGCTGGTGACGCAGAAGCTGCTGTTAGTGAAATCGTAGAAAAAGTTGCTGAATTAAAAGAATAGGTAAATTCTTTTAAGGATTTTTACGGTGATTTAAATGGAAGAAGGAACTCCTGCTGAAGTCATTGAAGTTTTAAAAAGAACTGGTATGACTGGTGAGGTAATGCAAATTAAATGCAGAATCCTCGATGGTAGAGATAAAGGAAGAATTTTAACAAGAAACATTATGGGTCCTGTAAGAGAAGGCGACATTTTAATGTTACTTGATACAATTAGAGAAGCTAAGGAAATTAGAACTCCTTAAGAAGGTGTAAAAGCATGAGAACTTGTTCATTCTGTCATAAAGAAATAGAAGAAGGTACAGGAAAAATGTACGTTAAAAGAGATGGTACAATTTATTTCTTTTGTAGCAGCAAATGTGAGAAAAATATGATTAAACTCGGTAGAGTTTCAAGAAAAGTTAAATGGGTTAAAGAATGATTCAAAAAAGTTTTGTTATGATGAAACCAGACGCTGTTCAAAGACGTCTCATGGGTAAAATATTGTCCCGTTTTGAAGAAAAAGGACTTCAAATCGTTGCATGTAAATTAATTCACATTGATGAAGATTTAGCAAAAACTCATTATGGAGAACACGCTGAAAAACCATTTTTCCCAAGTTTAGTTGAGTATATTACTTCTTCACCATCCCTTGCTATGGTTATTCAAGGAGAAGAAGCTATTACCACTATTAGGAAAATTGTTGGTGCAACAAATCCTTTAGAAGCAGATCTTGGAACTATTAGAGGAGACTTTGGTATGAATACAGGCAGAAATATTATTCATGCTTCAGATGCTCCTGAGTCTGCAGAAAGAGAAATTAGCCTTTTCTTTAATGAAGATGAAATTTGCGATTATCAAATTGTCGATAACGATTTAATTTATGAATAAATTTAGATTTTAAAAATTTTATTATTAAAGAAGATATTATGAAAATCAGATCCCCAATTGTATCAGTTTTAGGGCATGTAGACCATGGAAAAACTACATTATTAGATTACATTAGAGGTAGTACTATTGCAGATAAAGAGGCAGGTGGTATTACACAACATATTGGTGCTACAGAAATACCTAACGATACTATTGAAGAAATCTGTGGGAATTTTATATCCAGATTAACTATCAAAGATTTAATCCCAGGATTATTCTTCATTGATACTCCTGGTCACGCAGCATTTACCAGTTTAAGAAAACGTGGTGGTGCATTAGCTGATTTAGCAGTATTGATTGTTGATATTAATGATGGTTTTAAACCACAAACATATGAAGCGTTAAACATTCTTAAAATGTATAAGACTCCATTTATTGTAGTTGCTAATAAAATCGACATGTTATTCGGTTGGGAAGTACATGAAGGAGTTTCATTTAAAGAGTCTTTCAATCAACAAGCTCCAAGTGTCCAACAAAATTTAGACACTAAGGTTTATGAGATTGTAGGCACTCTTCACAAAGAGGGTTTCCAATCTGAAAGATTTGATAGAGTCAGTAATTTTGCTTCACAGATTAGTATTATACCAATTAGTGCTAGGTCTGGTGAAGGGATTATTGAAGTTTTGGCAATGCTTTTAGGGCTTGCTCAAGAATATTTAACCGAACAACTGGAAATCAATGAAGACGCTCCTGCTAAAGGTACTGTTTTAGAGATTAAAGAAGAAGTAGGATTGGGTCTCACTATTGATAGTATTATTTATGATGGTGTTTTACGAACTAATGATGAAATTGCTTTAATGACTTCTTCAAATGAAGTTTTAAAAACTAAAATCAGGTCTATTTTAAGACCGCTTCCACTTGAGGAAATGAGAGATTCTAAAAAGAAATTCCAAAAATTTGATGAAGTTGTAGCGGCTGCAGGTATTAAAATAGCTGCTCCTAATTTAGATGATGTTGTTTCTGGTTCTCCACTTAGAGTTTTAAGTGATAAGGAAAATGTGGAAGAAGAAATACTTAAAGAGATTGAAGATATTACAATAAGTACTGAAGATGAAGGTATTTTAGTTAAAGCAGATACATTAGGTTCTCTTGAAGCTATTGTTAAATTGTTAAGAGAATTAGAAATCCCTATTCGTGAAGCGGACATTGGTGATGTTAATCGTAGAGATATAATTAATTCATCCATTGCTTTAAATGAAAATGATGCACATGGAGCAATCATTGCATTTAATGTTAATGTTAATCAGAATTCTGCTGAAGATTTGGAAAATTCAGATGTTAAACTCTTTAAAGGAGATGTAATTTATCAAATTATTGAAGACTATGAAGCATGGATTGATGAAATGGAACAAGCTAAGAAAAAAGCATTTTATGATGCAATCATTAAACCTGCAAAATTCATGTCTTTACCTAAATTAGTTTTCCGTCAAAGTAAACCTGCAATCATTGGAATTGAATCAATTAGCGGTACTGTTAAACAAGGTCAAACAGTGATTAATAAAAATGGCGAATATGTTGGCGTAATAGCTAGTATGGAAGATAAAGGCGAAACATTACCTTCTATCCCTAGAGGCCAAAGAGTTGCTATGGCTATTAAGGATGCAATTGTTGGAAAACATTTCGATGAGGGGGATGAATTATATGTTGATGTCCCTGAAAAACATTATAAGTTCATTGAAAGGGAATTTAAAGATAAATTAACAGAAGATGAATTTGAAACTTTATATGAATTTGTTGAAATTAAACGTAAACAGGATCCAGATTGGGGTAAATTTGGTCTTTTTGAATAATAAATTATTGTGATAAAATAATCAAGGAGGAATACCATGGCATTCAAAGTTGTTGTATCTCAAAAAGCTGAAACTTATCAAATGGAAGTCGAAGATACTAAATCTCTCAATGGATTAGTCATCGGTGAAGAATTTGATGGTGGAATCGTTGGTTTAGATGGATACACTTTAAAAATTACCGGCGGTAGTGATAAAAATGGTTTCACTATGAAAAAAGATGTTTCAGGTACTAGAAGAATCAAAAGTTTATTAACTGGTGGTACTGGTTATCATCCTAAAGCTGATGGTGTTAAAAGAAGAAAAACTGTAAGAGGAAACACTATTGCTGAGGATATTGTACAAATCAATACTATTGTTACTAAAGCTGGAAGTAAATCAATAGCTGATATTCTTGGTGCTGGTGAAGAAGAGGAAGAATAGTTTTACTATTTTTTCTTAATTATACTTTAAAATTATAAAAAAAGGTGGTTATCTGTGAACGTACAGTCAGATGTTAACATAGGTTTAGTTGGTCACGTAGACCATGGTAAGACTACTCTTACTAAAGCATTATCAGGTGTATGGACTGACACTCACAGTGAAGAAACAAAAAGAGGTATTTCAATCCGTTTAGGTTATGCTGACATTGAATTTAGAAAATGTCCTGAATGCGATGAACCTGAATGTTACACTACTTCTGAAAAATGTGAAATCTGTGGGAGTGAAACTGAATTAATAAGAAAAGTATCTTTTGTTGATGCTCCAGGTCACGAAACTCTTATGGCAACTATGTTATCTGGTGCTGCAATTATGGATGGTGCAGTGTTAGTAATTGCTGCAAATGAGTCTTGTCCACAACCACAAACTAAAGAGCACCTTATGGCACTTGATGTTATAGGTGTTAAAGACGTTATAGTAGTTCAAAATAAAATTGATATTGTTTCAAAAGAAAGAGCTATTGAAAGTTATAATGAAATAAAGGAATTTGTTAAAGGTACTTGTGCCGAAGATGCTTTAATAATACCTGTATCTGCTCAACAAGGCGCTAACATGGATATATTAATCGAAGCTATGCTTAAACAAATTCAACCTCCGGAAAGGAATGTTGATAATTCTGCATTAATGCATGTTGCTAGGTCATTCGATATTAATAAACCTGGTTCTGGTGCTGATAAAATTAAAGGAGGAGTTATTGGTGGTACATTAGTCCAAGGTACCCTTAAACTTGGTGATACTATTGAAATTAGACCTGGTCCTACTAATAATGGTAGTAGGGTAACATTAAAGTCAGAGATTATCGGTCTTGAAGCTAATGGTAAACAAGTTGAAGAAATTGGTCCTGGAGGACTTGTCGGTATTGCAACCAAATTAGATCCGTCTTTAACTAAATCAGATTCATTATCCGGAACTGTCGCTGGTGAAGAGGATACTTTACCGGATGTCTTAGATGCTTTTTCCATGGAAGCAAATTTACTTGACCGTGTTGTAGGAACTAAAGAGGAACGTGATGTTGCTCCAATTAAAATTAAAGAGCCTTTAATGATTAATTGTGGAACTACAACCACTATTGGTATTGTTACATCAGCTAAGAAAAATGATGTTGACGTAACTCTTAAATTACCGGTATGTGCTAGTCCGGGAGATAGAGTCGCTTTAAGTCGTAGAGTAGGTGCTCGTTGGAGATTAATCGGTTACGGTATTATAAAATAGAGGGAAAAAATAATGGACTCTAAAGAAGTTGTAATAGATACCAATTTTTTTATGGTTCCTTTTCAGTTCAATGTGGACATTATCACTGAACTTGAAAATTTATTACCTTCTTATAAATTAACTACTCCAAGCTTTGTTATCAATGAATTGAAGGGTTTGAAAAGAAATTCTAAAGGAAAAGTAAGGTTAAATGCAAATTTGGCCTTGAAATTAGCTAATTCTTCAAAAGTTGAAATAAAGGATATTTCATTACTGGAAAATGAAACTGTGGATGATGCGTTACTGAGAGTTTCAGAAGTTTTAGCTACAAATGATATAGAGTTAAAAAATCGTGCAAAAAATAAAGGGATAACAATAGTATATCTAAGACAAAAAAAATATATTGCTGTTGAAGGTAAAATATAATATTAATTAAACTTATTAAAAAAAATGAGGGATTATTTTGTATTATAAAACAAAAATTGAGGACATTGTAAGAATACCACCTTACAGATTTGAAGATCCTCTCGAAGAAGTTGCAATTAAAACCTTAAATGAAACTTATGAAGGTCGTTTAGACAAAAAACTTGGTTTACTCATTTGTGTTAATGAAATTGAAGATATTGGTGAAGGAAAACTTATTATGGGTGATGGTGCTTCATATCATAAAGTTACTTTCAACGCTATTTTCTTTAAACCAGAACAACATGAGATCTTTAATGGTGAAATTATAGATATTGCTGATTACGGTGCTTTTGTGAGAATTGGAGCTATGGATGGTTTAATCCATGTTTCACAAGTAACTGATGATTATATAAATTATGATGCTAAAAGACAAGCTTTAATCGCAAAAGAATCTAGTAAAACTTTAGATGTTGGTGACTTAGTAAGAGCTAGGGCAGTTAGTGTTTCTATTAAAGATGAATCTACTAACAGTATGGAAAATCATAGAAATTCCAAGATTCCTCTCACTATGAGACAAACTAATTTAGGTAGATTCGAATGGATTGAAGAAGCAAAACAAAAAAGTATGAAGGGTTAAGAATGAAAGCTTGTACAGTTTGTAAAATGATTTCAAATAAAGATCACTGTCCTAGTTGCGGAAATCCTACTTCAGACAACTGGAGCGGTCTTTTAATTATAACTGATCCTGATGAGTCCAGAATAGCTCGTGAATTGAATATTGAAATTCCAGGAGAATATTGCTTAAGAGTAAGATAGGTGTTATTGTGTTACAATTAGATGCAGAAAACAAGGATTTAATTGCTGAGTTGAAAAAACCTTTTGGCAAGTTATATCCTAACTTTGAAGATGCAATTGATGTAATTAAATCTTCCGAGTTTCTAATTTCTGTTGGTGATGCAACTTTTGACAATCTTACAAAATATGAATTATATCCAAATATTGGTATAATTGATAATTTAATTCAAAGAAAAAATCATGCTCATGATGTTATACGAGCGAATCATATATTAAAAGCGAATAATCCTGCCGGATACATTACAGATGATCTATGGGAAACCATAGGCCAAGCTCTTGAATTATCTAACAATGGCGAATGTTATGTAATTGAAGTAGCAGGGGAAGAAGATCTTGCAGTTCTTCCTTGCATCTTAATGGCAAATCCAGAAACTACCATTTTATATGGTCAACCTAATGAAGGATTAGTAGTTTTGAAAGCTCGTGATTTAATAAATAAAGCTCAAAAGCTTATTGACGGATTTATTGAAATAAATTAAATGAGGTTTTATCATGGAAATCGAATTTATTGAAGAAAAAGAAAATAAATTATTTAATAGAAAAGAAATCAAATTTTATGTTGATTATGATGGAGAAGCAACTCCTAAAGTATTAGATATCAAATCTAAATTAGTTGCTTTGTTAAATACTAAAAAAGAATTACTTGTTGTTGACAATGTACAACCTCACTATGGTGAACCAAAAGCATTAGGTTATGCTAAAGTTTACGATACTGTAGATGATTTAGAATACATTGAAGCTAAACATGTAATTGCTAAAAATGAAGAACCTGCTGAAGAAGCAGAAGAAGATGCTGAAGCAGAAGAATAGGTGATTTGGATGGTTAGAAAATCTGATTTATATGAAGTAGATGGAGACAAAATTGTAAGAAAAAACCAAATTTGTCCTCGTTGCGGTGAAGGTGTATTCATGGCTGACCATGGTGACAGAGTTGCTTGTGGTAAATGCGGATACACTGAAATGAAAAAATAGATTTTTTTAAATCTTTATTTCTTTTTTTATTATTTTTATTTTAAATTAGTTTTTAGAAGGGATTCATTTGGATAATATTAGAAATGGTCGTTTTAAGACTGGAATGACAGATGAAGCTGCTATTTATACTTCATCACTAGAAGCGGATAAACTTCTTTTTGAAGCTGATATTAAAACTAATTTTGCACATACTTCAATGTTAAAACATGAAGGAATCATTGATGAAGAAATTGCTGATAAAATTTTATGCGCTCTTGATAATCTTAAAGAGGAAGGTTACGAAGCATTAGTATTTGATCCTTCTGTTGAAGATGTTCATATGGCTATTGAAAATTATGTTACTTCTAAAATTGGTCCTGAAGCGGGTTTTATGCACACTGCAAAATCACGTAATGACCAGGTAGCTTGCGATGTTAGATTAGTTTTAAGAGAGAAAATTACAGAAATTCAAATTGGAATCTTAGAGTTTATGGAAGGTTTAGTTGAAATGGCCGGAGAACATCTGGAAGATGTTTTCATTGGTTTTACACATTTACAACATGCTCAACCGATTACTATAGCTCATCACTTAATGGCCCATGTACAGGCTCTCAAAAGAGACTATGAACGTTTAGAAGACACCTATAAACGTGTTAACTTAAACCCGTTAGGCTCAGCAGCTATGGCCACTACAAGTTTTCCAATTAACAGGCAATTAACTACTGATTTGCTTGGTTTTGACGCATATCTTGAAAACTCTATGGATGGAGTTTCAGCAAGGGATTTCATTGCTGAAGCGGTTTTTGATTTAGTTTCACTCTGCACTACATTATCTAAAATCTGTGAAGAGCTGGTCTTATGGAGTACTTACGAGTTCGGTGTTATCGAAATGGCTGATGAATATTCATCAACCTCTTCTATCATGCCTCAAAAGAAAAATCCTGATGTTGCAGAACTTGCAAGAGGCAAATGCGCTATTGTCAATGGGGAACTGGTGACAATCTTAACAATCCTAAAAGCTATTGCCTATACATACAATAGGGATTTACAGGAAATCACTCCTCATTTATGGAATTCCATAAAGGTTACTCAGGATACATTGTCCATCGTAACTAAAATGCTGCTTTCCGTTGAATTTAAAGTGGACAGATGTGCAGAGCTTGCAGGCAAGAACTTTGCTACCGCAACAGATTTGGCGGACATAATGGTTCGCGAAAAACAAATTCCATTCAGAACCGCTCATAAAATCGTTGGAAGAATAGTCAATGAGGCCAGTGCAAAGGATATGGCTGAGGAAGACATCACTTCCAAATTCATTGATGACATTGCAGTTGAATTGGGCTTCGATGAGCTAAACTTAGCAGACGATTTAATCCAAAAGGCATTGAATCCTCGTGAAAATGTCAGAATCAGAGCTGTTCCGGGAGGTCCTGCTCCTGAAATGGTGGAAATTGCACGCGACAATATTAAAGATTTCTTGAATGAAGAGTTTGAGAAAAAAGGAATTTAATCATTCCTTATATTTTTTTAATTTTAAAATTATTTAGGTATACCTAAACTTTAAATACTTTAAAAAACAAAATATTATTGCGAATATAATCTTTGATTATAGAAGCAAGATTTTTAGGTGGTATTTATAGAAAAACCTATTTGATAGGTTTGCTCAGCTTCTATTAATATCACATAAAAAAATCTTCTTTTTTTAGAATTAGATTTTATAAAAACTCCATATTAGGTCAAGTGCTTCACCGGGTTCAAGTGCACTTGATCGGGTTTCCCTAAGTATCCTTTGTATTGAAAATTTCTTCATATGTGGGAATTTTTTATGCACTTCATAAAGAAGCGGACAGCCGAATCCTTTGAATGTCTTTAAATCATAGTTAACGATTAAGGATTTTATCTCTTGCTTGCCAACACTTAAACTTGCTGGGAGGTTCAAGCGATATAATGAATCATCCTGTAAATTTATGCATTGGCTACCAGTTGCAAGCATATCACCAAAGACAATTATCGGTATTTCGTTATCTTTTGCATATTGCTTTACCAAATCACCAGTGTTGCTGGAACATCTTCCGCATGGATGGAGCTTGCCTGTAAAGGATTCCTGAATGACATCAGTGTAGTCGGCTTCAATGTATTCATGGGAAACATCTAACGATTCGGTCAATGTCTCAATGTTCTGCTTGAATTGGTTGGGAAGGATTATGGTTCCTGGATCAACGGTTACCGCAACTGGATTGAATCCAAGCTTTTTAGCTAAAATAAGTGAAAAGCTACTGTCGACACCACCTGACAACGCAACGACAGCTTCAGTATTTTCAGATTCCTCAAATTCATTTTCATTAAAGTAATTTTCAAAATTAAAACTGTAAATGTTGTCTAATTTGTCGTCAATTGCTTTTTCCAGGTTTTTAATGCCGGTAAAATCCAATCCTAAGTTATGCACGGTTTTTTTAGATAATTTTAATTTGTACTCTTTGTTCAGAAAGTCCCCATAGGATTCCACATGTATGCTTTCAAGACCTAACTTCTCTCTGAGCTTGCCTACGACCCATCCTCCTTTTCCAATGATGGCTGACTTATCGGGACGGTCTTCAGTGATAATCCATAACTCATTGTTCTCAAAGTAAATCTCTTCAATGAAAATGTTTACTTTTTCATGACCGATTTCTTCTCGGATTGCATTGACTTCTTCTAAAATAAATTCCTTAGTGTACATTTCTACCTAATATTATCTTTTAACTTAGTAACTTTTAAAAATTTCTTAAATCATATAATAATTTAGAGGGAAATAAGATGGAATATAGGACGCTAGGAAACACCGGAATTGAAGTGTCTGAAATTGCTTTAGGTGCTCAATTTTTGGTTGAAAGACCTTATGAAGATGTAGAAGTTGTAATCAGGGCTTGTGAGGAAAATGGAATAAACTTCGTTGACTGTTGGATGAGCGAACCCAATGTTCGTTCCCATTTGGGAAAAGCCATCAAGCCCAATCGTGAAAAATGGGTTATTCAGGGACATATAGGTTCAACCTGGCAGAACAATCAATACGTCAGAACACGTGAAATGGATAAGGTGATTCCTGCATTCGAGGACTTCATGGAAAGGTTCCAAATTGATACCCTTGATTTTGGGATGATTCATTATGTGGACCTGTTGGAGGATTATGAAGAGATAATGAACGGCCCTTTCATCGATTATATTCGAAAATTAAAGGATGATGGTACAATAGCACATATTGGACTCAGTACACATAATCCGGACATTGGAATGCTTGCAGCCCAAAATCCCGAAATCGAACTTTTGATGTTTTCAATCAACCCGGCATTCGACATGTTTGGGCCAATGTCTGATATTGAAGAGTATAGGAAGGAGGATGCATTTGACGGCGAGTTTTCCAGTTTGAATCCGCAAAGAGCAGAACTCTATGAATTATGCGAGAAAAACGGCACAGCACTGACGGTAATGAAAGGGTTTGCAGGAGGCAATCTGCTTTCTGATGAGACTTCACCCTTTGGCGTGGCACTGACTCCGGTTCAATGTATCCATTACGCATTGGAGCAAAAGGGTGTTTCAAGCATATTCGTTGGAGTGAAGACAGTTGATGAGCTCATGGAATCTTTAAAGTATTGCGGGGCAACTGATGCTGAAAAGGATTATGCGAAAGTTTTAAAGGATGCTCCAAAACATTCGTTTGAAGGGCAATGCGTCTATTGTGGGCATTGTGCACCGTGTTCTTCCGGAATTGACATAGCTATGGTAAACAAATTGTTTGATTTGGCCAAAAACCATGATGAGGTTCCGCCTAGTGTACAGGAACATTACAACAATTTAAAATTCAATGCAACTTCATGTATTGCATGTGGCGATTGTGAACCTAGATGTCCGTTCGATGTTCTTATTGTAGATGTGATGCTGGATGCACAGGATTTGTTCGGCTTTTGAATTGAATATAAGTTTCTCTATTTTTGATTAATCTGCAAAAATTTTATCTAAGTTCACTGTTCCTCTGTTTCACCTTGAAGATAGTGAGGGCATTTTCACTGATGTCGACAAGTGCTGGCTAAAATTTAATCATTTTATCTTTTTCTTTTTTGCAGTCCAATTTGCTTTAAATGTGATACTTTTTAATATCTTAATAAATTAAAATATATATAAAGGTGTTCCATATGAGTGATAATAATTTGGGAAAATACATCGATGAATTTTTCAATAATCTGGAGTTATATGATGATAAATATAATAATCATCATTATAAAGGGCTTTTAAAGGCAGGCATTGACGTATTTTTAGAAAATGAAAATGCATACAATGCATATGAGGTATATCAAACCTTTTTCATGATTTATCAAATCACATCTGAGAATAAATCTGAAAAGGTAACTGATACAAGCATCGTAAACGAACCTAACACTCTTCTTGATCTAGTCAAGATAATGAAAAAATATGAAGAAAATACCGGAGATTTGATTGAAAAGCAAAGGGACCACTTTATCCACTCAGTCAATGTATTCCTGTTAGGTTTAGCAATATATTCCCAAAACAAGAATTATCGTGATGCATTTGAAGCTTATGTAATTCATAGTCCCTATGAAAAGTTTTATAGGATTGATGGAAAACTGTCCGATGAAGAGTTCCTATATCGATGGGGAGTGGCGGCACTGTTCCATGATGTAGGTTATCCCGTTGAAATCATCGGAAAGCAATTGAACAAATTCATGAACGACGGAGTGAAATCCATTTCAAGTTCTTATGCAGCAGATACAGCAATCGACTTTAAGGATTTCAACGAATTTAACACCATTATAAAGATGGATCCTAACTTCGCCGATGAATTCACTAAAAACTATCCCAAAGCAAAATTCCTGAACCTGTTCAAGCCGACAGATATTATGGCCCAAAAAATTGCTACGGATTTTCCTAATGTTGATGTCAACAAGGTGGCAAAACACTTGGATGGTTTTGTGAATATAATGGGCGATAATGGCTTCATTGACCATGGATTTTTTTCATCAATTCTGGTTTTGAATTCATATGGATACTTGATACAAAAATATGCAAAAAACCATGATTTCTTCTTTTATCCAATAGTGGATAGTGCCACTGCAATCCTGCTTCATAACTATTACAGAAATGTGCTGCAGAAGGAACCGTTTAAGTTATCCGGATTAAATCCAAAAGACAGTCCGCTGGCATATCTATTGATTTTATGTGATGAACTTCAGGAATGGAACAGGCAGCCATTCGGTATTATGGATAAAAAGAGAAGTCATGTCAACGATTTGAATTTGATAATTGATGATACCCGACTGGAAGTTGATTATATTGTAAAAAGCGGTTCAATGGGCCTTGGCTTTTCAGAAGATAAGGAGGAATTGCTTAAAAATGTCTTATCTATTCCAAGCATATTCAAAAGGGGTTTGATGGTTTTCACTGATGTTCAACAGGACAATAACATTATGAGAGAAATTGTAAGGTCAGAGATTCAGGCTCCAAGTACTTTGCTTAGAAACGTTGAGAAACTGGCAATCCAAATCAATCAGCAATATATGGAAACTACAAAAGCCCAGTATGAGGATAAAAAGGCTAAAGGCGAGCTTGACGAAGACCTTAAGGAAAAATATGAAAACCTGAAGGAATTTGATGAGCTGTCCGCACAACTTAAAATCGCCAATATCAGGCAGGCAAGGTCAATTCCAAGGAAATTGAATGTAATCGGCTGTGAACTTGCCAATCTGTCTGACAAGCGTGAGGCCATTACTGAGTTTTCCGATGAAGAAATCCTTGATTTGGCCATTCTGGAACATGATGAATGGTGTGATGAAAAGATTGGTACAGGATGGACTTATGGCGAAGTTAGGGATGATTCTAAATTGATACATAACTATCTTGTCCCATGGGATGAGCTGACCCCTGAAATTCAGCAATATGACATCGATCCGGTTAAGAACATACCTTCCCTTGTAGAATCAATTGGCTTGAAAATCGTTAAGACCAAGGTCAGAATGCTGACTATTGAAATGCATAAGTTCTATCAGTCAAACGAGGAAGGAACACAGGACTTTGAAGATTTGCCGGATTACATCAAATATTCCAATTACAAACAGGCTGATTTCCTAGTTAAAATATTGAATGAACTCGGATATGATGTGGTGGACAGTGAGAGTCCCGGCGAAGCTGTTGATTCATTTGACAATGATTCACTTGAATATTTAGCCAAACGGGAACATAATGCCTGGTATAAGCTTAAAGTTAACGTAGGTTGGAGATATGGTCCTGCTCGTGATGATGAGCAAAAACTCAATCCTAATCTAGTGGACTGGGACCATTTAGACATTTCAAAGAAAGACTCAAATATGAGAACATTTAGGAACCTTCCGCAATTGTGTAAGAATGTCGATTTAAAAATTGTTAAAAACTGATATGGTGAAAAAATGACAGAAGAAACTATCAATCCGAATATAAGTCCTGAAAAATCAAATTTGCATAAATATATTGATAAGTTTTTTGATATGCTTACAATGTATGACGATTCCAAATCATTAAGTTCCGGAATTAATCATAACTATAAAGGCCTATTGAAAGCTACAATCGATGTTTTTCTAGAATATGAATCTCCATATACTGCTTATGAGGTTTATGAGAACTTCTTAATGATTTATCAAATTACTCCCGAAGACAAAAGCGAAGTCGATGAAAATAGCCCAAACAGCATCATAAGCGAACCGAACACCCTTCTTGATTTGGTTAAAATAATGCAGAAATATGAAGAAAATACTGGAGATTTAATCAACAGGCAAAGGGATCATTTCATACACTCAGTCAATGTGTTCATATTAGGTTTGGCAATTTATACTCAAAATGTAAATTATAGGGAGATATTTAGGGATTATATTCTGGACAATTCTTATTATAAGAAATATTATAAAACTCCCGATGGAGAATTTTCTCATGAGGAATTTTTATACCGTTGGGGTGTTGCAGCACTTTTCCACGATATCGGTTATCCATTTGAAATAATCGGAAAGCAGATTGATAAGGTTATTGAAGATGGAGTTAAGTCTATTTCTGTCAATTACGATGTCGGTGCTAACTTAGATTTCAGAGACTTCAATGAATTCAACGCTATTGTAAAGATAGCTCCTTATGACTATGCAGATAAGTTTAGGGAAAGGTATTATTCAACAAAAGTTCTGGATTTATTCAAACCTACTGACATCATGGCCCATAAAATTGCCATGGATTTTGATTTTGATGATGCCCAATTTAAAGAGTTGATAAGACATTTAAGTGGTTTTGTCAAGTATATGAACAAGAAAGGCTTTATAGACCATGGATACTTCTCAGCAATTCTTGTCTTGAACTCATATGGTAAGCTGATTCAGAAGTATGTCGAAAAGGACAAGGATTTCTTCTTTTATCCGATTGTAGATAGTGCAACAGCAATTCTATTGCACAATTATTATAATAAGACATTGCAGAGCGAGCTGTTCGGTCTTGGAAAATTGGATCCGAGTGATTCCCCTATTTCATATTTGCTGATTTTCTGTGATGAACTTCAGGAGTGGAATAGGCGCCCTTATGGTGTTTTGGATAAGCAGAAAAATCATGTTAATGACTTTGATGTTGAAATAGATGAGGAAAAAATCATTGTAAGGTACATTCTGAAGAATGGGTCCATGGGTCTTGGCTTTGAAGAGATGAAAGACGAATTCATCAACAAAGTTCTTGACGTTAGAAAAATATTCCCTGCTAAATTATCCATTTTGCCTAAGGTCGAATTGGATAATGTCCAAAGGGATATTTTAATGTCAGATATTCAAACTCCAGATGTTCTTATGAGAAATATCGAGAAATTGGCCCGCGAGATTCATGAGCAGTACAGGCGAACTTCCGATGAGGAAGTGGTGGAATTTGATGACTTGAGTTCAGATTTGAAGATGTCCAATGTTCGCCAAGCGAAATCCATTCCTAAAAAACTGGCGATGATAGGATGTGAAATTGCCCATAAGACCGAAGAGGAAATGGCTGATCCAACTGATTTTGACACTAAACTCAATCAAATCATCAATGAGAATTATGGCGGCGATAAAGACGTCACTGAAGAGATTGTTGAAGAGTCAGGCAAGCTTATCAGGATTCTCAAATTCAATGAAAAGGATGTTGAAGACTTATCAATCTTTGAACATGACGAATGGTGTACTGAAAGATTTGGTAAAGGTTGGATTTGCGGTAAAAAAACAAACCGTGAAATGAAAATCAGTGAAGATTTGGTTGAATGGGAAAAGCTTTCTCCACAAACACGCAAGTATGATGAAGATGCCATCAAGAATATTCCTAAGCTTTTGGACAATATTGGTTTGAAAATCATCAGAAGCAGGCTCAGGGCACTTACCTATAAAATGAACCAGTTCTATGAATACGGTAAGCTTGACAGCAATTCCAGTGGTGAAAAGGAATTCAGGGCATTGAATACTCATATTCAGTTCTGTAATTTAAGACAGGCTACCCATTTGGTTAAGCTATTGAAGGAAAAGGGTTATGAGTTTGTTCCGATTGATGATATTGGAGAACCTGTTGAAAGTTTTGATTATGATGAAATTGAATACTTTGCTAAAAGGGTGCATGAAGGATGGTATAAGCTTAAGCTCAACCTGAATGAGATTTCCAGCAGGAATTTTGTAGAATGGGATAACCTTAACAGAAAAGTTAAGCAGAAAAACAGGGAAACCATCAGAAATCTTCCCGACATGTGCAAAGATGAATATGTATCCTTGAAAATCGTCAGAAGCGATTAGATTTTAATTTCTCTGGCTTTAAAGTCGGAGAATTTTTACAATTTTTTGATGTGAATTCAGCAGATGACAATATCGGTTCTATAACGGGAAATCAGAGAAATGGCTATTAACTTTTTTTGCAGTGTTTTTGAATAACATTTTGGAAAATATTCGGTCTCATTTCCATTTGGATTTTCGGCATGAAATTCAAAAAAGAGCTTGAGTTATAATTTCTTAAGCACTAACGATGTGATATCAACACCTAAATTTTTAGAGATGGGGTTGCATTTGCTGCAAAGCAGCGCAAAAACGTCTTTGTTACCTAGATTCATTTCTGTGAGGCCTTCATAGTTTGCCATTCCCTTCGAAACTATCAATTTGCTTTCATCAAATAGTTTTCTGAAGTCATCCGAAAACATCTCTTGAACAATTCCTCCCGAATCGCATCCGAGAGTTGTAATTTCGGCAAATTCATCCAATCCAGCATCAATAGCTTCCTTTTCACATGCATCATTTACAATTGGGCTGCTTTTAACGGCAACGACTACATCGACATCATATTCTTTTATCTTTTCAATTAATAATCTGTCAAATACGATTTCACCGGAATTGTCAACCAGATATAGGACTTCGCTATGATGTTTCAATGCCTTTTTGAATTCTTCAATGTCATTAATGCTCAAATTTTTATTCAGATTTTTGCAAATCAACCCTTCAAAATCAGTGGTGATGTCATAGGCTCCAAAGTCAAGGATATTTCCGACAATTGCCAGCTTGACGTATGTTTCCAGGCTGTTGTTTGTCTTTAGAATCTCATGGACATTTGGTATTAGGGATAATGCAATTTCATTGCTGATTTCCTTTTGTTTAAAATAGGCATCCCTACATCCAGTTTCTTGTTTGATGTATTGATTGACTTCTGTTGCCAATTTATTCGGTTGTGAATCTTTGTTGAAGTTATCTGCCATATGCATCATGCAGTCCTGCATCAATTCAAACTTTAAATCTTCATTTGAGCAGGATAAATCAATGACTTCTTTCACTTGTCTTAATATGCAGGCTCCACATTCGTAATATGACTTGATAATACCACAACCTTTTTAAGGAATCAAGTATATTTTTAATATTATACTTTTAATAGTTTATCATTAGGTGATTGAAATGACTGATGATTGGGATGACATTAAAGTAAATAGAAGAAAAGGAGATAAAGTACATTTCGAATCTACTTTGCTCCAACAAATATCCGACGGAATAGATTTTATCCGTAGCGAAAGTAAAGAAATTTTAGAAGAATTAGATATTCAAGGAATTGATGAAAAGATTCTTGAAGAATTTGGTGAAAATGCTTTAGATCAAATTTCAGATATTTCAGACGGTTTATCTGGCATTAAATCTGATTTAATCGATGCAGATGATATCCCTGAGTTTTTAAAAGAATATTCAATCAATGCTAAAAAAGCATTAAACAGAGATCTTGATTATGTTAGGAGAGCAAGAAGAAGACTGGATCGAATGGATTCCAATGAATTAGTTGACATATATAAGACAAATGCTAGTGTTATAACCCTTTGTGACAAGGCAATTGAAGTTAATCCTTCCAATTATGAAGCTTATTATCTAAAAGGCCTCGCTTTGGTTAATTTAGAAGAGTATTGTGAAGCAATTGAAGAGTTCATTAGCTGTTTAGCATTGAATGAAGATTATGTTGATGCAAAATTGGCAATCGCTAATGTTAATCGATTAAATAAGGATTATGATGATGCAATTAATGTCTATGATTCTATTTTAAAAGATGATGAAAATTCATTTGAAGCGATTAAAGGGAAAGCATATACTTATTTTGATTTTGACGATTTCCAAAAGGCCGCTGATGAATTTAAAAAAGCAGATTCAATTCACTCTTTAGATGATGAATCTAAAAGGCTTTGGGATGAATGCATTAACAAAAAGTGAATATAATTCACTTTCTTTTTTTCTTTTTTTTCATTGATAAGAAAAGATTTATCAACGTTTTTTTGTAGATATAGTACTATCTAAAAAATATTTTAGAGGTGAAAAAATGGCAAAAAATGCAATAATTACTGGAGGATCCAGAGGAATTGGAAAAGCAATGGCTTTAAAATTAGGTGAACTTGGTTACAATGTAGCTATCAACTACAGAAGTGACTCGTCCAAACAATTAACCGAAGATTTAGTTGAAGAACTTAAATCAGAATATGGTGTTGAAGCTATTGCAGTTCAAGCAGATGTAAGTAAGTTTGAAGATTGTAAAAAATTAGTTGAAGCAGCTGTTGAAGAATTCGGTGAGGAAATCGATGCTTTAGTAAACAACGCTGGAATCACAAACAATTCCAACTTCATTGACTTACAACCGGAACAATATGAAGCCGTTATTAACACAAACCTCGTAAGTATGATGCACATGTGTCACTTGGCTTTACCTTACATGGTAGACCGTGATACTGCAATCGTATGTACCGCATCAGTAGGAGGTCTTACAGGTGTAATCAACCAGGCTGATTACTGTGCTGCTAAAACTGGTGTAATCGGATTGTGCCGTGCATTAGCTTTAGAATTTGCACCAAGAAAAGTAAGAGTAAACTCAATTGCACCGGGTATGATTATGACTGACATGTTACGTGGTGTAAACCAAGATGAATTGAATGCACTTGCAGCAACAATTCCATTAGGACACATTGGGGAAGTTGAAGAAATCGCTGGTGCTTTAGAATACATCTTAACAGCAGATTATTTAACCGGTCAAGTTATTTCACCTAACGGCGGATTTGTATTACAATAAGGTTATTTTAACCTTATTTTTTTATATTTTTATTCTTTTGATTGAGCTTTTAGGGTATTGTAATAATATCCATTAAGTTTTAAAAGCTCGTCGTGAGTGCCCTGTTCTATTATCTCACCATCTTCAATGACAATGATGTTATCGGCATTTCTAATGGTAGATAGTCTATGAGCAATGATAAAACTAGTTTTATTTTCCATTAATTTATCCATAGCCTTTTGAATTAACTTTTCAGTTCGGGTATCAACACTTGAAGTTGCTTCGTCTAGAATTAAAACTTCCTTTTTAGATAAGATTGTTCTGGCAATGGTTAATAATTGTTTTTGGCCATGTGAAATATTATCTGTATCTTCGTTTAATTCGCTTTCGTAACCGTCGGATAATTGCCTTATGAAATTGTCTGCATAGACTTGGCTTGCCGCATCAATAACCTCGTCGTCAGCAGCATCTAAATTGCCGTAACGAATATTATTGGAAATTGTATCTGAAAATAGCCAGGAATCCTGAAGTACCATTCCGATATGGGATCTTAAGCTGTTTTTATCGTATTTTTCAATATCTACACCATCAATTTTTATCGAACCGGAATTGATATCATAAAATCTCATAAGTAATTTGACGATTGTGGTCTTTCCAGCCCCGGTTTCGCCTACAATAGCTACCTTTTCACCTTTTTTCACGTCAAATGATAAATCCTTGATTATTTTTTCATTAGGAGTATATGAAAAGCTCACGTTTTCAAAGGTTATTCCCTCTTTGATTTCATTAAGCTCTTTATCTGATAGGTTTTCCTCATCTTCAAGTTCTAAGAATTCAAAGATACGTTCGCTGGCAGCCATTGCGGTTTGGATCTGATTCATTACACGTGTAATCTGCTGAATAGGTCTGTTGAAGCTTTGGGTATATTGGAAGAATGCCAGGATGTCTCCGACTGCAATCGCTTTCTGCAGTACGAATACCGCACCTAAAACTGCAACCACAACATAAGTGAAGTTTGAAATGAAGTTCATTAAAGGACCATTTAAGCTGGAATAGAATTGTGATTTCCATTCATGAGAAAACCATTTTTCATTGTCACTTTCAAATTTGTCCATGGAGATTTCTTCCTGGTTGAATGCCCTGATTATGTCATGGCCTGTGAATGTTTCCTCAACTTGGCCATTGAGCGAGCCTTTGTACTCCAATTGCCTTAAGAAATATTTCTGTGAGTATCTGGTCATGAATCTCATGAGTAAAAATGCTATCGGAACAAGAATGATAGTTGCCAATGTCATCCATACGTTTATGGACAGCATCATGATAAATACTCCGATGAGGGTAATTATTGCAGTGGTCAATTGGATAAATGACTGTGTAATACCATTTTGAAGGGAATCCACATCGTTTGTCACTCTGGACAATATGTCCCCTCTTTTATTCTCTTCAACTTTTTCCATTGGTAAATGTAGGATTTTATCTATTAATCTTTCTCTTAAGTCATAGCTGATTTTAGTTGTAACTTCAACCAAAAAGATGCTTTGCAGGTATGAAAATAATGAGCTGACAACATATAAAATTGCTACGATTATTAAGATGTGGGTCAGGCTGTTAAAGTCAATTGAACCTGTGTGGTGGATTAACTTGTTTGTCCCATCATAGATTAGGGTTGTGGCCTGGCCAATCAGCAATGGAGCGATAATAGTAAATGCAGTTGAAATCACTGCACTGATTATAGTCAATGTTAATCTAAATTTATGGTCTTTCAGAAGTGTGAGAATATTCATTATTGCCTTCTTATTATTGACAGGTTTTTCTGGAGGTTGTCGTTTAAGAGGTCGTGGACTCATGATAATGCCTCCATATAATCTATTTGTATTTTTGCTATTTCTTGATATATATCACAACTTTCTAAAAGCTTATTGTGTGTTCCTCTATCGACAATCTCACCGTTGTCAATGACAAGGATTTCATCCGCATCCATGATTGTTGAAATTCTTTGTGATACGATTAAGATTGAGGAATCCTTCAAATCTTTTAGATTATCTTTTATTTTCCTTTCGGTATTCATGTCAAGTGCTGAAAAACAATCATCAAACAGATAGAACTCATGGCGGTTTATAATTGCTCTTGCTATTGATAAGCGTTGCTTTTGACCTCCTGAAAAATTAGATCCCCCCTGCGTTACCTCTTCAGCGAGGTTTTCCACAAAATCAACTTGTGCAAGTTTCAACGCTTTTCTAATTTCATCATCACTTGCATCATTTTTTCCAATTTGCATGTTTGATTTAACGTCTCCCTGGAATAGAATGGCTTTTTGAGGAGTAAAACTAATTTTATCTCTTAAACTTTTCAAATTATAATCTTTAATGTTTATTCCATCAATCAGTATTTCACCGGAACTTGGGTCCTGAAGACGGGGTATCAAATTAAGAATGGTTGATTTGCCGCTGCCGGTTCCGCCAATGATTGCAGTGGTCTTTCCAGGTTTTAAGCTGAAATTAATGTCTTTCAATGTTTCCTTTTCACTTCCGGGATATCTGTATGAAACATTTTTAAATTCGATTGTAGGATTTTGTGAAATCTCTGTAAGTTCGCCGTCGGTTATTGTAAGTTTGGTGTTCAGCACTTCACTGATACGCCTTCCGGAAACAAGAATTCTTGGAAGCATGATGAAAAAGCCCCCAATCATTAGAAATGAAGTGACAAGCATTGTTGCATATTGGATAAATGCTATTATGTCTCCGGTCAGAACTCCATTGTTTATGGCATCATACGCACCAAAGTAAAGAATCAAGACAACCATCAGATTCATCATTAATGTTATCAATGGAAGCATGACCAGCATGGTCTTAAATACATGGATATTGACATCGTAAAAGTCCTTGTTCACCTTTTGGAATTTTTTCTCTTCAAAATCCTGTCTGACAAAAGCCTTGATTACTGGAATTCCAATCAGAATCTCCCTTGCTGTTTTATTTATGCTGTCCATTATTTCCTGTATGATTTTGAAATAAGGAATGACCTTGACCATAACGATTACCAAAAGAATAATGATGACAATGAAATTCACTAAGATAATCCATGACAGGTTTGTCTGAAGTTCAAATACCTTGATGATACTTCCGATTCCCAAAAGCGGAGCAAATATGAGGGTTGTGAAAATAAATCCTAGAACCCCTTGAATCTGATTGACGTCGTTTGTTGTTCTTGTGATTAAGGAAGAGCGTGAAATCTCATTCAATTCATGGTTTGAAAATTTCAAGACTTTTTCATAAATGATTTTCCTTAAATCTTTAGCGTAACCGGATGCTACCCTGCTTGCAAAAAAAGACACACCAACTGTTGCAAATGCTGAGATTGCAACCATCAAAAGCATTATTAATCCGGTATCTATGATAAACTGGAAATCTGTGTTTTGTATGCCTATATTTACAATATCTGCGGTGTATTGTGGTAAGGTCAAATCACAGTAAACCTGGATTAATAGAAAAATGAAAATCAATCCTATTTGAGGTATTTTGTTTATCATTGGGTTTAATAATTTCTTCATAATTGCCTTTAATATTATATATTTCATATAACTATTATAATTATAGTTTTAATTGAAATTGATTTAACTTAGTAAAAGTTCCATTAATTTATAAAAATGCCTTATTTTGATAATATTTCCTTGTAAAATTCGTTATATTTAAAATTAACTGCTTAAAAAGATTTAAATAGTAATTAAGCAAATATATATTCATGAAACCTTTTGATTTTAGTAATTTAAAAATTATTAAAGCAAACACCGAAATATTGTCTAAAATTGATTTTGATTGTGGTGATGAAGATCTCAATGAATTCTTGTTAAAGGATTCATTTGATAATATTAATAATAATCTTTGCACAATATTTTTGTGTAAAAATCAAAATCGGGTTGTCGGATTTTTCTCTTTATCTGCAGATTCAATTAGAATTAATAATCAATTGGTTGTTGATTATCCGGCTTATCCAGCAGTTAAAATCGGTCGGTTAGCAGTTTGTAAAGATTTCCAAAATTTACACATCGGGTCTTTAATGATTTCATGGATTGTTGGGTTTTGTAGAAATTTAAGTAGTGAAATAGGTTTAAGGTTTATTTCTGTTGATGCATATAATAATGAAAAAACAATTAGATTTTATGAAAATAATTTTTTTGTTGGATTAGAATCAGTAATGAATAATAAACGTCGTAGGAATATTCCTATGTATAGGGATATTTGTGAAAAAATTAATTAATATTTTTCAATAATTATTTAAATAATTTAATATTAAATTAATAAACAAGGAGGTTACTGTATGGCAAGTAAAGTAAATCCAACACCAACATTAAAAGGATTAGATGCTGAAAAATTCATTGAAAAGTTAAACACTCCTTCTAGTGATGAAGAATTAAAATCATTAAAAAAGGCTGATGAAATATATAAAAAAATGGAATATATTCAAAAATAGGAATATCTCCATTTAAATTTGTTTTATTTGAATTTTTTCCATAAATCAGTTTGAAGAACGCTGTTTTTGCTTAATTCTTCTAATTTCAGGAATAGTCCCCAGGGCATGGATACGATTAGGTATTCATTTGGAATAAAATGTTTCATTTTGCTTCTTCCGGCAAAGTCTATCGGTCCAAGAACGGGCTTCGGATCATCGCTATTTGCTTGTTCAAAAGTAAAGCATCCTATAGCTTGGCATGCTGAAGCCTGAGGGGTTAAAAGACACGCCCCATCAAGTCTGAATGATGTGTTAATTTGAATTAAAGCGGTCAATTCAACAGGATTCACTGTAAAAATAACGGATTTTGGAATCTCATCATCTTCCAAATTCTCCAATCCTTTGAAAATCACATATTCTCCTTCGTCGAAAACAGGCCTGTTTTTTATGCTTTGTTTTGCGGTTTCAAAATCACAGTAGATTCTTTCGCCGTGCCTGAACATTTCCCTTGTGTTTTTCTTCATATAATTTAACTTTTCTTCATATGCTTCACGGTCTGGTGCGGAATCGATTCCTAATGATAGGAATGTCGCCTGAAAATCAATCATGTCCTCATTTGCCATTCCGCTGCCCCATCCGAAACCTACATTGAGTCCTCCGCAGGTAACGTTGTCACGGCCGAAATAGGTGGTCACCCTTTTAGCAATGGTCTGTGCAATGAAACTCATTACACATCCTCCTTTGCCCTCTTTTGGACTTTTGCCGTCTTTTAGTTCAACATCACTTTTAAGCAGCACGATTGGTGGGAATTTCATGTTCAGTTCTTTTGATATATTACTTTGCATACTAACAACCTCTATGTTAATGTTATTCTTCAGGATTTATATTAATTACTAAAATAAAAATGCTTTAATATTTTATTTAACAAATTTAAAATTGATTATTATGGCGTATGAAATTAAAAACAAAAAAAATATATCAACAATAGGTGTGCATGCTGGTCAAGAGGAAGTGGATGAAACAGGTTCAAGAGTAACACCGATTTATCAAACAACTTCCTATGTATTTGACACACCGGAGCAGGCTGCAAACAGGTTTGCTCTTAAGGAAGGGGGAAATATCTATACAAGACTCACCAACCCAACAACAGAAGCATTTGAAAAAAGAATGGCAGCTATTGAAGGCGGAACCGCTGCTTATGCAACCGCTTCTGGAATGTCCGCCATATTCTATACAATAATTAACCTGACACAAGTTGGAGACAATATAGTGTCTGCAGATAATCTTTATGGAGGAACATACGAGCTGTTTGAAAACACACTTGAGGAATTGGGCAGAACAGTCACATTTGTTGATTCCCAATCCCCTGATGAGTTTGAAGCAGCAATCAATGATAAAACCCGTGCAATTTATGTTGAATCAATCGGAAATCCGAAATTGGATATTCCTGATTTTGATAAACTGTCTGAAATTGCACACTCACATGGAATTCCGTTGATTGCAGACAATACCGTTGGTATTGGTTCTGTTCGTCCGTTTGACCATGGTGCCGATATCATTTCATCATCCGCAACAAAATATATTGGCGGTCACGGCACTACCCTTGGAGGAATAATCATTGAAAAAGGGGACTTCGACTGGATGAACGGTAAGTTTCCAACATTATCCGAGCCTGATGAAACATATAACGGTTTAGTATTTGGCGAAACCTTTAGGGGATCTGCTTTTACAACAAGAATCAGGGCAGTTGTTGGTAGGGATACCGGAGCAGTTCCTTCTCCATTCGGATCATTTTTACTCTTGCAAGGACTTGAGACTTTAGGCTTAAGAATCGAAAGGCATGCTTCAAATGCAATGGCAGTTGCACGCCATTTGGAAGCTCATCCTAAGGTGGCTTGGGTAACTTATTCCGGTTTAGAATCTTCTCCAAACCATGAAGTAGCTAAAAAATATGCTGAAAAGGGATATGGTGGAATAGTATCATTCGGTTTGAAAGCTGGTTATGACGGTGCTTTGAAATTCATTGAAAGTGTTGAATTGTTATCATTTTTAGCTAACATTGGTGATGCAAAATCATTAGTTACTCATCCTGCATCAACCACTCACTCCCAATTGTCTCCGGAGCAACAGTTATCCACTGGTGTAACACCTGATTTAATTAGATTCTCTGTTGGTATTGAGGATATTGAGGATATTTTGGCCGATGTGGACCAAGCTTTAGATAAGGTATAGGGAATTTTTCATTTTATATTTTAATTCAATTCCCCTATTTTTTTAATTTTTTTCCAGAAACATTCGCAATGTTTTTAATTATAGTCATTTTTGGCATTTCAAGTATTTGAACAATTTTTTAAATGTTAAATTATATTTTGGCATATTTTTTACATATTTGTCAATCAAAAAGATTTCCCTAACTTTTTGTTGGGGTGTTTAAAATAAAAATATTTATTTAATAAAAATTGATATAAATATTAAATAGTTACGATAGTAATGATATTTTATAACGAAATAGGGGGAAAAGCATATAATTAGAAATAAGAATATTAAACGATTTGCACTATTTTTAATCATTTTGTCAGTAATATGTACAATATCTTGTGTTAATGCAATGGACCAGGATTCAAACAGTAGCGAAATTATCACTGATTCTGCATCCGGAAACCTATCTGAAACCTATGTATCACCGGATGCAAGTGATGAAATAGGGGACGGAAGTTCACAAAAACCATTTAAAAGTTTAGAATTTGCCGTCAACAATAGTAACGATGACTCAACAGTTTACTTAAACGATGGAGTGTATGTTGGAGAAAACAATAGAAATATTAAAATTGAAAAGTCAATTACAATCATTGGAAAATCTAAGCAAAACACAATAATCAATGGAGAGTCCTCTGGAAGACTGTTTAATGTAACTTCAACCGGCAGATTGACTTTAATTAATGTTACTTTACTGAATGGTTACTCAGATGAAAATGGCGGATCATTCTACTGTGATGGTGGAGAAATAAATCTTAAAAATTGTATTGTGAAGAATTCCAATTCAAATGGAAATGGTGGAGTTATATACAATAATCTGGGAACTTTAAACATTGAAAATTCATGCTTTACAAACAACAGCGCATGCGTTTATGGCGGAGTTTTGTATACCCTAGGAAAAACATCCATTAAAAGCTCTGATTTCACAGAAAATTTTTTAACTTCTAGAAGTGGTGTTGGTGCATGTATTGCAGCTGGAGGAATATTGGATTTAGATGGATGTTTATTTTATGACTGTTTCAGCCCATATTCTGCAGCAGGATTAATAAACTTGGGAAATGCAACAATAAACAATTGCAGATTTGAAAAATTACATACAAATTATACAGCGGGTGCTATAAGTAATCATAAGAATATGATAATCAACAATAGTTATTTCGGATATAATGACGTTAAATATTATGCGGCAGCAATTCTTGATTATGCGGGAGAAGATACTTACTCTCCAGGGGGACCATATGTTTTTACAAAAGTGTACAATACCATTTTTGAAAAAAATCATGCAGGATATCATGGAGCGGTATCCAATAATTTCCCAAACACAGATCTTTTCATGCAAAACTGTGCACTTGTAGGTAATTATTTAATATTGGATACAGCTTATGGAGATATTGCTTTAGATGATAATGCAACTTTACAATATTGCTGGTGGGGTCAAAATGTAATAAGCCCTTATTATTATTCACGTCACGATGGTGAAAACACTCCCCAAAAGATAAACGCTTCCAGATGGTTGGTCATGACATTCACTGCAAAGGATAATGTAATCTATAAAGATGAAATTAACCAATTAACCGTTAGCCTAAAACAATACTTCGACAATGAAACAAAAGAAATCTATGATTATGACGGTGAATTTAACCTTCCGCTTGAGGTAACATTTTACACAAATGTTGGGACTTTAGCTACAAAGAAATTGGTTAATGGTGTTGCTACTTTAGATTTTAATCCACAAGATGAAGTTAGTGAAGTTTATGCAAAAATAAATAATCAAACATTAAAACTTGGTAGTTTTCAATTAAGAGAATCATCAATTATTGTTGATGACTTTGAAAAATATTATGGAAGCAGCAGCAAATTAGTTGTAAAGTTAGTTAAAGAAAACAATATCCCTATTTCAAATCAAAAGTTAACTGTTAGTTTAGGAGGAATTGTATATACCATTAAAACTGATAAAAATGGAATAGCAAAAGTAAATCTTAAAAATAAGGCTAAAATTTACACTGCTAAAATTACTTTTAATGGAAAAAATCATTTAGCTTCTTTTAAATCCATAAAAGTTAAGATACTAAAACCAATCATAAAAGCTTCAAAATTAAAAATACACAAAAAGAAAAAATTCACTGTGACTTTTAAGGATGCAAATAAAAAAGCAATCAAAAAGGTCAAAGTTAAATTCAAGATTAATGGTAAAACCTATATCAAGACAACTAACAGTAAGGGAAAAGCTAAAATAAAAATAAATTTAAAAGCAGGCAAAAAATATAAGGTTAAAGTAGGATTCAAAGACACTAAATATTATGGAACCACCACTTTAACTAAAAAAATTAAGGTAATTTAGTGAAGAAACCATTTTTGTTTCTTCATTGAAACCCCCCTTAGGGGTACATTTATATACTACTTCAACTAATTTATGATAGGAATTTAGTGAGGTGAGATTATGAAAAAAATTACTATTGCTATATTAGCTTTGATCCTTATGGGATTATTGATTCCAACTGGATTTGCAACTGATTCCAATCTTGTAATAACATATGGTGAAACCACATATGCACACAACGATTACAAATCTGTTGTTGATGCATTCTTTGTAAATAATGCAAATGTTGATTTAAACAATGTGAATTCAAAAGTAATCACTGCTGATCAAGTAAATCAAGTATCAAGTGGGGTTACTGGTAAATCATACTCATCAAATCAAATATTCTCTTCAGCATTACTTGATTTGAATGATAATGATAATCTTGAAGTTAGTGTTGATAGATCAAAAATCACCACAATAACTGGACAAATGTACATTTCTGCATTGAAATCAGCCGGTATTACTAGCGGACATGTCTATGTAACAAGTCCTGTAACAGCTACCGGGGAATCTGCTCTTGCAGGAATAATGAACGCTTATGAAGAGGCAACTGATGTTGAAATTCCTGAAAGTGTAAAAGAAGCAGCTAATGATGAAATCTACACTCAAGCGGAAATCGTAGAAAATTCCGGTGTAGATGCAAATGAATTATCTGACTTAGTAAATCAAGTAAAAGAGGAAGTATCAAAAGACAATGTGACAGACCACGATACAATCGTGAACATTATCAATAACTACGTGCAAAACAACAATATTAACATAACAAATGTGGATATTGAAAACTTGGCCACTACAATTGAAGAAGTACAAAACGTCCAAGGAGACGTTAACTACTATAAAGACCAAGTAAGTGGTTTTTTAAATGATGATGGTTCTGCTGGTGGATTTTCACTTGACGGATTATTAAACTGGATTAAATCCTTTGTTAATGGGATTTAATTCCATTTCTTTTTTTAATTTTTTTTAGCTATTTGAAAAATAAGATTCAACCCGATACCATCACAAGTTCGCCGGTAACTGGATCTTGATATACTTTTCCAACTTCGCTATATCCGCTGTCTTCAAGCCCACCTGCATCACTATAGTTCTGTGTAAATGTTTCTGCAGTTGAAACATCCTGTGTTGATTGTGATTGGGTAATCATATCAGGATTAACTGATAATGCCATAATAGCAAAAATTAAAAACCCTAGTGCCAATACGAGCATTGCATCTGAAAGGTTATTCAAACCTCCCATTGGGTCATCATCAATCGATTCTGATATTCTTCGTCTTTTTCTAAGCATGTCCTCACCATCTATTTAAAGTTTCAAGTTCTGCTTCAGCAACGGTTTCAACATCAATCAGCTCTGATTCGTACCATTGTTTTTTGTATTTTGAAACAACAAATGCAACAGCACCTACAGATAAACCTGTAACGGTTGTATCGAAAGCTATTGTCAATGATTGCGCAAGTGTTGCGATATCTCCAGTTCCTAATGCGGCTAAACCAGGTCCCAATGGAATTAAAGTACCAAGTAAACCTAAAATAGGACCTACACGTACAAGAATGTCTGTTTTATTAGTTTTTTTAATTAACCTTGTCTCTTCTGCAGATATTAACTCACTTGCCAATGCTTTCCTAGCTTCCGGACCGATATCATAATTATCAGCAATTCTTGTCAATATCGCTTTTTGATAATCAAATAAATTACTGTTTGAAATTTCGTTTTTCATTTGATTTACATTACTTGAAAATGAAACTCTCCTCACTAAATCTTCTAACTCTTTTGATGTTATTGCTTTTCTTGAAATAAATTCATTGATTAAGCCACCAAATGCCAAAATAACAATAACTATTGAAATTACAATTAATATAACAACTGGGGTTAATAAACTTTCAGAAATTATATGAATTAATGAGGTTAATGTTTCAGTTCCCTGAATTATCATGAATTTCCTCCTTTAGTGTCATTTATAAGTACGCCCACAATTAAAACAGCAATAATTCCTATAACAACATAGATTAATTGATATGTTGGTGTCAAAATTAAAAATGAACTAAACATAGTATAATCTAAGGTTATAGTTGAATAATATGTTAATGTGAAAATAAACATCAAAACTGCAAATAAAGACATGTATTCTCCAACAATAACCGGATATTCTCGTTTTGCATGACGTAGTAATCTTGTGAGTTGATAAACAACAAATAAAATAACAAAAACGAATAAAGAATATAATAGCATGGTTAAAATACTTAGATTTGCTTGAGAAGCAAATAAAACTATTGAAATTAAGAATGTGAGTATTATTGCATAAAACGGTAATTTGAAATCATATGTTTTTATGTAATATATCAATGAAACAAGTATTATTGCTGTAATTATAAGGAATATGTAGCTAAAATTAGATAATAAAAATTCTAATTGGGTATTTAAATAACTTGAAGCATATATTAATAAAAATGATATAACGGAAAATATTGCAGAAATTATAATTAATTTAACATTATTTAGTTTATAATTTCCAAAAAATAATGCGATATTAGCACAGAACAATACTAATAGAATTAATAAATATCCTCCAATCAAATCCATTTTCTAAACCCTATATTCTTTATCAGATTAATATATATCTACATGAATATATAAACATATCGAGATGAACTAATTTAAAGGATATTTAATGGGAGTAAATCCATTAAAATAAGCATATTGTAGTTTAAAAATAAATAATAATAAAATGGAGTAAAAATGTTGATTGAATTAAAAAAAATAAAGGAATAAAAGAATAAAAAAACTTTCAAAATTGCTTATTTATTCTTCGATTATTTCGTAGTAGGAGCCTTCTGCACATGATTTGCAAACAGGTTTTCCTCCGATCAATTTGTGGCGACCATCTGATACCTTTTCACCACATACTGAACAAAATGCAGTTGTATATGGTTTTCCAGGCATGTCCCCTCTACCTAAGTCAATTCTAACTTTATCAACTTTAAATAATTCTTCAGGAGGAGTTCTTCTAAAACGAGCAATCATTTCTTCTTTGGTTTCTTCATCCTTGAATTTTTTGTTCGCATCGGCATCGGTGATTCTTAAAGCTTCACCTGTGTCCTGGTTATAGAATGTTGCTGCAAATTTACCGTAATACATTTGTTTCAATGTTCTTTTACCCATAGAACAGCCAGTAACGGATTGAACTGCATCAGACATGCATCTATCAATTTCCAAAAATACAATTAAATTTTTATGTCTTTCATTCAATGGCATTCCAAGCAATTCAAGACCATACATTGCAAGTTTTGTTCCAATAGCTATTCCTCCACAAACGTGGCCATGGAAATTAGCCGCTTTTGTTAATTGTTCATCATAGTCTTTTTCATTCATTCTTTTCACCTTTATAAATCTAATGTTAAGTTTGTTTTCATAGGTACACAAACTTTTCTCTCATCATCTAATTTAATTAATTTTACATCAATCGAATAAGCTTTTCTTAAATTACTTTCAGTTACAACATCATCAGGAGTTCCAAAATCTATGAACTGTTTATTTTTCATAATTGCCACTTTTGTTGAGCTTAAAAATGCATGATCAGGGAAATGTGATGACATTATAATTGACAAACCTGATTTGGCAAGATTATCAATGATTTCCAATAGTTTTATTTGATTCCCGAAGTCCAAATGGGATGTCGGTTCATCCAAAATTAGAATATCTGGCTTTTGACAAAGTACTCTTGCAAGGAATACTAATTGACGTTCCCCACCACTTAAATTTGTATATTCCTTGTCCTTTAAATCTTCAATGCCTAAAGTTTTCAAGGCATCTAAGGCGATTTCAACATCTTCTCCTCTTGGAGAATCTGTCAAGTTAAGGTAGGGTGCCCTTCCCATCAGGACAACATCAAAGACTTTAAATGGAAATGATGGAACATGTGCTTGAGGAATATAACCTATATGTTTTGAAATCTGTTTAAAAGACAACTTCTTAATGGATTTCCCATTAATTAAAATTTCACCGGAGTTAATTTCATGCAGACCATTAAGACATTTGATTAATGTTGTTTTCCCGGTTCCGTTTGGTCCCAGAATACATAATACATCTCCTTTTTCAATGGAAAAGCTAATGTTTGAAAATATTTCCTCACCGTCATAGTCAAATGAAATGTTTTTCACTTCAAATAGTTTATCCTCTACGACCATTCTGAATAACCCCTCTTAAGTAAGTATAAGAAAATCGGAACGCCGATAATTGCTGTTAGAATTCCTATTGGGATTTCAATGGCAATCACAGCACGAGATATATTGTCTATTAGCAATAAAAAACTGGCTCCCAAGCTCAATGATGCTGGAAGCAATATTCTATTGTCTGGTCCTACAAGCATACGGGCCATATGAGGAATTATTAAACCAATCCAACCGACAATTCCACTTATTGAAACTGCTGCTGAGGTTAATAAGGTACAGCCGGCAATAATCAGCAGTCTAATTCTTGAAGGATTCAATCCAAGGGATTGGGCCTCTTCATCACCCATAGCAAGCAAATTCATTTGCCATCTTAAAAGCAATAATATTACAAGTCCTATAATTACAGGTATTGCAATCATGAATAATTTATCTGCATTAATTGAAGCCAATGATCCCATTAACCAGTATACGATTTCAGGCAGTTTGTCATCTGGATCTGCAATGAATTTGATGGCTGAAATCAATGAATTGAAAAATGCAGATATTGCCACTCCAGACAATACCAAAACAAGTATTCCGCCAGCCTTATATGTTCTGGATATTAGATATGTGGCGGATACAGACAGTAAACCGAAAAGAAATGCAAAAATTTGAGTTATTATGTTAGCTCCACTAAGCAGAATGGCCAATGCCGCTCCAAAACCGGCACCATTTGACACGCCAAGCAAATCAGAAGATACCAAAGGGTTTTTAAATATTGATTGAAATGCAGCTCCGGAGATTGCAAGACATGCACCAACCACAATCGCACCAATGATTCTTGGAAGCCTTATTTCAAATACGATTGTTGTAATGGTGGAATTTACTTCTAATTGTGGAAATATTGGGCACAATAAAGTATTCATTACATCAATTGGGCTTATTGGATACCTTCCAATTAAAAATGATGCGAAAAATAAAATTATTGGAAAAAAGATTAAAAGTATGATACTTATAATCTCTTTTGATTCATTATCCATGAATATCACTATAGATTTGATTCTTTAAGTCCTGAATCCAATAGAATTTGTTTTGCCTGATCATCACTTAAATCAAAGTGATAGAAATTACTGTAAAACTCTTTGGTTGCATCTACCATATTGATGTCTTTGTAATCATCTGGATAGAGTACTTTAGCTGTCCATGGAACTCCTATAATCATATTTGCCCCAACTGGCCTATCAAACCATTTGAATGGAGATTGTGGAGATAAATAGACTTCTTTATTTTTAACAGCATCCATTTTTGCCCAGTTAGGATTACTATAAACACTTGCGTAGAATTCTGGATCGTTTGTAATGATTTTATCAGGATTCCAACTAATAACTTGCTCTATTGAGACTTGAACACCACCAGTGGTGTTTCCTTGTGCTAATGAATCTGCAACATTCACTCCACCAACTAAATCAATTAATTGCCCATGTGTGGAGTGTGAAGGATTTGTTTGAAGTCCGTCATCGCCTTGAGCATAATAAACTGTTGTTTTATCACTATCAGATAATTTAGAAGACCTGTCATGCACAATGTCTAAATATTTATCGTTAAAATCGTTTAATTCTTTAGCTTTATCTTCAGCTCCAACGACTTCGCCCATAAATGTAATGGATTCCCCTATTTTTTCAACATTTGTTGTGTCTTTAACTGCAATCACAGGTATTGTACCGAATTTTTCTTGTCTCTCAGCAACAGTTGATGCATCACCATCACCGCCTTCATCAATAGATTCAATGACTATATCTGGCTCTGAAGCTATAAATTCTTCATAACTTCCATCCTGTGTACCATACCATCCTCCAACAACAGGATAATTCTGATACTGGCCGGGAACATATTCTAATTCATCATCAGTCCACTGGAAGTTAACGGCTTTTAATTTATCCGGTGCTATCATATATAATACTGTAGTCATAGGAGGGCTTGTTGCCACTACGTTGCCAACAGAAGCAGGGATTTCAATGTCTCTGCCAATCATATCGGTTACATTTTTAGCGCCAACTGTTTCAACGGTAGATGGTGTTAGAAACATATGAGTGGCCAGTCCCGCTAAGACCAGAACAAATAATAATAAGATTATTACTTTTATTTTCTTTTCCATTATTAAACCTCAAATTCAACATTTCGATAAGAATATATTTTCATTAAGTTATTAAATAATTTTTCTAATATGTGATTATTCAAATAAATAATAATTTAATAAAATGTTAGAACAATTATTGATAATAAAAATGAATTTAGATAGATAAAAATTGGAATTTTAATCGAATATAATAAATAAATAAGAATTTGCGTTCTATAATATTTTACAATAATTTTTGAAAAAAAATAAAAGAATAAATATGTAAAACATATTTATTGTGTTAAAGTTTCATTAGTTTGCAGTGTCTTATTCAATAAAACCTCAAAAGTCCTATATTCGTCTTTTAAGGAACCGATTGAAATTTTAAGCATATTTGCATCACTACTGAAATCAGTAGCATTGAATGAGAAAACGCCCACACCATTTACAACATTGAATTTTAGCTCAATGTCATTCAATGTGGCATACATTTCAAACACTGGCAATTTGGAAGCCACTTCATCATATTTATAGAAAGTAATTGAATAAGTTCCAGGGGTTATGACTTCTATTTCCTTAACAGACAGATAAACGGCATTTACTCTAGGGCACATGGTTCCATAACCGGTAGTGTTTGTTTCATAATCCCAGGTTATTCTTGCATTCTTACCAAACCAGTTTGCACCCAATTGCAATCTTTTGGAATCATTGTACAGGCCATATTGATAAATTCCTTCAGGATTTGCACTTAACTCACCCAAAATCATCATACTAGGGCCTTTTGCATTTCTATAAATTGCATTATCATTGACATTTGGTTCAACCGCATTTTCTGCCAAATCATAACCTGCATTAAATCTAATGCCTTCAAGTGCATTATCAGATATCCAATTGCTTAAGATGACAATGCCTGTTGAGAAATTTGAATCAACAGAAATTCCCATATAATTATCTAAGATTTTATTTTGAGTTATTGAAACGTTAACTGCTGATTTATTCAAGAAGATTCCATAACCTAATGGTCCTTCAGGAATGTCCATCACATATAATCCGATGTTTTTGGTAATCAAATTATTGGTTATATTGGTGTTTTTTACACCTGAATCATAATTGATTCCATAATTGCTTAAGGATAACGTATTGTTGTTTATTTCCAAATCATCAGTATTTTGAACAAATATTGCATTTCCAAATGATTCAACAACGTTTTTAATAACTTTGATATTTTCTGCATTGGATATTTCAATACCGTTTCCAGGAATGATTAAGTTACCTGAATTGTATTCACTGATTTTGGATTGATCAAGAACATTTAAAATGGTGTTATTCTCAAGTGTTACGTTGTTTGCATTTTTAATAATAATTCCTGAACCCTCATGGGCATTAATTGCTAAATTAGAAATGTTCAAATTAGATGCGGCAATTGTTAAAACCGGACTTTTGGATTTGCCATTTAATGTAGTGTTTGGCATAAAAGTAATGTTCAATGCTTTATCTATGGTCAAGCTGACATCATTATAATTATTTCCTAAAAATTCAACAGAGTTTTTAGCTTCATTAAATCTGGCTTGGATTTCATCTCCAGGAATGCCGGCATCAATAAATGTAACCCCCGTTTTATTTAAAATTGTTATGACATTATTGGCCGCGGATGCTTTGTATTGATTTGTTTGAGCATACTTGCTTATAATATCATAAGATCCAACGCTTAATGAGGAAACATCAACTTTAATTTGACCGTTCTTATCAGATTTTTGTGAATAGGACTGGTTATTTAAAGTATATGAAATTAACTGGTCAGCTAATGCTTTTCCGGAAGAATCTTCTAAAGTAATAGTGTATGATTCAGCAGAATTTTTAGAAAATGTCCTATCATAGCTAGTTAGTGTGGTTGGGGTTCTTGCAACTTTAATGGTTCCTGTTGCTTTAGCGTTTTTATAGATAGCTGATCCGGCATAGGTTACAGTTGCCTTATATGTATTTTCAGTTGCAAATTTAGTTTGAATGCTAATTTGACCTTTGCTGTTAGTTGTTTTAGTGTAGGTAATACAGTTCAAATTAATTTTTAGAGTCTGTCCTGAGATAGCTTTACCGTCATTTGTTTTTAAAGTTACTGTATAATCCTTTGCAGTATTTGGAATAGTGTTCATATTTGGAGCAGTTATTTTAGTAACTGTTTTTTGAACAGTTATTTTTCCTGTTGCAGAAGATTTCTTATATGATTTGGTTTTCTTATAGTTTGCTTTGACTTTATATGATTTGAGCTTGGAAAATTTAACTTTGATTGTAACCTGACCTTTACTGTTGGTCTTTTTAGTATATTTTTTACCATTTACTTTGACTGTAACTTTCTGTTTTTTAAGAACTTTACTGTTTTCATCTTTTAAGGTAATGCTATATTTTGTTTTGGTTTTAGGAGTAGTTGTAATCTTAGGAGCAACCAATTTGGTTTTTAATACTTTTTTAACATAAATCTTAGTAGTTTTCTTAGCTGCAGTATATTTATTGGTACCTTTATAATTCATTACAACTTTATAGGTTCCTTTTTTAAGTTTAAGTTTTAATTTAGCAATGCCTTTTGCATTTGTTGTTTTAGTATAAGTTTTTTTATTAACTTTAATAGTTACTTTTTGACCAGACAATGGTTTATTGGATGAATCTTTTAAAGTTAATTGATAATAATCGGCTTTTTTAATAAACATTGCATAATTTGAAGCCACAATATTAGTTGATACTTTTTGAACTGTTATTTTTGCCTGTGCATTTGATGCAGAATAGTCAACATCGTCTCCAGCATAGTTTACTTTAACAGTATATGTGCCCACGTTCTGTCTGATTTTAATTGTAGCTTGGCCTTTAGCATCGGTAACCGCTTTGACAGTTTTTGTACCAATGGTGAATGTGACTGGTTCATTCACGACAGGATTGTTATAAATGTCAGTCACTGTTGCAATGAAATTAACATTGGAATTTGGATAAGTGTTTAAATTTGAAACTGCAATTTTGGCTGGGGTTATATTGCCGGGAATGTAATTATCATCAACGTTGAATTTTTTAACATTCTTGTTTTGATCACCGGTAATATATTCTGAAGTACCTGGTAAAACCACTGTTACAACGTTTCCACTTTCCTTAAAGTCTTCTGGATAGAATCTGGCTGTTGCTGTTCCATCAACCATCATTACAGTCTTATAGACATCACCTTCCTGAGGGGCAACATAATTATTGTCTTTATTTAAATAAAATATCACTGGAACGGAACTCAATCCTTTTGCAACTTCTCCATTCGGGTTGATGAGTGAAATTGTATAGATTCCCTTTTTTGATTGTTTTATTTCAGTTAATTGGAGTCTGTAATCTCCACTATACCAACGTGCACCATATTCAAAATATAATATAGGACAATTGACATTTTCATTTATTACGAAAGTATAACCTAAGAATACACCGCCTTTGCCATCACGATTAATAGGTCTTACGTTATTTCCAACCATATAATTGTTATTTAATACTTCTAATTTTTCACCGCCCTGCTTCCATATTCCTTGAGCGTTTTCACTATTGAAAACTTCTCCTCCATCAGTAAATGAGTTTTTATAAAAGAAATTGCCGATAATGTTGATTTGTTGGATTTGACAGTCCACATACACTCCATACATTGAATTTAATGCAATATAATTGCTTAAAATATTGATGTTATTGGATGAAGTCAATTCAATTCCCTTTTCATTATTGGTAATGTTGTTGAAATTGACTGTTGGATTGTTTGAACTGCCTGCAAACAATACTCCCACTTCATTATTTAAAATATTATTGGAATTAATGATTGTTTTAGTAGAATCAACATCATTAATACCGTATTTGGAATCTTCAATAATTGAATCCTTTACTGTTACTCCATTTGAATTCTTAATTTTAATCCCATTTACAGTTTCGGAAATGCTTACATTCTGTATTACTGTATTTCTTGCATTTTCCAGTCTTATGGCATCAGCAATATTATTGTTGGAAAAGGTACAGTTTCTTATAATGATATTCGAAGCGCCATCTATTAAGATATGGTAATCATCAGTACGTAACGGTGTGCTGCTGTCGAATACGAAATTAAATCCTTCAATAATTGTTCCACTGGCTCCTGAAGTGAGGTAAAATTCTCCTCTATGATTAGAAAATGCAGTGCTTGAGCAGGCACTTAAATTTGTTCCGACTTCACTTTTTATTGTTACCTTCTTATCAATTTGCAAATGGCAATGTTCATATGATTCCCCTCTAATAATGATGGTATCTCCGTCGTTTGCAGATTGAATTGCAGTTCTTATAGTGTGATCATTCATCTCCACATGAGTCTCACCATAATTATCAACTACAATAGTTTTAGGCTCAGATAAAATAGCATCATTAGATGCGCCTAATTGATTATCATTTAAATTATATTCTTCATTAGCATTTAATTCACCGATTGGCGAATCTACAGTTAAATTATTATCATCAAAATTGTCTTCACTTGCTGCAACTGAACTGATGCATAAAAACGTAACCAATAATAAAGACAACATTATATAAATGTTTTTGTTTTTCATGTTTTCCCCACATAATTTTCATAATATAACAATTGACATAAAACATCAATATACTATAATTTACTATCGATATATATTAATATATTCCGATTTATTTCTAATTATAAATAAAATTTTTTAAAAATTTTGAAATGACATGAAGTAAAATACATATAGAAATAATACATAATATAATCTAATAGGGGGAATAACTATCAAAAATAAAATAATATTCATTTTTGTGTTGATATTCATTTTCCTAACTTTATCCTGTATAAATGCAGAATCCTTTGATGAAAGTTCAAATAATACTTTAATAGCTAATTCCGAAGCAAATGATATTGAAGATTTATCTACAGCAAATGGTGATTTTTCAAGTTTAGAAAATGCAATAACCAATGCATCCCAAACAAAAACTCTGAAATTGACCAAGGATTATACATATAACTCTGCATCTGATGGAAAATATTCGAATGGAATCAATATCACAATAGATGATTTGGTTATAGATGGTCAAGGACATAGCATAGATGCATGTAAAAAAGCAAGGATATTCAATATTAAATCAAACAATGTTGTTTTGACAAATCTGACAATGATAAACGGATTTTCAAATTCACATGGAGGTTCAATTTACTGGACAGGATATAACGGAACAGTAGAAAATTCCCTTTTTAAATACAGTAATTCCTCAAGAGATGGGGGAGCAGTCACTTTCAAATATTATGGGACAGTTACTAACTCCAATTTTGAAAATAATTATGCAGGAATTGGAGGAGCACTAAATTTTGGAGATGATGGCAGAATAACCAATTCTAAATTTTACAAGAACTTCTCGAAATATGTTGCAGGTGCAGTAAATTATGAAGGCAATGGAAACATAGAAAACTCCACATTCATTGAAAACGAAGGAGGAGATGGGGGAGCTGTTCTTTTTACTTCTGGAATAATCAATAACTCAAGTTTCATAAAAAATAATGCAATCGGATACGGTGGCGCAGTCTCAATACAAAGAAATGCACTCATAAACAATTCAAGATTTATAAAAAACACAGGAAAATTTTCCGGGGCACTGGACTTTAAAGAAACAGGCAATGTTGCAAATTCCATTTTTAGAGATAATCATGCAAAAACTTATTCCGGAGCCATATCTTTCACTGATGACGGATATGTTGTTAATTCAACATTTATAAACAACTCCGCATTAACCTATGCTGGATCCATTCTTTTTGAAAAGGAGGGATTTGTTGAAAAATCAATATTCCTAATCAATTCTGCTGAAACGGAGGCTGGAGCAATATACTTCTGCACTATAGGCATTATGCAAAATTCTACATTCACACAAAACCGTGCAGAAGATGGGGGAGCAATATTTGCATATTGCAACAATATCAGCATCTTCAACTGTAAATTTAATCATAATTTCGCCTCAAATGAAGGTGATTCAATCTATATTAAAGCAGATAATATCATAATCAATAACACAACATTCAATAGCGAGCATTCTTACAATGATACAATATATATCAATTCAGATAATTTAACAATGAGTAACATTGATTTTAATAATACTCCTCCAGAAGTACTTAATATAACTCCTTTAAGTGATTATGATATTGATACCAACATGACGCAGGGTCCCGTCAATACTAGTAGCAACACTCATATAACAGAGAAAGAAACTACAAATACTAATTCAAAAACTGTTAAAAATAAAAAAGCTACTTACATTAAAGCAAAATCAAAGAAATTTAAGGCAGCTAGTAAAAAGAAGAGATTTACTGTAAAATTGCTCAGTAATAAAAAAGCCCTTAAAAACAAGAAAATCACATTAAAGTTTAGGGGAAAGAAATATAGTTCAAAAACAAATAAAAAAGGGAAATGTGTTTTTAAACTAAAAATTAGAAAAAAAGGCAAGTTTGGAGTTGTAATTAAATTTTCTGGAGATAAAAACTATAAATCAACAAAAAAAATAATTAAAATAATCATTAAATGATTAAAAATTATTTTTTAATTTTTATTGTTCTTTTAACTTGAGATTTTAGATATTTAATGATTATTTTATGTTTTCCCACTTTTAAATTTTTTAAAGTAACCTTAGCAATACCTTTCCTGTTGGTTTTGGAAACATAGGTCTTACCTTTGATTTTAAAGGTAATCTTTTTATTTGAAATCGGTTTTCCGTTACTTTTCTTTAAATAAGCATTGTATTTAATCTTTTTAGATTTTTTCTTGGTAATGCTCTTTGCTTTTAAAACCTTTTTAATTTTTATGGTATTCTTTACGGATTTACCGTCGCAGGATGAGGTAATTTTATATTTTCCAGGAGTTAAACTGAATGTTTTAGAAGCATAACCGTTTTTATTGGTGGTAACCTTATATGTTTTTCCTGAAATTTTCATTACCACTTGTATATTGCTCATGGCTGCACCGTAACTGTCCATAATGCGAACTTTGAAGGTTGTTTTCCCGCAGTAGTCCATATTGATATTTTTATTCAAAGTGATTTTCAATGGGTTTTTATCAACGTTAAGTGAAATAATTTGATCATTGATTTTTGCGGTTAATTTGGTTACCTTAGGAATTGAAACCTTTTTAGATAAAACTCCCTTTGAAAATGATATGACTTTATTGTCTAATGATAAGCTTACATCAAAATCAGCTAGTAGTTCCGGTGAGTCAATTTTTGACACTGAATTCTTTTTGTTTAAAGTTTTTGTCATATCAATAATAATATTTGCAGATTTATATTGTATTAATGGATTTGAATTGGAAAAGCCCATCATAATCCATGTGAAATCGTCTGTAATATTGATATTGATTAATTTTTCAAAGCTTGGTGAATTTGTTCCCCACCAATTGTTTTTTAATGAGATCTCATCCCATGTTTGATTAAATATTGCAAATCCATTGGAGTCATGGTTATTGTAAATTATGGAATGGGTTATATTAGCTCCTCTTCTTAGAATAATTGCTCCACCATCGCCTTCGGCGATATTGTTTTCAAATTTAGATCCCACTATTGTCATATTTCCATTATTGTCAATAGCTCCACCATTTTTTGTTGCTTTGTTGTTGATGAACTCAGATTTGAAGATAGTTAAAAATCCTCCATTATCTATCGCACCAGCGCCATAAGCTTGATTGTCATCAAATAAGGAATATAAAATAGTTAAATTTCCAGAATTATCAATGGCGGCTCCATGGCTTCTTGCTATGTTGGAAATGAACTGAGATTTATTGATTAAAATGTTTCCATTTTTATTAAAAATTGAGGTGCCCTCATCTGATCCTTCGTTTAATTTAAATATTGAATTTGAAATGTTGGCATTTCCAAGGGCAATGTATAATACTCCATATGAATGTGAAATGATATTATTTTCAAATTTGGAATTATCGATTATTAAATTGTCGCGGCTTTGAATAACTGCACCTACTTCTGCCTTATTATTTTTAAATTGAGAACTGTTGATTGTAGTCACATTTTTGAAATTATAAATGACTCCAGCATTAGATGCTTCATTTGAATCAAAATTACAATCATTGATATTTAAATTACCTTTGTTATATGCAAATCCTCCATGGTTTGCTTTATTGTATTTTGCATTTGATTTGTTTATTTGAACAAAAGCAGTATTATAGATGGCTCCTCCATCAGTTGCAAGATTGTAATTAATATTCGAATCGGCAATGATTAAATTAGCGGTATTATAGATTGCTCCTCCACTATAATTGGCGGAATTATAATTAATATTAGTATTGTCTATGGTTAAATTAGCAGTATTATAGATAGCCCCTCCATTATTTGCATTTCCATAGGTTATAGTGCATTTCTTTAAGGTTAAGTTTGCAGCATTATATATTGCTCCGCCAAGATTAGCTTTATTATTTTCTATCTTAAAACTATTTAAAGTTAAATCTCCCTTATTATAAATTGCTCCGCCTTCTTCAGCGGAATTATTGTTTAAAATACATTCTTTTAAAGTCATAGAAGACTTTTCAATATAAATTCCACCGCCCTTTTCTGCGCTGTTGTTTATCAGGTTAGCATTTTTTATATCTAAAGAATAACGGGAACATGAAATTCCTCCACCATTTATGGTAGCGGTGTTGTTTATTAAATCACAATGAGTTAGTGTTAAATATGATAAAAAGACATCGATTCCACCGCCTCTTTCTGCAGAATTATTATAAATTAAAGAATTTTCAATGATTAAATGGCCATGTGAATCTGATATTATTCCTCCGCCTTTATTTGCATAATTATTTTCAAAATAACAATTGTCGACATTCATTGTATATTCGGAGATATATGCGCCACCACCAGCAAAAGCGGTGTTATTTATGAAAATGCTGTCATACATTTCACAGGTTCCCCAGCTTTTAACGCCTCCTCCCAAATCGGAGGCGATATTAGAATAAAATTTGGAATTTCTAACAATCAAATATCCTCTATTATTATAAATGCCCGCACCACGTAGAGCCGAATTATTTATAAATGTGGAATTGATTAAATTGAAATTGCTAAATCTATTGTAAATTGCCCCTCCTTCATCGCAATGGTTATTTTCAAATAAAGAGTTAATAATAATTATTGTATTTGCGCTATAACTATCTATAGCCGCACCGGTACTTGCAACATTATCTTTAAAAAGAGAATTATATACTGTTAATTCTGATTTAGTTTCTCCAGAAATTGCTCCGCAATAAGCAGAATTATTGATGAATTTGGAGTTATTAACTGTTAGTTTTCCTTCATTATAAATAGCGGCTCCTCTTCCATCAGTGAAACCGTTCACAAAAGTTAAGTCGATTATATTTACTTTGGCATTTTTTGAAATTACAAAAATGCCTGATTTTCCTTTTGCATCCAGCACGGTATCTGAAGAATTAGATCCTTTAATAGTAATGTCTTTATTTATAGATATTGCTGAACCGTTACTACAGTAAGTTATATTTTCTAAGTTAACAACGCCTCCAGAATCAATATTGTCTATTGCATTTTGAATTGAATCAAAGGTAGCATCGGTTGATGTTCCATTATCATCTGCATAGGCAGAATTCGATAACAATATTAAAAAAAGAAGTATGATTGCGAATTTTGCAGTGGATTTAATTATTTTAATTCTTCCATCCCCCTTTAAAGATTAATTAAAATAATTTGAAAAAAAGAAAAAAGAGAAGTAATAAAAAATATTACTTATCTATTTTTTAACAGTGTATGTAACTTTTACAGTTTTTGCGTTATAAGCGCCGTCACCTGCAAAGCTAACTTCTGCTTTGTAACTACCTTTTTTAGCTACTTTTACTTTAATTTTAGCAACACCATTAGCATTGGTTTTAGCAGAGAAGGTTTTTCCTTTAACTTTAATAGTAACTTTTTTATTTGCTAAAGCTTTACCTTCTGATTTTAAAGTAACAGAAACTTTTTTAGCTTTTTTAACTTTTAAAGTAACTTTTTTAGCACTTAAAGTGGTTGCTTTTTTATTAACAGTGATTTTAACTGTTTTTAATGCAGATACATAGTTTCCGGTTGCATCAACGAAAGAGATGTATGCATATTTGGTAGCTGCACTAGCATATTTGACAGGAACGCTGAGGACACCTTTTACGGTTTTTCCACTAGCAAGTTCTTTACCGTCAACTTGAACTGTAACAGTTTGACCATCTAATAAGTTACCGTCTTTGTCTTTTAAGGTAATTTCTAAAGTACCTTGATCACCAGCTTTTAAAGTGAGGTCGGATGCGGTTATAGCAGTTGCAACAGGTTCAACAGGTTCTGGAGTATTATCTTCAAGAACGAGATCTTTTAATGAGAAATAAATTACAACAGCTTGAGCTTCAACTCTAGTTTGTTTTCCTTGTTGCATTTTTATAACTACTGGTAAAGTGTTATTTTCAACAGTAACAGGTAAAACTGGTTTTAAAACATTATTGTCTCTTATCATGATACGTAATAATATTATGCTATCAGGTTCCACAGCACTTTTGTTTGTAACTATGTTGTTTGCTATTGTTACATTTGAAAGAGTACTTGGTTCTCCGTGAGCATCGTTACCTTGTTCTGCAGCAATTAAAACGTTGTAGTCTACTGCATAAAAAGTATTTTGGGTAATTATGATGTCACTTGAAGCTTTTTCAATACTGATTACTGGGAATCTTCTGTAATCTATAGTACCTTCTTTGAAAACACCACAGTTTTCAAAGGTGTTGTTAGATATGATTGAGTTTTTAGTGGATGCTCCACCATAGTAAATTGCATAAACATTACCAATAAATGTATTTCCGATAATTACTCCGCCTTCACTACCTTTAGCGATGGATACTCCATCAAGCACGGTACCGTTGAAAACGTTGTTTTTAACATAAATGTCTTTAGCTCCACCAATGTTAACTACTTTTGAACCTTTTTCTTTATTAACTGTTGGATCGTTAGCTAAAAGGGTAGCGTAACCTCCTTCGAAGTAGTTATCTTCGATGGTGATTCCATCACATGTATCAACATTAACTGCGGAATTGAAGTCTTTGAATGTACAATTTTTCACTAAACCATTTTCGGTGTTGAAGAAATTAACACCGTAACCATTTACTGTTCCACCATATACGAAATTATTATTAGGATTGTTGTCTATAAAGGTAATTCCTTGGATAGTAACGTTAGTACCGGTTACATAGAATATTCCATTACCATTACCGTAACCAGTAATAGTAGCGGTACCTTTACCATCAATAACTATATTGCTGTTAGCAATATTAACGGTGGTTCCTGCGAAATCATATGATTTTCCACTTAAGTCTACTATATCTCCAGTTGTATTAGCTGAATCAACTGCAGTTTGAACGGCTTCAGGTGTAGCGTTTGCTGGTGTAATTGGGTCAGCAGCGATAACTTCATCAATAGCATCTGCTGCAACGACATCGTCAGTTACATCTTCAGCAGAAATTGAACCGACTGAAAGTGCAATTAAAACAACTAAAAGAAAGGAAAATATAACCTTTTTATTAATCATTCCTTTTTTCTCCTTTAAATTAATTAAATTAAATCACTAATATAAAAATCATTAATAAAATTCAAAATATTTTATACTAGTTAGTTATTATTTATTAAATTATCTTGAATATAAACATTATCCTTTATATCAAGTTAAACTTATGGTTTAAAAATAAAATTAATTTTTAAAATATGATTAGTTATATGGTAATTTATTTGAAAAAAGCAAATAAATAAATTTACTGTAAATAAAATGAATATGAGATAATTTTTTCAAAAATAAATAGATTTTATAAATAATACTTTATTACATATCGAGTTCAGTTTTCTGCCTATATGATAATCATTATATATCATTAAAATATAAACAGTTAAATGAAAGAAAGGTGGAAAGGGGGTGAAAATCATAAATATGAAAAAGATTATTCCAATTATATTTATATTTCTCATGACGATAGGCATTGCCGCGGTCAATGCTTCAGAAGATATAGATACTGCCTTGGAAGTGAACATTATAGACTCTTCGACGATTGAAGGGAGCAATGTAATCACTGTCCAAAATGACTCATCTTCTAATCTGGAATATGAAATTTCGAATGCTGAAGATGGGGATGAAATTTTAATAGATCAGGGAACATATGCAATCCACAATATTACAATTACAAAAAGCATTACCCTACAGGGCAATGGCAATCCTAAGGATGTAATCATTGATGGGGAAAATAACTCTAGCATATTTCTTATTAGAAGTCCTGATGTTCATGTAACCTTTAGAAATTTAACATTCATCAATGGTTTAACCGATAATTTTGGTGGAGCAATTTCAATGGAAACAGGTACTGTGTATGTAGATAACTGCATTTTTATAAATAACACTGCATTAAATAACACTAATGCGGGAGCCATCTCCAATTATGGAACTAAGGAAAGCAAAGGATATTTATCTGTAAAGGATTCACTTTTCTTAAACAATCATGCTGACCATGATGGAGGTGCAATCACCACATGTTATGCAAATTCTGACATAATTAATTGTGTCTTCATTAATAATTCGGCACACCGTGATGGGGGAGCGATACGCGTAAGTGTTCAGGGATACGGCAATGTCCAGGATTGTATTTTCATGTATAACCATGCTGATGAATGGGGCGGAGCCTATTACAGTTGGTCTGGTGAATCCAACATTGAAAGATGCATATTCATGAATAATAGTGCAGGAACTAACGGCGGAGCAATAATGGTTTCAGGCAATATCAATCTACAAGATTCTATTATTGTCAATAATTATGGTGGATTGAATGGAGGTTCTTTTTACATACAACAGCCTATGTATGATAAAAAAACAACCATGAAAATCAATAATAACATAATCACCAACAATTCATCTCCAAACGGCCAAGAAATTTTCATCAAATGGAGAGATTCACATAATCTATACACAGATTTCAACAACAATGATTGGGGAGATGAAGATCCTAATGATCCACGTGTAAATGACCCAAAGAAGGTTACTTCAAGAAGCAAAGTTTCAAAAACAATTAACTCTAATTTATTTGGACGGTTAAATGTGGATGAATTAGACAAATACAGTGATTTGGTTGGTAGTTTCTTTGAAAACGATACGCTTGATGACCTTAAAGAACAATTTAAATATGAAGAAACAGATGAAAGTCCGGTCAATAATCAAACAAGCTATCCAAATAAAAAAGACGCAAGCCAGGAAAAAACCGCTAAGCAAACGTTAGATGATGATGAAATTATAAATGAATCTAATAATAATTTAACTACAGCTTCAAATTCACAAGTTTCCAATATTGTATTCAACACTCCGAATGCTTTAGGAAATTCTACTTCATATGGGGAAGATAATGACGCATATGAATTAAATGAAAGTGAGCATTCTGTTGCAAAGCAAAGTAGTTTTGATATTAAGGTATTCATTGTCCTAATTGTTTTAGTATTCCTATTGTTGATGATTGGATACAAAAGATTTAATAAAGAGTAAATAGCTTCAGCTATTTACTATTAACTATTTTTTTAATTTAAATTTCTTGCAAGTAAATTATAAGAATTGCACCATGATATAATTTTAAACATTCGTGAAATCATAATTCATGAGGGTATTGAACCAATCCCAAAAATTATGTTTCTTACCATATATCAACTTTCACTAAAAGTTAAAATGAGAAAAAATAGAAAAAAAGATGATTATCTTTTAGAGTTCATTTCTTTAATGTCGTCACGATAATAAAAACCGACTGTTAATATCATTAATAAAACAATGAATAACATTCCGCTGACTCTAAAGAATTCATCTTCATCAATAATAATTTGTTTTACAACAGAATCTGATGTGGAACCAGGATTTCCAGAATCTCCAGTACTTGGTTCGGAAGCACTAGCCTGTGAAGCACTAACATCTGTTTCATAGCTTTGTGAAACATCATTCACCTGACTGTTTGCACTGTTTGCAGGATCTGTTTTCTGGCTATATGTGCTGTTTCCGGTATTTGAACTACTTTCTTGGGTGCCGAGGCCGTTTCCTCTATTGGCAGTTCCTCCAGAACCATCACCGTTGCCGTTGCCATTACCGTTTCCACCGCCTGTGCCAATATCTTCAAATAATTGATAATTTGGAATGGTAGGATAGGTATATGTTGGTGTTTTACCATTAATTCCTTTAGATGATTTGGTATTGGAATTAAATGTGTTGTCACGTTTTGAACGGTCTACAGTGGCTCTTATTAAATCTCCATTTTTAGCATCGACTGTGAAAACTCCAGCCCCACCTTTAACGGTAATGCTTCCGGTTTTACCATCAGGGGTGGAATATGTCAAAATCCTGTCTGGAAGTAGGCTAGCAATATTTCCATTAGAATCTAAGAATTTTGCTTGGAATTTGTTTGGACCAATCTGAGTAACTACAAATTGAATTTTATTTGATTTAATCTTAGGACATATCAAATTATAATCGCTATACCAATTATCTCCTATTTCCAATCTTTCTCCAGTATCTTGATAATAGGTTTCTTTGGCTTCAACTGATAATTCAGAGTTGCGGTAAATAACATTGTAACTAATATCCTGTTTAGCAGGTTTTACATAATCATCAAAGAACTTGATGCCTATTTCACTATCAGATATTACATTTGACTGAATTTTATTGTTTCCGATTTCTGCAATTGCAATTCCATTAAACTTATTGTAAGTGATATCGTTAGATTTGATGTTAATGTTATTTCCAGCACTGTTGATTAAAATGCCATTAATACCATTTTTGGAAATTGTGTTCTTATTTATTTGAACATTTTCCGGTCCTTCCTTATAGTTAATGCCATTGACTTCCTTCGCTAAGTAAATACCATTTTGAGTGTTGCTTAAAATATTATTTCCATCAATATAAACATTATTTGATTTAGCAATTTCAATACCATTTTGACCGTTATTTTTAATATCGTTGTTAAAAATATATGCATAACTGGATTTTGCTAGTGAAATGCCGCTTTTTGAGTTTTTAACAATGTCATTTTTGGTAATGTTCAGATATTTGGTGTTTAAAGAAACAATTCCATTGCCTTTAGTTGTAATCTTATTTCCAATAATGGTCGCATATTCGGCACCATCAACTTTGATTCCATCACCATCACCGGTTATTGTAAACCCTTTAATCTTTGTTAGGGAAGCTGATTTGCCTTTTATGGTAATTACAGGATTGTTTGAACTTGATTTTAAAGTAGTTCCCACATTACTAATCAAGGTTAATGATTTGGTAATCACTAGATTGATGTTGGAATAACTTGATCCTTTAAATAATATTACATTATTGGCTTTTGCATTGTCAATAATGCTTTGAATCTCAGAGTTGCTTAATCCTGCTTCAACTATTCGGGTATTGGTCATTTTAATAGTTGTTGTTAAGCTAGAAGCTTTATAATTTGAGTTTCCAGCATATTTAGTAACTATCTTATATGTTCCGTCATTTAGCCTAAGCTGAAGGGAGGCAACGCCTGCTGAGTCAGTATTGACATTATAGGTCTTTCCATTCAGTGCGAATGATACTTTTGTATTTTTTAAAGGACTGTTATTTGAATCGGATAACTTTACTTTGAAATAGTCTCCAATAACATCAAATGTAGTATTGCTTGTAACGTTAATGTGTGTCTCCTGCTTTGATGCCTGAAGTGTCTGCGTGTCATTTGATAATTTAAGAACGGGTTCGTTCGGAACCTCTAAATCATCACTAACATCTGTTGAATTATCTATTTCTTGAGCAGCACATATGTTTAGCGTGAGCAATGTGAACAGTAATAGCAGTATACCAAATGTTTTCTTGTCCGTATTTTCACCTCCTTCACATCAATTGAAAAATATTTTCCTTATGAATTATATTTCATATTAATAAGTATATAAGATTGACTAATTTGACCATTTAAACTTGCATAAATTCAAATCACAGAAGTTTTTTTGAAAGAACCTATAAATATGATAAAATCTTAATTAGTTATAAATGGGGGTGATGTTAATTGAAATATTTTAAAAATTTCTTTAAAATTTCAATAATACTGCTACTTCTTATAATTACAGTAGGGTCAGTTTATGCAGCAGATAATACTGATTCTTCATTAAACGATAATCAGGATGACGATTTTGAATTGAATGAAGATATGGAAGAGGGTCCGGGTGATGATGACCCTGATGAGGATGATAATCCTGATGAGGATGAAGAAGGTGATGATGACCCTGATGAGGATGATAATCCTGATGAGGATGAAGAAGGTGGTGATGATTCTGATGAGGATGAAGAAGGTGGTGATGATTCTGATGAGGATGATGATTCTGATGATGAAGAAGATGATGATTCTGAAGACGATGAGGACGATTCAGAATACAATGATTTTGAGTTTCTCGAATATAAAATCTTGGCATATCTTGAAAAATATGGAAACTGCACAGATGAGAATTGGACAGAATCTGAAGATTTCCTTAATGAATACCAAATTTATCTATCCAATCCATCAGACTACACTTTGAATGAAAGTGCAGAAGGCTACAAAACATATTTAAAAATTTATGATTCAATAGTGTCAACGTTCGGCGATTACAACCTAACGGAAAATGAAACAGCATATCTGAAATTCCTGATAATCTATTATCTAAATCATTATGGAAATGTCAGTGCAAACTACACATGGAATGAAAGCGATGATTTCTCAAACTTCACTCTATGGGATTACCTGTCTGCATATTATAAAGGATGCGCTTCAGCAGGTGCGCCTGCAATTAATGGAGAGTATGATGGTTTCAGAAACTTAAATGATTTGGTTTACCCGATATTGGCCAATTCTTTTGACTTAAACAAAACAGCACAAGACAAAAATGTATCTAATATGGCCAATGTAGATGTGCCTGACAACGGTTCATGGTGGTCTTATGGCATTATCCTATTTTTAGCTTTGATAATGGGCGTTCTAATAATTAGGAAAATTTAATTTTTCCTTTTTTAAATTTTTTTATTTAACATAAATCTTTTTATTATATTTTTATCATAAATTAATAACATGAGAATCATAAAACATTGTCCAAATTGCGGATGCGAAATTAATGATGATGATGTTGAATTCTGCACAGAATGCGGATATAACCTGTTTGAAAAAAATGAGGATGTTCCTAAGGGATTTTTCGATAATCTGGCTGATAAAACAAATTTTTCAGTATTGATCTTTTCTTTTATCGTGTTCGGCGTATTCCTGTTTGTCGGTTCAATAATATGGGCGTCATTCATGGCAAGCGGATCAATTGACCTAATTACCTATTTGTTATTGACTGTTGTTTTTTCAGTATTCTTTGGTGGGATTTTCATTGGATACTTCGGATGCAGGGATGAAACATATGTGCTGCCGAATTTTTCAATGTATCTTGGAAGCATATTTGCAGTTGTGCTATGCGGAATCGGATTTATATTTACATTTTTAATGGGAATAATTTCAGCCATTAGCTCAGCCTTCTCAGCATTGGGCGGTAATTCAGCATATGGAAGTACACAATCAACCGCTTCTTCATTCACACCATCTGTTGATTTAAGCTTTGTATTTAAAATAATATTATTTGTTCTGTTGATTCCTGTGGCCGCCTATTTCGGTGTTTATCTGGGTTATTACTTAAAACAGAATATTTAATTTTTCCTTTTTTTAATTTTTAAATTTCGAGTTTTTAAATTAAAGCTCCGAAACTTTTCATTTAACTAATTTCTTTTTTTTGTTAGGTTCTATCAGTAATTGTTCAGCTTTTTCTAGTCTATTTTGTTATTCCTTAATTGTTTTGATTTTTGAAGAGTTCATAATGGCGGAGGGGGAATTATTACATGTTCATTATATGAACATTAGGGAAATATGGGGGAATTTATGTTTTACGCAACTTCATCAAAACAATTTTTTCATATTTCTCCATTTAAATGATGGGAGGTGAATTTTTGAAGTTTGGAAAGGTTTATGCATTTCTATTGGTGGCGTTGATATTCTTCGTTATGGGCAGCGCCTGTGCTGCTAATGAAACGGATATTGGAGACAATGTTGATTCCAGTTTAGATAATGTTCTCGGCACTTGTGATGATAATGAAGTGTTAAGTGAAGATATCGAGTTTTCTGGAACGACTTTTTCAGAGTTAAAATCTGAAATTAATAGTGCTGATGATGGTGATGTTATAACCCTTCAAAATGATGTCATACAAAAGTCCAGTGCTCGCATTACAATATCTAAGGAAATCACAATTGATGGGAATGGCTACACATTAAATGCCAATGGAAGATCATCAATTTTTCTGGTTACTGGAAATAATGTTGTATTGAAAAATATTGTTTTCGAAAATGCTAAAAGAAACGGTGCATTAGGCGGAGCTATTGAATGGTACGGTGCCAATGGTACTTTAATCAATTGTACTTTTGTGAATAATGTGATAAGTAGCAAAGCAGCTACTACTAAATTTTCTGCTTATGGCGGAGCAGTCTTTTTCAATGGAGATGGGACTGTGATTAATTGTACTTTTGTTAATAATAAAGCTGAAAGTCAGGGTTATGATGCTTTTGGAGGTGCTATTGCATTTTATAAAGGATCTGCAATTAATTCTACTGTGGTCAATTGTATCTTTGTGAATAACACGGCATCAAGCGATAATCTTAGAAATGGTTTTGGCGGTGCTGTCTATTTCGGCAGTACTTTGTACGTTTCGTTTAATGTCATTGTCGCCAATTGTAGTTTTGTGAACAATCTCGCAAAAACTAGTGGAGGCGCTATTTTCATAGATGGTGAAAATAATAAGAATAATGATGAACTTTATGTTGTTGTCACTAATTGTACTTTTGCCGACAACAAAGCGACAGGCACTATCGGTTCTTGTGCGGGGGCGGTCTACATCAATAAGGCTGCTTGTACTGTGGATAATTCCAGTTTTGTTAATAACACAGCAGATGCCTATGGAGGTGCTGTTTACTTCGATAAAGCCATAGGTACTATGGTTAATTCCCGCTTTATTAATAACACGGCAAAAAGTTCCAGTGGAGGTGCTGTTTATGTGGGTAAGAATTCTAATGGAGCCGCAGTTGATTGCAGTTTTGAGAATAATACTGCTAAATCAGGCGGTGCTTTCGATGCCGATTACACCAGAGGTGTTGTGATTAATTGTACTTTTGTCAATAATAAAGCAACTGGTTCTAGCGGAGGTGCCGTCAATTTTGAGCATGGTGCTTCTGGTGAGGTATTTAATTCCAGTTTCATCAATAACAAAGCAACAACCTCCGGGATAGGTACAGGCGGTGCCATTTCAGGATCTGAAAATGTGGTTAATTGTATTTTTGAAAACAACATTGCTGATCGTGGTGGTGCCATTTATGGGTATGGTTATATGGATAACTGTACTTTTGTGAATAACACGGCAACTAGCACTAATGATGCTTGTGGCGGTGCAGTTTACCTGTCTGAGGCAAACAGTATCATAAATAACTGTAGTTTTGTGAACAATTCCCGTTCTGTTGTTTACATTGCTAAAAATGATTGTCGCGTAGTTGGTTGTAGATTTGCGAATAACACTTTTTGTGCCCTTAGATGTGATGGCGATGACGGTCATGTGGATGATTGTAGTTTTGTCAATAACGTTGCAGCAGATTCTCTTGGCGGTGCTGTTCACTGGAGAGGCGCTAGAGGTATCTTGAATAATTGTAGTTTTTTGAATAATACCGGCAGTTCAGGAGGTGCCATTTACTTTTATGGTGATGTAAATCCTCCGAAACCTATATATATTGGTGCTGTTGACAGCAGCGTAGTTAATTGTAGTTTTGTGAATAACACCGCAGATACTTCTGGAGGTGCCATTTCCATCAAAGCCAATAACTGTGTTGTTGTAAATTCTTCTTTTGTAAATAACACTGCAAATAAGAATCAAGGCGGTGCTATTTACTTTGTAGGAATACAAAATTATGGACTTACCGGCACTGTAGTCAATTGTAGTTTTGCAAACAATAATGCAAAACAATCTTTTGGCGGAGCTATATCTTGGCCGGGTGTTAGGGCTACTATGGTTAATTGTATTTTTGTGAATAACACGGCTAAATACGGTGGTGCTGTTTCATTTTTAGCTATTCCAGGCCTTTCAAGTTTTAGGTCTAATGTGGTTAATTGTAGCTTTACGAATAATGCTGCAACAGAATCAGGTGGTGCGGTTATCTTTTATTACAGTGCAAATAATGGAAGGGGTTTTGTGTCTGATTCCAGGTTTGCGAATAATACTGCTAAATCAGGAGGAGCTATTAGCTTCTACAGCACTGCTATCAATTTCGTAAATAAGGAGATTACCGGTACCGTAAGCAATTGTAGTTTTGACAATAACTCAGCAACTGAATCCGGTGGGGCAGTTATTTTTTATGGCGGCAAATATCCTATGAAAGGTTTTGTGCAAGATTCTACTTTTATGAATAATGTTGCTAACTTTGGAGGTGCCGTTAACTTTTGTACTTCCCCTATACAGTTTGGTTATTCCTTTGCATATACTCGTGGTTCTGTAACTAATTCCAGTTTTGTGAATAATACTGCAATAACTAGTGGAGGTGCTGTTCACTTCTATACCTCTGTGGGGGAAGTGGTTGATTCTACTTTTGTGGATAACAAAGCAAACCATGATGCTGGAGCTATCTATGTTGATGCTCCAGAATCTCTTAGAACCGTTAATCAGAATGTTAATCCAAATGTTCTTGGAGCTAGCGTTGATTTGAAAGCTGCAGATGTTGCTGTAATCGGCTCTAGTTTTACTGATAACAAAGCGAATAATAATGGCGGTGCTGTTTACTTTACTGATTTTTATGGAATTGTAATTAATTCTAGTTTCATAGATAATGCTGTAAAGAATTATGGTGGTGCCATTTACAGTAATAGTACAGTAAATATTTCCAGTTCCAATTTCACCGGTAATAGGGCATTCAGTGGGTCTGCCTGGTATGCCAATGATGATGCATCTATTGAAGATTCTCTTCTATTGGATAATAAAGCAGATTCCATGTCATTGATCCTCGGTGTTGTTGTTAATGATAGGGATGTTTCAATCAATTCCACTCTTGCTGGTCGGGATAATCTTTTAAATGCCATTTATAACAATGGTGGTGATTTTATTCTGAGGAATGTTACATATCTTGGTTTTAAAGGCATCATGAATACCGGCAATGATGTTGTTCATCCGGTCAGTAGCGCTGATTTAAGTGATGAAGGCATTTTATGCTATCAGGATGATCGTGAAGCTAAACAGAATATTGTAATTGAGATTTATGACAGCAACCATAATCTGATTTATAATTTTACTGATGCAAGTGATATTTATGGAACTGTTTATTGTGGTCTTAAATTGGCATTTGGCGAGTATACCGTTAAAAGTTATTTCAATGAAAATAATTATTACACCAAAATAGCAAATAACACTAAATTTTCTGTTATCCCCTCTGATGTTGATTTGGTTGTTAAAAAGACTTCTAACGTTAGTACCGTAAAAATTGGCGATTTAGTTGAGTGGACTATTACTGTTTTCAATGATGGGCCAGGAATTGCATTTGATGTGAATCTCACAGAATATTTGTCTGATGGTTTAGGTTTTGTTTCTGCCAATCCAAGTAAAGGAGATTACAGAGGCAATATTTGGACTATTGGTGATATGGATAACGGTGAAATTCAAACGCTGAAAATCATTACTAAGGTTTTGAAACATGGTCAAATATTTAATACTGTTAGTGTTGTCACATCCAGTAATAATACTAATTTAACAAATAATTCCACCTGTGAGATTACTGTAATCGACCCTGAGAAAAATGAGACAGAACCTGATAATAATGCATCTCAAAGGCAGAATAAAAAGGAAATGGATAATAAGGAATTAATAAATCAGACTGCAACAGATGTTGATGGAGCTTTAATTGATTCCAATCCTGTCGGTGTTAAATATGCAACAGGAAATCCAATTTTCACATTATTATTGGTGCTGTTTGCTTTAGTAGCATTTAGAAAAAGATCTTTGTAGGTGATGTGTTTTTAACATATCACTTACTTTTTTTTTAATTTATGATTTTTTATCAGATAAAAATTCCCCTATCTAAACCATCTAATATATATACTAATAAACTATATAAATTAATTCATTAACAAAGTAAAATTATTTGATTGAAGGTTTGATATTATGGTTAGGTTTTCACAAACTCTCGATGATAACGGGTCAAAAAATCGAGAACGACGCTATTCTCGATATGGAGAAAGTCAGTATTATGAAGAGCGCAGTGCTGATTCCAGAACTATCGATGATATTGTTTACAGTCAGCTTCCTAGGCCAAATCAGGTCAAGAGATCAGTTTATAGAGATGATGCTTATGTTAAACCAGAAGCATATGAACCAATCAATGTACTTCATGACACCCATCAAATTGAAAGAGAATCTATCCAACCTGACTATTCAAAACCAGAATTAAGTTTCCCTGCTGATCAAAACATCCAATTCGGTGTCGAATACTCTCCAAATTCCAGACCTCCTGTAATAGGTAAAAACTACACAATCAGGTCAAATTCAATCATTTACAATGATGTGGTTATCGGAGACAATTTCAGAACAGGACACAATGTTGTCATACGTGAAAACACTAATATTGGAGATGATGTTTTAATCGGAACCAATACAGTTATTGAAGGGGATGTAATCATCGGAAATGATGTCAGCATCCAATCCAATGTATATATTCCAACCAATTCTGTAATTGAAGATAATGTATTTATCGGACCTTGTGCTTGTTTTACAAATGATAAGTATCCTGTAAGAATCAATTATGAACTTCAAGGACCTAGAGTCAGACGTGGAGCTTCAATTGGAGGTAACACAACATTCCTGTCTAATGTTGAAATTGGAGAAGGGTCTATTGTTGCTGCTGGAGCTATTGTAATACACTCTGTTCCACCATTTTATTTAGCTATTGGAACACCTGCACGTATCAAACCGCTTCCGGATCACTTAAAAGTACCAAATAGATTTTAGGAGAATTGCTGATGGCCATATATAAATGTAAAATTTGCGGATATACATTTGATGAAGATGACATTGAGGAAGGTTTGAATATTCCTGCCGGAACAAAATTCGAAGACTTGCCGGCTTCATTCAAATGTCCAAAGTGCAGAATGCCGAAAGCCATGTTCGAAAAAATAGATTAGTTTTATATATCACAAACTTATTATATAATTATAAGTAACAAATTTAAGGAGATTGTTAATTATGGCAAAATTTAAATGCAAATTGTGCGGTTACACAACCGAAGAATTCGAAGAACTCCCAGAAGATTTCAAATGTCCTATGTGCGGAGCAACCGCTGACATGTTTGAAAAAGTAGAATAGGTGATTGCATGGCTTATGTTTGTAAAGTCTGTGGTTTTGTCTTAGAAGAAGATGAATTGCCAGAAGATTACGTATGCCCTGTTTGTGGTGTACCTGCAGCAAATTTCGAAGAACAATAGGTTCTTCATTTTTTAAATTTTTTCTAAAAATTGCTTATTTTTAAAATTAACACTAATCTTATTAGAGTGTTTTTCAAATATTTTTTCTATATCCCTATGGTCTTTTGATACTACATGATAGCATACCTTATCTGCGTAGTCCTTCTCAATTGTTTCAAGGGAGTTGTTTCTAACCTCAGTATCCACTAATTTAATATCTGAGTATTCAAAAAGGATTTCAAAAACGTCATACTCTTCAATCTCAACGATTTCAGCTTCACCAATAGCCTCCATCACTGATTTGGAATATGCTCTTACAAGTCCTCCGGCACCAAGCTTAATTCCACCGAAGTATCTAGTGACGATTGCGGTTACATTGTGGAGTTCATTTTTCCTTAAAACGTTAATCATAGGTTTTCCTGCGGTTCCACCCGGTTCCCCATCATCGTCAAATCCCTCTCCGTCTCCAACGATGTATGCTGTACAATTATGAGTTGCATCATTATATTTCTGATTTAGTTTTTGGATAATCTCCTTTGATTCCCTTTTGTTTTTAGTGGGATAAAGGCTGCATATGAATTGGGATTTTTTAATGTTAATTTCACTTTGTACTGGGCTTTTAATAGTTTTCATGGTATCAATATATTTATATATATAATCCGACATATTAAATTTAATTAATTTTGAAAGGTGTTAATTGTGACAAGTAGATCTGCTACAGTATTGGTTATTTTTATAATTGCGATTTTAGCATTTTGCCTTGCAAGTGTTTTCGCAGCTATGACAGGGCCGATTTCAATTTTGCCTCAAGAAAGTGATTCTGGAGGAATATTAGATAATCTTTCAGCGATTACTGATGATATAGATAGTAATGATAATTCTTATGGTTATCAGGACTATAACGATTATTCAAGTTATGATTCTTCAGATTATAGTAGTGATGATTCAAGCAATGTCGAAACAACTACTGACGATTCATCCAGTAGTTCGGACTCAGGCTCAGATTCCGGTTCATCAGACAGTTCCAGTAATATAGAAACCACAACTGATTCATCCAGTTCTAAAAATGTTAAAAGCGTTAAAGATTCCAGCAGCAATAATCCAAATATTGAGACTACCACTGGATAATCTTTATTCTTTTTTTAAAAATCCAATAGCTTTTCAACGTCGAATATTACGGAGTTAATAGCTAAGTTGAACAGCCTTTCTCCATATTCCTCATCCACATAGACGCCATTTTCTTCAATGTCCATTGCACCTTCTTCAATATTGGGATCATCTTCTCGTGCTTGTTTGAATCCATGCAGGCCAACTTCTTCATATTCGTCAACATTAGCCTGATTTACAACTTCTTCATCATCAATAATGCCTAAAACCTTAGCCATTGACAGTTCACCGCTTCCTCCATGAGGACCTTCAGAAGAGATTACCTTGTTGTTGAATGTTATTGACAAATCAGTTTTATCTTCAATATCCCATAATTCAGCCATCAAAGGAATATTTCCTCCATGTGCATTGACAATAACAACTTTTTCAATATTCAGGAATTTTTTAGCTTGATTAAGAGTATTAATAACATTCTCCTTCAATTCTTCAAGGGAAACGTGCACTCCATGGTCGATTGTGTCCAATTCATAAGCTGGAAATATGATTCCTAAAAATTTAGCTCCTGTTATAAGGGATGATTGGAAAGCGATATGTGCTCCGATTTTAGCATCGGTATCAATAGGCAGTGCCGGGCCATGGTTTTCCAAGTGGGATCCAAGTGCTATGATTCCAACTTTGTGAACTCCCGGATCTCTGATTTTCCCTGCTCTGTATCTTAACTCAGCCATATTATCACCATCATACCTCAAAGTTCCAAATGTCGTCACCGACATAATGTTTGGTTTCAACCGCTTTTCCGGAATCATTTGCAACCATTTCTTCACCGCTGATTAAACTAATGCCAATAGCCAATGGTTTTCCATGTGTTTCATCAATTATCAGGACAATGTCTCCAGGTTCAACGCCTTCGGAGGCATCGACAATTCCAGGGCTCATAATATCGGCGCCATTGCTTACAAATCTGATGGCTCCCATATCTACAGTAACGGTTTTGGATTCGATATCTGTCTTGAGTGCTGCTTTAAGTGTTGGGAATGGTTTATCATCAATTATTATAATGTAAGGTTCTCCATCTACTAAAATAAATGAATTAGGTTCGGCTTCAAGGATTTCCACATTCTTTTTTCCTTGAAGTAAATCTCCATATTCTCCTAATTCCGCTTTTATTTCTTTAATTTTCTTTTTTTTCAAGAAATTTCTTTTTTTAACTTTAATTACCATGATATCCCAATAGTATTTTGTTAAATAATATTTTGTATTTGGATTAAATAAAGCTATTTGTTAATATTGAATATTCATCATTTCTTGAAAAAACATATCTAAAATCAATTTCTTCATCAAGATTGGCGATTATAATCGGCGGATCTTTAATTGCATATCTTGTTATGCTGCTGGCATTATTATGGATTAATTTGTTTATAGAATAATTGATTATTTCAAGTTCTTTTGGGCTGAATTTGACATTGGGGATAATTAAGGGATAATATTTGTGTATTATCCTATTGTAATAGGGTTCTTTTCTAAAAAATAATTGATGGTTCTCTATTAGATCTTGGCTGACTTCTCTGAAATGTATGGGTTTTATTCCTTTTTTCGATTTAATGTAGGTTTCATTTGTGAGTAATTCCCCATAAATCTCATAATAATTAAAATCAATGAAATATAACATGCTGCACAGCACGGTTTTTCCAAAACTGGGTCTGCTGCTTGCTTGGAATAGTACATACATTAGGAGGTCAATATATTTCTCACGCTTAAATTTCATTAGTATCACGGTGATGGTTGGGTGAAAATACCTTTGTCGCAATTGTAATTTAATAAGTGAGGGAGAGCATCTGAAAAGTATTTTTTAGTTAATTTCACTTTTGATATTGGATTTTTCCTAATTTTCCTTTAAATTAAGGTAACCTTTATATAGTAGGTTACTTATAATTATAAGTATTAGTTTTAATTAGGTTTCGTCTTATCTTAACTTGATTATATTATGAGTATTAAATTACTCTATTCATATTAAAAAAACTAAAATTTTATAATAATATAAGGTGATATAATGAGCGGACAAAATGTTCAAAGACCACTTGACGCATTAGGAAAATCTGTAGATTCTCCTGTTTTAATAAAACTCAAAGGAGATCGTGAATTTAGAGGCATACTTAAGAGCTTTGACTTACACATGAATTTAGTTCTTAATGATGCAGAAGAGTTACAAGACGGGGAAGTCACTAGAAGACTCGGTGTTGTGCTCATTAGAGGAGACAATATTGTTTACATTTCACCATAATATTATTTTTCTAGATTATATTGTTTATGATGAATTAAGGAGGTGTATCAATGTCAAAGGGAACTCCATCAATGGGTAAAAAGAATAAAAAGACCCATATCAGATGCAGAAGATGTGGTAAAAACACTTACCATATACGCAAAAAAGTCTGTGCTTCTTGCGGATTCGGTAAATCCAGTAAACTAAGAAGATACAGCTGGCAAAATAAAAAACCAACTACTAGGCAAAGACTAGTATAAGTTGGCTAAATTGTGAAGATTATTCATTAATCTTCCTTCAAATACTTTTTTTACAGATTAATTTTATATACCATTATTTTTAGATAATTCTATTGATTAACTACTTTTCGGAGGTCAATCAATGACTGATTTAAATGATATTGCTCGTGAAAATGAGGTAGATTTAGAAAACTGTGTTGTTTTTGTAAGAGGCAACGACGATATATTGGCCGTTGACATTTCCAATGCTGGAATTAAACAGAGAAGTGATGGTACTATGGGATTTACTTTTTCAATTTCCCCAAAGGATGCATTGGCGCTTGAAGAGTATTTCTCCAAATTCACATCAGGAGAGAAATTCTATTTTGACATTTCACAAACCGGCTACAGGCCAGTTTATTATAGGGGATTGTCTCCAATGACTAAAGAGGTTAGTCAGGAATATCATCCAAAATTCAATATTACCTTGTTTGCTCAAAAGGCAATTGTGGAAGCGGAAGATTCATATTTTGAACCGACTTGTGCCTGTTGTGAGTTCTGCCACATAGGATAAGGCAAGGGATCAGCAGAGGAGAACCTTTTCGAAGAATTAGAGTTCTCCTTCCAAAGCATCCCACAATTCAACAGCCCATCCTTGCTTGCCGTCAATCACCATATCCAGCAATCTTACCTTACCGTCCCTAAATCTGAATAATCTGTAGTCCTGTTGTGTTTTTTTAGCAGTTCCTTCTTTATTGCAGTCAAGATAGATTCCTTCATCATATTCTTCATCAAAATCTCCGGCCTGCACAAAATCTCCTACTAGGGAGTAACCATTCTTTACGGTCTTATCTAGCTTTTCAACTGTTTTCAACCATCCGCCCTGTGCTCTGAATTTTATGTCAGGGTCGATTCTTGTTATTTCTTTTTGCCAATTTACGATCATGTTACCAAATCCTTTTTTAATTCTAATTTGGTAATGGGCATATAAATGAAAAGTGCGAGAGAGCATTTGAAAAGTAATATACATATTTATATATAATATCAAATGTCATATGTTATAATATATTAATAATTATGTTTGGGCTTTAAAAATGAATCTGTTTGAAAAATTTGATATTGAAACTGAAAATGAACATTTATATGAAATAGCATTTACACATGCTTCATATGCCACTCTTCATGATTTAGATTACAATTATGAAAGATTGGAGTTTCTAGGAGATTCCGTTCTAAGTTTAATCGTATCTGAATACCTATATAAAAAATACCCAGACTATGAAGAAGGGGAATTGACAAAAAAGAGATCCAACTTCGTATGTCAAAACGCATTAATCTATTATTCACAGAAACTAGGCCTAAAAGAATATCTGAAAATTTCAGTAGAAGAATCAAATCTAACAAAAAATGAAGTAATTTCCGTAACTGCGGATTTGTTTGAATCATTCCTTGGCGCAATACTCATAGACCAGGGAATTGAGTTTACAAAGGAATTCGTTAAACATTGGATTTTCAAATACATAGATCAGGATAGGGTATTTTTTGAAGATTACAAATCTAAAATGAAGGAATATGGTGATGCAAAAGAAGTATGCATTGAATATGAAATACTCAAAGAATATGGTGTTCCTCATGATAAAACATTCATCATCGCATGTTTAGTCAATGGCAAGGAAATGGGTGTTGGAAGAGGAAAAAATAAAAAAGAAGCTGAACAAGCGGCTGCGAAAGGTGCTATGCGCAGACTAAGAATCGGGAGGAAGTAAATGAACAAAGAATCTGTTGGAATTGTTGAGACAGAATATCTCCAAATATCAGAACCTATCAATTTAGATAGTGGTGAAGTACTTGAAGAAGTTAGCGTAGCTTATGAAACTTACGGTGAACTTAACAAAGAAAAATCTAATGCAATTTTAGTCTGTCATGCATTAACCGGCGATGCACATGCCGCAGGATGGCATGAAGGAGATAAAAAACCAGGTTGGTGGGAAATCGTAATCGGCCCAGGCAAAGCGCTCGATACAGAAAAATACTTTATCATCTGCTCAAACGTTTTGGGAGGATGTAAGGGAACAACTGGCCCTAGTTCTATCAATCCAAAAACCGGTGAAGAGTATGGTCTTGATTTTCCAGTAATTACCATTTCTGACATGGTCAAGGTTCAAAAGAAATTGGTGGATTCATTTGGAATCACTCAATTGGTTGCAGTCATCGGAGGTTCAATGGGAGGAATGCAAGTTCTCGAATGGATGGTGTCCTATCCTAAAATGATGAAAAAAGCGGTTCCGATAGCCACATCTGCAATGTCTTCTCCACAGCAGATTGCATTCAATGCTGTAGGTCGCCAGTCAATCTTTTCTGATCCTCACTGGAAAAGTGGAAACTACTATGAATCAGGTGTAATTCCACGTAATGGTTTGTCCCTTGCACGTATGATTGCTCACATTACCTATTTGAGTGATGAATCAATGGATATCAAATTCGGACGTGGTCTTCAGGATAAAGAGGAGATCAGTTATGATTTTTCTGTTGATTTCCAGGTTGAAAGCTACTTAAAACATCAAGGGGAATCATTTGTAAAACGTTTTGACGCTAACAGTTATTTATATATTACAAAAGCCGTTGATTTATTTGACTTATCTGTAAACGATTCATTAATCGACGGATTTAAAGATGTTCGGGCAAAAGTTGAAGTGATTTCTGTTGATTCCGATTGGTTATATCCAACCGAACAGAGTACAGATATCGTAACAGCCTTGAACGCCAATGAAGTTGAGGTATCCTTTTCAGAGATAAAATCAAACTATGGGCACGATGCATTTTTACTTGAAAAAGGACAACTTGATTTTATTCTTTCAAAATTCCTGTCCGACCGCATTGTTGAAGATATAATGATGGAAGAAATAGCTACAATCAAAGAAACAGACAATGTGCAGCATGCAGCCAAATTGATGTTGGATAAGCATGTAACTCATATTCCGGTTGTCAGTGATGATAATAGGTTAATTGGTATTGTTACAAGTTGGGATTTATCCAAATCCATTGCCAATAATTCAAATCATCTAAAGGATATTATGACTAAAAATGTCAAATATTGTACTGCTGATGAGACAATAGAAGATGTAGCTCGTAAAATGCGCAAATTTGATATATCCTGTCTTCCTGTTGTTGATGAGGACATGATTGTTCTAGGATTGATTACAACAGACCAAATTAGTAATTTATTAAGTTAAATTACTTCTTTTTTTTATTATTCATGTTGGGGATATCATGTCTATAAATGTTGATTTATTTTATTTTATTAATCATAATCTGCAAAATCCGATATGTGATATGATTCTGCCGCTTATAACTCATTTGGGCGGTTTTATATGGTTATTGATAATATTGGTTGTTCTTATAATATATGCAAAGCTGAAAAACAAGGAAACCCTTAAAAAGGTAGCCATCATTGCATTATGCGCTTTGTTGTTTGCTGATTTGATAACCTATGCTGTCAAGCTCATTGTCCAGGAGCCAAGACCATATTTGACTTTGGATAATGTACGTCTGCTGGTATATGAGGAGGATGTATTCGCCTTTCCGTCAGGCCATTCCACTTCAACAGTGGCAGTAATTACTATTTTTGTTTTAAAAATCAGGGAACTGGTTAAAAAACATTATAATGTTGCTAAAATCCTTTTGATACTATTTGCAATTGTTATCATGTTTTCAAGAATCTATTGTGGTGTCCATTATCCGTTTGATGTTTTAGCGGGGGCAATAATTGGAATTGTTGGTGCATTGGTGGTCAGCAGGTACGAAAACAAGATTTTAAGCAAAATTAATTTTTAGTGTTTTGTCCCAAGCAGATAAAAACGGAATAATAGAGGAAAAATGATGCATAAGTTTAATTTGAATTTCTGCTTGGAACCATTTTTTTGTAACAAAATCTGTTATAGATATGTTACATATGTTAAAGATGTATGACCTCATATATAAATGTTTTGTTTTTAATTTTTTTAAAAAAAATAGTTAATATTTTTTTAAATAATAATTTAACAATTAATAATTATTTATATTTTATAATTCTTAATGAATATTATTTTTAATGGTATATAAAAGATATTATAGTGTTTGTTATGATTTATATTGGATTATATTAATTTTTATAAAAACCATAAAGTTTATATACTATGTAATGTAACATTAACATAAGTAATTATATTTTAACATAATTACTTAGAGTACTTAAATACTTTTTGCAAAAATGAATTAATTTGTGGATTACTATGAGAACCATGATTAAATATTTAAGACAGGAGCTCAAGATGAGCCAGAAAGAACTTGGGGATAAAGTTGGAGTTACCCGGCAAACCATTAATGCATTGGAAAATGGCAGGTATAATCCATCTTTGTTTTTAGCTTATGAAATAACTCAGGTTTTTAATAAAATGATGTTTAAAGGAGATCGAGAAAAATACTTTGTCATGGAAGAAATATTCATTTTCGATGACGATTACTATTAGGTGATAAAATGATTTTAGATATATATAAGGATGCACTTGAATATTCAGCTCAAGACTGGATAAAATTAGTGATATTAGGAGTAATGTGTTTATTTAGTTTCTTATTAATACCTGCTTTTCTTATTACAGGTTATAATTACAGAGTTATTAATACTGCAGTACACGGAATCATAAACGGCAGGGATTCCTTGCCTGAATTCGATGATTTGGTAAGCATGTTTGTCGACGGTATAAAGGTTGTAATAGTTGAGATTGCATATTTAATCGTTCCGATGATTATATTCTTGGTATTTGCACTTATTTCAAGTCAACTAACCGGTGCCGCATCAAGCGGATTAATGATTATAGGTTGTTTAATCACATTCATTGTTGTTGTGGCCGCATGCTTAATGAGCCAAATGGCATTATGTCACATGGCATATAATGATGGAGCATTTTCAAAAGCCTTCGCTTTAAGTGAAATTAAAAAGGCAATTGATGAAATCGGATGGTTTGAATGCATTGCAACTTACTTAGGATTGATTATCATAACTTTAGTAATATCCATTGTTGTAACTGCAATCATTGGATTGATATTCACAGCATTTGGAATATCCGGTGCTGCTTTAGGTGCTGATCCAAGTGGCGTATTTGTGTTAGGGGCATTCATAAACTCAGCAGTTGCAATGTTTATTGTCGGACCATACTTAAGCATATTCAATGCAAGGTCTATCGGATTATTATATTCAATGCAGGCATAAGGTGATTTGATGGCGAGCATTACTGATTGTGTTGTTGAAGGATTGAAATATCCATTTAATGATATAAAGAAACTTTTAGGCTGTGGTGTGTTATTTGCACTAATGAGCGTATTGTCCTTAGGTTTTAGCCTTAAATCTTTTGGCATATTTAAGGCAAGCGTAGATGTAATGGAAAAGACCAATAGTCATTTTTCAGCCCTGCAATTTTCACAATTGCCGACTGGAGACATTTACATCACAATAGCAATAGCAATTATTAGCTTCATTGTTGCGTTGTTCATTATGGGATACCAGTATGATATTGTTAAATTCTCAATTGATAAAAAACAAGAGCTTCCTGGATTTGATGATATCTTAGGCATGTTTATAAAGGGAGTTAAATATTTCATAGTAACTTTGGCTTATAATATCATTCCAATTCTTGTATTGGCTGCAGGAATAGCATTGCTACAGGACTCCTCAGCAATATTAGTAATTGTCTTTATTGCCATGATATTGTTCATAATTGCGTTTTTCCTCCTGATTATGGCATTAAACAATATGATTGCGCATGATGACATCAGAAAGGCATTTGACTTCAGGGAGATAATCGGCAATATTGCAAATCTTGGACGGGGCAAGTATATTGGAATAGTCATCTTTACCCTTATCGTATACATGATTATAATGGCTGCTACAAGCTTCATATTGAGTTTATTGTCAATGGCATTTGTCGCAGCGATTAGCAATCAGGCCGTATGGGTGTCTGCATTCATAGCAATAATTGAAGGTTTATTTATAGATTCTTACGGTGCATTATTCTATAATAGGGTTTGCGGATCAATATATAGAGAATCAATAAAATAATTAGAATGTTTTCAACATTCTATTTTTTCTTTTTTTAAATAATTTGATGGGAGATTTTAATATGGTAGACTATGTTATCGAAACAAACAATTTGTCAAAAATATATTCCAAAACCAAGGTTGTGAATTCCGTTAATATGCATGTTGAAAAAGGCAAGATTTACGGCCTTCTTGGAAAAAATGGAGCGGGAAAGACCACAACAATGTGCATGCTTCTTAATTTGACATATCCAAGCGGTGGTGAAATATCTCTTTTTGGAAAAGACCCTAAAAAGTATCCAAAACAGATTTATCCAAAAATCGGCTCAATTATTGAGACTCCGGGATTTTATGAAAATCTAACAGCTTATGAAAATTTAAAAATCATTTCTAGATTAAGGGGGAATTATAATCCTCAAAATATCAGACTGGTTCTTGAAATGGTTAATTTAAGCGATGCAAAATCAAAAAAATATAAGGATTTTTCATTAGGTATGAAGCAGCGTTTGGGAATCGCAGCAGCTATTATGCATAATCCCGAATTATTAATTCTGGATGAACCTATCAATGGGCTTGATCCTTTCGGAATTAAAGAAATTAGGGCATTGCTTAAAAGGTTGGCCCATGAATTCGGAATAACAATTCTAATTTCCAGCCACATTTTGAGTGAAATTGAAAACATTGCCGATGTCATCGGATTCATGGATGAGGGAGTTTTAATCGAAGAGATTTCAAAAGAGGAGTTGTATGGCAGATTGAACAAGTTTGTCGAATTTGAAGTATCCAACATAGATTTGGCGGTTGAAATTCTTAAAAAATTGGAACTTAAAGAAAATGTGGACTTTACATTTAATGATGATAGAGTTATAAATTTATATTCTCATTTAGAATTGAGAGACAAACTCAATGCGCTGTTTGTTAAAGCGGGAATTGATGTAAAAAAAGTAAATTTATGTGAAGAAAACTTGGAAGACTTTTTTACAAGAGTCGTATCTAATAATTAAGGTGATTTGATGTTAACTTTTATCGAAATGGAATTTTTAAAACTTAAAAGATCAAACATATTCTTATTAAGTTTAATTGGAGCTATTTTGCCCCCATTATTGATGTTTATTGCAGTTTCTGCCTTTGGTGAGGGAAGCACTTTTGCCGTATTGTTCAGTAATGTGAATATGTACATGTCAGCAATATTTGCGGTTCTTCTTTTTGCAATAATGATATCTTACTTATTCGGCAGGGAATATAATGAACATACTCTAAAAACAATGTTAACTATTCCAGTATCAAGAGGAAAATTCTTAATAAGTAAATATATAATGTTTTTAGTATGGATAGTGATTTTAACTGTAGTCACAACTCTTTCAACAGCCATATTTGGTTTTGCTGCAGGTCTTGAAGGATTTAGTTTAAAATTATTCATTGATAGTTTTACCCAACTTTTGTTTGCGAATGGATTATTGTTTTTAACATTCTCTCCATTCGTATTTGTTTCATTATTTGTTACAAATATGGTTCTGGCAATGGTTGGCGGTGCAGGTTTAACATTATTGAATTTGTTGATTTACGGTCAAAACTGGGCTCCATATGTGCCGTGGGTATGCCCATATCTAATCGCATCCGGTGAAATAGCAGACTACAGTGCAAGCATAACTGTATCTTATGGTATTATTTTACTCACTTTTGTGATTGGATTAATCATTTCATATCTTTACTTCACAAAAACTGATGTCAACCTTTAGGTTTTAGTCATCAAATGCTCTCTCTAACATTTTAAATAGTTAAAAATCAAGAATACTAAATAGGATGTGATAAAATGCATGATATTGAAAATCAAAAGTTCTGCCAGTCTTGTGCAATGCCGATGACAGATGATGAACTCTTCGCAACCAATGCAGACGGATCTAAAAATGAGGATTACTGCATATACTGCTTTAAAGATGGAGAATTCACATCAGACAGGTCAATGGATGAAATGATGAATTTCTGCATTGATAAGATGTGTGAATGCCATCCGGAAATTGACAAGGCTGAAGCCGGTGCAAGGATGAATGAAGTTTTTCCTAAATTAAAAAGATGGGCGAATGATTAATTGGCTCACTTTTTTCTTTTTCTTTTTTTAAGTTTTAAGTATTATTAATTTGTAATATTATATCATGTGTTCAATAGTTGGCCTTCAAGGTAATGTTAAAGCAGATGATATTGTTAAAATGTTAAAGGTCTCTAAAAATAGGGGTCCGGATTCATCAGGCATCTTTTTAGATGAAGTTTACACTGACATTGACTTAGATGAATTTGAAGATGATAATTCTTATCCTATTGCTTTTGGCCATAATTTACTTTCCATTTATGATTTGAATGATAGGATTTCCAAGCCACAGCCGGTATCAAATGGGAATCTTACTTTGGTTTTCAATGGGGAAATCTATAATTTTAAAACAATCACCAATCTGCTTTCAAGAGTTGGGGTCGAAAAGGAAATATTGTCTGATGCGGAAGCCCTACTTTACTTAATCGAATGTTATAACAAAGGAGACATTGTAAAAGCTATTCAGATGGCAACTAAACTGATTGATGGAGATTATGCATTTGCTGTTTGGGACGGTGAAAACCTTGCCATTGCCCGCGATCCACTTGGAGTCAAACCGCTATTCTATGCACAAAATGATGATTTGAAGGGATTTGCATCCACCAAACATTCATTAATGGAAGTCGGTTTTGACGAAATTGAAACTTTAAAGCCGGAACACATCCTATTTAACTGGAATGATATAGCCCCAGCACAACCAATTTATGAAAAAATATTTGAAGGCGATGTAGCTAAAATAGACAAGCTGTTAAAGTTAAGTGTTGTTAAAAGAATCGATGGATTAACAGAGGTCGGTGTAATATTTTCAGGGGGTCTTGACAGTTCATATCTGGCACTCCTTCTAAAAGAGATTTCAGAAAATATTCCATTAAAAATAACCCTTTATGCAGTCGGAGCTGAAGGTTCACAGGATATAGATTCAGCGATATATGCATCAAAATTCCTTAATCTGGATTTAAAAATCTGTGAAGTCACAGAAGAACTGGTACGTGAAAGCCTGCCTCATGTTGTAAATGCAATAGGTGATGACAACCTCATGAAAGTGGGTGTCGGAATGACCACTTACCTTGCAACAAAAATGGTGGCGGAAGATGGAATAAAGGTTGCAATCTCAGGTCAAGGTGCAGATGAGCTATTTGGAGGATATAAACGCTATCTGAAAAGTTTTGTAGATGATACATTAAATTATGACATCCGCGAGGATATTTCAAACATGTATCATGTCAACCTGGAACGCGATGACGCATGTTCAATGCTTAATTCTGTTGAATTAAGATTGCCTTTTTTAGATAAAAATCTGGTTTTATTGGCATTAAATATTCCAGACAATAAAAAGATTGTGTCCATGCATGACGATATGCGCAAGAGTATTTTAAGAAAGATAGCTTTTGAAGAGGGTCTTGATTACGAAATAGCTTACAGGCCTAAAAAAGCGGCTCAATATGGAACTGGCATCGATAAGATTTTGAGAAAGAAAATCCTTAAGGATACTGATATTTCAGAATTTTTAGATTAAAAAGGATAATTTCCGGATAAGTGTATATATCTGCCAAATCAATTTCATATTCTATGTTTCCAATGAATTTTGGATTATAGTTTACTTTTTGGCTTTTTTCAAAGGTTTTTCATATAATTTTATTTTAACATTGATTGATTAACTTTTGTATTTTATTGAATTTTGTTAACATTGAGTATAAGTCTTGTTTTATGTAAATATGTCGATGTATGTCTTATTTTCATGTTTGAAGTAATAGTTGTATGGCTTTGTAAAATTGTCTTCATTTATAAGCAAAATTACTTAAATGATGGAGTATAATCTATTATTTGGTTATAAGTTTGTATATTGTCGAGCGTATTCGACAATTACATTAACTTCAAATATATTGTCGATTGTACTCTACAATTGTATAAAAATTATTATTTTTGTAGAATGTAGTCGACAAAATTTATATATTTTAAAATACAAAAATTCAATTAAGATATTGTGCGGTGAAAAAATGATTAAAAGGGAATTATACTTAAACCAAATCGAAAGAATGATAGATAAGGAACCTGTCAAAATCATAACCGGCGTTAGAAGAAGCGGCAAGACATACTTACTTAAAAGCATTCAGGAAGAGCTTGAAAACCGTGGAATAAAAAAGGAAAACATATTCCTGATATCATTCGAATCAATGAAATACAACAAGATAGAAAACTTCAAACAGCTCGACGAATGCATAATGAACCTGACCGAAAACACAAAAGGCAAAGTCTACCTATTATTTGATGAAATACAAAATGTGGAAAACTGGGAAAAAAGCATAAACGCATGCAGAGTGGACCTTGACTGCGATATCTACATTACAGGATCCAACTCAGAACTATTATCCGGCGAAATGGCAACACTCATATCAGGCAGATACTACCAGATAAACATCTACCCCTTCTCATTCGCCGAATTCATACAATACAAAAAGGAAATAGAAAAAACAGACACCAGTGACTTGGAGGAACTGTTTAAAGAGTATGTGGAATATGGCGGAATGCCACCAATACAGCAGGTTGCAGCACAAGACAAATATTCCTACTTAAGCGACATATACAATACAATACTTCTAAAAGACATCGTAACAAGACACAACATAAGAAACACTGACATGCTAAACCGCATACTCGACTATGTAATAATGAACCTGGCAAAAAACTTCTCAGCCGGAAACATCGCCAGATACATTAAACACGAAAGAAGAAAAATATCAAAGGACACAATACTCGACTATCTTCTATACTCCAAAAACGCATGCTTCATACACCAGGCACCAAGAGAAGACATAAAAGGAAAAAAAGTACTCAAGCACAATGAAAAATACTTCCTGGTTGATCATGGATTTTACCAGGCAAAATACGGAGAAATAGAAAACATGGGCTCAATCCTTGAAAACATAGTCTACATAGAGCTGCTCAGAAGAGGATATGACGTAAAAATAGGAATGATAAACGATAAGGAAATAGATTTCGTCTGCACCAGGGACAAAGAAAAAATCTACATTCAGGTAACCTATCAATTGGAAAGTGATAAAACAATAGAGAGGGAATTTTCAGGACTTGCAAAAATCAACGACAACTTCGACAAATATGTCTTGAGCATGGACAAAATGGATTTTTCAGGAAGCGGACTGAAACACAGAAACATCATAGACTTTCTAACATCAGATTATATATAATTGTGTTTAAAAGAGTTTTTTAACTAATGACTCTTTAAACACCATTGTATTGGGCGATACGCTATGTTTCCACTAACATAAGGTTGATAATTAAATAGTTATTTTTTTCATATTCCATTTTTCAAAGTCAGATAGTTAGGTTCATAAAATATCAGTTTTTATATAATCACTTTCAAAATTTAGAAAATCCATATTTTTCATATGGTGATTTTCATGAAAAACGAATTAATCAATCTAATAAAAACTAAAATGGGACCTCATTTAACTGAAATTCAAATATATGAACTTAACAGAAATCTTAAGATAATCTTGAATGATTTTGAAGTGGTTAAAATTAATAAATTTGACGAATCAAAAGAAAATCATGAGTTATTGATGTCTTTTCTTTCAGCCAAAGAAATTGAGGGATGTTCTAAAAAAACCATTACTTATTATAGAAATACAATTTTAAAAATGCTTGATAAAATCAATTTAAAAATTGAGGACATCACCACTGATGATTTAAGAAAATATTTGGCTGACTATAAAAATCAAAGCAATGCATCCAAATCAACAATCGATAACATCAGGCGAGTTCTATCAAGTTTTTTCAGCTGGCTTGAGGATGAGGATTACATCCCTAAAAATCCCGTTAGAAGGATTCACAGAATCAAGACCAAAAACGTCGTTAAGGAGGTCATAAGTGATGAGAATTTTGAAGTCTTAAGAGACCACTGCAATAACATAAGGGACTTGGCAATAATTGAGCTTTTAGCATCAACCGGTATACGTGTAGGTGAACTGGTGAACCTTAATATTGATGACGTTCTGTTTAATGAAAGGGAGTGCATCGTATTGGGCAAAGGTGAGTCTGAACGTATAGTTTATTTTGACGCAAAAACAAAAATTCACCTGCAAAAATATCTGGAGTCTAGAGATGACAACAATCCTGCCCTTTTTGTATCAATCAAAAAACCTCACATCAGGCTTGGAATCACTGGAGTTGAAAAAAGAATGCGCAAACTCGGTCGTGAATCTGATATTAAAAGAATACATCCCCATAAGTTTAGAAGAACAATGGCAACCAAGGCAATAGATAAGGGAATGCCGATTGAACAGGTTCAAAAATTATTGGGACATGTGCAGATTGATACTACCATGCAATATGCTATGGTAAATCAGAGCAATGTAAAAATATCTCATAGGAAATATATCGGATGATATTTCTTAAAATAGTTAAGATTATAACTATTAGGTTTATGGACTTGTTACTATGGATTGTGTGACTTGACACAATTCATTATTTTAATATTATTTAATTAATAACTTAATTTTTTTTTTATCTGTTCTTTTCACAGTAAAGTTTATATAAGATGTTTTTTTCACGACAATTTTACAAAGTGGCTTCAACAAGCTTTAAATTCTGTATTGAACAATTTAATTATAGTTAAAAAGCCTTCAAAAATATGTAGGGGGTAGATAAATATGTTGTTTAATAGATATTTATTTGCTAATTGTAGCAGTTTTTCCATACGCTGTTATGGTGTTCCCTCATTTCATCTCTTGGGGGTGAAAATGGTGGAGATAATTATCTTCATGATTTTGACATATAGTTTTAATATTATTTCAATTATTAAAGCTATTAATGTTATTGTTGGTTGAAGATAATTTCTCATGTTTCACCTCTTTAGGCAATTAAATATTTATCAAAATTATCGATGATAGTCATTTGAAAACGTTAATGTTTTCGTGGAGGCTTTTTCCCTTAGATGTCCACTATTTAATTGCCATTTTTAAAAAATAATTAAGTTTATATATGACATTCCATAAATTATTACATAGAAATTTACTTTTTAAGTAAACTTCTGAGAGATGAAATTTATTTAATGTCTGTATGGAATATTGTAGAGATTAACTCTGCAATAAGGCATTAAATTAAAACTTTTTTTAATAATTTAGCAAAGTACCTTTAACCATTTCTTATTTGATATGAATATTAAATTTAAAGTTTATTCTATTTTTATATGGCAAATCATTAGGTTTATAATATCAGTTTTTAATCTATTTTCAAAATAAATAGTTAGGCCTATAAATATCAGTTTATAG
>NZ_JAFYHP010000010.1 GCF_017539065.1 Methanobrevibacter sp.
ATAAGTTCATGCCTTTAGGCTAGAGTTAAATGGAGTGATTAATAGAGTGAATCAACCTAAAGGCCGTTTCAATGAACTTTTATTTTATTTGCATTAGCATTTATTATTTTTAATTTCATAGTATAAAAAGGTATCTAAGTATTACTTTTTTGGCCTTTTTGTAGTATTTTTTTAAATTTCTCACAGCCATTTTTTTTACAATTTCCGTTGTAAAAACTATGTATTTTTTTTAAAAATTTTTTTCTATGAGCAATGCAATATGGTCTTTTTCGTAAGGTTCCAGTTTTACTTTTTCTATAATTTTAAAACCTTTCTCTTTTAATTTTTGTTCTTGTTGCTTGAATACCTTTTTAGGCTTTTGAACAACATCTATGCTTCTAGCTTTAATCATTAAAAGACCAACACCATCATCAGTTGAGAACAAGTTCATGTTTTTCATAAACAATTCTGTCTGTGTAGGTTGGGCAACATCGCAGTATACTAAATCTGTTTTTTCAACAATATTCAAATATCCTTTAGGTTTGGTTGCATCACCTAAAATCGGAGAAATATTAAGCCTTTGACGTGAAAGTTGAACTAGTTTTTTGGCTGTTGTCGGTGAAAATTCAACAGCATAAATTCTTCCATTAATTACAATATCCGAAATATGTGAAACTGTTGTTCCAGTTGAAGCACCGAGGTATAGGACTTTTGAAGTATCCTCAAGCTCCAAATTTTTTAATCCATTTAACAGAGCCGCTGCCAATTTTGAACGTCTTGGATTCCAGATTCTATATTCTCCATCTTCTTGGATTAGTTCTTCTCCATAGACTGATATTCCAGGAGTCAAATTTTTAGTTGCAACATTTCCATCTTTAAAATAAACTTTCATGACCTATCTCCTCTTCCTTTTCTTTTTACCTTTTCTCTTCTTATTTTTGGATTTAAACTTTTCTTCGTTTCGTTTTTTAGTTGTTTTTGTTGGAAAAGGATTATTTTTTTCTATTTCTTCAATTTTTTGTTTGAAATCTTCAGCAATATTTTCATCAATGGTTTTTGTAAATACATCTCGTCTTACAGCTAGAGATATCTTTCCAGCCAACATTCTAGCTATTTTCCCACGATTCCACCATTTAGCACCCCGAACTTGAGGGTGTTGGTAAATCAAACCGTATTTAGGGGGTCTGTCTCCACTCTTTAAGTGTCTAAATAATGCTTTTTCAGCACCCATTATCTGGACAGTGCTTGAAGGATACATTGCAAGCCTTTTGATTCCTCCAGCATGGGATATTAATTTAGCACCTAATGTGGATCCCACCAATAATCTTAAATTTGGAGCAATTGCTTCCATTTTGCTGTCAATATATTCTTCAATCTTTCTTCGAGATTGTTGGAGTTCATAAATGGAATTTGCATAATCATTCATTATTTCTAAATCTAATGGATTAATGTCTTCTTCTAAATCAATAATGTCCTGTGGGAATGCTTCAGGTTTGGCTTTTAGAATTTCTTCTTTTGTTTTGTTCTGCGAAATTAACTTGATGTATGTCTCATTGTTTTTAATGACGTCCATTTCCGGGAAATACAATGCATACCATTCACGTATACGTTCAATCAGTTTGGAAATGCTTTCATCGATTTCATCAATGGAATTGACTGCTTGAATTAAATGCTTATCTTCGCTTGCAGACTCCTTTTTGATTTTATAAATCGCAAAATTCTGATAGATGTTACTTAATTCTTCACCATCCAGACCAAATTTGTCATAATTGCTTCGCAAATACTCTCCTGCCTGATTTGGAGTTTTGATGGTAATTTTATCATTATCATAATCGGATAATCTCTTATTTGATTCAATAATTATCTCATCAAAATTTTCACAGACCTCTTCGATGATTTCTAATTCCTCTTTGACAATCTGTTTATCATCGATTTCGCCTAACCGATTAATTATTTCATTTTCGGGAAATGGCTTCTCGCAAATCAGCTCATTTTCACTATTAAAAGCAAAATATCCCTTTACACAATAAGTTATATAGCATTCCATGCAATAATTTATTCATTTTATTTTTAATAAGTATTTTTATAATGAAATTTAAACTATTAATATTATGTCAAAACAAAGTTTTAGAGATTTAAAAAATGAGATTGAACTTAAAAATGGTGAAATCGATGAGCTGTCAATGGAGTTGGATTTAAAAAATGAAGAGATTAACAAGTTAAAGTTATATTCTACTAAGTTAAAATATGAAAAGAAAAACCTGGAGGACAAACTTGACACTAAAATCGATTATGATAAAGCGAGAATTAAAGAATTAGATGATTTACAAGAAAATATAAGACAAAAAGATGAAATAATAAAAGACAAACAAGATCAGGTTAGATATTTGAGATCTTTAATCGATGATTATAAAGTACAAATTAAGTCAAACTCTGAAGAGTTAGAAATACAACTTAGAAAAATCTCTAAAAATTATGAGGATTTGCTCGCTCAAAAAGATTTAATCATTGAAAAACAAGAGGACATAATTAATAATCTCACAAAAACTAATGAAGAAATAGTCAAATCCAATAAAACTAATATAATAAGTTTAAAATTACAAAATGAAAAATATCAGGAAATCATTGATAAATTAACAAAAACTAATTAAACAATTAATTACAAAGTTGATATTATGTTAAAAACAAATATTTGTGGAGTGGAATTTCAAAATCCATTGATGTTAGCAGCAGGAATCATGGGAAGTAATGCTTCATCAATGAATTGGATTTTAAAATCTGGTGCAGGAGGAGTTGTATCCAAATCATTTTCACTTAATCCTCATCCTGGATATGTCAACCCTACAACTGTCGCAGTTGATGGAGGAATTATTAATGCCATTGGACTTTCAAATCCTGGTGTTGAAAATTTTAAAGAAGAACTAAAGAAAATTGAGAGGGAAAATAATGTTGTAATTGCTTCAATTTATGGCGCAACACCCGATGAATTTTCAACACTTGTCTGTGAAGTTCAAGGTCTTGTAGACATGATTGAGCTAAACATTTCATGTCCCCATGCAATGGAAGGGTATGGTGCTTCTATTGGTCAAAGTTGTGATTTATCACACACTATTGTTTCAGCTTCTAAAGATGTGGCGGAAGTCCCAATCATTGCTAAGTTAACTCCCAATGTAACAGACATTACTGAAATTGCAAAGGCTTGTGAAGAAGCAGGAGCAGATTGTTTATCTTTGATTAATACAGTAGGTCCTGGAATGAAAATCAATATTGATGTGGCAAAACCTGTTTTATCAAACAAATTCGGAGGAATGAGTGGCCGAGCCATAAAACCGATTGCAATTAGTAATGTTTATTCTGTTTATGAGGCAGTTGATATACCTCTAATCGGTGTTGGAGGAGTATACACTTACGAAGATGTTGTGGAGTTTATTTTTGCAGGCGCTCAGGCAGTTCAAATTGGCACTGCCATTATGGATGAAGGGGTTGAAGTATTTAGTAAAATTAATCAAGGTTTAGAGGAGTTCATGACAGAAAAAGGTTATGCTTCAATTGATGAAATGGTGGGGATTGCACATGATTAATGAGCCAAAAATTGTTGAAATTACAGAAATTATTACTGAAACTCCTACAATCAAAACCTTTAAATTCAATTGGGATTATGAAAAGCTTGGAAAACCTAATCCTGGCGAATTTCTCATGATTTGGAATTTCAAAAATGAAAAGCCAATGTCCATCTCACAAATAAATGATAATGAGCTTGCAATAACTGTAAAGAATATCGGCGAGTTTACATCCCAGTTGCATGAGCTAGATGTTGGGGACCAGATAGGTGTAAGGGGCAGTTATGGAAACGGGTTCAATAACACATTTAAAAACAAAAAGATTATAGCTATTGGAGGTGGAGTTGGAATGGCTCCAGTAAATGCAATAGCAAGTTATTTGGCTAATGACAATGATGTTGAAGTCATATCTGCAGCCCAAACTAAAGATGAATTGCTGTTCATAGACTCTTTGCAGGATTTAGGTGTCAATGTCCATCCATGCACAGATGATGGAAGCTTTGGATTTGAAGGATTCGCAACAAATTGCCTCAGCGATTTGCTTGAAAATTCGACTTATGATTATGCATTTGTATGTGGCCCCGAAATAATGATGAAAGGGATTTTCGATATTCTTGAATCATCATCAATACCTGGCCAATATTCTCTTGAGAGATATATGAAATGCGCTCTTGGAGTATGCGGACAATGCTGTGTTGATAGTGAGGGTTGGAGAATATGTGTAGAAGGGCCGGTTTTTGAAAATGATAAAATAAAACAAATCACTGAATTTGCTAAATACAGAAGAGATGCTTCTGGTGTAAAATACTAATGGGAAATGATAAAATGGGATTGGATATTGAAAAGCACTTAACCCCGCCAATATTGCTGGTAATTTTCTTGCTGATTGTTTCATTAATTTTCATATTCCCAGTTTTAAATATGGTGGTTTTAGGAGCAATTCTTGCTTATGGGGTGCGTCCTGTAGCTCGTAAGATTCAATCTAAGTTAAAATACAATTCTCTTTCAATTATTATTGCAATGATTGTGGTATTAATTCCTTTAATTCTATTAGTTGCCTATATTTCAATAGAACTCACAGGTTTAATCACTGAAATTTTGGCATCCAATACATATTCTGATGTTAGCAATTCCTTAACCACAATAACTAGTTATATACCTTTGAATTTGGATATACATTCAGTATCTACATCTATCAGTTCATCAATTCAAGAAATTGGAACTTATATTTTAAATTACCTTGTTAAATTCTTAAGTAAGTTAATGAATATCTTATTAAATTTATTTATTTTAATCTGTTCAGTATTTTATTTTTCTCGTGATGGGGATAAATTTATAGACTTTATAAAATCATTTGTACCGGACGATTCAAAACATTTCTTCAACACAACAATTGAAGCGGTAAAGGATGTTTTAAGAAGTATATTCTATGGACACTTTTTAACTTCTGTTATAATTGGAGTATTTGCAGTAATAGGTTATTCAATTCTTGGATATCCATATGGGATATTATTAGGAGTAATTACGGGTATTTTACAATTAATTCCAGTCTTTGGGCCATGGCCAATTTATTGGGTGTTGTTTTTCATAGAGGTTCTTTCAGGAAACTATCCAAGAGCAATAATAGTTTTAATATTCGGATTCTTCCTGAGTAGTGTAGATGTGTATATCAGACCGGTATTATCAAGTCATTATGCAGATATCCATCCATTAATATTGCTAATCGGATTTTTATCCGGTCCATTAGTTTATGGAATTGTGGGTTTTATTGTAGGTCCTTTAATTTTAGGAATTACTTATGCTGTTTTAGATAATTATAGAAAAGAGTTTATCCTGGGGAATGAATAAATGCAGAGAAATGTTGTGATTTTAGATATTGATTATGTAACCTATGAAGATAAACCTGTGATTAGATTATTTTCAAAAGATGGGGATAAGAACATAATTCTAATTGATGACACTTTTGAACCTTACTTGTATGTTGTCTCTGATGATGTTGAGGAGTGCATATCTGAAATTGAAGATAATCTGGATGTTGTAAAAGTTGAGAAAGTTATTAAAAAAGATTTTCAAGTTGAAAGTGAATTTATCAAAGTGACATTTAAACATCCTCAAGAATTAGCTAAAAATCGGGATAGTTTAAGGGACTTGGAAAGTGTTATTCAAATTAGAGAGTTTGATATTCCATTTTACAGAAGATATTTGATGGATCGAGATGTTATTCCAATGACTGAAGTTATTGCAATAGGGGATAAACTCGATACTTTTCTAAATTTAGATTCTACAAAGCAGGATATTGAAATAATTAAATTAACTGAGAGATTAGAACGTGTAAAAGAATATCCTCAGAATTTCAGAATATTAAGTTTTGATTTAGAAGTCAGAAATCCCCATGGAATGCCGGATTCATCTGTAGATGAGATTATCATGATTGGAGTGGCCAGCAATTTTGGCATAAATCAAGTAATATCAACCAAAACAAACTCAAAAGATAGAGATGATTTTGTAAATCAGGTCGCATCTGAAAAAGAGATGATTGAGGAGTTTGTTAAAATTATTAAAGATAATAATGTGGATATTATTGTCGGGTATAATTCAGACAATTTTGATTTCCCATATCTGAAAGACCGTGCAAAGATATTGGATGTTGATTTGGATATTGGAATGGATGATTCTGAAGTTAAATTTATCCGAAGAGGTTATGCAAATGCTGCTTCATTTAAAGGGTTAATTCATGTAGATTTATACCTTGTAATGAGAAGATACATGACTTTAGATAGATATACTCTAGAAAGAGTTTATTATGAACTATTCGGTGTGGAAAAAATAGATGTTCCCGGTGATAGGATATGGGAGTTCTGGGATAATGAAGGTGAAGAATTAGATACATTGTTTGATTATTCACTTGATGACGTTATATCTACTTTAAAAATAGCGGAGCAAACATTGCCCCTTAACTTAGAACTTACCCGTATTATAGGCCAACCTTTATTTGATGTATCTCGTATGGCCACAGGACAACAAGCTGAATGGTTTTTAGTAAAACAAGCTTACTTTGATGATGAAGTTGTACCAAATAAGCAGGGATCCAACTTTGCAGATAGGGCGGCCGCTGAGGATAATGAAGGGGGATATGTAAAAGAACCTGAAAAAGGCCTTCATGAGAATTTAGTTCAGTTTGACTTTAGAAGTCTGTATCCAAGCATTATCATTTCAAAAAACATATCTCCTGATGTAATGATATTGGGGGAAGTTGAAAACGAAGAAGATTATAATATTTCACCAGAACACGGTGTTAAATTTAAAAAATCTCCACAAGGATTCATTCCATCAGTCATTGATAAAATTTTACAAGAAAGATTCAGAATCAAACGTGAAATGAAGGAATCCACTGATGAAACTGAGAAAAAAGCTTTGGATGTACAGCAACAGGCCATCAAAAGACTTGCAAATACAATGTATGGGATATATGGTTTTCCGCGTTTCAGATGGTATTCCTTTGAATGCGCAAAGGCCATTACCTCATGGGGAAGGCAGTATATCAAATCATCAATAAAAAAAGCAGAAGAATTTGGTTTTTATACAATATATGCTGATACTGATGGTTTTTATGCGAAATATAAAAAGGAATAAGAGAAGTTAATCTCTTATTAGCAAATGATTATTTTTGTTTTCTTAGTGAATTTATATTTTTTACTACCTGATTTAATGATTACCTTATGTTTTCCAATTGACAATTTTTTGGTGTTTATCTTTGCTATTCCTTTGGAATTGGTTTTAAGTTTGTATACTTTTACTTTTTTGTCAGTATAAATATTAACTTTAAGTTTAACACGTTTCATTGGTTTTTTGGTAGTTTTATCTTTCACTTTGATTTTGAATTTTGCACTTTTCGCGAATTTGTTTTTGGTTGTAGGGGCAATAACTATAGGCTTTGCCTTTTTAATGGTTATTGTAGAGTTTATGTCATAAGCGAATGCCTGTTCGTCAATGGAACTGATAATTACTGCATGTTTTCCTATGCTGATTTTTGATGTTGAAAACTTGGCTATTCCATTGCTGTCTGTACTGGCATAGTAGTATTTGTATGTGGTGCCGGTTTTCACGGCCAGTTTAAGTTTAATGTTTTTAAGCGCAAAGCTCTGATTATAACCGCTAACCACTTTCACGTTGAACGTATTTCCGATTTTGTAGGTGGTAGTTAATGGTTTGGCACTTAAAACTCCATGTTCATACAGTACAGCTTCGCTGTTTTGGTAATTGTCCCCTTCATCCTCTTCAAATCCAGTTCCTGTTTCATTGCCTAAAATTTCCTGTGCATCTTCATCAGCCGAAATGATTTGTTCTTCATCTGCATCTGTAATCTGATTGACATCATCGGAAACGCTTATTTCGGTAGCATTTTCAGAAGCTGAAACTGCACATACACACAGCATGGCTATAAGAAGCATTGAAGATATTATCAAGGATTTCCTAAGATATCTCTTACTCACGATATCCCTCCTATTGTATTGATATTAAATAGTATATTGCATTTCTTTATTTATATTTTTTTAAGATAATTCAATAAGAAAGATAGTGAAATTAGTGATTTGATGTTTTTAAAAAAAGAAAAAGGTTAAGAGAAAGTTAATTTCTCTTATTTTTTAATTTTAATAGTGGATTTTGCTTTTTTAGCAACACAATATTTGTTAGCAGATGTAACAACAACTTTGTGTTTTCCAACTTTTAATTTATTGGTAAGGATTTTTGCAATACCTTTTGCATTTGATTTTGCGGTATAGGTTTTTGCTTTTTTACCAGTGTAAACTTTGATTTTAATTTTAACTCCTTTCATTACTTTTTTAGTCTTTTTGTTAGTAACTTTGACTTTGAAGTATTTTTTAGCGCCTTTTTTAGCTTTTAATTTTTTAGGAGTTAATTTAGTTGGAGCTTTTTTAATCACAATTTTTGATGTTACATTTTTAGCAGCAAAGTTTTTATTGTCATTGCCTGAAACTACCACTTTGTATTTTCCTGGTTTTAAAGTGTCAAGCATTAATCTAATCTGACCGTTTGCCCCAGTTTTACCGTCGTAGTTGTAGTACTTGTTTTTGGATGTGAAAATTTTGACATTAATTTTCGCATCATAAATTGCTTTTTTATTTTTGGAGTTAACTAATTTTATAGTGAAGTATTTGACACCTTTATAGTAGTCAGTCACTTTTTTAGCTTTAATTGTTGCACTAGCTTTTTTGACGGTAAATGTTTTTGTAACTGTGCTTCCGGTATATCTGGTATCTGCGGTAGCAACTACAATAGTGTGTTTTCCAACAGCCAAGGAATCTGAGAAAGTAAGTTCTCCTTTACTGTTTGTTTGGAAAAGGTATGTCTTTTTAGAATTCTTATCAAGTTGTACCAAGAAATAAACTCCAGCTATTGCTTTACCGGTTGATTTATCGGTAATTTTGATAGTTGCAGTTTTTCCACTGTTATAGTACATGTCTGAAGCTTTTACGTCGATTTTAACAGGTTTTTGAAGGATTTTAATAGTAGTTTTAGCAGATTTAGCGTTAATATTCTGAGTATCATTGTTGCTTACTGTTACTTCATAATCTCCGCTACTTAGTCCACTAGCTCCAATTTCGCTAATTCCATTACTATCAGTTTGGACATAGTAATGTTGTTTAGCGGTTTTTGGCATGTAAAGATCAAGAATAATGCCTGAAATAGGGTTGCCACTATTTGCATTGGTTACAGTGATTTTAACTTTTTTAGTACTTCCCCAGTATTCTTTATATGGGTCAATAACAATCTTGATGTTTGCTTTAGTGACTGTTAAATTAGTTGTAAGTTTAGTGGATTTTACATTTCCGTCAGTACTTACATCAATTGGATGAAGTCCAACTTCTACTCTTTTCATGGTGAATGACTGATCGAAGATATATAAATTAGCATTTTTAAAGGTAGCAATACCATTGTCATCGGTAGTTGCTGAATGTCCGACAGAAATATTTCCTTTTAACATCAATGATACTTTTTTACCTTTTACTGGAGCATTATTATCATCAACATCCACTAATCTGAATGTAAAGTTGCCATCCAGATATTCGTTTTCAAGATTTATAACCTCAATATTAACATTGTATATTCTGTTTAAGGTCACATTAAATTCAGTTTGGTTGTATTTAATGTTTAATGTTGCAGTGGTGAAGTTAATGTTATCAAGTATAAATGTTATATTTCCGTTTTCAAGAGTCCAGTTAACCGGAATGACTTTAGTGTCGTTTCCATCTTTAGTGGTTACAGTAATATTTAACTCATCTTTTGTGAATTCAACAGTTTCGTTACCTTTGACAATGTTGATTTGTATATCTTTTTGTCCTTTTTTGGTAGAGTTAACATCTACGCTGGAAGTGGCATTGATTCCATATACTGTTAATATGAAACTTTTTGCTACTTCGGAGTATGTTTGAGTACCTAGGTATTTTACTGTAATGTTGTAAACGCCAAATTTGAATGTGTCATTCAATATGATGCTTGAATCGTTATATGTAAATTTGATTTCTTTGCCGTTGCTGTAGACTTTGGTATTGTTTACAGTGACATTGATTGCAGTTCCGTTAGCCAAGTAGACTTTAGCAATAAATTCGATAACTTTTCCTGCTGGTTCTTCCATTGATGCAGGGACCACAATTGAGGTATCTACCTTTATGGTGGTTTTTGCAGTCAGGTTACTTTCTTTAGCTGCGTATTTGATATCTACATATGCGGAATCGAACTCTTCAGGCACATGGAGACTGATAGTTTGAGTGTCAAAAAGTGCGATTGGAAGATTTGTCCTGTTGAATGTGTTGTTGCCAACTGTATAGAACAGTGTAACGTTTAATTTGGATGCATCAACATTGACAGGGTCCACACCATCACTGAGGTTAAGGGTAATGTACACGTCCTTGTTTGCATCCACATTTGCAGTGGCTTGCGGAGAGAAGGTCTCATTTCCCCAAACTTTGATTTTTATGTCTTTGCTGGAAGAGTTATAGTCCACATTATTGAATTTGATTGTCAAGTTATGTTCTCCAATTGCCAGACTGCTGATTGTAATTACTGATCCGTTTAATTTGAAATTGGTTACTTCTTTTCCATTGTCAAATATTTTCAAATCACTTTTGGTTATGGTCAATTCATGGTTTTGACCATCATAAACATGTACGGTAATGTTTTTGTCTTCAGTGTCTCTTATTCTAGGTTCAGCAGTTGCCCCAACTCTTGTTGTCAGTATGATTCTAGCGGTTTTAGGGTCAACCGCTTCTGTATAGTTGACTGTTAAATTGGATCTTAATAGGTTTATATCAGTTCCAATTACATTAGTTATGAATTTCACGGTATTGTTTTCAATGGTAAATTCATTTTGTTCAATTATTTTTGATTGCACATTGCCTTCGCCATCGATGTAGGTCAAATTCAGATTGACTTTGCTTTTATCCACTGTAAGGTGCTCCACACCGTCAAATATGTCTAAGTGAACTTCAACATTTGCTCCATCACTTACGATGGTTTCCGGAATGCTTAAAGTTGTATTTCCCATTATCTTTAATAGGAAATTGGTTGAGGATTCCGTATAATTCGCATTTCCTAAGTAGTTAATTGTCAAATTATGAATTCCAACTGATAATGTGTCAGTTATGCTAATTATTGAATTGTTATATGTGAATCCAATTGAGGTGTTTCCTTCAAATACGTTTAATTCACTTTCGTTAACATCAATATTTTGACTTTCGTTGTCTTTTACGTTTACTGTGATATTCTTGTCTTCGTCATAGTCATATTTTTCTTTATAGTCACCAACAGTAACGGTTGTATTGATTTTTTCGGATGTGTCCTCTCCAATTGGATTATCGGATTCATCTGCAAGGATATCAACGGATTCCACATCTGTTGATTGAATGTCTGCATCAGCAGTTATATCTTCTGCGCAAACGGATCCTATACTTACTAATAAGAATAAACTCATTATCATTAGCAAGATATAAGTTTTTTTAAACTTCATAAATTTTTTCCTCCCAATAGAGTTTTATTGAAAAATTTGTTTAGCAAGATTATTTTTTGTTTTCTTAACATTTAATATTAATGGTATTTTACATTATATTAATTAAAGTTTAGTTTAGAGAAATTTTTATTTTAAATCAATTCGAAATGAAATATATTTATCATCGTAGAAATTTAAAAAAAAAGATTATGTGAAGAATAATGCCTATTCTTCAACATAGGAATCTATGTCAATATCTAAATCGTCACAGATTTCTTTTAATTGTTCATATAATTTTTCATCAATTTCTACACCATTAGCTTCAGCTTCGGCAATTCTTTTTACTTCTAAATCCCCAGGTATAGCTACGGTTTCACCAGTTGCTCTAACTTGTGAGATAAAGTCTTCGGTATTTGCTTTGAATTCATCGAAGTCAACAAATTTAGAAGGATCAATTACAACATACAGGTCTCCTTTTGTACAATCTTTATCTGGTGAAGCGGTACCGGTTACTCCATGACCGTATCCTGCCTGTACTAATGGTCCAGTTAAAATTTCGATTAATAAAGCAATAGCATATCCTTTAAATCCTCCAAATGGTAAAATGGATCCTCCAAGTGCTGCTTCAGGGTCATTTGTTGGGTTTCCATCTTTATCCAATGCCCAACCATCCGGTAAATCGAGTCCTTTTCTTTTTGATTCAATGATTTTTCCACGGGCTGTAACTGAAGTTGCCATATCTACAGTAATATATGAATCTGATGGAATTCCTAATGCAAGAGGATTTGTTCCAATTAATGCCTCTCTACCTCCTAAAGGTGCAATAGCAGGGTCAGTATTTGCAAGGACAAGTCCAATGCAGTTTTCTCTTAATGCTAAATCGGAATAAAATCCAGTAACTCCAAAGTGGTTAGTGTTGTGAACTCCAACACATGCGATACCTACTTCTTTAGCTTTTTTGATAGCAATTTGCATTGCTTTATATGAAACTGCTTGTCCAAATCCACTGTTACCATTGATTAATGCAATTGCAGGGGTTTCCTTTTCAATAGTAATGTTGTCCTTTAAGTTGATTGTTCCTGCTTTGATACTAATTAAATATTGTGGGAATCTTCCAAGCCCATGTGAGGTAAATCCTTTTAAATCCGCATCAATTGTAGCTTCAGCCACAAATTTCTGGTCTTCTTCACTAACTCCAAGCTTAGCTAAAATCTCTTTTACAAGAGCCATTTCCTTATCTTTCATTATCTTCATAATTTCACTCCATCTATTAATTAGTATTCAATTTCAGACCCTTCAAAAGCTTTAACAGTAATTTTTTCATTGTCTGTTACTTTGCCGATTATTTGGCAATCGCAGTATTCTTTTAAAGTTTCTATAATTTTATCTGCTTCTTCTTCATCGCAGATAACAACAAAACCAACACCCATATTGAAAACTTTATACATTTCTTTGATGTCTACATTTTGTTCATAAATAAGTTTAAATATTTCCGGAACTTCCGGAAGGTCGGTAATATCATACCCTACACCTTTTTTCAAACGTCTAAGATTGGTAAAACCTCCTCCAGTAATGTGAGCAAGTCCGTTAATGTTGTATTCTTTTTCAAATAGGCTAACGATAGGTTTAACATATAATTCAGTTGGTCTGATTAGCTCCTCACCAATTGTAGTTTCACCATTCGGCATTTTATCATCTACACTGAATCCAGCGTCATCAAATAATGCTTTTCTAGCTAAACTATATCCATTAGAATGAATTCCATTACTGTTAATGCCGATTAAAACGTTTCCAGGTTGGATATTTTCACCAGTAATGATTTTATCAATATCTACAAATCCAATACCTGTTCCTGCAATGTCAAAGTCTTTAATAATGCCCGGAAGGGAAGCGGTTTCTCCACCGATAATTGCAATTTTTGATTCTAAAGCTCCGGTCACTAAACCTTCAGCAATTTCGGCTGCTCTTTCAGGGTCAGGTTTTTCAACAGCAAGATAATCGACTAATGCAATTGGTTCTGCTCCAACGCATAGGATATCATTAACAACCATTGCAATACAATCAATACCTACAGTATCGTATTTGTTCATCATTTCAGCAATTAAAATTTTACTTCCAACACCATCAGTACTCATTGCAATAGCTTTATCACCTAATCTAACTAAAGCTGCATAATGACCACTGTCAGTAATAATGTCTCTACATTCTAATGTTGATTTGAGTTTATCAGCTAATTTTGAAACAGTAACTGCTTCTAAATCAATATCCACACCAGATTCTGAATAAGTAACCATGATTACACCTATAAAAATAAATTTATGTTGTAATAAGTTTACAACATTTTCATAATACAAATTTTGTTTTATATACTATATTAATGTATTCTTACACAATCTAAATTAATTGGGGTTTTAGTTTCGATTTTATAACTTCTATGAATTGATGAAGCTAAGTCCACGGCTTTATATGGGTCACCGTGACAAGTAATGACCTTTTCAGGTCTAGGATTGAGTCTTTTAACATATTCCATCAATTGTCTTCTGTTAGAGTGACCACTGAATCCATTGATTGTTTTAACTTGCATTTTGACGCAGAATTGTCTAGTTCTTCCATCGTCATCTTCAAGAGGAATTTCTTTCCAACCTTTTTGGACTCTTCTACCCATTGAACCTTCAGATTGGTATCCTACAAAGATGATGGTATTTCTTTCATCTTCACATAACCATTTGAAGTATTCTACAGAGTTTCCTCCAGTTAACATACCTGAAGTTGATAAGATAATTGCAGGTTGTTTCGCTTCAACAATATCTTTTCTTTGGTCACGATTTTGAACTTTTTTAAACATTTCAGAGACAAACGGATTTCTTCCCATGTGGAAGATTTGATCTCTTAAATCTTTACTTAAGTATTCTGGTCTTGCAGTATGGATTGCTGTAGCTTCCCAAATCATTCCATCAATATAAATTGGTACTTCCTCAATCATTCCGTGTCTCATGTACTCTTCAAGCACAACCATTAATTCTTGCGCTCTTCCCACAGCAAATACTGGAACTAATACTTTCCCGCCACGTTTAAGGGTTTTGTAGATGGTTTTCATCATTTCTTTTTCGGCGTTGTTCCTGGAAGGTTGCACGTCTTCTTTTCCACCATAAGTACTTTCCATAATTACGGTTTCAGCACGTGGGAAACGAATGGTTGCAGGTTCAAGCAATCTTGATGGTTCATATTTGAAATCTCCTGTATATACCAAGTTGTGAGCTCCGTCTCCAATGTGCATATGGGAGATTGCTGAACCTAAGATGTGTCCTGCATTATGTAAGGTTAATCTTATATCTGGTGAAATGTCTGTAACTTCACCATAATCTAAGGTAATAGTATTTTTAATTGCTTGTTTCACATGTTTTGATGTAAAAGGAAGTGGATTGCCTTCTCTGTGAGCAATATCTAAGTGATCGAATTGTAAAAGGGTTGTTAAATCCCTAGTTGGAGTTGTACAGTAAACCGGTCCATCATATCCGTAATGGAATAAGTATGGTACAAATCCGCAATGATCTAAGTGAGCGTGAGATATAATAACTGCATCTAATTCTTCAATTGAAAATTCAGGAGCATTCAAATAAGGGAATGCGCTTTTATTATCAGGTGCAGCAACATTAACACCACAATCGAGTAATACACGACTGTTTGGAGTTTGCAGTAACATTGATGAACGTCCTACCTCTTTGAATCCTCCCATTGAAGTTACCCTAGCCCAATCATTGGGGTATTTGCTTCCTTGGTGGATTTGACGTCCAAGTTTCTGTAGTAATTTTTTTCTGTCTTTACTACTATTTTTCTGAATATTTCTAATTTTTCCAATGATGTCAGAGCTAATTGGAGGAGTTCTTAAAATTTTAGGTGCCCATCCAGTATTTTTAACAATATTTCTTGAAGTTACACCGTATTTTCCAATGACAAGTCCTGGTTTTTTAGCAGTAATAACCACTTCAGCAGTTACGGTGTCAAAGTAAATATCAGTAATTTCTGCACCATCTGGAACAATGTCATGAATCTTATTTATTGTTTCTTCTGGTTCAAGTAAAGCACTTTTGTCAGATCTAATAATAATTCTTTTTCTAAGTTCTTTTGCAAGTGATCTTATAAGATCGCCATTTTCAGTAATAATTTCTGGATTTTTTGTGTAAACTACTACTTCAGGCCCTTCAAATTCTACTTTTGAAACCTGAATTTCATCTGGCAGTTTATCTAAAATCTCTTTTTTAATATCTTCTAAAATATCTGAAGTCATATAATCCCTTCAAAAAAAGTTAGTGTAGTATAATAGTTTATGAAAGCATCAAGCTATAATAAGTAAAATTTCATAAACTATGTACACTTTTTATATAAAAAAATAGTTAGTTATGAAAAATTAGCTTACTTATATTTTTTCAAGAATCTCATTTATTTTTTCATTGTCTAACATTTCAAAGCCGTTTTCGTCTACTTTAGCAACTAAATATCCATTTCCTGAATAAGTGTCACGTTCAGCAGCAGCTCTAATAGCTCTTATGGCTATTTCAATTCCTTCGTCAGTTGTTAAATCATCTCTAAATCTGTCTTCAAGAACTCCGTAAGCTACGATAGAACCTGATCCAGTTGAGATATAAGTATCTTCAATCATTCCACCAGCAGGGTCGAGTGAGTAGAGAGATGGTTTGTCTCCATCCATTCCTCCAAGTAATGTTTGAACATACATTGGTCCGGAACGTAAGATGTTAGCAGTTAATGAGGCAGCAGCTTTCACACTGATTGCATCGTTGTTTCTCATTTGATAAAGAGAAACTTCTGCTTCAATAACTTTCATTAAACTTTGAGCATCTCCAACGGAACCAGCAATGGTGGTTACAATATGATCGTTAATTTTAAATATTTTTTCTGCTACTTTATGAGCTACAAGGTTTCCCATACTAGCTCTTCTTTCGCTTGCGAATACAACACCATCTTTACAAGTTATTCCAACGGTTGTTGTACCTTCTAGTATTTTATCATCCATTTAAATACACCTCATATAAGTATTTAAAATATCTTATTTCAACTACTCATAGGTTAATATAACAAAATATAAACTAATCTGTAAGATTAATTTTATTTAAAATCAGAATCAATAATTAGTATAAACTAACAATATTAATATTAGCTATTTGCATATATAAACTTTTCTTTTAGGGTGCGTAAATGAAATATAAAAAAATTGGAGATATCCTGATATTAGATAATAATTACCAAAATAATGATTTTGAAGAGTTATCTAAAAAACATCATGTTAAAACTATAATGAAGATTGACCATATCCAGGGAACTAAAAGGGAACCGGTTTATAAAATTCTTTATGGTAGTGAAACTGAAACAATCAATAAGGAAAATGGATGTCTTTTTAAATTAGATTTATCAAAAGTAATGTGGTCTAAAGGCAATAATAATGAAAGGTTAAGAATAGCCAAGTTAGTTGAAGATGGTGAAACTGTATTGGACATGTTTGCGGGAATTGGTTATTTTTCCATTCCAATTGGCGTTCATTCCAATGCTCGTGAAGTTATTGCAATTGAAATTAATCCCAATTCTTATCATTTCTTGTGTGAAAACATCAAATTAAATAAATTGAACAATATCACTCCAATTTTAGGCGATTGTAAAAGAGAAACTCCCAAATTCAAAGCTGATAGAATCATAATGGGTTATGTTAAAACAACTCATCATTACTTGAGGGTTGCTATTGATAGTTTAAATGAAGGAGGAATCCTACATTATCATGAAACAGTCCCTGAAAAATTGATTGAGTCACGGCCTATTGAGCGAATAATCTCTGAGGCAAAAGGTCGTGATGTAGAATTATTAAAAATAAATAAGATTAAAAAATATTCTCCTGGTGTAGAACACGTTGTTATTGATGCTAGGATAGATTAGCAATTTTTTCTAGAAGAGTTTCGTTTAACCATTCTTTGTTAATGTATTTTTCATAAACGCATAATCTTTCAATTAACTCAAATCCTGCATCTTCAGTTAAATTTTCCAGTTCTTCGATTCCCGGCCATGGAGATGTGATATTAACATAATCCGGACTAACCGGTGAGACTCCTCCCCAATCATCGGCACCGCATAATAAAAAGATTTGTGCAGTATCATTGTTTAAGTTAGGAGGAACTTGAATACTAACATCTGTATCAGCGAATAGTAATGTACCTGCAATAACTGTTCTTATCATATCTAAAAAGCTTGGTTCGGGCCAATCTTCCATTTCAATGCCAGGTATAGGTGTGAAATTTTGAATGATTACTTCTTGGATATGTCCATATTTATCATATAATTCTTTAATTGCAAGCAATGATTCAGCTACTTCCTCGCGAGTTTCACCAATTCCAATCAAAATGCCTGTGGTATATGGAATTTTAAGCTTCCCCGCATTTTCAATTGTTTCTAATCTGATTTTCGGATTTTTACCGGGACTTTTATTGTGAGCAGGCAATTCCATTAATCTTGAGGATGAATTTTCGAGCATCAAACCCATTGAAGCATTAACTTCTTTTAGCTTTTTTAAATCTTCATATGAGTAATTTCCACCGTTAGTATGAGGCAGCAATGTTGTTTCATCTAAAGTCATTTGACAGATATCAACAACATAATCAATCATTTTACCATAACCGTATTCAGCTAATTTTAAGCGAACGGCTTCTTCTTCATCGGCATCTTCGCCGAATGTAAATAGGGCTTCTTTACACCCATATTGTTCAGCTTCTTTTAACTCAGCTAAAATTTCTTCTTTAGTTTTTAAGATTATCACATCTGGGTCTGTAGGGTCTTTTTTAAAATTACAATATCCGCAATCATTTCTACAGATTTCAGTTAATGGTATGAAAATGTTTTTAGAATAAGTAATAAGATTATTCTCCCTATATTTTACAGTTTCTGACATGTAGTTGATAATTTCACTGTCAGTTGCATTTAATATTTGGAGAATATCCCCTTTAGTTAAATTTGATATCATTTTTAATCTTCACGTTCAGAGACAGTAACTTCTACATAAAGTGGTGGAAGTTCATTTTTATCTTCCCAAATTGCAATAATTACATCGAATTTTGGAAGTTCAAATACTTTGTATTGAACAACAAGACCCATAGATTCCAATTCTTTTTTCATTCTAATAAGTCCTTTGTTGTCTAAATCACCAGTATTAACTTCGTTTCTTTTAATGTTTTTATCTCCAACTTCGAGAATTTCTGAAACTTTTTCTGAGTCTGCATCTAATTCAGTTGCTCCAAGAATTTCACCAATTTCTGTAAGTTTTGATTCAAATTCATCGAGCGGAATAACTTTTCTAGATTTTCCCCTAACAATTAAAATCCTTTCATTATCTATTGCAGGTCTTGATCCTTTGAATGAATCAAAAAATCCCATTACTTCTCCCGCAATTTCATAAGTTTTTTTCATTTAATCATTTCCTTAGATATTTAATTCTTCTTTTAACTCACCAAGAGTAGTTACCTTTTCTGCAAATGCATTGTGTCTGTGAATACTTTCTTGGTTTTCTTGACGTGCAGTAATTAATGTGTCATCTGGAAAATCAGCATATTTCTGAACAATTTTTTCCATCATGTTTCTTACACAATCTTCAACAAAAACAGGGTTTCTGTGCGCATTCATCACGGTCGCATTTTCGTCAGGTCTTTTAAGTAATTCACACACCGGTGAACTCATAGAAGTTTCGATAATTTCAATTAAATCTTCTGCTTTAACGGTTTTATCTTCTGGAACTTCCATTAATAATGTTCCAAGTCCTCTTTGATTGTGGGAAGCAAAAGTAACGGTATCTAAAACTTTTTGAGTGGTTTCTTCATCTAAGAATTCTAGTAGTTTAAGTTTATCAGATTCTCTAACTGATTCTTGTGCGCATGGACATACTGTCATTCCAATAAGTTCTGCACCAATACTTTTTCTAATCTCGATGTTACCGTCATCATCTCTCAATCCAACAGCTTTTGCTTTTAACTGAGCCATTTCTTGAGTTTTGTTTTTGGTAACAGGGGATTCTTTCACGAACATAAAATCGGTGGTCATTGAGATTTCAACACGTTGCGCATATTCGTGTTTAGTCATCATTTTCTCAACAATTTTTGCACATAATGATTCGACATCTACTGTGGAGTCTTCAGCGACAGTTTCAAGAACTTCACTGATGGCTTCCGGGTTCCTAGACATATGTACTCCTTTTTGATCACTTGGCAAATCTACAAATGCGTCAAAAGTAGGTAGTAAAATTATTGGTCTTTTATGGGTTCTTTCTAGTTGTAATAATTTTTTTACTCCAGTTACACCTACTCTAGTTAGTTTTATAGGCACATTTGGAGTATCGTCTTGAGTATCGGGTAAGCATACAGCCAATTTAATTACCTCTTATAATTAATTAAACATGATTATTTTTTGTTCTTTTCATTTATATATTTAAATGATTTTTAAACTAAATGTGTAAAATAAGTATTTCATTTTTGGATGCGATAAAATAAACGAAAAAATAAGAAATTAAAAGTAGTTCGAACTACTTTTAAAAAATTTTATAAGATGTTTGAAGATCCCATATCTTCTTTAATAACATCAAGAACAGTTTGAGTGTAGGTTCTTTCTATAATTGGGTCTTTTAATAATTCTTTAATAAATGCGTTTAATTCATTTGTGTTTCGGAATTTAGCGATTAAAAATGCGTCATATTCTCCAGTAACATCATAAATTCCTACAACATTTTTATTAAAAAAGGTTTTTTCTTCCCAATTTTTGAGTTTTCCACCTTTAACTCTAACGCCGATAATTGTGGTTAAAACAAAACCTAATTTTTCATGGTCAATAACTGGGGAGAATTTTTTAATTACACCAGATTTTACCATTTTATCAATACGATTGTGAACAGTTCCTACAGAGACATCTAAACTACGGGATATTTGTCTGTAAGAGGTTCTTACATCTTCGTTGATAATTTTGAGGATGTTAATGTCAGTATCATCAAGTTTTACAAAATTGTCTTTAGTTTTCAAAATTAATTACTCCTTTATTATTTTTTTTATAATAATTGGCTAATTTTAACCAATAATCATATATAATTATAGTAATATTTTCATTATATATAATAACTTCGGACAGCGCTTCTCGCACCAACAGGAAGGGGCAGAGCCGGGTTATTACTGGGTACAGCTGCAGG
>NZ_JAFYHP010000011.1 GCF_017539065.1 Methanobrevibacter sp.
CAAATTCAACAAATCTTCCAACAATATCATCCTCAAAATACTCAGAATCTAAGACAGGTATAATATTATCGTCATCAGGTTTGAATTTATGATAATTATTTAAATCAAATTCCCCACCAGCAAACTGCAATCCATCTTGATTTAAAGAATAACGACCAAACATACAACCAACAGCATAAGAAATAAATGATTTGATATCTGAAGGATAATCTGCCAGATTAATAGATATATGTTTGTCTTCAACATCCGTTCTTGTGTTAATATTATAAATTTTCGAAAAAAGTTTATTTAAATTAATTTCATTTTCCTTAAGAAGTTTGAAATTATTATATTTATATTTTGACCAAACATCAAAAATTGAAGTTAGATTTTGATGTATGGAGTTAAATTTAATAAAAGGGTGTTTTAAAAAATCTTTACTTGTTTCATAATCATCATAATCTTCTTTACAAATTGATAAATTATTTTCAACTAAGTTATTAATCTTAGTTAATTCATCACTATTAATGATTAAAGGTAACTTCGCAACAGTCCCAACAGTATAAGCTAGTGTAGGTGAAGTAATATTTAATATCTCTTGACAAATAGATGAATTTAAAAATCCTAGAATATAATTATCATATTCATTATCTGAAAAAACTGCACATCCCACTCCATCAAATAAATATCCTTGAGGGAAGTATCTGAACGAAATTATACTGCTAGAAACATATGACCAACCAAATGATTTTTTAAAATAAAATTTCTCATTCCGGATTGTTGAATTTTTAGTATTTCGAATTTCAAATCCATCATTTTCCCAATTAACAACAAAATCCCTATTACCAATCCATCTTCTAAAATCACCCCCTTTATTATAAGGGAACCATTTATATTCACTTTTTTTAGCTAAATCTTTATCTTTAAAATTATAACCACAATCTGAAAAATTTACTTCAAACCAATAACGTAAAAATTTACTATTTTTTCCAGTATCCATTCCTTTTTTAACATCTGCTAACCCACTTAATTCAATACCAATTTTAAATGAATTAATTATATTATCATCCGCCCAATAAGCAATAGGTTTTCCAGGAATGTTATCAAATGCAGAAGTATTTGTAATAAACTTGTTTTTATCATTAAGAATTTCATCACCCGAAATTATTTGAAGAACTTTTTCTTTTTGAACATTCATGCCTCCAGTAAACTCAGATAACTTCAAATAGGTTCCAGCATAATTTTCATCAAAATTAGATAAAACAAATGTACAGATTGGTACAGTTGCTTCTGAAAATGCAGAGTATTCTAATTGGATTAAAGATGAAATTGATTTATGATTAATGATATAATGTCGTAGGTTTTCATAATTTTTAATAAACATCCATACAAATGGAGTCATTAAAGCATTATATCCATTTTCATTACATGAACTAAATATAAAAATAGGTTTTTACAAAAACATAATTATATAATAATCTGGTGAATAAAATGGATAAAACAATATTAAAGAATTTTGCTGTAAATTCAAGAACTAAGCTTATTGAAGATACAATATACAAATTAAATTTGCTTGGAATAACTGAGAATGAAATCCAAGATTCTATTGAAGCTGAAGGTATGCAAACTTTCCAAATTGGAAATTCAACTTATAGTATTTATGATAGTGATATTCAAAAAAGAAAAGATATTATTAATGAAATTGAATCAAAAGGATTTGATAATTTTGTTGAAGAAGTTGCATATACTTGGTTTAACCGTATAATTGCTATTCGATATATGGAAGTAAATAATTATTTACCAACAAAAACTAGAGTTTTATCCAGTGAAACTGAAGGAAAATTAGAGCCAGATATTATTACACAAGCTTTAGATATTGATTTAAATTACACTCAAGAAGATAAAGAATTGATTTTCAAACTCAAAGATGAAAATAAATTAGATGAATTATTCAGATTTTTATTTATCAAACAATGCAATCAGTTAAATGATATTTTACCTGGACTTTTTAAAACAACTAATGATTCATTAGAATTATTATTAAATATTTCATTTACTAGTGAAGAAAGTGTTGTAAGGCAATTAATTGATAATATTCCAGAAGAAGACTTTACAAAACAAGTTGAAATTATTGGTTGGTTATATCAATATTATATCTCTGAGAAAAAAGATCAAGTAATTAATATTAACAAGAGCAATATTAAAAAAGAAGATATTCCTGCAGCAACTCAACTATTCACAACAGATTGGGTTGTAAAATATATGGTAGATAATTCTTTAGGTAGATATTGGATTGAAAGAAATCCTAATAGTTCCGTTAAAGATAATTTAGAATATTATTTGGGTGAAGCTGAACAAGATGAAGAAACTCAAAGAAAACTTGATGAAATAAGATCTGAAAATATTAATGTTGAAGATTTGACCTTTTTTGACCCATGTATGGGTTCAGGGCATATTCTTGTCTATGCATTTGATGTGTTCTTTGAGATATATAAAGAGTTAGGATTTAGTGAAAGAGATATTCCTGAATTAATTTTAAAGAATAATATATTTGGTTTAGATATTGATGATAGAGCATATCAATTATCTTACTTTGCAGTTTTAATGAAAGCTAGAAAATATGATAGGAAAATACTTAAAAAAGGCATTGTTCCTAATGTGTATGCTATTCAGGAATCTGGAAATATCACTGATGAAGTAGTTGAGTTTATTCAGAAAAACGATTCAGCAATTGTTAATGATGTAATATATCTAAAAGAGATTTTTGAGTCTGGAAAGGAATTTGGTTCACTTATCCAAGTTAAAAAGTTAGATTTAGATAATTTAAAAAATTCCATTGACAGTATCCTTGAAAAATCAAAATCAACACTTTTAGATATGAAAATTATTGAAGTAATAGAAAATGATTTGAAACCTTTGATTAATCAAGCAGAATTACTATCTAAAAAATATTCTGCAGTAGTGACTAATCCTCCATACATGAATAAATTTGAGAAAAATTTAAAAGATTTTGCTAAAAAATACTACAAGGATTATTCTAAAGATTTATTCTCCATGTTTATTTACAGGAACTTTGATTTTTGTAATGAAAATGGATATAATGCTTTAATGACTCCATTTGTATGGATGTTTATCCAAAGTTATAAAAAATTAAGAGAGTATATAATAAACTTTAAAAATATATCTTCATTAATACAATTTGAGTACTCAGCATTCTCTGAAGCGACAGTCCCAATTTGTTCATTTGTTTTATCTAATGAACAAGAATATAATGGGACATATATTCGGCTTTCAGATTTTAAAGGAGGTATGGAAGTTCAAAGAGAAAAAGTGTTAGAAAGTATAGGCAATAAAGTAGATTATTTATACACCGCAAACTGTAAAAATTATCTTAGAATTCCAGGTTATCCAATTGCTTATTTCACAGATAAACAATTATTTAACATATTCGAAATTGGAAGAAAACTAGGTGAAGTATATGAACTTAGACAAGGTTTAAGTACTGGAAAAAATGACAAATTTTTAAGATATTGGTTTGAAATTGATAAAACAAAAATGGGTCTAAATTTTTCTTCAGGACCCTCCACTATAAATACTCCATTCAAATGGTTTCCATTTAATAGGGGTGGAAAATTTAGAAAATGGTATGGAAATCATGAATATGTTGTGGATTGGCATAATAATGGAGAAAATATAAAGAATTTCAAATTAGATAGATTAAAAAGAGGAGAAATTGAATCTAAAAACAGTAAATGTTGGAATGAAAAATATTACTTTAAAGAATCAATTAGTTGGTCCAAATTATCAAGTGGAAGAATAGCCTTTAGATTATATCCTGAAGGATTTATTTATGGTGGTGCTGGAGGAGGAATATTTGTTAATAACTATAAATACTACATTTTAGGTCTTTTAAATTCAAATATTATTCAATATATCTTAAACATTATATCTCCAACATTAAATTATGAAGTGGGTCACATCTCATCATTACCACTCATAATAAATAATAAACAATTAGATATCATAAATGCTCTTGTTAAAGATAATATTGAGATTGCTAAAAGAGATTGGGATCATAATGAGGAACATTGGGATTTTAAAAAACATCCTATTTTAAACTTTAAAAATTCAAATATGGAAACTAGTTTCAATGAATGGAAATTATTTAAGAATTCAGAATTTAATAAATTAAGTTCTAATGAACAAAAATTAGATGAAATTTATTCAGAAATTTATGATTTAAAAATTCCTCCTAATACCGAAGAGAAATTTATTTCAGTAAGTAAATCTAATTATAATACCGATATTCTTTCTTTTATTTCTTATGCGATTGGATGCATGTTTGGCCGTTATAGTTTAGATGATGATGGACTGCAATTTGCAGGTGGAGAATTTAATTTAAATAACTATCATAAATTCAAACCTGATGATGATAATATTATTCCTGTTTTAGATACTGCTTATTTTGATGATGATATTGTAGGTTACTTCACAAAATTTGTTGAAATATGTTTTGGGTCAGATACCTTAGAAGAAAACCTAGATTTCATAGCTAAAGCACTTTCAAAAACAAATAAACCTTCAAGAGAAATTATCAGACAATATTTACTTAAAAACTTCTTTAATGATCATAAAAAGACATATAAGAAATGTCCTATTTATTGGCAGTTCTCAAGTGGTAAACAAAATGGTTTCAATTGCTTAGTTTACATGCATCGTTACGAACCAAGTCTTGTTGCAAGAATCAGAACAGATTACTTACATAAAACTCAAAAAGCCATTGAACAAAGAATTGAAAATATAAACAACATTATTAATAACTCTAATTCAAAACAAGAAATTAGTAAAGCAAATAAAGAAAAAACTAAACTTCAAAAGCAATTAAAAGAAACCCAAGAATACGACGAAGTTCTAGCACACATAGCAAATCAAAACATTGAAATAGATTTAGACGATGGAGTAAAAGCAAACTACTCAAAATTCCAAAATATCGAAATTAAAAAAGAAGGTTCTAAAACACGTAAAGTTAACCTTCTTAAAAAAATCTAAATGATATTTAATTCCTTTCCAGATAAAAAAACATTCACAACTATTGTGAATTCTTGTTTTTTTATCTCGTTGTTTTTATTTTCATAAATCATGACATTTTTCATTGCGGATTTATACACCTCTTTTAGTTTCTTTGGATTTGTTTTTATGTAGGTTTCATGAACTTCATTTTTGCTACGTCCTTGTAAACTATCAATATACTCCGCAGATAATCCAATATTTGACGCATGAAACTTACGTAATGTATGGGATCTAAAAAATCTATATTTGCCTTTAAATCCCCAATCCATTTTATCATTGATTTCTTGAAAACGAGTTAATAATAATGAGGAAGTAAAATCAAATAATTTATCTTCTAATTTTAAGTTTTCACGGGTTTTCAAATATTTCACAATGTGAGAACTAGCTTCAGGAGAACAAAAAGTATAATAATATTTATCTGTTTTAATTCTTTTCAAATAAAAAGTCGGAACAACATTATTTTTTTTATCAAGAGTTTCTAAAATAAACTCAATTGATCCACCATGATGATACTCTTGTGTACCTTGAATAAAATGCTCAACCGTTAATGATAATGTTTCAGCTTTTGCAGTTCCTGAGGAAGACATGAAAAGAATCACGGCTTTTAAGTCAATTGATGAAATAAGTAATGCTTCACGTATATGTTCACGAGTTGGCAAGTCTAAATAATTAGTCTCATAAATCTTATCATATTTAGCCTGTGGCAAATGAGGTAGTTCAAACTCAAAGTGCAAATAAAATGTCTTTACTTTTGAAAAATATGTCTTTGAAGTATTTGGAGATAATTTACTGTTAAGTAGATAAGTTCTAAAGTCAATGAGTCTCTTTTTTATTTTCCTATCTTTAAGAGGGATTCTTTCATTTTCCTCAAATCGTGCCTCAGTGAATAATTCTTCAATTGTTTTACCATTAAAATCTTCATATAATGTTAAAGCAGAATCATAACCTTTACGAGTACTTGATTTAATATTTCTATCTCTGCAAAATTTTTGGAATATCTTATTAGAATACATGAAGTTATTTTTAAAAATTTTTTTAGACAAAAATTTGTAAACTTTTAACATTAAAATCGAATTAATAAAATTAAATTAAATTTTAATAGTTCATTAATTAATCGATTTGAAGAAAATATACAATTATGCTAGAAAAAATGTAAAGATTCATTAAAAGAATCTATTAAATAAATTCACTAAAAATTATACTATAAATTAAAATGGAGATTAAAATGAAATTTCAACACAAAATAATTTGCTTATTAATCCTGACTATGATAACATTAAGCTGCATTTCTGCAGTTTCTGCTTCAATGGAAATAGAAGGAGGGGCATTTTCCACAAACGGAGGACTGGAAGATTTGACTTACGCCTCCATTTATGTAGGCGAGGAATACTCCGGAGACGCTGTAATCATCCAGATTTTCTATTCACGTGACGGATCTTTGCTGAATAATGGGAATATGGTTCCAAATACCGTGACTTATGACGGTTATGTCAACGTGAAAAGCGCTGATGCATACAGATACTTTCCGGACCATGCGAAAATCAACTTATATGACTCAAACAGCAACTTGATGGATTCTCAGGAAGTGAAGCTGTCTCCTGAAAGCGGAGTTCAAACATTCGGCGTCAAAGACTATGACCACAGCTACATTTACGGCGGAAGCTCAAGCGGCAGTTCCACTTCAACTTCATCTTCAGGCTCAGGAGGAAGCACCTATCACTCAGGAACATCCAACAGCTACATAGGAAACAGCGAAACAGGAAAGTTCCATGCTCCGGGTTGCGGCGATGTTGATAAGATGAATCCAAGCAATAAAGTATCATTCTCAAGCCGTGACGAAGCAATAAGCAGAGGTTATTCCCCTTGCGGACACTGCAGCCCTTAAACTTTTTTTAATTGGGAAATAATCATATTGTTGGCGTGTTCATATCCAAATGATTCCTGGCCCAATATATGATTGTTTTTCCTAAACCATTTTTCAAATATCCCCAAAGGAGATTCACCTTTTGTGGAAACCCTTTTCTAGAACAGATTCATTAGTTTCATCCACTGAAATGATTTAACCATAGAATCTTTTCACATTGCACACATTTACAATACGGGGATTTTGATAAAAATGTTTTATTCATAATTCGAACCATCTTATAATTCTTATGAGGGTTTACTCATAATCTCCTGAATCATAATCGAATTCATCATCATAATCAGAATAATCCTCATCTGAGTAGTCATAATCATCCGCATCATCATAAGTATCATCTATTGCATCTGAATAACCCTGATTGTAGGCATTTTCACTGCTGCCTTTTGCTTCACCAATATATACCCATTCACCATTGGATTTCAATTGATACAATCCATCATAATGCTCAACGACATCACCAACATGATAATAGCCTACGATGCTTCCATCATCTGCATATAAAGGATATGTCTTTTCTCCATTTGATGTGGAAGCAGAAACATCACTTTGTTCGGCAACGGATGTGTTTGACTGCACTCCTTTCTTCCAATGAATACTGTTTATGATGTCAATTATCTCCTGCTGGTCGCCACTGATTATAATTACACTTTGATTGACAGTATTGTTGTGCTTTATACCTATAAAGGCTTCCTTAATATTATCTTCATCATATTCAAGACCTAACTGATCGGCCATTTCCTTAACATTATTCTTGTCAAGCTTATACACACCATTGTCCTGCATTTCGCCGTTTTGAACTATGAGTTCGGATAGCACCTTTGATGCCAACGCCCCAGCAAGACTACTGTCATCTATGCCAATAATTGTAGTGTTTTTACCTGTTACATAAGTATTGCCTAATTCATCATGGCTTTTAAGAGTTGTATCTGCTGAAACTTCAATTGTAGTTCCGTTTTCAAACAACTCCACTGTTTTAACAGGCTCCTTCATCAAATTATATGCAATCAATCCACTGAATACAACAATTGCACTCACTAAACATATTATTATTATCTTTTGAACATTATTCATGATTAATAACTCCTTAACCTAAACTCAAAATCATTTTATCTTAAAGTTCCCCTTTATCCTTTTTCAGGGCTCTAGATAAATATTTATACTAACAAGTTAATAACAATTACTAAAGAATTATCAAACATGTGTTGGTGAAAAAAATGGTATTTTGCGAAAATTGCGGAACGGAACTAAAAGATGATGATGTATTCTGTTCAAACTGCGGAAACAAAATCAGACATACATCAAAAAGTCATAAAAATATCTACATTGCACTGATTCTGACCTTTTTCATTACAGGTCTCGGCTCAATCTATGCCGGCAACGCCAAAAAGGGACTGATTCTTCTAATAGCTAGACTGGCCTTTGCAGTAATCGGAGTGTTCATAGGCATATTCCTTGTCTTATCAGTTCTGGTATGGGCCTATGCATTTTATGAAGCGTATAAGGATGTTCAGATTGCAAACGGCTACAGCAATCCTAAACTGATTGAAGATTTTAAAGGATGGGACCAGAACAACAAGATAATAGCTATCCTGATTATCATCATCATTTTGATGTTTACCGTAAGCGGCTGCTATTCCCTTTTAACAATGAACAGCCATACCTCAAGCGATCCAGATACCCACTACTATGTAAGCCACAGCACAGGAGGCTCAAGCAGCGGCTCATCATCTTCCTCACATTACGGAGGAGTCGACGATTCCCCACATACAATCGCCAAAAACGACCCTGACTGGTATTATGACCACTATGACTACGGGGACTATGACGACATCGACGAGGATCTGGAATCCCAGGGCTATGACTAGCCTGGGTGAGGATTTGCAGGAAATCCAAACCTGCAAATACCCAACATTATCCTCCGATTGTTGCCACCACAATAATCAAACGAAGGCATCACCAAAACAAGAGTTATCCATATATTTCATATTTAATCCTGTGCGGATGTAATTTAACGCAAACTCCTGAAAACATATCCTTACTATATCATATAGATATAGGATGGAATTGTTTAAAAAGAGAAAAATTAAATTAGGGAGGCAGCTGCACCATCAGCCCACCTGTGCAGAACCGATAACAATTCCGCGAAGGACTCAGGCACAACTGATAAAATGAAGTCTAATTACAAAACATAATTTCTTTAAGTTATTTAATAGCATAACCAGGTTATGCCAATATTAAATATAATTTATGACCATATAAATCTTTTCAATTGCACCGCCATTGCTGAAATGGACATCTAAAGTTTTTTGAAGTTCACCTCATCATCAATTTCATAGTACACCAAAGTGGAATCGTTCTTAATGAATGTGGCAATCATATAATCCTTTATTTGATAAAAGGTTATGCTGCTGGATATCCCATCGAGTTCAAGGCCTTCCCTTTTCAGTTTCTCAAGCTGGCTTTGAAACTTCGGACTTTCATATAATCTCTCATATATGAAATTGAACTCCCTTCCCTCAGGGTCGAATCTGGTGGGGGAGTATTCCTCATAGCATCTGTCGAAAATAATACAGTCACGGAATTTGTCCTGCCTTAAAAAGATGTATACCTGCGGATATGTGGCCGTATAGACCATTATGAACCTGCAGCGGTAGAGCTTTTCCTCCTCATGGATAGTTTCCCTTATCTCATCAAGCATGTAGTCGGGCATGAAGAGATATTCCTTGAAAAGGTCGAATCTCTCATCTGTCGTGAGGTCGCTTTCAACCATCTCGTGATAAATCCGAATCAGATCTGAGCTGTCATCATCCTGTTCGCTTTCATAGGATTCCTCATCATCTTCCCATCTGAATGTGGCTCCGCAATGGCTGCAGTAGGGATCACCCTCCATCACCATCGAACCGCAATTTGGACATGTTTGCATTTATCTCACCATTTAGTAATTCTCTCCAAGCCACCCCTGATTTATGTCGGGGTATCCGCATTCGCTGCAGTAGCCGTCAAAGTACGGCGCTCCGCAGGAGGGGCACTCCGAGTAAGAAGGCCTGTACGTATTTCTCCTGTAGCCTGTGCTTTTGGAGGTTGTGTTTGTGGTTTGGGTCTTTGATGATGAACCGTCATCGTTGCCGCAGCAGCATGCAACGACAATTATGAAAAAGAATATCATACAAACCACATCTAAACCTGAAGAATACATATTAATATGTTATGTTTATTATATTATTAATCTTTACATTACTATATCCGCTAGAGTTGGCCTAATGATTTTTTAACCAGCCTATCCTCCTTTTCAAGAAATCTCTCCCTGAAAGGATTATAAATGCCGTAGCCGATTATCTCGCCATTGAATTCAATCAGGAGTATGTCAAAATACTGAATATTTATTTTTCGTGCAGCCTCCACTGCACTGTCCCAATCCTCAAACACTAAGGATGGGCGATGGTCAGTTGAGATTTTTCGCTCCATTCTATCACCTCATTTTTTCAATACTGCAACTAGACAGTCAATTCGCTTATCGCCAATACTGCTCAATCTTGCTTCCGCTTAACATTTTCCCATAATCATCATCAACCCAGGTATAGCAGATTTCATCAATGATAATCAATTCATCCAAATCCATTCTTGATGATGCATTGGCATATAATATGGGTTTTCCGCTTTCAAGATTTAAAAAGTAAAAGAAACCTCCATACATCCCAGGAACTCTGTTAAAATCCTCTCGGACAAACAGATCCTCAGTTATCTTAGGAAACCGATAATCATAATCCCCTATGCAATCCTGACTTAAGTAAAAATCATTTATCAATATATGGAAGTTTTCCTCAATCTTTTTTAAATCGGAAATTGTGCTTTTGTCGTCAAAGTTGCCTCCGATATAGAATTGCATTGTGTTTAGCGCCAAAGCTTCAAAATCTGGATTATATCCTCTCCTATAGTTAATGCATGTGTGTTCATATGATCTGTTCATGAAATCTCTATCTCTCTTTACCAGTCGATTTAACCTTTCAAGGATTATTTCCCTTTTATCCGCAGGATATTCATTCAGATATAATTCAATTACCCTTTTTTCAAATTCATCTTGATTTATTTCATTCATTCCCATCACCTGCCAGTCTGATATGGCCGTCTTCATCCCGGACAATATAGCCTATTTCAACCAAGCGGCTTATGAACATGTCAAACTCCTTGTCATCATATAGGGAGACACTGCTTTTGACTTCTTCGGCTTCGACTCCTTTTTTTGAGTGCATGGTCAAAAGCATTTCCAATGAGGATATCCTTTCGAGGACATACTCCTTCAGCCTTGGGTTTTCGCATTCGACCTGGACATCCTCGTAGTCAATGCAGAACTCCTTTTCACAGCTTTTGCAGTGGAAGTTTGTCGGAATAGTAATTACACAGCCGCCAAGGTAAACTTCACCGCGAAGTGACTTTTCAAGAAGGTCGGAAGACGGATAGCCCCATATTATAGGAATCAGTTTTCCTCCGCAATCGGGACAAACCGGTTTCTCGTTTACCTGCCTGATGGCATCGATCCATTTGAGATAAGAGTCGCCGACCTCCGGTTCGACACCTGACTTTGCCGCAAGCATCTTTATCTGGTCAATGACATCCCAGTCGTCCGGATCATCCTTCAGGCAGTGCTGATAATAGCTCAGCTCATGTTCGCCCATGCCCTTTTCGAAAAACACATCGTACAAATCCAGCTCATTGTCCATGCTTTTTTCAAATTCGATTGCCTCATCATACCTGCCAAGTCTGATAAGGCTTTTGAACTTGTTTTCGCAAAGCCAATAGAAATCGCTGATTTTAAGACCCTCATCGCAAAGCCTGAGGGATGTCTCATATTCCCCCAATGCATAATGAACCATCGCCAGATTGTTTTTGAGATAGTGGTTTTCAGGGTAAAGCTCAACTCCCCTTTCAAGGATTTCCATGGCTTTGCCATATTCCCCCAATGCATAGAGGGCGAATCCCTTATATCCCATTGCAATTTGATTGTCCGGGCACTGCTCAAGGATTTCATCGCATTTTTCAAGCAATGCCTTAAAATCCTCATTATCATATAATTTGTTGCATTCGTGTATCTTGTCTTCAATGCTCATGTTATCACACTCCGTTATATTAATGATTCAATACATGATTCTTAATCGAAGCCGCCTCCAATCAGCATGTCCAAAGTATTTACCGGTATGGATTCAAGATGGCTATCATCAAAAATATCATCACAGTTGCCGTAAAGGTCAGGCCTGTCATACATAAAACAAGTATCTGCGTATAATACTCTGATGAAATCCGGATCATCCTTCAGTAAGGATTCCAGTCTGTCAGACATGACTTTCCTTTTAGTTTCATCATATGGCTCCAGCAATAATCCTATCACTCTCTTCTCATATTCCTCGTAAGTCATCGGATATTCGGACAATTTCACCATCCCCCATTTTAATGGACATAATCCAGTTTGGGACTGTCCTTCTCGAGAAGCCTATATTTTGGATATTTCATCATCGGAAAGCCTACGCCTCCCTTTTTAACCTGGAATTTTCCTGAAAATATCAGCTTGCCGTCTTCGGCATAGTAATTGCCGATTGTCGGATAATTCGGACCATATCCTCTGTTGACCAACCATTTTCCTTCGAATTTTAGCTGGCCGGATGAGTAATATTCCCTTCCTTCGATTATGCCTTTTATGTAAAATATGCCATCCCTGTATATGTTTCCGTTAGGATAATATGCCACTCCCAGCCCGTATGGCATGCTGCATCGGGTGAATCCTTCATAAACCAGCTCATCATTGCACAATACCTTATATTCCGCACCCTTTTGCGGATGATACTTGACCTTATCGAGAAACTCGGTTTCGCAAATTGCTTTGGAGTGGGGTACGAAGAACTCATCGATATTGAAGTAAGTCTTGCGTATCACATTTACAACCATTACATGCTCCACATTTGATGAGATGTTTTCGAATTCTAATCCATAGCTGAAATTATTGAATTTGAGAAAATCTATCAGTTCCTCTTCAGCTGATTTTGATGACGGTTTTACAATATAATCTCCAAGTTGCATGATATCACCTCAATTAATGAGGAATTAGAAGA
>NZ_JAFYHP010000012.1 GCF_017539065.1 Methanobrevibacter sp.
GGAGTATTTGTTTTTTGGTTATGCATAATAAAAACTTTTACTCCACCTATTTATTAAATTTAACTATTTTTAAGCAAAATTAAAAATTACAAACTAATTTTCATTAAAAAATTTCAAATCAACAAAGTTTTTGAAAGAGTCTAGAATTGCCTTTTCCTAATTTATATATAATATTAAAATCAAAAATTTAATCACTAATATATGGTGATTAAATGAGAATACTTCTTATTCATTCTGATTATTTAAATTATAATGTGAAAAAAGAGACACCTGTAGCTGAAGAAATCGAAGATGCCAAAAAACAAGGCTCCTTTGATGATTCTTTAGTAGTGTTTACAGCTGTTGAAAAAGATGACGAAAATAATCCAGAAGGTATTGTTAAAAATTTAGTTAAAGAAGTTTTAAAAACTAATGATCAAGTTCAAGCTGAAAATATCGTGTTATATCCATATGCTCACTTATCTTCATCATTAAGCTCTCCAAAAGTTGCCGTTCAAATCTTAAAAGATGCGGAACAGGCGCTTTTAGCTGAAAACTTAACTGTAAAAAGAGTACCTTTCGGATGGTATAAGGCATTTGAAATTTCCTGTAAGGGGCATCCGTTAAGCGAACTTTCAAGAACAATCACTGCCGATGAAGAGGAAACCAAAGTAGAGAGAAAACCTTCCAAATGGCAAATTCTTGAAGGGGACAAAATCACACAGATTGAAGATTTCAATTTCGAAAATCATGCTTTCAAACAACTCGTCGATTATGAACTCGGCCGCGGAGCATCCGATGAAGGCGAACCTCCACATGTCAAATTGATGAGGGAAAAGGAAATCTGTGATTATGAACCCGCATCCGATGTCGGAAACCTCAGATGGTATCCTAAAGGTAAGCTAATCAGAGACTTGCTTGCCGATTATGTTTATGACTTGACTGTAGAACGTGGTGCAATGCCCGTTGAAACTCCAATCTTTTATGATTTGGATAATCAGGCTATTTATGAACATGCATACAAATTCGGTGAAAGACAATACAGAACCGACACCAAAAAGAAATTAATGCTTAGATTTGCGGCCTGTTTCGGTGCGTTCAGATTAATGTCTGATTCATATTTGACCTGGAGAAATTTCCCTGCAAAAATTTTCGAATTAACCAGATACAGTTTCCGTTATGAGAAAAAAGGAGAAGTTGTCGGTCTTAAAAGATTGAGAGCATTCACCATGCCTGATTGCCACTCATTCTGTTGTGACGTACCGTCATCTTTAGAGGAATTTTCCGCTCAAACAGACATGTGTATGCAAACAGGTGTTGATTTGAATTTGGATTTCGAAGTAATTTTCAGAGCAACCCAAGACTTCTTTGATGAAAATGAAGAATGGATGTATGAAATAGCCGATAAATTCAAAAAACCTATTCTTTTAGAGATTTTACCTGAAAGACACCACTACTGGGTATGTAAAATCGATTTGGCAAACATTGACGCATTAGGTCGTCCGATTGAAAACCCAACCGTTCAAATCGATGTGGAAAGTGGTGAAAGATTCGACATTACCTATTTGGGCGAAGACGGCAAACAGCATAATCCAACAATCCTTCACACTTCCCCAACCGGAAGTATCGAAAGGGTATTATGTGCAATGCTTGAAAAAACCGCATTGGAAATTGATGAGAGAGCTCCAATGTTGCCGACATGGTTAAGCCCGATTCAAGCAAGAATATTGACTGTCGGCGAATCTCACAAAGAATTTGCTGAAGAGCTATATGCTAAAATCAATGCTTCAAATATCCGTGTGGACATTGACGACAGGGATGAAAGCGTCGGCAAGAAAATCAGAAATGCATCCCAGGAATGGATTCCATACATCTTTGTTGTAGGAGATAAGGAAGCGGAATCAGGCAAATTCCAAGTTACCGTACGTGAAACCGGCGAAAAAGTCGAAATGACAGTCGATGACTTAATTAATGAAATTAATGAAAAAACTGCTGGAAAACCTTTCAGAAGATTACCTTTACCAAAAGATATCTCAAGAAGGATTAACTTCCAATAGTTTATTACAAATAAAAATTATATTATAATATGGAGGAAATTTAATGGACCCAATGTACAAAATAGGAGAAGCTCTTATTGGAGACGGCCCGGAATTAGCACATATTGACTTATTAATTGGTGATAAACAAGGACCTGTTGGTCAGGCTTTTGCAAACGGTTTATCCAATTTATCTGTAGGCCACACTCCACTAACAAGTGTAATCAGACCAAACTTAATGACCAAGCCAGCTACTTTAATCATTCCTAAAGTAACTGTTGGAGATTTAGATGATGCAAGTAAAATATTCGGACCTGCACAGACAGCTGTTGCAAGAGCAGTAGCTGATGCAGTGGAAGATGGATACATTCCAAAAGACATTGTAGAAGATATCGTGATTAACGTAAGCGTATTTATAGATCCTTCTGCTCAAGATTTCAGAAAAATCTACCAATACAACTACGGAGCAACAAAATTAGCAATCAGAAGAGCAATGGAAGGATACCCATCAATCGAAAAGGTACTTGCAGAAAAAGACCGTGGAACTCACCCAATTATGGGATTCAAAGTCAAAAAACTTTGGTCACCACCTTACTTGCAAGTTGCACTTGACCTTGACAACGAAGCTGCAATGGAAAGAATCATCAATGACTTGCCGGATAATGACAGAATCTTGCTTGAAGCAGGTACTCCACTTGTTAAGAAATTCGGTGTTGGAATTATCGGTAAAATTAGAGCTCTACGTCCAGATGCATTCATTATCGCAGACTTAAAGACCTTGGATGTTGGTCGTGTAGAAGTTAAAATGGCAGCTGACGAAACTGCTGATGCTGTAGCAATTTCCGGTCTCGGTACTGTCGAATCCATTGCTAAAGCAATTCACGAAACCCAAAAACAAGGTATTTACTCTATCCTTGATATGATGAACGTAGCGGAATTCGAGAAAAAATTAGAAAAATTGCCTGAAGACTTGAAACCGGACATTGTTTTATTACACAGAAATGTTGACATGGAAACCTACAGGGCAGAGCACGGTGAAGACACCAGTGACATGACTGAATGGGGTAACATTAAAGATATTAAAGCAGCACTCGGTGATAAAGGTTTAATCGCTGTTGCTGGAGGAATCAAACCTAATAATGTTGCAGAAGCTATAGATAAAGGTGCAAACATCATTATCGCAGGCAGATACATCATTGGTTCAAGAGATGTAAGAAGAGCTGCACAAGACTTCTTAGAACATTTCGAACCTGATCCAGACAACATGAGACTTGCTATGGATGAAGACGAAAATATTGAAGTAAAAGACGACTAAGTAAATTAGAATTATTCTAATTTACCTCTATTTTTTTTTAAAGGTGTATTTTTATGGGATTTTGTAATTCATGTGGCCAACCTATTGTAAAAGAAGATTACGGAACAAATAAAGATGGAAGTTTAAATCCTGAATTTTGTAAGGATTGCTATCAAAATGGCGAGTACACTGAACCTGACATAACACTGGAAGAGATGATTGTCAGGAAAACAAAAGAGATGATGGAAAAGAATCCTAGGCTTGCTGAAACCCATGCAACAGGAATCACAACAATGTTCATTCCGGGACTAAAAAGATGGAATCCGGAGTTTCAGGATGATTATGAAACTCTCTAACTCCTGTTCAACATAAACTCTTTAACTCTACTTGCTATAAACTCATCACGGGAATGGTTGGTTTTAAGGTTATATAATTCTTCTTGCAAATTGTTGAATTGATCAACCAAATCATTATATTCTAAACGCAATGAATCGTAATCTTTTTCTAAATTTTCATTAGCTTCAAAAATTTCTGCATAACTGGTTTTTGTGTTGAGGTTTTCTTGTTTTAAGTGGTCATATTTACTTGAAACGTTTTCATAACTTTCTTTTAGGGAATAATGTTCTTCTTTTATTATTGAACATTTATTTTTAAGGTTTTTGTTTTCTTCTTTTATGCTTGAATATTTTGTTTTTAAGTTTTCATTTTCAGTTTTGATGTTGACAAACTTGGTTTTGAGGTTTTCATTTTCCATAATTAATTTTGAATGTTTGTCTTTTATGGATTCATTTTCTTTTTTCAAGCTATCCATATTGTCTTGATGTAAAGAATCGTATTTCTTTTCCATTTCATCTAAAGCAACGTTTTGTTTCTCAATTTTTGATTTAAGTTCTTTAATGATTTGCTCGTATTCTGAAGCAGAAGCATAATTATTTTCAGCTAATAGTTTTTCCAATTTTTTCACTTCCTCCACATATAAATAATTAGCAACTTTTAATGAATCATTCTCTTCTTCTCTATTAATGAATTCGTTAATTTCTGAATTTGGGATAATTAAAACTTTTTCTTTGTTCTCATAGATGTCTTCGTTTTTAGATACTGTAATTTGGATTTGTTCTGTGGTGTATTTTTTTGTTTCACCATTTTTCAGTGTTCTATTGTATTCTCTAGAATATTTTCTTACAATGCCTTTTCCGAATATCATATGTACTCCCTACATTAGATATTATATTTATTTTTTTGGTTTAATAAATATTTGCTAGATTGAATAATACTTTTTCATATTTTATGATGAATTTTGTAATAATCACATATTTAAATGTATGATTCAAATAGAATATTAGATAACATGAAGGTGGGGCTTATGAAAAAACATTTCATTTTTTTATTTATCTTAACAGTTATATTGGCATGCTCATGCTGCTGCATATATGCCGGGGATGCCCAGGATGCTTTAAATGTCACTGATGAGGATTATGTTTCCGATTATATGAATAACCGGACGACTGATTTCGGCATCGCATCTGGAGGTGTTGATGTGGTCGATTCCAATCCATGGGATGCGCAAAAGATAAGGTATGAAGAAAACGTCACAATAAATGGTGTTCAAAAAACGGTTAAGCGTGAAGGATACTATGGGTATCTCTCATATGACGTTCCCAAAAATGTAACGATAAAGTCATCCATCTTATATGCTAATGTATATTCAGGCAGCGCACAGCCAAGCTATGCCCTGGGGGCGAAGTTTACAATCAATGGAGAATCTTTTGCTAATGAAACATTATTCATCGACCAGGGATCCATTGACGGTGAAATTTATGAGCTTAATGATTATATAACTAAAGTATATTCGGATTATGAAATGAGATATGACATTACCGATAAGATTCAAAGTTTAACCGGCACAACAGTAAATTTCACAATTCTTTCTCACGATTTGAAGGCTGAAATGGAAAAGAATTTTGACGGAAGAATAAAATGGCTGGCACTGGTTACAGTTTATGATGACGGGGATGATGATGAAATATATTACTGGATTCGTCACGGTCAGACATGGATGGACACGCCACTCTATATTGATTATGAAACAAAATCCTTAGGAAAAACGGATTATTTTAACATTGATTCAGTTATACTTTCAAGCGGAACAGTTCAGATAGATGTTAATGGGGTTTCATGCAATTCGCTTGATAGGGCTGATGTTAACACAGTAAGCGGAGGATATTATCAGCGCCATATTTGTAATGCAACAAACCTTTACAATGCTTCAAGTGACACTCTTATCAAATACGGTCCGGGGGCTGGATGGGCAGGCACTCCATCTTTAAAGCTGGTTTTGACCGTTATCAAATCAACTCCTAGAAAGGAAAACATTTCATTAAACATTTCAGATGTCAGCACTGCCGGCGGATTTACATTAAATGATGATGTAACAACTATTAATGCCCACTTCACTGCAGATAAGCCGGGCAAATATTTAACCAGACTGTATGTCGACGGCATTAAAGATGATGAGATATTCCTTGACATTCCGCAAGAGGGATGTGATTTCGAATTGTTTGACATGAATACCTACAGAAAGGAATATAATATTTTAAACGGTCCAAAATATGTGAATTATACAATATCAGTATATGACTGCGGTGTTGTTGCCGATTCATATACATTTTCATCACCGGTCAAATATTCTCCATTAAAAGTTAAGTTAATTTCATCCGATATCCATATAAAATACCCGAATAACGTAACCTACACTGCAAAATTAACAGACATGGCGGGCAATGGCCTGGCGAATGTTTCTTTAAATGTCACAATTGATGGGAAAACATATTATCTAAACACTGATGAAAACGGTACTGTACGGGTGAACGTTAATCTGCCTGTTGGAGTTTATGATGTCCGATGCGATGTTTCAAACCCGGAAATTTTCAACTGTTCTTCCTGTATAAATAATGCAGTTGTGTTTAAAAATGTCAGGCTGACCGCATCCGATATTAGTGTGGGCTGCGGTGAAAATGCTGTTTTTAAAATCAATGTTTTGGATGATGAAAACAATCCTTTAGGTAATGTGTCTTTAGATGTCACTGTTGATGGTAAGGCCTATCACATTATAAGTGATGAAAATGGTGTTTCAGCGTTAATTCTCACTCTTCCTGCAGGTAGTTTTTTAATAACCTCCTGCGTTAATGATTCAGTGATTTATAATTCTTCTGTGATTTCAAATAAGATTAATGTCATATCCAAGGCTAAAATGACAGGATCTGACATTGTGATGTATTTTGGAGCAGGAAGCTATTATAAGGTTCGTGTTCTTGCAGATGACGGTAAACCCCTCAAAGGTGCGGTAGTTTCAATTAAAATTTCAGGAAAAACAGTTAAAGCCACCACTGATGGTAACGGTTATGCATCATATAAGATTACACTAAAGGCAAATACCTATTATGTTACAGCCACTTATAAAAATCTTAAAGTTTCAAATAAAATAGTTGTAAAGCCGGTTTTGACTGCTAAAAACATTTCCAAAAAGAAAGCTAAAAAAATCAAGTTCACTGCAAAGCTTGTAAACGCCCAAGGCAAAGCTCTTAAAAATAAGAAAATCACTTTCAAATTTAAAGGAAAAACCTATAAGGCAAAAACCAATAAAAAGGGAATAGCCACTTTAACCTTGAAGAATCTGAAAGTGGGCAAATATTCTATAACTACATCATATGGAAAATCTTCTATTAAAAATACTATCACAATTAAAAAATAGTGATTTTTCATTTTTCCTTCTTTTTTTTAGAATTCATTTTTAAAGTAAATGTTATATACTCTTAATTATATAATATTATTAATAATACCTTGATTAGTATTACTAATATATTCATTTTTAGCTTTTTTGTAATACTTCTTGTATTATTGGTTTTTATAAATTTAAATAAGGAGATAAAATGAAAAGAAAGTATTTAATTTGTTTAATAACTTTAATTTTCATCATTGCTGTTTCTATTAGTTCGGTTTCAGCAGAAGATAGTGATATTTCAAATGTTACTGCTGTATCTGATGAGATCGATGTTGATACGGATGAATCAGCAGATAGAACTATTAATGATGTAAGTAATTTTCAAACTGTAGATAGTGGTAATGTCTCTGGGGGAGTTGATATTGCTGAGGATAATCATTTATTTACAACATATTCTTCATTTACATATGATGTTCCATCAAATGCCACTATTAAAAAGGCATATTTGCATGCTAATGTTTATTCAGGCAGTGCTCAGCCAACATATGCTGCGAATGCCGAAATATATATGAACGGTAATTTATTTAGAGAAGAAAATTTAGTTTGTACTCAGGGCTCTACTGATGGTACTGTGTATACTATTAATGCAAACATAACAAAAGTCTACTCTGATTATGATATGAGGTATGATATAACAGACACAATCAGTGGATTAAATGGTACAACATTAACTTTTGAAATTGGGACTTCCCCTATTAGTGGATATAGTTTTGATGGTAGAATTAAATGGTTTGCATTAGTTGTTGCTTATGATGATGGGGATGACGATATCATTTATTACTGGATTAAATCAGGTCAGGCATGGTTTAATCAACCAGCCACTACCACTTTTGAAACATCCTCTATTTCAAATCCGAAAAATGCTAATTTGAGAAATGTTATTCTTTCAAGTTCAAATCCTGCATTTACAATAAATGGTTGCAGTACAATTGCGAATAATACTGCTTCTGGAGGTTACTATAAATGTAATGAATGGTATGATATTTCAAACTATATGCCTGGCAGTTCCAATACAGTTTTAGGATGGGTTCCTGGTAGTGGTTATTATGGTTTTTCCATGAAAACAGTTTTAGGTGTTTTAACTCTTGAAGAAGAACAAATTCCTGCAAAACAATGTAATGATTTATTGGGAAGTTGTGATTTAAGTGAAGTATTGTCTGTCAATTCTGAAGAAATCTTAGCTGATCCTGATGTAAATGTAATAACTTCTGGTAATGAAAGTTATGATTGGTCTTACAATACTACTGTTAAGGGAGATATAAATATCTTCGTAGCAACTATGCCAAACAATAATTATAATATTAAGGAAAACTATAATAATACATCAATAACTATAAAGTTAAATGATGATGAAACAATAACTGAATCTTATCTTTTCTTACCTATTGTTACTCGAAATACAAAATTTGTTGATAATATATATAATAATACTATTCTATTCAATGGACATAACATCAAAGACAACTTAATGTACGTTTATACTGCTCCTACTCTTGTAAATAGTAATATGCCGGAAAGTTTAATGATATATAATATTACTGGTTTGATAAAAGCTAATGAAAATAATGAGTTATATATAGAGAATTCTGGCACTGGTATAGCTGCCACAAATAGACTTCATGGAGAATATATTATTACTTTATACCAGATACCTGGCGCACCCCAAAAAAATGTTTATTTCGGTAATGGTGCAAATTTTTTAAAACCTACCGGAGTTAATAAAGGTGAAAGTGAGGTAAATGTTCCATTGGATAATGTTGTTGATGCTAAATATTATTTATTTGCAAGGGACTCTAGTTGTAATATTATTAATGTAGAATTTAATAATAATACATTTGATGCATTCCCTGGTATCAGTAATTTTCAAAACACATGTTATTTTGAAACTGATGTAACTGAAATAATTAAAGAATCAAATAATATAACCCTTATAGCAAAAAAAACTGGTACTAATGAAAATCAGTTTTATAAACTTTTAACTCAATTTATTGTTACAACAACAGGCGAATTGGATGTGGAAGTTACAAATATTGCAACTGAATATACAAATACTGCTTATGCTGGTACCAATAATGTAATAACTGCCACAGTTGATTCTACTATCCCAATTGGTTCTAATAATAATTTCACTGTTAAATTATTGGCAGACGGTCAGATAGTTAATGAAAGTGCTGTTGATTTAACCAAGGGAAGTTCAACTATTGTTTTAACTGATCCTACAATCAGACCTGTTGATGAATTTACTGTTTATGCTGCTGATGTCACTAACAAAAAAGTTGTTTATACAGTTGAGATTTATGATGGTGATAAATTAATATCAACTAAAAATATCACAGTTCCTATCAGATATAATGGTTATTTAAGTAAAGATTATGCTTATCCTACTGGTGATGAACCTTACACTTTAAACACTACCGTTTCCGGCGGTGTTTTAGTCGATATCACTGAAAGTGCATATATTAGTACTGGAATTAATAATAGAACTGATAACTTTACTTTAACTTTACCTGGAAATTCAACATTTGTCAATGGTCTTTTATATGTTCCATATACTTCTGATTTCACTCCTGCAGGTTATCCTGTATTTACCATGACCTTCAATGGAGCAGATATTTCAGACAAAATCGTTGGAAAATACAGGGATAAAACTAATCTAGGTACTAGTGATTATGGTAAAAAATACTATGGTGTTCTTATTTATGATGTGTCCGGTTTAATTAAAGATGGAAACAACACTCTTGTTTTAATCAAAGCTAATGGAACCAATGTTGCAGTTTATCCTACCATATTAATTGGATTATACAACACTACTAACAGTACAGTTCTAAGCGATATTTACATATTAAATGGTGCTGATCAATTATCTAAAAGTAGCTATAATAAAGCCGGCAGATTAGTGAATGTTACAAATAAAGTAGATTTAGATGCTGGAAAAATGCAGAATGCTTATTGGTATGTATTTGAATCTGGAGGAACTTCCGGAAGAGGGGACTTAATATTCAATGATAAACTTTACAGCAATGTTTGGAACGGTACAGACTACAATCTTGTTCAATATTATGTTGCAGATGTATCCGATTTAATAAAAGATTCCAATATTGTTAGTTTTGTTGCTACTGGAAGTGGAATAACTGCGTTACAACAAATATTCGTTGTTGAGAATGCTTTGTTTGATTTGAATTTACCTGCAGAAATCACCACTGGTGAAACCTCAAGTTTCACAATGGATTTACCGAGCGATGCTAAAGGTTATGTTTTATTGGAAGTTGATGGAAATAAATTATTCTCTGAAGTTACCAATGGTACCGCTACATTTAACATTCCTAGTTTAACCGCTGGTGACAATATAGTTAAATGCACATATTTAGGGGATGACAAATATAAACCAATGACTGTGAATTCTATTATTCATGTATTGGCTAAACCTGTTTTAACAGCAAAAGATGTTACTATGCTTTATACCAGTAATCAGTATTACTCTGTTAAAGTAACTCAGGACGGTAAAGCATTAGCAGGTAAAGCTGTCACATTCACTGTTAACGGTAAAGTTATTACTGCAAACACTGATAAAAATGGTGTTGCTAAGGTTAAACTTAGTTTAAATCCGGGCAAATACACTGTCAGTGCATCTTACGGCGGCATTAAAGTAACCAATAATGTCAAAGTTAACAGCATCATAAAAGCTTCCAACAAAAAAGTCAAAAAATCTGCTAAAAAACTCAAAATTAAAGTTTCCCTTAAAAAAGTAGACGGAAAATTCCTCAAAGGCAAACCCCTTAAACTTAAAATTAACGGAAAAACTTTAAAAGCTAAAACCAATAAAAAAGGTGTAGCAACATTCACCATTAAGAAAAACATTCTTAAAAAACTTAAAGCAGGCAAAAAATACACTTACAAAGTCACATACAGTAAAGACACAGTAAGTAAAAAATTAACAGTAAAAAAATAGAGATTGAATAATATCTCTATTTTTAATTTTTTTTTAAAATTGTTTGAAGGAGGTTATTTTAATGAAAAAATATTCTCTTTTATTGATTTTCATATTTTTCATGATGATTTCTCTTAGTTGCGTTGTGGCTCAGGATTCATTAAATACTACTGATAGTTTTCAAAATATTGATGATATGGCAGTAACTGAAGAGATAGATAATTCAAAAGATTACATTAGTTTATCCGAAAATGATAATTCCTCACTCAATTCTAATTCTATAACCGATGATGTTTGCCTATCAGATGAGCCCTCTACTAATACATTAAGTTCAGATTTATCTAATGAAAAACAAACTCAGGACTCAACAGTCTCCGTTAGCAAGATAAGTACAGAATATCCTGCTGACTATATCTGTTTTCCGGGAACATTTAATATATTGACAGCAACAATCAGATCTGATGTTGAAGGTAATTTTACTGTTAAGCTGTTGGCTGATAATAATGTAGTTGATTGTGTGAATGTTCACTTAACTGCAGGCAGTCAAAGTTTCAAATTAAATGATTCTACAATCAGGCCAATTGATGAAACTACTGTAAGGGGTGCAGATAATAAAGAAGTAAATTATACTGTTCAGGTTTATCAAGTGGATAAATTTATCACAGAAAATTCAATAATTGCCAATGTTATGTATAACGGATATTTGGGCAAAGATTATGCATATCCAAAATCTGAATCATGGGACTGGTCTTACACTACATCAGTTAAGGGTGATGTGGTTTTCTATAATTTTAAAAATACCTATAGCGGAGCATCTACAGGTCCAAGAAGCGAATCATTTAATCTCAGATTAAGTGGGGGAAAAATAACAGAATCATATGTATATATTTTGTATAACTGGGATCACACTCCGGATGATTTGAATAATCGTCTTCCACTATGGGATCTAACTTTCAATGGTTTAGATATTTCAGATAGGCTCCTTTGGTCTTCTATTGATTTAGCCAATATGGGCACTACATGGGGTGCATTAAAATATGGTTTGCTGGGATATAATGTTACAGATTTAGTTAGGCCAGATAGAACAAATACAATTGTTGTAAATAGAGGATGTTCAACTGCATTATATTCAAGTTCCGTTGTGACATTGTATGAAAAACCTGGATCATCTTATAAAAATGTCTACTTTGGAAATGGTATGGATTTATTATATAATGACTATAATGATGGAAAAAGACCAATTGAAGCAGATAGCAAAGTAGATGTTTCAATGGATAAAGTCACTGAAGCAATGTGGTATGTTTTTGCAGGCAGTGCTCATCAACGCGATGCTGATTTGGTATTCAATAATCATACTTTTGCAAATGTTTATGATGGTGATGCTGAAAGTATGGATATGTTCGAAGCAAATGTGACTTCAATTATTAAGGAATCAAATAATATTAGTTTTATTGCAACTACCACTACTGTTGTTGCATTTCATCAAATTATTGTTACAACATTAGAAGATACTAATGTTACCGTTTCAAAAATTGCTACAGAATATTCAAATACTGCATATGCAGGCACTAATAATGTAATTACAGCATCAATAAATACTAATTATAAAGATAATTACATTGTTAAATTATTGGCAGATGGAAATGTCATCTCCACTCAAACCATGAAATTAAATGATGCATTAAATGAAATCAGTTTAATTGACCCGACCGTTAGAACTATTGATGAATCCACAGTAGCTGGTGCAATAAATAATGATGTAACCTATACGGTTGAAGTTTATGATGGGAATATTTTACTTGCAAAAAGCAATATTACTGTTCCTATCAGATATAACGGTTATTTAAACAAAAATTTCGCTTATCCGACTGATGATTTAAAATTCAATTTGAATACTGCTGTAACAGGAAATGTTTTAATTGATGTTTTAGGTACTGATGCATATTTAGGCAGTGATGAGCTTGCAGCCAATAAATCTTATGAGTTTACTTTAAACTTGCCAAAAAATTCTGTTTTTGTAAATGGCCTGTTGTATATTTCATATAATTATGATAAAACTCCGGCAGGTTTCCCGGTTTTCAACATGACTTTTAACAATGTTGATATTTCTAACCGTATCGTCGGTAAATATAGGGATAAGACAAATTTAGGTTCTTATGGGTTATCCTGGTATGGAGTTATAATTTATGATGTTTCAGATTTAATTAAGGATGGATCCAATTCTTTAGAATTAATTAAAGTGAACGGTACTTATGCTGCGGTTTATCCTCCGGCATTAATTGGATTATATAATGAAAGTGGAGGCAATTTAAAAAATATCTATATTACAAACGGCGCTGATATATTATCCAAAACAAGTTATAACAAAGCAGATAGGCCTGTAAACATCACCGAGAATATTAATGTGGATATCGATAAAATGAAATCTGCCAAATGGTATGTTTTTGCAGCTAATGCTAAAGATAATTTGGCTGATTTAACTTTTAATGGTAATGTCTATAGTAATGTTTGGAGTGGCGATAATGCCCATTCTCTTCAGTATTTCAGTAGTGATGTAACCAGTCTGATTAAAGGTTCAAATACTGTTGGCTTTGTTTCTACCGGAGGAGGAGTTTTAGCTCTACAACAGATTTTAGTTGTAGAAAAATCAAAACCTAAAGTAGTTTTAACAGCAAAGGATGTTACTATGCTTTATACCAGTAATCAGTATTACTCTGTTAAAGTTACTCAGGATGGTAAAGCATTAGCTGGTAAAACTGTTAAATTTACTGTTAATGGTAAAGCTGTTTCTGCAAATACTGATAAAAATGGTGTTGCTAAGGTTAAACTTAGTTTAAACCCTGGCAAATACACTGTCAGTGCATCTTACGATGGCATTAAAGTAACAAATAATGTCAAAGTTAACAGCATTTTAAAAGCTTCCAACAAAAAAGTCAAAAAATCTGCTAAAAAACTTGTAATTAAAGTTTCCCTTAATAAAGTTGATGGAAAATACCTCAAAGGCAAAACCCTTAAACTCAAACTTAATGGAAAAACTTTAAAAGCTAAAACCAATAAAAAAGGTGTAGCAACATTCACCATTAAGAAAAACATCCTTAAAAAACTTAAAGCAGGCAAAAAATACACTTACAAAGTCACATACAGTAAAGACACAGTAAGTAAAAAATTAACAGTAAAAAAATAGAGATTAATTTCTCTATTTTCATTTTTTAAAAGTATTACTTTTTTTATTTTTTTTCAAAAAAAAGTATTACTTGTTCAAAAATATTTATTAATTGTTATAATCATATATTATATTGATAATAGATGATTGTGATTTATTATCATGCATAATTTGGAGACTAATATTATGCAGAAATTTGGCATAAAGAAATGTTCTATATTATTATTCACTTTGATTGTTCTATTGTCATTTACAATGCTTGCAATTTCGGCCGAATCACTTAATCAAACAGATTGCATTGCAATTGAAGATTCGTCTGACATATGCGTTGAAAATGATGTTAGCAAATTGGCTGTTGAAAATAAAAATTCAACAGTTCAAGTTGATGATAATTTAGATGTTTCAAAGGACGAAAGTGATAATTCTAATGATGATCTTGCTTTAGATAGTTATACTGAGGTAAGTGATAATTCTAATGATATTTTATCTTCTCAATCAGGTAAAAAAACCATATTCTTTATTAGTGATAATTCCGGAACAAATATTCTGGATACTGCCGCTATAGAGTTGCTTGATAATGGTTTGGATGTAAATTTGGTTATTCGAAGCGGGGAGCAAATCAAGGATATGCCTGAAGATGAGTTATATGCATTAATGGATAATTCTGATGCATTCATTGGCGAGTGGATCAGTACTGATGTAGATGCTGTATTGACAAGTCTCATTGCTAACTATCCTGCTTTAGCACAAAAAGACATATTTTTAATTCTCGAACCTCCTTCCGGAAAATTAACTTCAACATCAACTTCCATTGACTTATTGAAGAAAAATGTTATTAATGGAGTAAAGATATTCGACGGATTTACCAATGAGGAAATAGTCACATACTTTACACTCACTAAAAGGGGAACTGCATTTGAAGATATCATTGAATTTTATGGAACTGACTTCGGAAGCAGATTCAACTCCATATTTAATAACATCGTCTTATATAAGGATATTAACAATAAGGATAACCTTAAAAGCCAAATCCTTTATATATTAAATAATCTTGGATTGGATGTGGAATATAGCGAACCAACAAGTGACGGAACAAGATTATATGGTATTTACAGGGACAAATGGTATTCCCTGGAAGATTATAAGGCAGAATTCTTTGACAGTTCAAAAACTCGTATTGCTTGTGTTTTGGAAAGTACAATGTATGTGAATTCAAATGCACTGCAGCCATGTTATGAAATTGTAGAGCAATTGGAATCTAAAGGATTCAATGTAATTCCGGTATTTGCAGCTGGTGCTACTAAAGAGCAGCTCATGGTAATGGTTGAAACTTTCACAACAGCGTCAACTTATCAGGAATTTTTAGCAGATCCTTCAAAATATGATGTAAATCTCGATGCAATTGTATCTATGGTTGCATATGGTGTTGGCGGTGAAACATTTGCAAACACTACAGATTTCTTTGAAGATGCAGGGGTTCCGGTTTTCAGAGCAGTTCATTCTGATTATGTATCAAATGCTCAGTGGGAGTTAAGTTCAACAGGTTTGACAACCACTATGAGTGATAAATGGTGGCATGTATCAATTGCCGAAGCTCAGGGTATTATTGATGCCACCTTCATTGGGGGGGCCGCTAAAACATTATCTCAGAGAACTGGTGCTTTAATCACCGGTTATTCACCTCATCATGAAAATATCAATTTATTGACCGATAGAATTTCCTCATGGGTGGATTTACGTTATACGTTAAATGATGATAAAGTTTTATCCATCATTTACTATAATTATCCACCTGGAAAGCAGAACATCGGTTCCAGTTACCTGGACTCAATAACAAGTATCTATAATATGCTTTACGCTTTAAAAGATGCAGGATATAATGTTGGTGAATTGCCTAAAAATGTATCTGAACTTGAAAATGAGATGATTAGATGCGGTATTAATGTAGCTAATTGGGCTCCGGGCGAGCTTCAGAAATTAGCTAACCAAACCGGCATCACATTATTGCCGGTTGACGAATATGTGAACTGGTATAATACTTTGGATGATATTGTAAAAATACAGGTTTCAGAAGGTCCTGTTGCATATATTGCAGAGTTAACAAAAAGGGCTGTAGAGCTTCAATATACTGTAACAATTGGTGATACAATTGATGAGTGGTATAATCAGATAGTGGCTCTGCTTCCTGAAAACAATACTGTTATGGCAACAGAAGCTTTAAAAAATATTGTAGCAAGTTTAAAACAATATGCATCAACCGGTTCATACAGTGATTATCAGATATTTGAACAGTATTACGCGGAGTTCAAATCCCTTAATATAGCAGGTTTAAACGGATGGGGTGAAGCCCCAGGCAATATCATGATGGTGAACCGTAATGGAACCGATTACTTTGTAATTCCAGGTTTAACATTCGGTAACATATTTGTGGCCCCCGAACCTCAAAGGGGATGGGAGTCAGATGTTGAAAACCTTTATCACTGTACTGCTGTTGCACCGACTCATCAGTACCTTGCCGCTTACTATTATATGCAAAGCCGATATTCAAATGCAATGATATTTGTAGGAAGACACGGAACACACGAATGGCTGCCAGGAAAAGAGATTCTTTTATCTTACAATGATTATGGATCTATTGTGGTGGGAGATGTTCCTCAACTATATTTCTACATTACTGATGGTTTAGGTGAAGCAATTCAAGCTAAAAGAAGAGGATTTGCCGTGATGATTTCACACTTGACCTCTCCAATGGCATACACTCAATTATATGGTAATCTCACAGCTTCTGCAAAAATCATTGAAGAGTACGAAAATACTTTTGATGAAACTATGAAAAAAGTATTGGCAGAGGAATTGCGAGGTATTGTAATTGACAATTTGTATTACGGTAGTTTTGGCCTATCAGAAAATGAGACCAAGGCGCTTAGTGATGCTGATTTGGTCAGTTATACAAACACATTCCTTAAAGAAATGCAAAATACTTTGTACCCATTGGGTCTTCATGCAATCGGTGAGATGTGGAGTGAAAAGGATGTTGCAAACACGGTATCTGCAATGATATCACGTGATTTTGACCTGCCGGGAAATAAGGGAACTACAAATCTTTTTAAAGTATTGTCAAATAACTACTATTCAAAGGATTATGAAGATTTAACCGCATTTGAAAGAGAATCTATCCTAAATAAATCATATGACATTTGCAAGGCTTTAATATATTGGGATGCCGATACAGTTTACAACACTTTAAATATTGACAGTAATAATTTATTGGAATGCCTAAATCAGGCTAAAAAATACATCAATCTGATTAATGAAAGTATTGCCAATGAATTAAACTCAATGCTTAAGGGATTGGAAGGCAAATATATTCCAGTTGGTTATGGAGGCGATTTGATTGCAACACCGGCAATATTGCCGACAGGTTACAACATGTTCCAGGACCAGTCTGCTGAACTTCCAACAATGGATGCCTATGAATATGCAAAAACTCTTGCACTCTTGACACTGGCAGACCTTGATGATGAAACAGAAAAAATCATTATGGGTATTTGGTGTGTAGAAACTGCAAGAGACGATGGTGCATTGGTATCCACTGTATTATATTTGCTTGGTATGCAGGTAAAATGGCACGCTTCAGCATCTGCAGGGGTAGATGATGAAGGATATGTCACCGGTATGAAAACAGAATCATATCCTGAGGTTGTTCCTCTTGACGATTTGGTAAGGCCTGAAGGATGGGCTAAAAAAAGGATTGACGTTTCAGTCATTACAAGCGGTTTATTCAGGGACTTATACTCATCTCAAGCAGTTCTAATGGATAATGCATTTAGAATGACATTGGCCTGTTCATATAATACAATTAAAAATAATAGGACTCTTATTAAAACAAAAGAGGGAGCCAAACTATTGGAAGCTCTTGAATTCGTAATGGAAGGAATCAACTATCAGGGAATAGGTTCTGAATCTTTAGAAGATAATTATGTTGCCAAACATTGGGTTGAAGACTGTTTGTACTATTTAAGTATCGGCTATAATGCCACTTATGCTGGTGAATGTGCGATTACAAGAATATTTGCACCTCCAAATGGAGATTACGGTGCAGGGATATCAAAACTCGTTCAGATGTCCTGGACCTGGAATGATACCTCCGAACTTGCTGATTTCTATCTTGGAAGAATGGGTAATATGTACTCCAAAAACTATTGGGGAGATACAAATCCGATAGTGTTCTTTAGAGCATTATCCAATGCGGATACAATTGTAGCAAGTCGTAATACCAACCAGTATGGAGTTTTAGACAATGATGACTTCTTCGATTACTGGGGAGGTCTTTCAATGACTCTCGAGCATATCTCAGGAAAAACTCCAAAAATGAATATTTTAATGTATGCAGATAAGACTCATCCATATGTAAAATCTCTTGAAGAAGTGATGAATGCTGAAATTACAGCAAGGTATGATAATCCTGAATGGATTAAAGGTATGATGAATGAAGGTTACAGCGGTGCCAGATATATTTCAAACAAATTTGTCACCAACTTGTTCGGTTGGCAGGTTACCCGTCCTTCAGCAGTATCAGATGAATTGTGGAAAAAAGTATATGATACCTACTATGGAGACAAATATGGAATAGGCGTTAACGAATGGTTAAAATCAGGTAACAATGCATATTCATTAATATCCATGTCCGGAACAATGCTTACAGCAATTAAGGAAGGTTATTGGAATGCAGATGATGCAACAATAAGGGATATTGCAAATACCTGGGCACAGGCAACCGTACAAAACGGTGTGGCATGCTGTGACTGCAGTTGTGGTAATGTGGCAATGATGCAATGGGCAATAACATATGTTAATCCAGACATTCTTGCAAAATTACTGCCAAAACTCTATGAGGCAACCCAAAACCCGGCATTTCAAACTAATGCTTCACCTGACACTCCACAAAGTGATGCTGATGCTTCAAATCCAAATCCTCAAAAGGGATCAGATGCAACATCTACCGTTGAGACAAACTCATCTTCCACATCAAGCACCAAACAATCCTCAACTGGAAGTACTTCTTCCGGTAATGGAGTAGGTGTAGATGGAAGCCAGCCTAGTACAGGCATGTCTCAAGGCACTAGTGGTGCAGGAGAAAGTGCATCATCACAGGATGGTAAAAAAGCAGCTGAAATCAATCCGGTTGTTGCAAAATCATCATCCGACACCGGTTTATCAATCCTTGCAGTGCTTGCAGTCATTGGACTGGTAATTATCATAGGATTAGGTTACATTAGAAATAAAGACGAAGAAAAAGAGGAAGTCGTAGACTTCGACTATAATTACAATTTTAATGAATAAAGGTTTTTTATAAACCTTTTTTATTATTTTTTTAAGCTTAAATAAAATATTTTCGAGGAAATGTTTTATTTAAGTTTAAAATTATTAATAGGTGAAAATTATGGATGTTATTTCAACATTATGGCAATTAGGAATATTGGCGGCGGTTTTAATATTCGGAATAAAACTTGGCCTTGCAACGGGTCTTGCCAATTTTTCCAAAAAGTATTTGCTTGGTGTATCAATAGGTTATGGAGGAGGAGTCCTAATACTGTGTTGGATTGCCTCTTTTTTTACGCAGGAAATTACAGAATGGATTTATGCTTATAACTTTGAATTTTTCCTGATTATGGCAGCCATAATGATTGCAGCGGGAATATTCACAATAAGGGAATACAAAGTTTATGAAAGAAATACTGCAGCAGCAACTGCAATGGCAGTTATTGCACCATGCCCGTGCTGTTTTGGATCAATCTTAGTTAGTGTACTATTGGTTGCACCGACAATCGGTTTGGGTGCGGTGAACTTGAGTGTATATGTTGCACTTGCACTTGTGGCAACAATAGTAATCACATATTTCCTGTCAAAATCATTTGTTAAAGTATTTTTAGACAAGCCATATCCAATCATATTAGGCAATTTTATGTTTTTTTTAGGATTGTATTATTTGATATCAGCACTATTCCTACCATACATTACTGATATTTTAATAAATACAATGAATCCAATTACAATAGAATCAACTGATAATTTAGCGATATTTGTAATATTATTGGTTATAGTTATTGTGATTGGAATGTTAATATCAAGAAATAGGAGTCATTTATCATAGGTGAATTACATGGTTACAACAGTTCCGGGAAGTGAATTTTTAACATCAGCATTGAATGCAATCTCACAGGGTTTACAAATTCCTGTAGTTATCTTTTTATTATTATTTGCACTAGTTGCAATATTGATGCTTGGAGGTCTCATATCGGAGTATACTTCACGAATGAAAGTATCGGTGGATGTAATTGAAAAGCTGGTTTTCAATATCAATAACGCTCCATCAATTGATGATGTGAAAAAAATTGTTGAAGGCGCAAAAATTCCAAAATCACAAAAATTAATATTGATGAAAGTAATAAGGGCACAATCTCTTACAAAAGAATCAAGGGAAGCGCTTGCACGTAAATTAATTGAATCAGAAGAAAACGGATTCACCAAATCCCTTGGAAGAACAGATATTATTACACGTATTGGGCCTACATTGGGGTTAATGGGAACATTGATTCCAATGGGACCGGGTCTTGCAGCATTGGGAGCAGGAGACATTAATACATTGGCAAATTCGATTATTGTAGCTTTTGATACAACTGTAGTGGGTATCGGGTCTGGTGCTCTAGCATATGTCGTTGCTAAAATCAGACGCAGATGGTATGAGGAATACCTATCCAACTTGGATACTTTAGTGGATTGTGTTTTAGACAAATTAAATCAAGGGTGATTTGATGGTAAGGCAAAAAGGTAAGAAACGTTTCACTGAAAGTGAAGAAGACCCTATGGCAGGGACATCCAACCTTGTTGATGCAATGCTTGTAATTGCAGTTGGTCTATTGATTTTTGTAGTAATCAGCTGGAATATGCAGAGTGTGGTTTTCCAGGAAAATCAGGACCAGCCCCTTCAGGAAGCACAACAGACTACTGAAGTTACAGAAGGCCATCAACTCAATGAAACTCCAGATACTTCCAACAGTTCAGGTCAAGGTTATATGGAAATGGGAAAAGTATATAAGGACCCTTCAACGGGAAAACTAATTATGGTTGAAGAGTAAATTACTTCCAAATCGTTTTCAAGTCTATTCCAAATATATTTTAATTAATATAACCTAAATATTTCTATGAAAGTTTTTGGAATCTGTGCAAGTCCGAGAAACGATACAACTCATTACGTATTGGCCCATGCTTTGGACATACTGGAAAGCCATAATTTTGAAACTGAAATGTTTACTTGCCAGGCAAAGGATATTAAGCCTTGTATGCATTGCGATTACTGTTTGGAAAATAAGAAATGCATCATACAGGATGATATGCAAGAAATCTATGAAAATCTTCAGCAAGCCGATGGTATAATATTGGCCACTCCGATACAGTCAGGATCAATTTCATCAAATCTTTCAGCAATAATGGACAGAACAAGAGCTCTTGAAGCTATTGACTATAATCTTTTAAGAGGAAAAATCGGAATTAGCATTGCAGTCGGCGGGGACCGTACCGGGGGTCAGGATTTCGCTCATCTGGCAAACATCACCTATTTTATGATACACGGCATAATCCCGGTCAGCGGAGGGCCTTTCGGTTCCAATTTAGGCGCATCATTCTGGTCTCAGGACTCTCTGGATAAAATAAAGGAAGATACATATGGTATGGAGTCTTTGAATAGGACTTTGATAGAATTTGAAAATTTCTTAAATAAGTATATATATTAAAATTAATTTACATATATGTAATATCTATTTTTAAGGTTATATTATGGCAAATAAGTTACTCAGAGGCAGTTTGATAATTTTCATTGGTAACATAATCTTTCGTATCGGAGGTTATCTGTACCGTTTCTTAATGGCTACTCTTTTGGGTCCTGTCAACAACGGTATCTTAGGGACTACATTGTCCTTCCAAGGGATTTTTCAAACATTGGCTGCTGGAGGGCTTCCTCCTGCAATATCCAAATATATTGCCGAATATAATGCCGTTGAAGACTATAATATGGCCAGGCAGACTATCTACACCGCGCTGAAAATCATGGTGTTTTTGGGAATATCCTTGGGATTTTTAATGATTTTTGTCATTGCCCCGTACATTGCCAATAATTTCATGGGAAAGCCTGAAGTAATGGTTCCACTGCAGATTATCGGTTTGATCACTCCGTTCAGTGTCATTATGGGAGCATTCAGAGGTTCATTCCAAGGTGTATACAAGATGGAGTATATAGTTTATACCCGTGCTATTGAACAATTGGGAATGATTCTTTTTGCTACAGCATTTGTTTTAATAGGATTTTCCGTTGTTGGTGCATTATGGGGTACAGTCATCGGTTATGCCCTTTCTGCCGTTACTTGCGTGTTGATATTTAAGTTTTACATGCCGAAATATATTCCCCAACCAACCGATGATTTTGAATTCAGCTTTCGCGATGAACTCAAATTAGGGCTCGTATTAGTAAAATTCTCCATTCCGGTAATTATTACTGCAATTGCTGAAATGCTTATCTATAATATCTGTACAATCATTATGGGTAAATTCCTGACATTGGCGGATATCGGGTTTTTCACAGCCGCGGATCCTATTGCCAGATTGCCTTTGATGATTTCTATTTCTGTTGCAACTACCATTTTGCCAGCTTCTTCTGAAGCTTTTAAGGTTAGAGATATTCCAACTCTTCAAAAATATGTCAGCGAAGCTTATAAAATATCATTGTTATTTGTAGTTCCTATGTGCATTGGCCTTGCATTATTCGCAGCACCTACTTTGAAATTATTATATTTCAAAACCCCTGCTTATGTTGCAGGTGCTTCAGCTTTGGCCATATTGTCAATTGGAATGACTTTCTACTCAATTTTTGCCATATCAACCAGTATTGTTCAGGGTATCGGAAATCCTAGGATTCCAATGTATATTTTGATATGCGGTTCTATTGCAACTGCCGCACTCTGTTGGCTTTTTGTTCCATATCTGGGTATTGCAGGTGGTGCGACTGCTACAACCATTTCCTGCTTTTTAATGATGGTCCCATGCGTATATTTCGTATTTAAATTGACTGAAACAAAAGCTCCCAAAAAACCGGTTGTTAAAATAGTGATGGCTGCTTTAATCATGGGATTGGCAGGTCTCTTTATTCCTAAGACCACCTTATGGCTGTTTCCTGGAATCATAATCTGTATGATTGTCTATTTTTTCGCGTTAATTTTAGTCAGATTTTTCACTGCGGAAGATATTGCCACTTTGAGAGGATATTCATCGAAATTAGGTCCTTTATCCAAATTTGTCAATAAGGTATTGAACTTTGTTGAAAAAATTGAATTCAGAAACAGATAATAGAAAACCTATTTATTATATAACGAATATATTTTTTAATAGTTATACTTGGGGGAGTATAATATGACTGATGTAAAGGCAGGGGTAGAATATAAAATTAATGTAGATGGCAATTCTTTTCTACTTGACAGTAAAAAATACAACTTGCTTGAATCTATTTTAGAAACTGGCTCTTTGACAGCTGCCGCTAAAGAAATTAACGTTTCTTACAGGACTGCACTGAATTATATTGATAAGATAGAATCAACACTTGATGTAAAAGTTGTAGCAACTACTAAAGGTGGAAAAGGTGGAGGTGGAGGAACCTCTTTGACTGAAGAAGGATACTCTATCTTAAAAGAATGTAAAAAGATTAATGCTATTATGGAGCTTCACAAAGATGTAAATGAGATTGAAGCCGAAATTGTAGATATTAACGATACTAAGGGTGTAATGACCATTAAAATGAAGGATTTTGAGATTAATGCTCCATTGAATAGGAATTATGAGCTTGGAGATCACATATTGGCTTTGATTAGTTATGATAACATCTTTTTAATGTTGGAGCCGCAGGCTTCCAGTATTCGTAATATCTTAAAAGGTCAAATCATTGAAATGAGGCTCGAAGGCGAAATCATTCGTGTCAAAGTCAATGTTGGCGGAATCACTTTATGCAGCGATATTACAGTATCTGCAGAAAAAGAATTGAATCTTAACATCGGAAAAGAGGTCTATGTTGGATTTAAGGCAATGTCTGTTGCAACATTAAAACTATAAAGGGATTATTATGGCACTGCAAATTTTGGTTGATGAAGATAAATGTATTGGATGCGGTAACTGTGCCGAGATTTGTCCCAAATCAGCTAAAATTTGGAAAGTTGGTCGCGTTGCACGTATATTAGATTTAAGATATTGTCATGTTTGTACGCTATGTGCCATGGAATGCCCTACAGACTGCATTAAAATTATACGTCCCGGTGAATAAGCCTAAATTATTGAAGCTAAAATTAATTATTTTGTAGGTTAGATTATGACTAGAATTGCTAATGTTTCAAGAAAAACATCTGAAACAGATATAGAAATAAAAATGGATCTTGATGGAAAAGGGGTTTATAACATCTCAACAGGAGTAAACTTCTTCAATCACATGCTGGAATCATTTTCCAAACATTCAATGATAGATTTGGATGTCAAGGCAGAGGGAGACATCGAAATAGATGACCACCACACCATCGAAGACATTGGAATACTTTTAGGAGAGGCATTCCTGGAAGCCATAGGCGATAAGAAGGGCATCAAAAGAATGGCTCATGCAATCGTTCCGATGGACGAATCAGTTTCAACAGTGGCAATTGATATCAGCGGACGTAGCTACTGCAACATGAATTTGGATTTCAAGAATGAAAAAATCGGCGACATGACAGCTGACGTTATCATTCACTTTTTCGAATCATTTGCTTCAAGCGGTAAAGTAAACATTTATGGTACCGTTGAAGGAGCCAATGACCATCACAAGGCAGAAGCTGTTTTCAAGGCATTTGCAAAGGCTCTAAAAGAAGCAATCAAAATTGAACATGATCAAATTCCTTCAACTAAAGGAGTTTTATAGCTAATTTATTAGCTATCTTTTTTTAATTTTTCATAGAATATACTATTTGAAAAATCCATTACTAAATAGTGGTGTTAATTTTTTTTAAAAAAATAAAAAAAAGTAAGTAGTAATTAAACTACTTATTGTGGTTTACTAATTAAGTCTGTTTTACAACCTGGGTTTCCTTCTTTCATGTGAGGGGTTCTTAAAACAGTATCATTAGCTTTTTCGATTTCTCTTGCTTCTTGTGCTAATTTAGCAGCACATGCAGCAATTTCGTGAGCAGCAGCTACTAATGGGATGAAGTTTTCGAAACCTTTGGTCATGAAACAACCTTTCATGTCTAAGTTTGCAACGGATCCTGCCATTTCGTATGCAGCGATAGCTTTTGCTTTTGCGTATGGGTTTGCGAATCCACCAGCTTCTGCAGCTTTTTCAGCGGTAATAATGAGTTTAGGTAATTCGATTGCACCTGCTTCTGCTTGTTCGATTACGGTGTCAATGGTTTTTTGGACTAATCTTAATGCACCGGTTTCTGCAAGTACTTTTAAGATGTCTGAGTTGAAAATAGCCATTTCAGTTGGGTCTAACCATTCTCTTTTTGCACCAATCATTGGGTCAGACATTACGATGATGTAACCGAGTCCTTGTTCGTCCATTTCATCTTTCTTACCTTTACCAGGTGCGTCACCAATGATAATAGCAGGAATGTCTTTTTCAGATAATAATTCTCTTGCTCTTGCTGGTCCAGGAGCTCCTGGGTTTGGGCTAATGAAAATTGCGAAATCAGGTTCGAAAGCGTCTATTTTAGGTACGACGTCTTCTACTTGTTCTGGGTTCATTTTTGCACCAGATCCAAATGTTCTTACATCGATATTTGGTCTGTCTGCTCTTTCGTCTAACAATAGGTCAATTACTGGTGAAGTACCAATATTACCACTTTTAATAATAGCAATTTTAACTACCATAATTTAGTCTCCTTATTTGATAATAATAATTTTAAGATAAAAACTATTTAAATTTTATTATTTGATAATTTGGCCATAGTTTGTTGGTCTCTTATTGAACTATTAGCATCTATTGAAACGTTTATTTAAGCATGAAATATATCGAATTTTCATCAAAAAAGAGCAAAAAATCAAGTATAATCTGAATAAATCTTTAAAAATAGAATTAAAGTGGTTCCGACGAGACTCGAACTCGTGATCCCCTCCTTGTAAGGGAGGTATCATACCACTAGACCACGGAACCAACAAGTAATATTATAAATTTACTAATATATATAGATTACTATTTTTTAAATTTTACCTAAGAAAATTTTATTAGTTACAAAATATATATTAATTAATTGGTGATAAAATGGCATGGGATGACAAAGCTAGTAAAATATGGTTTGATGGAAACATGGTAGACTGGAAAGATGCAAATATTCACGTACTTTCTCATGTTGTCCATTATGGTACCGGAGTTTTTGAAGGAATTCGTGCATATAAAAACGAAAACGGTGTAGGAGTATTCCGTTTAAAAGAACATGTACAACGTTTATTCGATTCTGCAAAAATTTATAAAATTGATATTCCATACACACAAGAAGAAATTGAAGAAGCAATCTTAGAAACAGTTCGTGTAAATGATTTAGATGGTTGTTACATACGCCCTGTCGTATTCAGAGGATATGGGGAACTTGGTGTAAACCCTTTAAATTGTCCTGTTAATGTAGTTATTGCTGCTTGGGAATGGGGATCATATTTAGGAGAAGAAGGAATGGCAAAAGGTGTAGACATTGGTGTTTCCTCCTGGAGAAAACCAGCACCAGATACCTTCCCAGCACTTGCAAAATGTGCTGCTAATTATATGAATTCTCAATTAGCAAAACTTGAGGCTATCGATAATGGATATGATGAAGCCATCATGCTTGATTATGAAGGGCATGTTTCAGAAGGTAGTGGAGAAAACATTTTCATCGTCGAAGGCGAAAAATTATTCACCCCTGCAATGTCTTCATCTAATCTTAAAGGTATTACAAGAGATTCAATAATGACTGTTGCACGTGATTTAGGTTATGAAGTCGTTGAAGAAATAATTTCAAGAGAAAGATTATACTCCGCAGATGAAGTATTCTTCACTGGAACTGCAGCAGAAGTTACTCCAATTCGTTCAATCGACCACAGAACTATCGGTATTGGTAGCAGAGGCCCTATATCTGAAAAAATCCAATCTTCATTCTTTGACATTGTTGAAGCTAAAGTTGAAGACAAATATGGTTGGTTAACTTACATTTAATGGGGTAGTCTATGAATATAGTTCAAGGAATTATAATTGGTATTGTTCAGGGATTAACTGAATTTTTACCAGTTAGTAGTTCCGCACATTTAGTTTTCATTCAAAATATTCTTGGGGTTGAAAGCTCTCTAGCTTTTGATATCTTCCTTCACTTAGGAACTTTGATTGCTGTATTATGGTTTTTCAGGGCGGATGTCTATAAGATGCTTGAATCATGGTGGTACAGTATTAATGATATCCGAAATGGAAGATTCAAGGAAGGATTTTATGAAGATCCTTATAAGAGACTTGCATGGTATGTGATACTAGCAACAATTCCTGTGGGGATTGCGGGTGTGCTATTTGAAGACTCAGTAGATGCATTGTTTGCAGGCGCATTATATGTTCCGGCCTTCTTCTTATTTGTCACAGGAACAATATTATATCTATCACAAAGAATGCCTAGCGGTGAAATTAATTACGATTCAATCACTGCAAAAGAAGCATTGTTTATGGGATTAGGTCAGGCATGTGCAATTCTTCCAGGGCTTTCACGTTCAGGAACAACAATTGCAGCAGGTTTAACAATCGGTCTTGAAAAGGAATTTGCAGCAAAATTCAGTTTCATATTATCAATACCGGCAATTTTTGGTGCCTTTGTTTTCCAACTTAAGGATATTGGTTCTGCAATGAATGTTAACTTCCTTCCAATATTTTTAGGGTTCATCGCTTCAATAATTGCAGGTTATCTAGCTATCAGATGGATGTTGGACTTAATTCAAAATAAGAGTTTAGACATTTTTGCCTATTACTGTTGGTTGGTAGGTATAATAGTATTTATGGGCTCAATCGCTCATATATTCTAAAATTAAAAATAGTAGAGATTAAAAATAATCTCTATTTACATACTTTTTCTATTTTTTTTCTTAATTTTTCAACGGAATTTCCTAAAACAAGTGCGGTGTACATTGCTCCTCCAGCTCCAGCACCTTCTTTAACAAATCCCTTTAGGTAATTTTTCAATCCTTCATGTTCGGATTCTTCAAATCTAGGGTCCACTACATTGACGGTAATGTTATCGTCAATCTGTTCCAGGATACCGAACAGGTCTGCGGTTTCATCAGCGGCAACAAATACTGTAGTGGCTAAATTGATTCTTGAAAAATCGAATGTTGGCTGTATGGATTTGATTACAGCGCAGGTTGCGGCCATTTGTGTTCCGCCTGCTAAAATGATAGGGATATCGGAACCTAATACCAATCCTGCAATTGCAGGGATGGTCGGGTCGCCAACTGCACCGATTGCCTGCATCGCATCCGCTTTTCCTATTTCAATTCCGGCATTTTTCAATCCTTCGTTCACGGTATTTGACTTTAAATCGTGAGGGTTATGAGGCATGCTTCCGCTGACTTTCTCATTAGCTTCATATCCAAGTGCTTTCAATACTCCAAGAGCTGTTGTTGTTCCTGCAGCGATGCTTTCACCGATAATGAGCATTTCATGCCTGTATGATAATTCACTACCTAAATCTTTTGCATTTTCAAATATTTCCAATGGGTTCAAGACACCTTTACCTGTTCTAATGTCTCTTCCATAATCTTTGCCTAAGCTGACATAGTCGAGGTCAGGTTTGATTTTGGAACCTGCATCAACAATAACGAATGGGATGTTTGCAACTTGAAGAGATGCTTTGGTAAGTCTTGCAGGTGTAGGTGCCGCTGCGTCTCCAACTACGGTTTCCGCAGGAGCTTCACAACATCTTACTTCGCCCAGAACCATAAATTCAGCATCGGAAGCAGGTGTGTATATTGTTAATTCTGCAGAAGGTCCCGCTCCGGAAATGCCTTCTATCAATGATGTATCGGTTGTTCCGATTGTAAGTAGAAATACTGGATCGTCACATTCCTGTAATTTTTCTGTCAATTCTGTTGATCCGTATGTTTTAATTCCATCAATCATCTTTTTCACCTTGTTTTTTCAATAAATCAATAATTACCTTATTCTGATTAATTATTTTTTTGTTTTGAAGCATGATTTTCTTCAACAGTTCCCTTTCCGGAAGTTCATCATCAGTTGGGAATGTCTGTCCGTCTCTTGCTCTTGGAGGGATTTTAATTTGATCTTTTGGAGGCAGTGAAGATTTTTCATCTCCTCTTGGAGGTATTGTGCCTCTTGAAGCGCTGTCTTCTTTTGCAACGAAATCGACATATCTGTGGGTTACTTTATTTTTTCCTCTCTCGTCAAGCAATTCCATCAATCTATCGTCTACTTGTTTAACACCAACCAACTGTTCCTGTTCAACTTCATGTATTAACCTTTTTTGGATGTTATACGCATTGTAAATAGGTATTCCCCTTGTATTGCATTCGTTTTTAAACATTTCGTTGATGTTAATGTCTCCTGTCAGTTGTTTTACTCTCTTTTGTTCTGGAGTATTTGCACTATAAAATCCCATACTTTCACTTTTGTTTTTTAAATTTAAAATTGTTTCTATATTGGATTATTGTCTTTTTTTTAGACATTAAAAAAATATTTATATAAAAAAATGTCTAATTATTATACATTGGTGATTAAATGATAAAAGATATTTTGGGAAACCACCCTCAAATTAAGGTAATCGACTATATGCTGTCTTGTCCTTTCCATGAATTTACAAAACAGCAACTGGCAGTAGGATCTGAAATATCTAGGTCAACTTTAGATAAATTTATTGATGATTTTCTTGAATATGAATTATTATGTAAAAAAGGACCTAAATATATTGTAAATCCTAAATCCGAGTTCATAAAAGATTTTTTCAGTATTAATGATAAGCTCGTAAAAATAGAAATCGAAAAACAATTAAAAGTTCCGGAAGAAGTGGGAGAGGAATTTACAGATGAAGAATTGGATGAGATCCTTAATGAAATTCCTAATGAAGTAGATTTGGATAAACTAGAATTTGAAATTGAATCAAGAGAATTTTATATATTTTCCTCCGATAAATCCAGTAAAAATTCTTTTGATTTGTTATTGAGCAGGTGATAAAATGAAGAATATATCTGATATACCGTATGATGAGAATGTTAAAATAAATAAAGACTCTAAAGTCGTTCATGCTTCATCTTTTGGTGTAGGCGGCACTAATGATGAAATTAGGATAATTATCTGTGATAAAAAATTAATCACTGATGAAAAAGGATTTAAATTAATCAACGAATCTGATTTACAAATTGTCATGGATAAAAAAACAGCCAATGATTTAAAAAATCTTTTAGAAAAGTACACTGAGAAAGAATAGGGTGTTAAATTGAAAACCAACACCATTATTCAGGAAGAAATCCTATTCTTCTTATATCATAACAAATATTTCAACAAACGCCACACTCCAATTTCCAATGTTTGCAATAAGTTATCCCAAATTCCATGCAAACATGTAAAAAATGAGTTAAAAAATTTGTACAAGCTTAAAATGATTAGATTTAAAAAAACTCAGCATGGAACTGATGTATATTTAAATGTTAAAATGAAAAAGGAAATTGAAAATATTATTTCAGAAAAACTACAATCATGGTATTCATTATAGTTTAATATTAAAAAGAACAATATTATAACATTAAATAAATTCAAGTTGATTATTTTGATAAGTTTAGGAATTGAAGGAACAGCAGAAAAAACCGGTGTAGGTATAGTTGATAGTGAAGGCAATATCCTAGCCATGGCTGGAAAACAGCTATTTCCAGAAGAGGGAGGCATCCATCCTAGAATTGCCGCAGAACACCATGCCGAATGGATTCCTAAACTGATACCGCAAGCCATTGAAGAATCCGGCTTGTCATATGATGACATTGATTTGATATCATTCTCGCAAGGTCCGGGTCTCGGTCCCGCTTTGAGGATTGTTGCAACTTCCGCCAGAAGCCTTGCATTGTCATTGAAAAAACCAATCATAGGTGTCAATCACTGCATTGGACACGTTGAAGTTGGAAAACTTGACACTGGTGCAGTCAATCCAGTATCGCTTTACGTCAGTGGGGGAAACAGTCAGGTAATCGCTTACGAAAGCGGAAGATATAGGATATTCGGCGAAACTTTGGATATTGCAGTTGGAAACTGCCTTGATCATTTTGGCCGTGAAACAGGTTTAGGTCATCCCGGCGGACCGGTAATAGAAAAGTTGGCAAAGCAAGGTTCATATGTCGATTTGCCATATGTCGTTAAGGGAATGGACTTCTCATTTTCAGGATTATTGTCAGCAGCCATTAGGGAAGTGGAAAAGGGCACTCCAATAGAGGACGTTTGCTTTTCACTTCAGGAAACTGCCTTTTCAATGCTTGTTGAAGTTACAGAACGTGCACTGTCACATACTCAAAAAGATGAGGTAATGTTGTGCGGAGGAGTTTCAGCCAATTCACGTTTGCGTGAAATGCTAAAGACAATGTCCGAAGAGCACGGTGCAAAATTCTACATGCCTGAAATGAAACTATGCGGAGATAATGGAGTCATGATTGCATGGTTGGGTTTGTTGATGTGCAAACAATTTGGTCCAATGGACCTGGCCGACACAGGTATCATTCAGAAGTTCAGGACAGATGAAGTGGATATTCCTTGGATTGACAATACTAAAACTTATCTAACCCTTCCAGATGAATTGATAGCAAAGGGTGCCGAATCCAATATTGTTAAAAGCGATTATTTGGGTGAAAAGGCAGTGATTAAGGATAGAATTCCTAAAAGCTATAGGATTCCTGAAATCGATTCTAAAATCAGAAAAGCGAGAACCAAAGAAGAAGCTAAGCTATTGTCTGATGCCAAAAGGGCAGGTGTAAAAACTCCGGTTTTATATGATGTCGATTTGAACCGCAAAGCTATTGTAATGGAAGAGATTGGGGGAGTCATGGTTAAGGATGTCATCGATGAAGATTTGGCGTTTAAAATAGGTCAGGAAATATCAAAATTACATTCTTATGATATTATTCATGGCGATATCACCTCATCCAACATAATGCTTCAGGACGGCAATTTGGTTTTCATTGATTTCGGGCTTGGAAGATATTCCCAATTGAAAGAAGACAAAGCAGTTGATTTACTTGTTTTGAAAAAATCCCTGCAAAGTATTGATTATAATTTGGCAGTAAAATACTTTGATTGTGTTTTAAATGGTTATGGGGATAAATCAATATTAAATACAATTTCAGACATCGAATCCCGTGGAAGATATACCCACTGATTCATAACCAACACATATAATAAAAATCATCATCATAGTTAAAAATATGATAACATTTATAACTGGTAACGAACATAAAGTAAAAGAAGCAGAGAATATTTTCAAAGATTATGACATTACTTTAGAGCATATTGATTTAGGCTATACAGAACCCCAAGGAACTCTCGAGGAAGTGGCCTTATCAGGCGCAAAATATGCTAGTCGTAAGCTTGACAAACCTGTGATTGTGGAAGATGCTGGTTTATTCATTAAAGCTTTAAATTGGTTTCCGGGAACTTATTCACATTATGTTCAGGATACTATTGGAAATCAAGGTATTTTAAAGTTATTAGCAGATTCTTCTGACCGTTATGCCGAATTCAGGTCAGTTATTGGGTACTGTGCCCCCAATTCTGAGCCCAAGACTTTTTTAGGCAAGGTCGAAGGTGAAATCGCAGTTGAAGAAAGAGGAGATTTAGGATTTGCATTTGATCCTATATTTTATGTCCCAAGTGAAGGCAAGACCTTTGGGGAACTTACAACTGATGAAAAAAACCAATTTTCACATAGAAAGAATTCATTAAAGAAATTTATCGAATGGTATTCTAGTCAAGAATAACATTATTTTCTGTTTATATTGGGCTTATTTAAGATTTAAAAAATTTAAAGAGGTTTATATTATGGCAAGACCAGAATGGGTAACTTATAGTGATGAAGAAATTGAAGAAATGATTTTAAAATTTAACAGAGAAGGTAAAAGTACTTCCGAAATTGGTATTATCTTAAGAGACCAATACGGAATTCCATCAGTAAAAGACGTAACTGGTGAAAGAATTACTCAAATTTTAAAAAGAAACGGTCAAGCTGGTGACTACCCAGAAGATTTATTAAACTTAATCAGAAGAGCAGTTAACATCAGAGACCACTTAGAAGAAAATCCTAAAGATTTACACTCTAGAAGAGGATTAACCATTATTGAAGCTAGAATCAGAAAATTAGCATCTTACTATGTAAGTGAAGGTGCATTACCAGAAGGTTGGAGATATAATCCAAAAGAAGCAGCACTCCTTGTTAAATAGGGCTAGTGAAGCTACCGATATGCTTAAGGGGCATATCGACAATGATAGTGTTATCAGATTAATTTCTCATAACGATGCTGATGGTATATCAGCCGCAGCAGTTATAGCGAATGCTTTGAAAGAAGAAGATGTTCAATTTCACACTACAATAATCCCACGTCTTAAGGAAGATATTGTAAATCAACTTAGAAGTGAGAAATACGATTTATTCATATTTTCAGATATGGGAAGTCCATTTATTAAGGAATTCAACACTTATAAGCATGATGTTATAGTTGCTGATCACCATCAAGTAGATAATACTGAATCTGAAAGTAATGTGGTCCATGTAAACCCTCATTTGTTTGGAATTGATGGTAGTAAGGACTTGTCCGGTTCAGGTTCAGCTTATTTAACTATTCGTGATTTGGATAAAAAACACCTTGCCTATTTTGCACTTGTTGGTGCATTTGGGGATATGCAAGGTCAAGACGGTTTTACAGGCGTTAATAAATTAATTTTAGATGATGCAGTAAGTAGTGGGAGCGTTGAAATTCATGAAGGTTTAAAAACAGTTTCTAAAGAATCCGAACCTGTTTTCAAATCACTCGCTTATACTTTTTCACCTCCTTTGCCGGGAATTAGTGGAGATTTAGAAGGGGCTCAGGAATTTTTAGAACGCATGAATTTATCCTATGGAATTAAATTCACAGATTTGGAAGATGAGGAAAAAGACCTCCTAAAAGATGCGCTCATCAATGTTAATCAAGAGATTTTTGGTGATTGTTATACTCTTCCAAAAGAAGTTCCATTACTCAGAGATTTAGAAGAATATGCATACATTCTAGATGCCTGCGGTAAAAATAAAAAACAGGGTTTAGGTTTAAGTATTGCACTTGGTGAGAGAGACCAAGCATTGGATGCGGCTTTAAAACTCCAACGCCAATATCGCGATCAAATAGTTAGAGGACTTGAATGGGTTAAAAAGTATGGCGCAGAACAATTAAACGCTATTCAATATCTATATTCAGATGACAAAGTATTAAAGTCCGTAATGGGAACTATTGCAAGTATTGGATTGTCAGTTGAGTTATTAGATAGTTCAAAACCAGTCATTGGAATGTCAAGACTTCACAGGGATATTAAAATTTCCGGACGTACCACCCGTGAAATGGTTGCACGCGGAGTTAATTTGGGCCAAGCACTTAAGGATTCTTCAAATAACTTTGCAGGAACCGGCGGGGGACATGATATTGCAGCTGGTGCAATGATACCATTTGAAGCAAAAGATAATTTCCTACATTTAGTAGATGAAATGGTCGAATATCAATTAAATAATGATTAATATGTTTTTAACAAAAAAAGAACAGGAAATGTGTGATGGAGAGTATGGAGAAACCATTAGAAAAAGTATGGACATCCTTGTAGCTTTAGGAGATATCTATGGTGCTTCTAAATTGGTCGATATTACTTCTGCTCAGGTATCAGGTGTTTCTTATAAGACAATTGGGGATGCAGGTTTAGAATATCTTGAAGATTTGGCTCGTGACGGTTCAGGTAAAGCCACCATCAATGCTTCACTTAATCCGCCTGGAACAGATTTGGATAACTGGGAGGAATTAGGTTTCCCTCGCGATTTTGCAATCAAGCAGAATCAGATTGTAGATGCATATGCAAAGCTCGGCATTTCCAAAACATGTACTTGCACTCCTTATTTGGTTGGTAATGTTCCAAGATTCAGAGACCATGTTTCATGGTCCGAATCATCAGCTGTAGCTTATGTTAACTCTGTAATAGGTGCCCGTACCAATCGTGAAGGAGGACCGGCCGCTCTTGCAGCCGCTATTGTTGGAAAAACTCCTCTTTATGGCTTCCATTTGGATGAAAATAGAAAGGCTAATTTGGTAGTCAATGTCAGCACTGAGTTAAAGGGCGCAGACTTTGGTGCATTAGGATATATCATTGGTAAAGTTGTTGGTGGAGGAATACCTTATTTCAAACTGCAAAATACTCCAAACAACAATGATTTGAAAACCTTGGGTGCAGCTCTCGCATCATCAGGTTCAGTAGCGCTTTACCACATTGAAGATGTTACTCCTGAGTTTAATTTAAATTCAGAAGATGAAATTGAGGATATAATGTTTATTTCTGATAAGGAAATTTCAGAAACTCGCCAAAAATTGTCAACTACCGACAAGACTCCTGATTTGATTTGTCTTGGCTGTCCTCACGCATCACTTGAAGAGATTAAGCAGGTAGCGACTATTGTCGAAGGAAAAACCATTAAAAACAAGTTATGGATTTGCACATCAGTCAGCGTCAAGGCAACAGCTGACAGAATGGGATATACCCAAACAATCGAGGCTGCAGGTGGAAATGTCGTTTGCGACACCTGTATGGTTGTGGCTCCTATTGAAGAAATGGGCTTTGAAGTCATCGGTGTAAATTCTGCAAAGGCAGCAAACTATGTTCCATCAATGTGTGGACTTGATGTTGTTTATAATGATGTTGAAAATCTTATTCATTTTGAATAAGGTTTAAATTCTTTTTTTTTAAATATTTTTAATCAATTTTATTAAACTTTAAATTTAATAAAATCTATAAATTATACTAGAAATTATAAGGAAACTTTTTTATGAATTATTTAGTTGTTGGTGCAGGAAACGCAAGTAGGCCTGTTGCAAGATTGCTCAATTATCTAGGGCATAATGTTGTAATAACAGACTTAAAAGATATTTCTGAATTTAAAATTGAATTTCAAAGAAGTTTAATCGAAATGGAAAAGGAAGGTGTAAAGTTAGACATGGCCAATAAGGATCCATCAGTGGATGGATTTGAAGCGGCATATATGCCTCCTACCTTACCGGAATCCGCTCCAATCGCTAAAAAGATTAAAGATTCCGATTTAAAAGTTCTTACAAATGAGGAATTCTCAGAAATCGTCAATGATTTGATTCCGGTTGACATTATCGGAATAACCGGAACTATGGGCAAAACCACAACTACTTTTATCACAACAAGCTTATTTAAACAGGCAGGATTTAATGTATGGTCCTGTTCATCTTTAGTAAATAACTTGGTTTCTGAAGCCATTATTGATGGTATTGTTAAAGGCAAAGCGCAGGAATGTGATATTGCTATTTTTGAACTTCCTCATGGTACAATTGGTCTCTTAAACAAGCTAAATGTTAAAATTGGTCTTTTAACTAATATTGCAGAAGACCACCTCTCAGAGTTTGGCGGTTCACTAATGTTATATCAACAGCGCAAACTCATTTTGGAAGCCATCAGTGAAACATTCATCGCAAACTATTCATGCTTTAATCTCATAGACCCTATAAGGGATGATGCCCTATACTATGCGTTGGATGAAGATGTTGATTTCAAGGGCACTATTGGCGATAAATCATTAACCATTGAATATGATGATGATTCTTTTACAACTCCGTTCTATATGATGAGTTATTTCTTTGAAAATTCAGTTGCGGCTTCAGCTGTTGCACTCACATACGGAGTTAAAAAAGAAGATATTATTGGCGCATTAACCGAGTTTAAGGGATTGCCTGCACATATGGATGATGTGGGGGAGTATAATGGAAGAAAAGTAATCTTAGACTCTGCATTTTTATATGATGGAATGAAAATTACACTCGATTACTTTAAAGATGAAAGTGTTGTATTGTTCCTGGATCATTTTGATACTTTATCTGTTAGAGATAAAACGGAAGTTGGCGAATTGGTAAGTAATTATGACCTTAAATGTGTAATAGCAAGCGGATTTAATGAAGTAACTCAGGAAGTCGAAATGGAAGCGGCTCAGGAGATTTTAGATGCAATTTCAAATCCGAACATTAAGAAGGTGGCTGTGGAAAACATTGAAATAGCCGCCGAAGAGACATTCAAATACTCCGAGCCGGGAGATATCATATTGCACATGGGGCCGCTTATAGCATACGATAGGTTGACAACCGTTGAAAAAATCATGAAAGGACTTGAAATAGGAAGTAAGAAATATGAATAAAAAAACCTTTGGAGTCATCGGAGTTTGCGGAGCAAACGGTAATTTAATAGCAAGAATACTTAAACAAAGAGGATATAATGTCATAGGTACAGACTTGTCCTTTAAAAAAGATTGCAGATTCGTAAAATCTCTGGAAGGTTATGATATTGAAGTCTTTTATGGAAAAACTCCAGATTCATTTTTCAAAAAAGTCGATTGTGTTGTTCGTCCTTTAAGCTTATCAAAAGATTCTGAAATTCTTAAAAAATGCGATAAACCAATTTTAGATTTATATGATATTATTGATATGATTAAACCTGAAAAACCGGTGTTTGGAATAACAGGTACCAACGGTAAGACAACCACAACAACATTGCTTAAAAAAATTGCATATGACAATGGAATCAAGCCATGTGAACATGATTTGGAAGGAATGCAAGGCAATGCTGAATTCATTCCGATTTTACAGTCAAGATTAGATGGTGATGTGGGGATATTGGAAGTCGGAACCTTTGGTAAGCCGGGAACTATCGGAAGGATAGTTAAAAATACCGACATGACAGCGGGTTTAATTACAAACATCACTCCGGACCATCTGAATGACCTTGGAAGCTTTATGGATTATGCGAATGTCAAAGCGGAATTCATAAAAGAGATAGGTGAAGGCAAATTGATTGTTAATGCCAATGACCCGACAATCATCGGCCTTTTGAGGGAATTGGATTTCAAAGGTGAACTCATAACCTTTGGCATAAATGAAATTCCGGATTCCATGGGCATGAAAGAATGCGTTTGCGGACGTGAAATTGCTGTAAAAGAAATAATTTCAGGTTGCGGATATTACTTCTGCAAATGTGGCATAACAACTCCTCAAGTCGATTATATTGCAACAAATGTGGATTTGGTCAACCGTACTTTCGATCTGTTTACTCCAACCGAAAAATTAACAGTGAAAATGGGTATAGACGGTCTTCACAACGTTTATAATCTAACTGGTGTTATTATTGCAGCACATGAATTCCTGGACCTTCCATATGATAAGATTTTGCCGAGCATAGCTGATTTTAACGGTGTAAGTGGAAGGATGGAAGAGGTAGGAAAAGTTAAAGGCAAGGACATTTATGTAGATTATGCCCATAACCCTGCAGGTGTCGAAACTGTTTTGAAAGAATTTAAAAAACTGTTCGGCGAATTTACAACCGTCATAACAGTTTCATCAGAATCAGGTTACATCGGTGACATTGATATATTTAACAGTGTTTTAAAATTCTCAAAATTCATTGTACCTGCTTCAGTTGCTTCACAAAAAATAGCAGTTGAAAAACTAAGGGAAAATCCTAAATTAAATGATAGGATATTTTTAAACCATGTCGATGATTTTGTAAAAACAGGAACATTAGGCGCTTCTGAAGAAGAAGTTCGTGATGGTTTGATAAAAGCTTTAAATCTCGATTGTGAAATGATAATAGCTATTGGCGAAGCCGCCACTAAATTTAAATCTGTAGTATTTGAATTATAATATTGAGATTACTTTTCAAATGCTCTCTCTTAATATATTAATATTACTTTTAATTAATATGATATCATGACAAGCTACATTAATCATCCCTTATTAAAAAAAGATGCAATCGAATCAAGATTATATCAACAGATTCTTGCAGGAGATGTCTTAAAAAAAGGAAATACGATGGTTGTTGCACCTACAGCATTAGGTAAAACAATTGTAGCGATTCTTGTAGCTGCCGACAGATTAAATAAAGTCAAAAACTCAAAAGTTCTAGTTTTAGCACCTTCTAAACCTTTAGCCATTCAACATGAAGAAAGTTTTAAAGAATTCATTAATTTACCATGCACCTCATTAACAGGTGCCGTTAAAACTGATGAAAGAATTAAAAGATGGGAAGAATCCAGAATTATTTGTGCAACTCCACAAACTATAGAATCTGACTTGTTAAACGGCAGGTATGATTTAAGTAATGTCTCATTAATTGTTTTCGATGAATGCCATCATGGAGTTGGATCTTATTCTTATGTGTATTTAGCATCAAGATACGTTCAGGAATCTAATTTTAATCTTATTTTAGGCTTAACTGCTTCTCCAGGTTCAGATAAATATAAAATCAAAGAAGTATGTGAAAACCTTTATATTCAAAATATTGTTGTCAAGACTGAGGATGATGCTGATGTAAAACCATATTTCAACCCTGTGGAAATCGAATGGGTCAAGGTTAAAATGAGCGGTGAACTTGCAAAAATTAAAGAAAATGTTGATAAAGCTCTAAAAGTAAGGCTTAAAGCCTTAAAAAATATGGGCATTATTAAAACAGTTTCTGTTAATAAAGTGGATATTTTAAAAGCAAGAAGCAGAGTTCAAGGCGAAATCGCTCGCTCAGCAAATCCTGATAAAGAGTTATTCCAAGCCATATCTATTTTAAGTGCGGTTATCAATGTTCAACACGCTCAAGAGTTAATTGAAACTCAGGGTGTTCAAACTTTCAATAAATATGTTGCAAGGCTGCGTAAAAAACAAACTAAAGCAGCTAAATCATTGATGTGGGATGATAATTTCAGTCGTGCTGTTAGATTGGCAAGAGAAGCGGAAAAACATGGCTGGGAACATCCAAAATTACGTGAAGTAACAAAAATTCTTAAACAAGAATTAGGTGATAATGGTCAAACTAAACTCAGTACTTCTCGTTTTGAGGATAAAAGTGATGAATCAGCTTCTAAAATTATTATATTTACACAATATCGTGACACACTCGAAATGATTCATCAAAAACTTGAAAAAGAAGGAATTAAATCTGCAAAATTCTTTGGTCAGGCACCTAAAGACGGTGAAAAAGGCCTAACTCAAAAAGAACAAAAGGCAATCATAAAATCCTTTAGAATGGGGGAATATGATGTATTGCTCTCCACTAGTGTAGCTGAAGAAGGTATTGATATTCCTGCAGTCGATTTAGTAGTATTGTATGAACCGGTGCCGTCTGAAGTGAGAATGATTCAAAGAAGAGGTAGAACTGGTCGTAAAAGAACAGGTCGTGTAAAAGTTTTAATTACTGAAGGAACTCGTGATGAGGGTTATTATTGGTCAAGTATAAGAAAAGAAGACCGTATGAAAAACCAATTAATTGATCAGGAGGTTTTAGAGGAGTTAAATGCATCGGCAGTTGAAAGAATGGAAAATCAAAGAAATGTTAAAGTAATTGATAAACCTAAAAAAGAAAATAATTTTCCAATTGTTTATGCAGATTCTCGTGAAGGCAATTCTAAAGTAATTAGGCATTTAACTGAAATGGAGATTGACGTTCAAGTTCGTTCAATGGCTGTTGCAGACTATCAGGTAAGTGATGAAGTAGCTATTGAGAGAAAAACTGCAAAGGATTTTGTAGACTCAATTATTGATAAGAGATTATTTAAACAAGCAAAAGAGCTTTCTGAAGAGTTCAAACATCCTATTTTAATTCTTGAAGGCGATGATTTATATACTGGATTCATTAATCCTAATGCAATTAGGGGATCTATGGCTTCTATTGCAATTGATTTTGGAATAAGTATATTGCCTACAAGAAATGCTCAGGATACTGCAGCTATGATTAAAAGAATTGCAGTTAGAGAACAAAACGGCGAAAGAACTCCAATTCAGATCAGAACTGATAAAAAACCAGTTAGCCTTTTAGAACAACAATTATTTATTGTAGAATCATTACCTAATATTGGACCAGTTAATGCCAAAAACTTATTAAAACACTTTGGAAGTGTATCAAAAGTCCTTAATGCTTCTGAAACTGAACTTCAGGAAGTTGAAGGGATTGGTAAAAAAACAGCTAAAGATATCAGAAAGGTAATTGATTCGAAATATTTGTATTTTGAAAAAGAAATAAAAGAAAAGAAACTTCTTTAGAAGTTCTCTTTCATATATTCATAACTTTTTTTGATAGAATCAGTGTCATTTACTTCAATGATGTAGATGCCATTATAATTTTTTTCTTCTAATTTATCAACGATAGATTTTAAATCAATAGACCCTTCACCAAATGCAAGGTGTGCATCATCATCACCAAAATTATCATGCATATGTATGTGTTTAATTGAATCAAAAATCATTTCGTCTGGGGAATATCCTGCATGATTTGCATGGCCGATGTCTAAGGTCATATACATATCTAGTGAAACAAGCAGTTCATGTAAATCATTCATATCTTTATAAAGCATGCCATCAAATGTCGGCATGTTTTCAACAGTAGTTAAAACTCCCAAATCTTTCCCGTAATCTCCAATTTCCTTAATTGATTCATTTGCATATTCATAAACAGTATCTAAATAATATTTATTTGCTAAAAAAGGTGCCAGGCCAGGATGTACAACAACCGCCTCTGCATTTATTTTATTAGCTAGGTCAATTGATTCTTTTATCTGCTCAATTGAGTTAATCCTGCTCTTTTCTTGAAGTGCTGCAATATTCACGTCCATAAATGGGGAATGAACTGAATATTTTAAATTAAAACTTTCTAAAATATCAATGTCAAAATTATCATGAGGGTACTGATGTACGATTTCAGCATAATCCAGGCCTAAATTTTCAATGAATTCTAAATTTTCTTCTAGTTTATTAGTCATTCCTGCTAGTGTAGATGCTCCAATTTTCATATTATCACATTTTTTGAATAGCTGTAATCTTTAATCCCATTTCAAGCGCTTCGATAATGTAATCGGATAGTTCTATTCCTCTTTTAATTTTAATTTCTCCCTTTTTAGATGTTGTTGCAGTTAACAAATACTCTCCATCAATTTGAATATCAAAGTTTTTTCTTCCATTTTCTCGTCCAAGTTCTAAAATTAATTGTTTTTTTGTATGAAGAATATCCACTTCAAATGGAGCTTTATTAACAGGTTTTGATTCAATTACTTCAACACCTAAACTTATTCCAATAGTTTCCTCTATTTCAGCAATTCTTTTTCCATTTTTACCGATGATTTTTGGAATAAACTCTTCTGGAATGTAGATATTCGCCCTTTCAGGTGAAATGACTTCAACATCAACTTTAGCTTTTTTAGGTAGGAGTTTCTTAACTTTCCTTAGAATTTCTTTTTCAGCAATTTTATCAACCGAGGATTTATAATTGGCGTCACTGCTGCTGCCGTTAACTAGATTAATGTCCATTACAATAGTTTGCTCACCATAGGTATAAATTTCGTTTTTAAGCTCACCAGTTTCAAAGTCTCTTACTTCAATGACCGGTCTTGCAAGATCTGCTTCTTTCATGCCTGTCGGAACTTTGACGGTCATTTTAGTTTCGTATACGCTTGTAACTTTACCGTCTTCAATATAAATGCTTGTATCAACAATTGATGGAATTACTCCAAGTTCAACTCTTGAAGCGATTCTTTGGATTGCATCTATCGGACGTGTTGCGTGCACCACTCCAATCATACCAACGCCCGCAAGCCTCATATCAGCAAAAATACTAAAATCAGTATTTTTTCTAAGCTCATCATAAATAGTATAATCGGGCCTTACAAGCAACAGCACATCAGCAGTATTTTCCATACTTCCTTCTAAAGGTGCATATTGTGTTATTTCATCTGGGAGTTGCAAATCTCTTGGGGATTCCATTGTTTTTACAACTTTATTTAATTTTGATGAGTAATATTTACCGATTGCCTGTACAAATGTTGATTTGCCCGCTCCGGGAGAACCTGATATTAGAATACCTTCAGCATTTGTCCTGATTCTTTCTAATAATTTATCAGATAAATGATACTCATTTAAATCAATATTGGCAACTGGTCTTACAGCCGTAATTTCTAAACCTTCAGAAAATGGAGGGTAAGCTATTGAAATCCGGTATTCTCTTGATTGGACAACATATGAACCTTTTTTTTCACTTTCTAAGTAAGTTTTAGGGTCGTTTTTTGCTTTATCAAGGATTTCATCAATGATTTCTTGAAGTTCTTTGTAGGTATAACGTTTTTCGTTTAATATAACGAAATCAATATGTCCAGGTGTTCCTTTTTTAGCCATTGGAACTACATTTTCTTTTAAATGGACGGACATTGTGTCATCATCAAAGTATCTCTCAATTGAAAGTGGCTTTTCTTCAATTTTTTGCTCATAAAAGTAAACAGGTATTCCTTGAGATTTTGCAACTTCTGCCTGCACTTTATCGTTTGTGACAAGAGTTCCCATTTCACTTCTAGCAATATCTCTAATAATGCTGTCTATTTCACCGCTTTTTGCATATTTGATATCATAATTAGTAGGTCTTTTTCCTTTAAAGCTTATTGCAAGTTCCCCTTCATCTTGCAAATCCTGTAATTTTTGAAGTTCCTTTAAACCTTTTCTTCCTTCGGATCTATTTGCATTAGCTTGGTGTTCAAGTTCACAAACTACAGCTTCAGGTACAATAATTTCCGGATAATCCAAATTCTCTTTTTCAATAATTTCTGATATTGCACCTATAATAACAGCGCTTGTGTCCGGTATTATACATTTCATTTTAATACACATCTTCTGGGTTTACAAGTCTTTTTAAAATGATTTCAACATCTTCTTCTTTCAGGTCATCAATGTTAATCTTATTTTCAGTATTCAATTTTCTAAAAAAGCAGGATTTATAACCTTCATGGCATGCCGCACCGGTTTGAGAGATTTTTAAAATGATTGCGTCCATATCACAATCTACAAGGATTTCATGAACCTCCTGGAAGTGACCTGAAGATTCACCTTTAAGCCATAACTGATTACGTGAAGTACTCCAATAATGAGCTTTGCCTGTTTCTATGGTTTTAATTAGAGCTTCTTTATTCATGTTAGCCAACATTAAAATTTCATTGGTTTCGACATCTTGTGCAACTGCAGTAATGACCTTAATGCCATTAATTTCATGCCTGAAGTTTATATTCATTTTTATTCCTCTTTTAAATATGTTATAAGATTATCAGTTTCAACTAATTCCTGCTCGCCACTAATCATATTTTTAACAGTGACTTTTCCTTCAGCAAGATCGTTAGCACCAACAATGATGATTTTTTCAACTTTAATCTTATCAGCATAGTTCATTAATTTTTTGAACTTTTTGCCGTTTAAATCGACATCGGTTTTAATTCCATTTTTTCTAAGCAATTGGGTTATTTCAAATGCTTTTGTGCGAACATCTTTTGTAATTGGGGCTACGTATACGTCTAAGTGTGAAGGCAATTCCTCTTGTTCGGTTAATTCTTCAATTGCATTCATTAACCTGTCAAAACCAAGTGCAAATCCAGTGGATTCGACTTCCTGGCCTCCAAATACTTTAACAAGACTGTAGGATCCTCCACCACAGATCTGTTTTTGAGCGCCAAGTTCAGGAACATATATTTCAAATACAATTCCGGTATAATAATCAAGACCTCTTGCAACGCCGAGGTTCAAAGTATAATTTTCAACTTGGAAAGACTCTAATAAGGATATTAATTCTTTTAACTCTTCTAAAGCTTCTTTTGGTTCTTCATATGGGGCAATTAATTCTTCCACATCTGTGATGATGGATTTATCTCCAACAAGGTCAATTAATTTTAATAATATTTGGTTTAATTCATCATTATCGATTACTGGAGTTTCTCCACTTAACGATTCAATCAATAAGTCTTTATCTCCTTTGTCAATGACAACCATTATTTCCCTTTGGGTTTCATCAGTGATGTTAAAGTGTTTAAACAAACCTCTGATAATTCCTAAGTGGTTAATATTTACGTCCGCTGTAGTGATTCCAAGTGAGTTAATCGCATCACTACATAGAGCTATCACTTCTGCTTCTCCCTGTGGAGTTTTAGCACCAATCAATTCACAACCAAATTGCCAAAATTGTCTGAATCTGCCTTTTTGAGGTCTTTCATATCTAAAACAGCTGCCGTAATAATATAATTTGATTGGTTTAACAGCGGTTTTTTCAAGTTCATTTAAGTATAATCTGGCAACTGGAGCGGTAATTTCTGGTCTTAAGGTCAATTCCCTGTCGGATTTGTCTTTAAAATTGTATAATTGATCAACAATTTCTTCTCCAGATTTTGTTGTAAATAAACTTAATTCCTCAAATAAAGGTGTTTTTATCTCTTGATAACCATAACTTTCAAAAACTTCTCTTAAGGTACTTTCTGCTTGCTTTCTTTGTCTCATTTCATCAAATAAAAAATCTCTTGTACCTCTTGGTCTTGTAAATTCCATTTTTACACTCCTTGTATGTGATATATTATAGTTTAATTTTGTATGTACAAAGTTATATAATCTTTGTTAATCAATTAAATAATATATGAATATTAAAGGTAGTACAAATATTGTAGGTTTAATAGGCCATCCTGTTGAGCATAGTTTTTCACCACCAATGCATAATGCTGCTTTTAAAAAGTTGGGAATGAATTATGCTTATGTTGCTTTTGATGTTAGTCCTGATAATTTAAAATCAGCAATCGAAGGTGCTAAATCATTGAATATCAGGGGTTTGAATGTTACAATCCCCCATAAAATTGAAGTCATGAAATATTTGGACGAAATTGATGAGGTAGCTAGTTTGATAGGTGCCGTAAACACAATCGATTTTAAAGATATGAAAGGATATAACACTGATGGAATCGGTGCAGTTAGGGCCATTGAAGAGGTTACATCAATTAAAGATAAAAATGTTGTTATTGCAGGAGCAGGTGGCGCTTCAAGAGCTATTTCATTTTACATTGCAAAATATGGCGCAAATAAATTAACAATTTTAAATAGGAATGTTGATAAAGCTCAGAAATTAGCAAATGATGTTTTAGATTCTAATTTAATCAGCAATGTTGAAGCTGGTTCTATTTCTGAAATTAGTTCTTATTTAAGGGAAGCAGATATCTTAATTAACACAACCCCAACCGGCATGCATCCAAATGTCAATGATGAACCTATCGCATCAGCTAGTGACATGCATGAAGACTTAGTTGTATTTGATGCCGTTTACAATCCAAATGAAACAGTACTTTTAAAGGAAGCTATCAAGGCAGGTGCAAAACCGGTATACGGAATTAAGATGTTGCTTTACCAAGGAGCTGAAAGTTTTAAAATCTGGACGGGCAACGAAGCTCCGGTTGATGTAATGGAAGATGCCTTGAGAAAAACAATTGACTTAAAATGATAATATGGATTTAATTTTTGACATTTCTGGTTTAAAATCTCAAGATGATGAATTTGGCTCATCTAAAAAAGATGTGCTTAAATATTTGAAGATAATTGGAGTTGACACTCGTTTTATATCATATACTCCAGATAAGATTTACATTAATAATTTAAGATTTTCAAAGTTTTCAAGAACAAGAGAAGCTACCTTTAAAAAGCAATATCCGGAAATTGAAGTTGTAAGAAGCAAATTATTCCAAAAAATATGCTCAAAATCCTCAAAACATCTGGCTCTGGAAATTGAACCTAATTCTAAAATATTAATGCCTAAAGACAATTATCTGGTTGAATTGTTAATGGAGCCATATACTCGAAAATATGGTGTTGAACTAGTTTATGAGGGAGATTATGATTTGAAGGTTAATCCTATAATTTTGGATGATCAAGTAAACAATATCTTTGAAGGTATTTTTTCAGGCGAAGGCCTAAATTATTCTAACGAAGAAAATGAAATTTATCCTTTAGCTAACGTATCCTTTGATTGGATTAATTCATTTTTGGAGATGGATGGTCAGGAGCTGATTGAAAAGGAAAATAAAGATGAATTGGCCAATTCCTTTTCCAAGTTTTTGGAAGATGTGGCTCCACAATATAAGGACAATGTTGTGAGCGCCGCAGAGTTTATTAATAATAAATTAGAAACTGAATAAATCTACTTGCTTATCGGTTTTCTTTTTCTCTTTTTTCTCTTCTTTTGGGGGTTCTTCCTCAATTTCTTCTTCAACTGCAGGTTCAAGGGTTTCCTCAACTAAAGGTTTTTCGACGACGTCATCTTCAGGACTTTCATCAATTCCTGGAATTTCAAACGGCAATTCGTCTTCGGCAGGTTCTTCAACTTCTGGAATGACATTCATCATTTGATTTTTAAGCTCTTCAGCACGTTTGTCACGCTCTTCAACTCTCATTTCTTCTTTTTGTTTTTCCATTTTTGCGATTACTTTTTTAGGAATTTTCTTTTTCCTGAATCGTTTGATTTCATCTTCTTCGAGCTCTAAAAAGTCAGAGATTTCCCAAGCAAGTTCATCATTTTGAAACATTATTTCAAGGTATGGAAACATTGAAACAGCAACCCTACGGGATACATGCATTTTATCGAACATTTTATCCGCAATGGCATCCCTCAAATTCCTTTTTCCACGGTTACGGCTCATTAAGCCAAAAATAGTTGGGGTTTGGATTTTTGTGAATTTCTTGTATGTTTCATGTTTGGAATTGCTGACTCCGATTCCCATGAAATCTGTTGCATATTTCCAATAACCGTAATTTCTGCTTACCTGAGTTCTTCCAAAGTACACGTCCGCTTTTGATATGTAGTTATATGCCTTTTTGATTTCATCCTTCTTCTTGTATTCCCGTGGAATGTTTTCCGCAATGTATTCCATGACAAGAGTCGGATCTTCTTCAACCCACAATGCTTCTTTGACGTGTGCAGGGGTTTTGCTTTTTAGAACTCCAGTAATTGCATTGAAGATGTCTGAACGTGTATCTTTTGTAACCATGCCTTCCACATCAGCCACCTCTAGTGTGGTGTCTTTATCAGCAAGTGCTTGCAATGTATTTATAGCTGATCTCACATCTCCTTGTGATTTTACAGCTATTTCTTTTAAAGCTTGTGGATTTGCATCAACACCTTCAGCTATTGCTATTTTTCTCAGTAATGCGGATATTGAGTTCCATCTTGATTTTTTCATTTTGATTACTTGGCATTTTGGCTTTATGGATTGTAATCGTTTTGAGTAAAAATCATTGGCTATTAAAATCATTGGGTGGTGTGAAGATTTAATTATCTCTCCAATTGCCTTTACGCCGCCACGGTCATTTGTTCCATGAATTCCGTCTACTTCATCAAGGATAATTAATTTGTACTCATCACCAAAAAGAGATCTGGAAGATGAAGACTCACCAATTGTATTTTTAATCACGTCTTGGGAACGTTTATCACTAGCGTTTAACTCAATGTATTCTGAAAATTCTTTTGCTATGATTTGAGCTAGTGTAGTCTTTCCGATACCCGGGGGTCCGACTAAAAGTAGAGGGATTTGCGGGTTACCTTTTTTCCACTCATCAACCCAATCAGTGATTATTTTAATCTCTTTTTTATTACCGACCACTTCTGATAGCTCTTGTGGCCGGTATTTGTCTGTCCATAACATTTAAATACCTTATAAGAATTGAGTTAATAAAGCTTCAAGTTGTATTCTTGGATTTGCTCCTTCCCTTATTCTAAAATCACACTCAGCTATTGCTTCAATCAAATCCATATAGATGCTGGCATCCATTTTTCCTTCAATAACTCTTTTTGAAACATCTTGATAAATCTGAGTAACCATGTCCTCTCCACTGGTTCCTTGTAAAACCATTGTTTCTCTTAAGATATTACGGGCACCCATAAAGTCTCCCATTAAAGCTTTATTTATCATATTCCCAATATCTTGCGGTTTTGCTTTGGATATTACTTCATAAATAGATTCTTCTGTTATTGTTTCTCCTTCTGAAGCTGCAGCCTGCAACACGTTCACTGCTTTTCTCATATCTCCTTCAGCAAAATAAACAATAGTTTCAAGACCTTCATCAGATGCTTCAAATCCTTCATTTTCACAGATGAACTGTAAACGTTCCTTAATTTCTTCTCCTTTTAATGGAGCAAATCTGAATATTGCACATCTGGACTGAATCGGATCAATGATTTTTGAAGAGTAATTACATGAGAGTATAAATGAAGCGGTTTTGGTATACATTTCCATTTCACGACGAAGTGCATGCTGTGCATCTTTTGTCATGTTGTCTACTTCGTCTAAAAAGATTATTCTGAATGGAGCACCAACAGGTTTCAATCTGCAGAAATTTTTAATACGGTCTCTTACTGTGTCAATTCCTCTTGCATCAGAAGCATTCAACTCTAAGAAGTTTTGTCTCCAGTATTCTCCAAGAATAGATTTTACTAGTGCTAAGGCTGTGGTTGTTTTACCGACACCTGCAGGACCGGTGAACATTAAATTAGGCATGCTTTGTTCGCCTACATATTTTTCAAGTCTTGTCACGATTTGCTTTTGTCCTACAATGTCTTCTAATTTTTGTGGTCTATATTTTTCTACCCATGGTCCGCTCATTTAATCACCATTTTATTATAGTAAAATTTTTGTACCTTGTAGTTAAATTATTTTTTGCTTAACTTTTTTATTATATGAAATCTAATTAATATATAATTAAAGTGAGCATTTGAAAAGTAATATTTTCAAAAAAATTTAAGGTGTTAAAAATGAAAGGCACATGGAAACTTAAGTTAAGAATGATTCTTACATCTATACTAATGTTTACAACTGTTTATATTCTCATAATGCTTGTAGGATGGTATTTGGGAATCAGCAGTTGGATGTTGTACATGGGTGCAAGCTTAGTCATTGTATTTTTACAATATTGGTTTGGTCCATCTCTTGTTAAACGTTCAATGAATGTAAGGCCATTGTCAGAGGCCGAAGCCCCTCACATCCATCAAATGGTTCAGGAATTGGCTGACGCTGCCGGCGTTCCTAAACCTGAAGTCGGATTGTCTGAAGTAAATATTCCGAATGCATTTGCATATGGCCGAACAAGCAGAAGTGGCCATATTGCTGTTACTCGCCCTATCTTAGGTTTACTTGACCGTGATGAGCTAAGGGCAGTATTGGGTCATGAAATGGGTCACATTAAACACAACGACATGGCAATAACTGCTGCAGTAAGTGTTGTCCCTATGATTTGCTATTACATCGCATTGGCCTTCATGTTTTCCGGAGACAGCAGGAATGGCGGCGGAATTATCATAGGTATATTGGGTTATGTATTCTACTTGATAGGACAATTGCTAGTGTTGTTCATCTCAAGAATCCGCGAATACTATGCTGATGAAGCCAGTGTTGAATATGGAAATCGCCCGGCCGCTTTAGTGTCCGCACTCTATAAATTGTCTTATGGTGCTGCAAAATGCGATAAGGAAACAATTGCTGAGCTAAACACTAACAGAGCATTTTTTGTAAATGATGTTAACAATGCAAAACATGACGTTACAGATTTCAGACAAATAGACTTTGACGGTGACGGAAAAATTTCCGATGAGGAATTAATGAGACTTGCTGCGTCAGGAGTGAAAATTTCAAAAACAAGCGGAATCATGGAACTGTTGTCCACTCACCCGGATTCACTTAAAAGGGTAAAAAGATTAGCAGAGTTAGAAAATTAGGTGTATTATTATGAAAATGATTTTAGATGAACGTGGTAAAAAGTATGTTTTAAAACCTGGTGAAGAATTTCAAAGTGATTTAGGGATTATCAAAGCAGAAATCTTAGATAATGCAGCAATAGGTGACGAGGTTAAAAGCCATTTGGACCACTCATTTAAAATTGTTAAACCAAATATCAATGATTTCATTGATGTTATGGATCGAAGATGTTCAATACTTATCAAAAAGGATATTGGGCAGGTTTTGGCCCACACGGGTTTGGGAGCAGGCTCACGTGTAGTTGATGCCGGAACCGGTGCTGGAGCTATTGCACTTAATTTCGGAAATGTTGTCGGACCTGACGGCGATGTTTTCACCTATGAGATACGCGAAGACTTTGCAGAAGTTGCGTCTAAAAACATTGAGAAGTTTGGAATTGAAAACATTCATGTAAAAAATCAAAATATTAAAGATGGTATCGATGAAGATAATATTGATTTAGTATTTTTGGATTTGCCCAAACCATTTGAGATATTTGAAGAGGTGCTTGAAGCATTAAATGTGGGAGGATGGCTTGCGGTTTATGCACCTTACATCGATCAGGCTGAAACCTCTTATCGTGTTGCTAAAAAATTAGGTTTTTATGATATAGAAATATTCGAAACTTTAGAAAGAGGTCTGGAGGTTAGAACTCAAGGCGTAAGACCTAAAACACGTATGGTTGGACATAGCGGATATCTAATGTTTGCAAGAAAATTATAATAAGTAAAAAATTAGAATAGAGGGATTAACCTCTATTATTCCATAAATAATGCAGGTTTATAAGGCATTGCATTTTTAGCCTTATTTTGTGGGTCGTATGAGTCATCAGTATGGATAATAACCTCATTACCACATTCTTCTTTGATGTATTCAAGAGCATCAGTTAAAATTTCTTCTTCATTAATTTTACCAATGTATCTTGTTTTAGTTATTTCTTTACCGATTTTTTTAGCTACCATTGCTATTTCCTTTTTGTCATCGTAGATATTAGCTCCAATAGCTCTACCCATAATTTGACCGATATCTGGTTTTCCAACTTCATCAGCTATTTTGTATAAGTCCCATTTCCAATCAGGAGCTAAGTAAACGTGGACTTTTTCAACGTCGTCCCCAACCATTTGTTTAATATGTGCGATATCTTTAATGATATTTTCCACTAAATCTTCTGATTTTTCAATTTCAAGACTTATTGCTGATTCATCCACTTCAGGCCATGCAGCCTCACTTACAAAGCCTTCTCCACCATAGGTTGCCCATAATTCTTCTGAAGTGTGTGGTGTGAATGGTGCAAGAAGTCTAATCCAAGCTTCCAATACAGTGGATAAAACATAAATGACTGCAGGGTCCTGTGCATCGATAATATGTTTGACCCTATATAGGTAGTGGTCTACATCTTTTTTAAGCAAGAATAATGAGTTTTGAAGCGCTTGTCTTGTTTGGAAAACTTCTAATGCTTCAGTTGATTTTTTGATGTGCTGGTTAAGCTGGCTGATCATCCATAAGTCGATTGTACGGGTTAGTTCAACTTCTTCAATATTGCTTAAATCTAAAGGTGAACCTTTGATTTCTTCAACTCTTGCTGCAAATTCTCTAAACCATTCGAGTCTTCTTTTGGTACCGAGTACCTCTTTTTCTCTCCAGTCGAAGTCTTGCCATGGTTCAGCTGAAGCCATTAGGAACAATCTTACAACATCTGCTGTGTAATCGCTGATTGCATCTTTCAAGAGGATTACATTACCTTTGGATGATGACATTTTATTTCCTTCTAAAAGACCCATACCGAAAACTACGGTTCCTTTAGGCCATTTTTCTTCAGGATAAATTGCACTGTGCGCAAACATTAGGAAGCTTAAGTGGTTACCTACTAAATCTTTTGCAGATAGTCTCCAGTCTAATGGATACCAGTAATTAAATTCATCTTGGATTTCTTTGACTTTTTCCTCAGGAACTGTAATTTCACCTGAATCTTTACCTAAGAGAACTTTATCAAAGAATGCAAGGTTTAAATCATCCGGATCCATGTCTTTTAAGTATTTTGCAATTGTGTAGTAAGACATGTAAATTGTAGAGTCGGTCAATGGTTCAATCAACCATTGATTGTCCCATGGAAGTCTTGTTCCAAGCCCTACTTTCCTTGAACATGCCCAGTCATCCAACCAGTTGATGTAATAATCGAAGTTATTTTTAAGTTCTTTTGGAATGATTGTTTCGCCTTCAAGCACTTTCAAGGTTTTTTCAGTCCATTCTTCATCACCGTATCTCATGAACCATTGGTCATCCATGATTTTAACAACACAATTGTTACCGCATCTGCAGATTACTGGCCTTTCGGCGAAATCGTACATTATTGTGGCCATGTTCTCAGAGATTAATTTTTCTTTTAACTCTTCACGAGCAAAGCGAACCTTCATACCTCCAAATCCTGGAATGGATTCTATGATGGTACCTTTACTGTGTTGCTGTTTGTATAATTCATTAGTGGCTTCATGTAATTTTTCATCGTTTTGGTCAGTAATGCCTAATCTTTCAATGATGTCGGCTGCAGGGATTTCCCCATAGCCTTTAAGAGTACATACAGGAATAGGTTCGACATTTTCAATAATGCCTTCTAAATTATATTTTGCTATCATTTCGGCATTGTTTTTCAAATCTTGAAGAGCTATATAATCTGCTGGTGCATCAGCAGGCTCGGAAAATACGACCCCACTTCCGTAAGATGCACTTACAAAGCTTGCAGGGAAAATTGGTAATTCATCTCCGGTAAATGGATTTTTAGCCATTTTACCAATAAAATCATTAGGGTCAATTTCAGAGATGATATTTAAATCTTTAATTTGGTTAGATAAGTTATAGTGAGCTTCTTTTGTTATTATCCAGTTTTCGCCTTCAGCATCGACAAGAACATACTCTACATCAGGGTTTAACCAGATGTTGGTTGCTCCAACGATTGTTTCTGGCCTTAAAGTTGCGGTTACAAGGATTTTATCTTCTATTGGGAATTTTAAAAGGGTAAGTTCGTTGACGCCTACTCCTTCACCTTCAAGAAGGTCATGGTCTCCGACGGGGTTATCACAGTTTGGACAGTATTTTACTGGGTGTTCCCCTCTTGCAACCAACCCTTTGTCGTGTAAGGTTGTAATCTGCCATTCGATGAATTTTCTGTAAGTCGGATCGATTGTTCTGAATTCTCTTCTCCAATCAATTGAATATCCCATTTCATCCATTACTTCGTGATATTCTGTTGAGAAGTATTTTACAATGAATTCAGGTTCTTCCAATTTAGGCAAGGTTTCCTTTGGAACGCCATGAACTCTGTGGTATAAATCAAGTGTCCATGGATCTTTTCTTTTAATCCTGTCAGCTATTCCAATAACTGGTGCACCAGTTACGTGCCATGCCATTGGGAATAATACATTGTAACCTTCCATTCTTTTAAATCTTGCATAAACATCCGGTACAGTATATGTACGTCCGTGTCCTATATGCATTGCTCCACTTGGATATGGAAAAGCTACTGTAAGATATAATTTTTCTCTTTCGTCAGGGTCTGATTCAAATAATTTTGCATCTGCCCATTTTTTCTGCCATTTCTTTTCAATATTTTCGCTCACTAAATCACCATTATATTATTTTTTGAGGGTATTCCGGAACTTTACTTTTGTGTTCGCTCCTAATAATTTTATTAATAATCATATTAATGTCATCAATCGAAATATCTAATTTTTCAGCTATTTCAGTTTCTTTTATATCCTTTTCAGTGTAAAGATACAATATTTTATCAAGCAAATCATAACTCATTCCAATTTCGTCTTCATCAGTTTGGTTGGCCCAGAGGCCTGCCCTCGGAGGTTTGTCGATGATTTCCTTTTGGACATTTAAGTATTCGCTTAATTTATAGACTTCAGTCTTGTATAAGTCTCCAATCGGTTCCATGTCACATGCGCCATCCCCATGCTTTGTGAAATAACCGATTAGGATTTCACTTTTGTTACCTGTTCCGCTGACGAGGTAATTTTTAGCGTTTGCATAATAATAAATGATTGACATTCTTATTCTGGCTTTGAGATTTCCTATTGCCAGATTGTTTTCTTCAAGCTGTGTCATGGATAAAAATTCATTTAGGATACTGTCAATAGCAATCTCTTTGTATTCGATACCTAAGTGCTGTGCTATTTCGATTCCATGAACTTTATCTTCAGGAGGTGTTGTTGCAGACGGCATGATAATTCCAAATACATTTTCCTTTCCGATGGCTTCACAGGATAAATAAGCTATTAAAGTTGAATCTATTCCTCCGCTCAAACCAACTACAATTCCATCGGTTTTGGAGTCGGATACTTTGGTTTTGATGAATTCAACAATTGCATCATTTGTTTTTTCGCAGTCTATTTCTGGAATTTCACAAATAATCTCACCAACCTATAATCATTCATACATAAAATAATATGTACTTATTAATTTATATATTATATCATGTCTGATGTAGAATTACTTTGTGAGAAATCATTCTCTTTTGCTGACCAGGAGATTGTTGATAAGTTTGTTGAGTTTCAATATGCATTAATTGAAGCGGACATTGATAAATTAGATGAGATTCTTTTAGATGATTTTAAACTTACTCAAGCCCCAAATAAATCCCAAGTTAAAAGAGAATTTATCTCCGAGATAAAAGACGGTTCTATGGATTTTTCCAAATCCGATATTATGGAGCCTACCATATTATTAGATGATGATGCCTCTGCTTCTTTGATATCTAAAGTAAGATTAACTGCTAAAGTCAAAGGCAAGGAACTAAGGTGGATTTCCAATACTGTAGCTAATTTTAAAAAAATTGATGAAATTTGGTATCTTATTGGATGGGACAATTAATTTAGTATAATAACTAACTTTATATACTATAATGAATTAAAATAACATTTAGTTACTAAAAGCATGTAATTGGAATTTCGATTACTTACCACTTTTCCGTGGACAATTTACAGAATAATATATTTTTATTATCTGTAATAAAGATTATTATATTCTCCATTTCATAATCATATTCTAATTTAATTTTATATTTCTATCAATTCTTTTTCACAGTAAATTTTATATATGATGTTTTTCTCACTACAATTTTACAAAATGACTTCAACAAGCCTTAAATAATTTATAACACATATATGCTCTCTTGAAAGGCCTCAAACTATATAACATTTTTGAAAGGAGGTGAATAAACATGAGAATATTTATTATATTCGCTGTTTATTTATTAATCAGAGTAGTTTCACCGTATGGCTGTTCTGGTGTTCTTTCCATGCATCTGAATGGAGGTGGAAAAAGTGGAGTTGATTCTCTTCCTCATAGGATCATACTGTCTTAATATCATGACGATAATGATTCTAATAAAAGGTGGAAGATAAGGACTCAAATTTTCACCTCATCAATGGCAATTAAATATAAACAAGTCAATGAAGGGTTTTGAAAACTAATGTTTTTGTGAGGCCTTTTTCCGGAGATAGCTACTATTTAATTGTCTATTTTTTAAAATTAGTTAAGTTTATATATTTTATTTAATAATAGTATTATACAAGAGATTTACTTTTATGTAAACTCTATTCAGATGCAAAAAATGTATTATTAATGTCGAATACGGGATATTGTAGAGATTTTTCTCTACAATAGGACATTAATTTGAATTTTTTTTTTAAGAACCCGTGCCTTTCAACTTAAAACATCACATACTAAGATAAACTAACCACATATGATTATATTGTAATTGTTAGTTAATTTGGGGGATAAAAATATGGACAAAAGTTTAAATGAAATTATGAAGACTAAATGGATGTATTTGAATGAGGATGAACTTAAATTTTATTCATTGGGCATTTTTATAGAATGCATCTGTTTGAGTGTCGTTATTTCAATAATATTAAATTTATTGTTCAAATCTGATTTTATGCTCTGCATGTCTGGTTTTACTATTGTTAGTATCATGTTTACTATTTTAATATATAAACGTGACTTTTTTGATGAAAAATTTGAATTATTTTCTCCGGATTTAATGCAAGGCACTAATCAAGGATTAATCTTATTTTTATTTGTATCCTCATTTTTAGTATCATGGGCTTTTTTTTGTGCAGCTTTAAAATATGGATTATATAATGCCATTGCATTTTCTTTAGCAGTATGTTTTCCGGGAATTTTCCTGCTTTTAAGAAGAAATGTATACTCTAATGAAAACAACAACTCATTTTATGAGGGTAATGGATATCATCCACTTTTTCATTGGGTTTTAGGTATTACTGTAGGTTCTGGACCTTTGGGGGTCTCTTTAACTAATTTTTTAAAAGACATGTTTGTTAAAGGTTCATTTTTGAATATGGATTTAATTTTGGTTGTATTGGCATTACTTTTAGAATGCTTTGTTCTTTCTCCGGATGTTGCAAATAAGATTTTACCATTTGATTTAAAAAATGATGGCATGAAGAAATTTATTCTAATTTCTTTTGGTTTAATGATTATATTGCTATTTTTTAATATGATATTTTAATCAATATATTTTCTACATTTAATTCCTATATGGCTCAGGTGTATAAAACAGGTAACATAATTATTGTAATTATCAATTAATGCTCTAATGATAATTTAGGCAATATCTAAAATTACTCATTTGAAATTCATAATGTTACCCAAAATAACTAATTGAAAATTCATATACATGCCACCAATTATCTTATGGAAATTCGTTTACTTACTCTTTTTGGGGATGATTTCAGGCCGAACAGTGAAAAAATGATTATGAATCAAACCGTGTCAATAAGTATAATCCAATTTCAGGAATTTAGAAAAGCTATTTTATAATTATTCTCGATGAATTACATGAATCATGTAAAAAATAGCAGTAATTTGAAATATTTGTGATTGCAATATGGGTCTAATAAGTATATTTATATACTATGAAAATTTAAATAACATTTAGTAACAAAAAGTAATTTTATTCAAGGAGGTAATTTATTTGGCGTTTAAGGATTATTTTAAATTTAACAAAGATAAAACAACATTCATTTTCATAGGAGGAAAAGGAGGAGTTGGAAAAACCTCAGTATCCTCTGCAACTGCATTATGGTTAGCCGAACAAGGTAAAAAAACTTTAATCGTATCAACCGACCCTGCACACTCATTATCTGATTCACTTGAAGTGCCAATTGGCAGTTATCCTCGTGAAATCAAAACCAATTTGTTCGCGGTTGAAATCGATCCGGATGTTGCAATGGCTCAAAAACAGGCACAATTGGAAGCTCAAAAAGCAGCAAATCCTGATGAAGGAAGCTTATTTGGTATGGACTTTTTATCTGACCAGTTGGATATGGCATCAGCATCACCAGGTGCAGATGAAGCTGCGGCATTTGAAATGTTTATGGGTGTAATGAACTCAGATGAATATGACGTTGTTGTATTTGATACCGCTCCAACAGGACACACTTTAAGATTATTGTCCTTCCCTGAAGTTATGGATTCATGGGTAGGTAAAATGATGATGCTTAAGGCGAAATTAGGTTCTGCAACCAATGCCCTTAGAAAAATCATGCCTTTCATGGATGAAATTGATGATCCACAAACATCCGAAGATTTGAAAAGGACAAAAGAACAAATTGACCAAGCAAAAGCAGTTTTATCAGACCCTGATAGAACAACCTTCAAAATGGTCGTAATTCCGGAAGAAATGTCAATTTATGAATCTGAAAGGGCATTGGAAGCACTTGGAAAATATGACATTACCGTTGACAGTGTTATTGTAAACCAGGTGATGCCTGACATTTGCGATTGCGATTTCTGCCACTCAAGACATAAATTGCAGCAAAAAAGATTAGCTTTGATTGACCAAAAGTTCCCAGAACAGCACATTGCTGAAATTCCTTTATTTAAGGATGAAGTTAAGGGTCAGGAAAAGTTATTGAAATTGGCTCATATTCTATATGATGATGAGGACAACGACGAAGTTGTTCAAGAAGCTATTCAATTATAAAAAAATTAAAAGTTAAAATAAGTCTATTTTAACTTTCTTATTCTTCTTTTTTAAAATATCTTAGATACAGAGTAATAGCAATAATCAGTCCTAATATCCATAGACTTATATTAACACTATTGCATGTTGTAATTTCATAAACAAGCGAAATTATAAACGCAGTATCCAATATTTTAACAATCAACGGCTGATTTTTAAACGTTTCAATAAGATACATGTTATCACTTCCACGATTCGTCCCAATATTTTGTCGGCATGCTGAATGGCGTCCAGTAATCCTCACAGAAGTACTGGTAGGTTTCTTCTGATGTCAACTTCCTTGTTTTCCCGGCGCTGATATAAGTCGCATTGTTTCTATCTAAAGTTAAGTCATTGTTGATTTTTACTTCCAGATAATCCGTTCCTCCGTTTTCATTAGGAATGTTGTAGATCTTTTTACTTTGAATATAACCTGGCCTAGTGATGGTGAAGGTATCCATTGCACTATGCCAGTCCTTTTCGCTTATCATTGCATCCCTGTATTTTACTGCACCGTCTTGGAGAAGTATTATTCCTGTAGCAAGGCCAAAAACGGAAGCTGATGCGCCACTCAGTGTTTTACCCAATAAAAAGCTCAATCCCTTATAGGCTATAAGGCTTAGGGGGTGTATGTCCTTAAAATGATTTGAAAGGAGATATGTCGCTGGCGAAGCTATTTTTAAAATGTCCCTAATGCCTCTTATGATGTCCTTGGGCATTATTCCGACTCCGCAACAGTCTTCGCTCGTATGAATTCTAGATCCTTTGTAAACAGTATTTTCATTTGATAAAATGACACTACTGACTCCACTTGATGTATTCAACACAATTGCCGAATCATTTTGGCAGAATAAGTATAACATCTCTCCTAATTGGGCAATGCTGTAATTGTTCTCTGATATTGATTTTAAAACATTATCAAGTGAATTTTCAGTATTGTTCCAAAATCGGTCTGCAACGGGTTCAAGAACATAATCTTCAATGTTTGGAAGATTTAGGGAGTTTATCAGTCTGAATAATTCGATATTTTGTTTATTGCCGCTTATGCTCATACCCATGTCTGCATTTAATATATGCAGGTAGGTATCTTCCAGATTAATTCCTCCAAGTATTGTTGCGGTATTTCCGCGATTCCATTTTACATTGAATTCCTTTGCATAACTGTCAGCTATTTCATCTGCAAGCCATGCGGTTTCAAGTGATGCCAGATGCATTCCATAAACGTTCATGACTCCAAATCTGGATAGATATGCTGAATTTCTATTTGTCCAGTTTTCCATTATGTTTCTGGTTACTTTTTCATTGATGATGCTATAACTCTGAAGCACTTCAAATCCTAAAGCTATTCTGTATTTATTGGCTCTCCCATAACTGATTTGTTCAACTTTTTCAAGCTCTTCTCTGCCGTTAATGGTAAATTTGGTAATGATGTCTTCTCTGGTTGGATAACCTGCAATAAAATTTGTATAATAACTGTAGGTTACAGGTTCTCCCGTATTTGTAAATATGATGGGATTTGAGACATGGTTTGTTATTTCATAGTAATTGAAATCTGTATTTATTCTTTGGTAAAGCTTAGCCAAATTGTATTTCACTCCCGTTTCATCATAATATTGTGTTTGCACGTTAATCTTGGCTATTATCTTATCATTTTTTAGATAGGTGAATGTTTCACTGTTTTCCATGCCTTTATCAGCATAAAATCCGATTAATTCAGTATTGTCGTTTGTTGTGTCCCTGTAATCAATTTGGGTGTATGTTGGAGTTCGGGTAATGATTATTCCGTTTCCTTTTAATGACTCTTTATTAACACATGCCCTTATCCCATAGCCCTGGAATGGAATGAAATAGCTTTTTTCCTCTAGAATTACGGCATCTTCAACATTTGTTTTGCCGGTTGCGAACTGTTCAACACTGGTTCCGATTTCAACCGTAAAAACTTCAACTTTTGGCATTTTAACTGTTCCATTGGCGCCGGTTTTAAGTGTATATGCGCTATTGTGGAATGCATAGGGTATTGTAACATTTACATAGTTTGGAATTATTATGGAATGTGTGAATTCACTTTTTTTCACAGGATTTTCTACAGCAACATTTTTGACGATAATCTGGTTTGTATTTTTAAGCCCTTCATATTCTGTTGTTATTGTGTATTTCCCTGCAGGCAAATCGATTATCTGTGTTGCAATGCCGTTTGAATTGCTTTTTGGAGTGTATGTTTCACCGTTAATTTTTAATGTTATTTTCTTATTTGGAGAAACTTTCCCGTTGCTGTTCAGGACTTTAACTGTGAATTTGCTACCATCTTTTTCATTCATTGTCAAATCTTTTGTTTCAAGAATTGATTGGATTGTGATTGCTTTTGTGATGCTTTCTGAAGTTTTAGAGTTTATTGATGAAATGCTATATTTTCCAGGATTTAAGTTAACGGCAAGTTTTCCAACGCCCTTTTTATTGGTTTTAACGTAATAGGTTTTACCATTCAGCTTGAATTTCACATTTGTGTTCTCTAAAACTTTTCCTTTCTTATCGTAAAAAGTGGATGAATATGCGGCTTCATTTTTATAATATTTTGAAAGATCACCGCATTTTATTGTGCTTTTAATTGTCACAGTGTTTTTAACGCTTTGTTTTTTGTAGAGTTTTGTTTCTTCGAATGTTGTCACAACCGAATATTTTCCACTATTTAACTTAAGATTCAGTGATGCTTTACCTTTTGAATCTGTTGTTTTCACATACGTTTTTCCATTAATGGCGATTTTTACTTTAAAGTTTTTCATTGCCTGATTTTGCTGATTTTTGAGCGTAACTGTGAATTTACTGCCGTCTTTGTAATACATTTTCACGTCATTGGATTTTATCTTGACCTTCGCTTTGCTGTTCTTCACTGCCTGGTTGGCTGGGGATTCAATTTTATCTGTATCAATATTGCTCGCTTCAAGGCAATCCTGATTTTCAAAACTTTCCTGACAAATTTTATCATCAGATTGTTCTATGGTTTGTTGTAGGGTTTCATTATCCGTGTCAGTTGCTGAGGCAACTCCAATCAATAAAAACAGTAGGAAAATGAACCACGTGGTGTTTAATTTAATGTTCATGATATCTACCTTTTTGCTAATTCTCGAACCGACCGACAATTAATGTATGATATCTAGAACATATAAACTTTAATTTTAAAATTAAATAGAAATAGACTTTTAAAATGAATTTTTAAGGTCAATTTTATGCATCAATGACCATAATACACATGTAAGTAAACTCGCTTTCTGCAATGTCGGATAATGTTGCGTTGACGATTTTTTCATCAGGGTAACTTAAACGCTCACAGACTGTGACTTTACGGTCTTTTTCAACCCCGTTGTCAAGCAAAAACTGCGCCATATCCTTGACTTTTCTAGATGGCAAAGCAATGGTTTTCTTGCCATTGTTGATAACCGGTAAAATATCTTCAATGTTTTCCCTGCCGTGAAATGTCATTACATTGGCATTGTCCCATTGGATGTGGCATTTTGCCGCTGCAAGCTGCAAGGAACTGATTCCAGGTATCACTTCAATATTTTCTTTTGGAAAATCGTTTTCATCTGAAAGTCTTAAAACAGTATTCAAAACACCTGAAAAACCAGGATCGCCAGTAGATAAAATTGACACGGTATTTCCATCAACTGCTAGCTTGACACCTTCTTCTAATTTATCAAGCAATTCCTTAACATTAAATGCGATTTTATTTTGCACATCATCGAATAAATCAATCGCACGTGTACTTCCAACAGTGTAATCACTCATTTTAACAGTATCGATTGCTTTTTTTGTTAGGTATTCACTAGAACCCGGCCCAATTCCAACAATATAAATTTTACCAGTCATTTCAATCATCAATTCTAAAACTTGTTATAATTAAAAGTTGATTAAATTATTATTTATATTTTTTAGTATAAATTCTTGGATTAATTATTTAAATTCTCAATTTCATTTTTCAAGAATTTATAAACTGATTCAGAGCCAATAATTTCACCAGGGTCTTCCCATTCGGATGGATAAAGAATAAATGGTTTGGTTTGATTCCCGCCGAGACCTCCATGGCTTCCAACCAATTCTTCAAAAGCGCATACTTCATTAGCGGCACTGTCATAAAAACTGTTAACCAGTAAATCAGGCATATTTTTAAAGTTATTTTCTCTTTTCAGGTGTTGAGCTGCATGTTTGCCAAAGCCTTCAAGTGGATTTTGACCAACTATTTTATCAGTCTCTAAGTAGTAGATACCATTTTCACCTATTACCATTCCGCCGTTTGCAATAGAATCAACTAAAACAAATCCGATTCCCGGATGTTTTACAAGTCCTGGAATTAAGTCTGGGAATAGCATGACAAGTTCTTCATAAGTGAGGCGTTGTTTCCATTGAGTTAAATAAATCAAACCCAAATTTCCAGAGCCTAATACAATTAATTCAGAATTTTCAGCTTTTTTAGTGCTGTGTTCCACACTTTCATATCCGGTAATGTACTCTAAACTGTTTGAATACTTTTTTTGCAGATTAATGAACTGGTTATTTTCAAAAATTATTGCAGGCTTTCTGCTTTGAAGTCCACCACGGAAATTTTGAAAAGATTCATTCTCTTCGAATAAATCGTAACGAATGTTTCCAATATGCTGTTTTATTGTTTGCAATTGCTTGTTTTCTGGAAGAAAAGCATCTCTAAAGTGGTCAATATTATATTCGGTTTTGTATACTTTCAAATCGTTTGGAAGCAATCTTCTAACATAGTTTCCTAATGTTATGCCATATCTTTGTTTGAATGTTGCGCCGTTACTTTGGCCGTGGTCTGATAAGATCACTAACTTATAATCTCTTTCACTCCTTTCGATAGTTGAAAGCAATCTTGAAAACTGAACATCGATTTGCTTTAAAACACCCCAAACATCTTCATCTTCAACTCCTGAGTGATGTGCCACTTCGTCATAACCCATGAATGTTGCATAGGCGGTATCAATTTCTCCCCTAAAGATTTCACTTGCTAAAACTTCTGTTGTAGCTTCTCTTAAAACTACATTAGCTCCTGCTCTAATTGCAGTATAGATAATGGTTCTTCTGAGTCTAGGCTGTATATTCTTAATTTTATGCATTATCTGGGACTTCAATTCAATCACCATGTCCCATAAAAACAAGATAAAAATCCTTTCAAAGTTATATGATTCCAAAAATACTGAATCCAATGATTTATTATAGATTCTTGAAAGTTTCTTTAATTTTGAAGAGGTCAGCACTGATAGGGGACTGTCTCCTGAAAACATGTTGGCAATACTTATTCCATTGACGAGCAGGCCTTTACCGTTACTTATCCTTTTTTCAATATCAGGGGCATGACTCAATTTTCCTGAAACCATGATTTTGTTGTCATTTTGCTTTTCAACCCATCTATAGGCTACAATGTCCTTGTTGTTACCATGGAGTATTCCTGCCTGGCTTGCTCCGGTTTGTGAGGATAAATCGGTTTCCCACTCCTTTAAGGTGTGGCTGTTGTCGTCTATCCAACCTTTTATTGTTGGCATAACTCCTTTATCAATTGCCTTTTTTAATGTAACGATTGATAGACCATCAATTTCGAGCATTATAACTCCAGGATATACTTTTTTATAAGAAGTTCTTCTTTTAAGGGCAAATTTTGAAATGCTCTTGATATAATTGTCATAGTAATTTGTGTTTGTAATGTTTGCGGCGAATGTTGTAAATATTGACATGACTATCGGGACCTGCCAAAAACCATAAAAACCGACATAAACGTCAGGTATGAAATAACATGCGATATAGAAGATTAATGATGTGACAAACAACGATCCAATACCAAATGTTAAAATGATAAATTTCATCAAAAATCGTCTGAAAATAGGCCATAATATTGAGTTTACAATTGAAACGGCTATTACAATTATCACTGCATTGTAAAGGGGGCCTAATGTAAAGTCGGTACTGATATAGTCAACGAACAATATGGCGAGAATGTTGGCTAGTGTAAGCACTAATCCTGTAATTAATGTTTTCAATGATGAAATAACTTTGTTTTGAATTGTCATTCTATCTCAATCTTTTGTCTGATTTTTGATTTAAGAGTAATTATTGTAATTTCAGGTTTACAGTTTACACGGATTCTGAATGAATTTGTACCAAGGCCTTTGCTTGTGTACTGGAACATATTTCCCAGTTCATAAAGGCCAACTGGATATTTTATTGATTTTTTGCCTCTAAAAGGGGTTGTTTCAAATTTTGGTATTATAAATTGCCCTCCATGCGAATGTCCGGATATTTGAAGGTCAATTTTACCTGTTTGAAATGACTGTTGTGCAAAATCTGGTTCATGAGCAAGTAAAATTGTTGGAGCATCTTTTTCCAATTTAGGCAGTACCTTATCTAAATTATCAGCACAAACAGTATATGAATCAACACCCGCTAAATTTAATTTTTCGTTTTTTCTTATTAAAGTAACAGCATCATTGCTCAAATCATAGATATCTGAGTTTTTAAAGATGTTTCGGATTTTATCTGCACCCAGCCAATGGTCATGATTGCCCAAAACACCAAATTTTCCGTCTTCGGATTTTAATTTTTTGAAAGATTTTTCCAATGAGGCATCATAACCGTCAATAACATATGAAACGTAGTCTCCAGTCAATGTGGCCAAATCATAGTTTAGCGTGTTGACGTAATCTATCAGGTCTTCAAGATACTCCGGATTAATCCATTGGCCCAAATGGATATCACACAAATTTAAAATTCTGTAATTGTGAAAATTCTTGCCCAAATTAGTCAATTCGATGTTTACTTCCACTACATCAACATCCTCCGGATTAAACTCCTTTTCAGGTAGGGTATTTGTCATAGACTCTTGAATCGTTTGGCGAATTTTCATTGCCGGAGGGATTAGAACATTTTCATCTTTCATCAGTATTATTATGGTTTCTGAAACTATTTATAATTTTAACAACATAAATTTAGATGTTAAAGATTAAGTGATTATTATGCTTCAAATTGCAGTTTGTGGAAAACCAAATGTTGGAAAATCCTCTTTTTTCAATTCAGCAACTGCATCTGCTGTTGAAATGGCAAATTATCCATTTACAACAATTGATGCTAATAAAGCAGTTGCTCATGTAATTAAGGATTGTCCATGTAAGGAATTAGGTGTTACTTGTAATCCTCATAATTCAATATGCATCGATGGAAAAAGATTGCTTCCAATCGAATTGATAGATGTTGCGGGACTTGTTCCTGGAGCACATGAAGGAAAAGGATTAGGTAATAAGTTTTTAGATGATTTAATGCAAGCTAAAGTATTCATACATGTGATTGATGCTTCTGGTTCAACAGACATCGAAGGAAATCCCGTTGACCCTGGAAGCCATGACCCATTGGATGACGTTGAATTTTTGGAAAATGAGATTGTAATGTGGATGTATGGAATCTTGTCAAGAAATTGGGTAAGGCTTGTAAGGAAAGTTGGTGCTGAGCATTTAGATATTTCAAAAGTATTGTTTGATCAATTATCAGGTACTGGGATAACTATTGAAGATATTATTGAAGCTAAAAGAACAATTGAACCAGATTACAATAAATGGGAAGAAGAAGATTTGATTGAATTGACAAGAAATATCCTGAAAATCGCAAAACCAATGATGATTATTGCAAACAAGGCAGACCTGCCTACATCCGCGGCAAACATCGAAAGAATTAAGGAAAAATATCCTAATGTTATTGCAACATCAGCGGAATCTGAAATTGCATTAGTTAGGGCTGCTGAAGCGGGGTTAATTTCATATGTTTCAGGTGAAGACCACTTTGAAATATTAAAACCTGATGAATTAAATCCAAATCAAATCAAGGCGCTTGAATACATACAAACCAATATTCTTGATAAGTACGGCAGTACAGGTGTTCAGGATGCTTTGAATTATGGCATTTTTGAATTGCTTGATAGGATTGTTGTTTATCCTGTTCAAGACGAGCACAAATACACAGATCAGAAGGGTAATGTCCTGCCTGACGGATTTTTGGTCAGAAGGGGTTCAACCCCAAAAGAACTGGCTTATATTGTCCACACTGATATAGGGGATAAATTCATGCATGCGGTTGATGCAAGATCAAATATGCGTGTAGCTAGTGACTATGAATTAAAAGACGGAGACATTATCAGTATTGTAACAAGAGGTTAATTCCTCTACTTTTTTTATTTTAGATAATATGATTAAATTAACTCGAGATTTAAATCCTGATGAATTTAGGCAATACTACTTTTTAAAAGAAGAATTAAAGGATTTTTGCAGGTTGGAAGGGTTAAAAGTCAGTGGAAGCAAGCAGGATTTGGAAAATAGAATAATTCATTATTTGTCAACAGGTGAAGAGTTAACAGAAACCCGTATCGAACAGCATCCAACTGAAACAATATCTGAGATAACTTTGGATTCCAAATTGGGCGAAAATTTCAAATGCAGCGAAGATAAACGAGCATTCTTCGAAAAAGAGATTGGTCCAGGGTTCAAATTTAAGGTTAATTTTCAAAAATGGCTAAAGGCAAACCCCGATAAGACTTATCGTGATGCAATTATTGCATATAATGAAATTCAAAATTCAAAAGAAAAAACTAAAATAGGCAAGCAGTTCCAATATAATCAATATATAAGAGATTTCTTTGAGAATAATGAAAATAAATCATTAGAGGACGCAATCAAATGTTGGAACTATAAAAAATCTCTCAAAGGACATAATCGTTATGAAAAGAGTGATTTAGATATTTTAAAGAAGGGATAATATGAAAAAAATTAAAATCACCGTTATGAGGAAAGTAAGGCATGATGATTTAATCGAAAAATATGAAAATCCACTTGAACATGAATGTGATGTTGAAGAAGGTCAAATTTTCATTGCAAATGGTTGGGTCAAACCTGATGGGTTCTGCGATAGTGCATGGGAAAGCGTTTCCCCATTTGTTTTAGCTTTGGCAAATGGAGCTAGTGATTTTTATGATGGGTGGATGAAGAATAAAAAATCTGCAATGATTTCCTGCAATGATGGGTTTAGGCCGGTTAGTTTTCTTTTGGAAACACTTGATGAAGATGCAGATTGATTATTAAATATTTTATGATATTATGGATAATTTAATAGAAAGAAGCTATAATTTTTTTAAAAAAGAGATTGTATTTTCAATATCTGCAATTCTAGCCATTATTTCTTGCATTTTTGTCAAACCGGGCATTAATTATTTTAATTATATTAATTGGGACACAATTATATTGCTCTTTGTAATCATGCTGATTGTGGAAATTCTTAAAAATTTATCTATTTTTGAGATGGTGGTTCGAAAGCTGCTGACTAAAATTAGGAATGCTCGGGAACTTGTTTTTACATTGGTTTTCGCTTGTTTTTTTAGTTCCATTTTCATCACCAACGATGTTTCTTTAATAATATTTGTACCATTCGCCATATTGGCTTTGAGAAAGGTTGATAGAATCGATTTAACAATTTTCACAGTTACTTTGCAGACTATTGCGGCGAATGTTGGCTGTATGGTTCTTCCTATCGGGGCGCCGCACAATATTGTCATGTATACTGTTTCTAAAATACCATTTAACTCATTTTTCCTATTGCTTTTGCCATATGTAATTGTATCAACGATATTTCTGGTTATTTTGACTTTCTTTATTTCTCCAGACAATGTTGCATTGCCTTCAATGGCAAAAATAGAGATTAACAGGGAAAATTTCTTTAAAAAGGTTTTTCTTGGGGTTGATTATTATCTACTTTTAACTTTTATCGCCCTTTTTGTTTTGATTGGCAATTTGCAGAATATCACATTTTTCACACAGATATTCGAGAAATGGATTATAGGCAATGAGGTTCTTTGGGGTGTCATCGCATCTCAAATTATTTCAAATGTCCCTGCAGCAATGTTGCTTAGCGGTTTCAGCACTAATTATGAATCCATTATTATAGGAATCAATATTGGTGGTTTAGGTACACTTATCGCATCAATGGCCAATCTAATATCATATAAAATTCTTGTTCGTGAGCATGAGGAGTTTAAAATTAAATATTTGATTGTATTCACGGTTTTAAATGTTATCCTATTAATGCTTCTGTTAGGCATTCATGTTATTATAGGAATCTGATTATTCTAAGATTAACTCAGGAGTATTGTTGCTTTGATAAGCAAACCAAAGTGTATTTTCAATTAAAAATTCATGTGCTAAGGACATGATTAAGTCTTCACTTTCTCCTTTCTGTAAAACTTCATTTTCAGCTTTTTCATACAGCATAACCATTCTTCTGTGGTCGTTAATTTCATTTGACAAAGACATCTTTCCATAGTAGCTTCCAAGAAACAGGGTGAATGCGGACATGCTTCCCACTATGATTTTCAGTAATGAACGGATCATATCTACCTGTTCGAAGCCAACCATTATTCCAGAATCTTGGAGAGTCTTTAAAATCATGCCAAGTTCATTTATATGTATTTCTCCAGATGCGTTAAATAACATATAAAATTCAAAAGCTCCTGCGATAAGGAAAGTGGCAACGGTTATGTATAATGCTCTACGTGTAGACTTGTCGTTCCTTTGTTTTTTTTCATTTGATTCTATCCATGCCTTTTGGTGATATTCCAGTTGGTCCCTTATCCAACAATTTAAAATAGATCTTTTTTCGGTTGTTGTATGCACGGGCAATGAAAGTAAGATTTCATTAATCCAAGGGGAATTTTTTTTGATGAACCAGGGCAAAATGATGGTTATATGTTCCTTGATGCCCGCAATTGAAAGGAAATAATGGACTCGAAGAGTTTCAGCGAGCACACGATATTCCAAATATTTTTTGTGATTTTCATATTGGACACCAAATTTGTCGGAATAACCAAAAATTGCCAAAATTATAATACACAGGAATATAAACAAGTGCAATTCAGCTTCATCATATAAAAGAAACAAGACAGCAAGAGCTGTTCCAAAAAACGCGAGCAATTTAAGATTAAAGTAATGTTTTTTTGCATTTTCCATACTCATTACATCTGCTGCCCCATATAATTTATCAATTGCTTTCAATGAAGGGTCGGTAATGTTTTCTTCAATATGAGTAAATGGAATTTTACAATTTTCCATGTCTTTGAAAAAGGTCTCTTTTTGATACATAGTAACAACTCTTAACTTCTTATATACTATTACATTATTAAAAAAAGTATTATAAAACAATTATGCATCATTTTTTGAATCAGTTCAATTTGAAAACATCAAAAAATTTTTTATAATTAATCGATTGTTAAATTTATAATGCTTAAAAAATATAAATGTAAACAATGGTTTTAATTTTTTAATTTGATGAAAATTCAAAGTTTTACTGTTGATAACATGGCCAATAAAAATGTTGAATTGATGAGAGGAGAACCGGAAATCGCCGTTAGAAAATTGGCGATTCCAATAATGATATCCATGCTTTTAACGGCATCATACAATATCGTTGATGGGATTTGGGTTGCGGGGCTTGGTCAAGCAGCTATTGCAGGAATAGGTTTTGTAACACCAATATTCATGATTCTAAACGGGTTTAGTGTGGGACTTGGAAATGGTGCAACAAGCAGTATCAGCCGTGCTGTTGGAGCAAGAAATCATGAAGGGGCCAGTAAATCGGCAACTCACTCACTTTTGATATTTCTCATGGCATCAATTGTGTTAACTTTGATTTTTATTGTGACATTAAAACCTTTGCTCATATCTTATGGTGCAAGCGGCCAATCCTTAGCTGAGGGAATCAGTTATGGAACTCCTTTATTCTTAGGTTTATTCGCATTCATGTTTGCTAATGGAGGAAGTGGAATTCTCCGTGGTGAAGGCGATATGAAAAGGGCAATGTATGCAATCATTGTTTCCGTGATTTTGAACTTTATTTTGGATCCTCTTTTCATTTATGTGTTGAATTTAGGTTCAGCTGGGGCTTCTCTTGCAACAATTACAAGTTCAATAGGTTCAGCTACTGTTATAATGTATTGGATTTTGGTAAAAAAAGATACTTACGTTGATGTTAATCTTAAAGGATTTAAATTCGAATCAAAAATAGCCAAGGATATTTTAAAGGTAGGGATTCCTGCTTCTTTGGACATGCTGGTAATGTCCGTTGCAATGAGTTTCTATTTAATGTTCATTTCATCTGTCGGAGGGGAATATGGTATTGCAGCATTCACATCAGGTCAAAGATTATATCTATTTGGAATAATGCCTTTAACTGCAATAGGAAGTGCGGTTGCAGCAGTCAGCGGAAGCTCTTTTGGAGCTAAAAATTGGGATTATCTTTCAAGAACACATATTTACGGAACCAAATTTGCAACAAAATTAGCGCTTCTCATCATGCTTATTCTTGTAGTGTTTGCACCTCAATTATCATTGATTTTTGCATATACTCCTGAAACAGCCCCATTAATTCCTGAAATTACTAATTTTTTAAGAATTGCTTCATTCGGTTTGCTTTTAGTTGGAATTGGTATGCCTTCAAGCTTCTTTTATCAGGGAATCGGTCGCGGTACAACAAGCTTATGTTGGACAATTATCAGAGAATTAATTCTAACCGTAAGTTTCACTTATCTGTTCGGAATGGTATTTAGTTGGGGGTTAACCGGTATCTGGACAGGCCTCGCTACCGGTAGGATAATTGCATCTATTTTAAACTTCACATATGCCAGATACACAATCAGAAAGTTAAAGACAGTTTTAAACTGACTTCATTCTACAGCAAAATCAGGTTTGTTTTTCTTTTGATGAGAATACCAAATTGTATTTTCAGTTAAACATTCTTTTGCCAAATACATTATTTGATCTTCATGCTCTTCTTTCGTATGAATAATTTCATGCTCAACTTTTTGATACAACCAATACATTCTTAGATGCTCGTCAACCTTACTGGATATAGACATCTTTCCGTAGTAGTTTGAAAGAAATATGGTAATTGCAGTTGCAGTTCCGACACCAATTTTCAATCCTGCACGAATCCAATGTGCAGTATGCATATCAAAAGGAGCATAAATCATCATGGAAATTTCGAAAATCAATGCTATAACATAAAAGATAATGGTTGCGATTAGTGAAATTTTTTCATAAAATTCATTTTTTTCCAATTGTTTCAATGCCTTTTTATGTGCACCATCATGATATTTCATTTGATTTCTAATCCAACAGTCTAAAATGGATTCTTTTTTATTTGTTTCTATTGTAGGCAATCCCGAGAGGACATCTTTTACTAAAGGTATACGTATATAGGTAAACCATGGTAAAATATCAATAACATTTTTTTTAATGCCTGCCTTTGAAATAAAATATTGGACACGCAGTGTCTCTGCAAGCACTCGATATTCCAGGTATTTTTCATGAGCATCTTCATCGTTAGGCTGTCTATAAACATAATATAACAATAGGATTAATCCTGTAACTACGAAAATTAGAAAATGTTGTTCGGCTGCTTCATAAAGAAGAAAGAAAAATACAATCAACGGTGCAATTATGGATATGTTTCGAATTTTATCATGATGTATTTCAGAATATTTCATGCTCAAAACATCTGCAGCACCGAATAACTTGTCAATTTCAATTAGTGCGGAATCGCTAATGGGCTCTTCAATATGAGTTAGTTTCTCACATTTTTTTCTTTCTTCATCAAATTCTCTTTTGTAAATCATAGTTATTTATCTAATAGGTCTGCAACTTTATTTGCAATAAAAACACAGCAGTCAACACATGGAGATTTATCTTTACCATTATTTGTGATTAAATCACATCTTACAGTACCATATTCGTCTTTAAATGTGTTGAAAATCTCTTTGGCGTTTGCTTTAATTATCTCATTTTCATCATTCAGCAAACCATTCGCCATTAAGGCACCGGTTACAGCACCGCAGGTTCCTTCATCAAATGTTCCACCCATTCCTCCCGCAAATCCGCAGGCTAATCTGGACATGTCTTCCTCACTCATCGGATAATCAGCGGTTTGGCAAAGACCCATCAATGTTGATTCAGAACAACTTTTAGATTTTCTGTATTCTCTAATTTTTTCTTCTAAAATTTGTTTGTCAAGTTTCATCATGCAATCTCCTGAATTTGTTAATTAATTATATTAATCAAGAATTTAATATAATTATTTGTTAAAAATATTGTGAGTTGATAAAAATTATACATCCAAGACCAAGTCCGATTGCCGCCACTCTTTATACCTTAAGAGACATGAATGTCGAAGTTATTGTTATGCATGGGCCTACGGGGTGCTGCTTTAGAACAGCCAGACTATTGGAAAGCGATGGTGTCCGTGTCGTAACCACCGGAATGTCTGAAAATGATTTCATTTTGGGCGCCGGTGAAAAGTTAGTAGAAACATTGGTTGAAGCTTATGATACATTCAAACCGAAATTGATGGGAATTGCGGGTACATGTGCCAGCATGATTATTGGAGAAGATTTGAAAGAGGCAATTGCAACTGCAGATTTGCCATGTACAGTCATCCCTGTCGAATCCCATGGGGGATCAGGTGAAGGGGACAATACTGTTGGAGCAATCATGGTACTGGATGCTGCTGTGGAATGCGGTGTTATTCCAAGAGAGGAAGCAGACAGGCAGATTGAAATGCTTGAAAAGGCAACAGAAGTTGAAAAAACCCGTGGAATGGCACAGGGCAAATATATTAAGCCTAACTTTGGTGATTCAAAAGAATCTGTTGCAAAAACTGTAGTTAAAGCTTTAAAAGATGATAAAAAAGTAGCATTCGTACTCAATGTTAAAAAAGAAACATCTTATCTATTTTCAGATATTATTAATTTCGACTACAGAAAAATTAATCCAGATAATAAACCTATTTTCGTGGCTAATTTGGATGAAAATATTGGTTTGCCAAGAATCAGACAACATGCTGTAAATATTAAAAATCAGTTAGATATTGAGCCTGATTTTATCACTGGTGGTCTTGATGAATATCCAATAACTGCCAATAAAGCAGCAGAATACTTAAAAAATAAAGATTTAGATTTAATAGTTGTATTTGGTGTGCCTCATGCATTTCCAATTGAAGATTTTGATGTTGAATCCGTTGCGGTTACTGATGGGCCTCGTTTGGTTCAACCTTTAAAAGAACTGGGTTACACACATGTTGTAGCAGAACTTGATGCACATTCAAAAACCCTTGGAACAGATGAAATAGTATTTTCTGATTTTGGTGGAATGATTAGGTCAGCTATTGGGTGGTTAAACGAATGATAACAATTATTGATTATAAAAGTGGAAATCTAAAGAGTATTTCTAATGGATTTAAAAAAATTGGTGCCGATTATCAAATCACCGATGATAAAGAAATTATTGCAAATAGTGATTATTTGGTTTTACCTGGTGTTGGAGCATTTGGAAGCGCAATGGAGAATTTAAATCCTTTTGAAGGCATTATAAAAGAACACGTTGCAGACGATAAACCGTTTTTAGGGATTTGTCTTGGACAGCAGGTATTGATGGGTTCAAGTGAAGAATCACCAGGAGTCGATGGTTTAGATTTATTTAAAGGTCATGTTGAAAAGTTACAAGGTGGCGTTAAAATACCTCATATGGGCTGGAACAGATTAAAGGTCACCAATGACTCACCAATCTTAGATGGAATCGATGGGGAATACTTTTATTTTGTACATTCTTATCATGTAATCCCTGATGATGACGAAATCATCGCAGGAGTTTGTGAATATGGTGGTGAAGTTGTGGCAAGCTTAAGCCAAAACAATTTATTCTCAACACAATTTCATCCGGAAAAAAGTGGAAAAGCAGGATTAAAAATTTTAAAAAATTTCACTAATTTGGAGATATAACTATGGATATTGAAGGATTTGTAAGAGCTAGAATTGATGATTACTCATATGATGAATTAGCAGACATTTTAGCAGTAAGAATACGTGAATACAAAAAGATTTCTGAAGAAAACTCAGTAGAAATGGCAAAAGCAGTTATTGATGAGGTACAAACCACATTAAAACTCAAAGATAGTGATGATGAGTTTTTAAAAGAGATTGTTGATGTTAACAAGGCTGATGTATTGATGGGAGAAATGGGAGTAGGATCCCGTGGAGCCGGAGACTTTTTTGTCCACAGAAAAATCGCAGAAATTGTTTCATCCACCAATACTGCTTCACTTGTAAACCCATCAGAACAGGACGATGGGGGAGTTGTAAAAGCTCCCGTTGCAAATGATGAAGTTTATATTACAACTGCTGTTGATGGAATACACTCAAGATTAAGCGAATACCCATTTTTAGGAGGATTTCACGTTACAAGAGCAACACTTAGAGATGTTTGTGTAATGGGAGCCGACCCTGTTGCAATTCTAAGTGATGTTCACTTGGCTGACGATGGGGATGTTGCTAAAATATTTGACTTTACAGCGGGTGTGGCAGCAGTATCCGAACTTGTTGATGTGCCAATCGTAGCTGGAAGTACTTTGCGTGTTGGAGGCGACATGGTTTTAGGTGACAGGTTTGTTTCCGCGGTTGGAAGTGTTGGAGTTTCACCTTATCCACCAACTGCAAGAAAAGGAGCAACTGAAGGGGATATTATCCTTTTAACTGAAGGTTCCGGTGGAGGAACAATAACCACTACCGCATTATACAACGGTTTTTTCGATGTTGTATGGGATACAATGAATGTTAACTTTGTTCAAGCATCACACGCACTATTCGAATCTGATCTGGTTAAAGATGTTCATGCAATGACTGACGTTACCAATGGAGGCCTTAGAGGCGATGCTCATGAAATCTCAAATACCACCGGTGTTGGTTTAGAGTTCTATGAAAAAGAAATCAGGGGCATGGTCGCACCGAATGTCCTAAACATGCTTGAAACATTAAATATTGATCCATTAGGAGTCTCAACTGATTCATTAATGTTAATCGTACCTCCTGAAATTGTTGGAGACATTAAAAAAGCTGTCGGTAAATATGGCGTTGCAATATCTGAAATTGGTGAGGTAAACAATTCAGGCGAACCAATATTAGTTAAAGAAGATGGTTCTAATGAAAAATTGGTTCCATTATTCAGGGAAGCAGCATATACTAAAATTAAAAAATTAGTTGGCGATACAACTCCTGAAGACTTTGAAGAAATGAAAGAAAAAGTTCAAAAAGCTTCAGATGCGGCTATTGCTAAAAAGGATAAAGTAATTGATTATATTAAGAAAAATTAAAATTTTAATTTTTCTTCTATTTTTTCATGATTCATGTTTCAATACTAAAATTCATTTTTTGACTTATTTTTAATTTTCATTTGAACTATCATAGCTCAAAATTAAAGCTTACAGTTGTAAATTTCATGCCACTGTCCCTGATTTTTTTAGATTTTATGTCGACATTTCCGTATTTCTTTAAGAAAGTATTAATCTCCCTTGAGATGGAATTGTAGTTTTTTCTGTCATAAACTCTGTAATTTCCCATGAATTTAACTGTTTCACTTTTATTCAGGACATTTACTTTGTCCATTCTGTAGGATTCGTTGTTGTTCTCTAAAACAGAGTTAACTTTGTCCACTATCTCCTCTTTGATTTTTGCTTTTTCTTCATCAGTAATCATGATATTTTCCCCCATTATTTTTTTGAATTGTTTATCAGTATTTTCCTTATTTAATAGATTATATTTTTGATTTTAATAAGTTTGTCATAATTATTGGATATCAAATGTGTTGAATAACCTATCTTTCCAATATCATACAATAATTTTTAAGTGTGACTTTACACAAAAGCACACTTTCACACTTCAAAATTTTATATAAGTTAAAAAATCCAATTCATGGACATGTTAGATAACAATGGGTCTTTTTATATAATTGATGCAATCCTTGCAATATTTTTACTTTTAATTGTATTTTTAGCTGTTAATACGATAATATCTCTCCCAGCAACTGATTACTCATATGAAAGCAAGGATATTAGAACAGCACAGGATGTGATGGAATTGTTGAGCGGTAAAATAGATTTTGATGACAAAACATTCCTGGAAAAAATTTCAGCCATTTTAGACGATGGAGAAAATTCAAAAGAATCAATAAGGGAAGTATCTGAAATCTCTAAAATGAAATTGGATTCATATAATCTAAAGAATTATCGTTTAACGGAAAACAATATTTTGGATGGGGAGGTATTGGCATCCTCCGGAGATTATAAAAAAGCGACTGATGTCAATGTGGCTTCCAGAACCTATGGCGATTATTCATATACCCTGTCAATATGGCAATAATTAAATAGTATAAAAATCTTAAATTTATTTGTTATCTTATTTTGTTGGCCCTGGTGGTGTAGTTTGGATAACACATGGGACTGCGGATCCCATTCCCCGGGTTCAAATCCCGGCCAGGGCATTGTAATTTCCGTGATTATTATGTTAAATGCTAATACTTATGTTACTTCCCAAAAAGGAATCGGGGGAACTATTAGAAATAGATATGAAGATTTTTACGTTGAAGAAATTCCAGAAATCATTCCAACAGGGGAAGGTCCAAACATTTACATTTGGATTGAAAAGTTGGGAAGAACCACTCTCGATGTTGTTTTAGACATTTCAAGAGATTTACATATCTCAAGAAAAAGAATGGGCTTTGCCGGAATGAAAGATAAGAAGGCTTTGACCCGCCAATGGATCTGTATCGCAAATATGGATTCAGAAGAGCAATTCAAGCAGGTTGAAAACCTGGACATTTACAAGACTGATTTTTTAGAAATTGTTCGCGGTCGCAAAAAGCTCAGAATGGGTCAGCTTAAGGGAAACAAATTCAAAATTTTGATTAAAGATTTGGATGACATTCAAGAAAGTGCTGAAATAGCCAACGATGTTTTAAAAGAATTGGAAACAACAGGCGTCCCTAATTACTTTGGCTGGCAGAGATTCGGAAAGCCAAGAACAAATACTCATTTGGTTGGCGAAGCTTTAATTGAAAATGACTTGAAAAAAGCAGTAGACCGATATATTGGCGGACCATCCGAAGAGGAGCATGAAGAAAATCAAATGGCAAGACAGGCATATGATGATGGAAACCTTGAGGAATCTTTGGATTTAATGGGCAAAGGAATGAGATATGAAAAAATGATGATTCGTGAATTGATTAAAGATTCCAAAAAAGGAGAATTAACAGATAAATCTTATAAAAATGCATTATACGCACTTCCAAAACCTCTTCAGAGAATGTTTGTTCATGCTTATCAATCTTATTTGTTTAATGAAGCCGTAAGCAATCGTGTAGCTATGGGAATTAACAAATACATTGAAGGAGATATTATCATTGACACAGAAGAACATATTGTTTATGATAAAACTCCTGAACAGTATCAAGAGTTAATGGATAAATTTGAAGTTAATCCAACTTGCCCATTATATGGTACTAAAGTTCCATATGCTGGTGGAATTGTCGGGGAAATGGAAGAAAATGTTTTAAATGGTTATAATCTTAAAAAAGAAGACTTTGAAGTTCCAAAAATGCCACGTTTAGGAAGTCATGGATTAAGACGTTCAATGAGATTCCAAGTTTGGGATGCTCATGCAGAAGCAACAGACGATGGAGTTTTATGTGAATTTTCAATAAATAAAGGGTCATACGCTACTGCAGTTTTAAGAGAAATCATGAAAATAGATGTAGTTTAGGTGTTAATATGGTAATCTGTCCGGATTGTGGAAAAGAAGTTCCAAAAGATAAATTTTGTAAAAATTGCGGTGCTTACATTGAAAATATTGAGGAGGCACCAGTCATTGAAGATGATGTAAATTTGGAGGTCCCTGAAATTGAGGCGGCACCGGTCATTGAAGATGATGTAGAGGTGGAGACTCCTGAAATTGAGGAGGAAACATCAGTTCCGGTTTCCATCAAATCAGATAAAGTCAATTTCTGCTATAATTGCGGCGCAAAACTTACTGGAGATTTTAAATTCTGTCCGGAATGTGGTCAGGATTTAAAGGCTAAAGTTACCAAATCAAACAGAACAGTCACTTCCTCAGAAGAGAAAAATGTCCTTTTAGCGGTTATCTTAAGTGTGATTTTACCGGGACTTGGTCAGATTTACTTAGGACTGGACAATAAAGGCGCAATATTCTTAATAGCTTATGTTATCTCAGCAATTCTAATTTTGATTCTAATTGGATTGTTATTATGTGTTATAATATGGATTTGGGCATTAATTGATACAATTATTTCAGCTAATTCCATAAATAAGGGTGAAGAAGTTATAGATAAATTAATTTAAGTGATATTCATGATTAAATGTAGAAATATTTCAAAAGGAAAAGGAAAAGGGGAATTAATTGTTTCATCAGAACCTATTAGTTTTTTAGGAGGAGTAAATCCTGATAACGGTGAAATAATTGACCCAAATCACGAATTAAAAGGAGAAATCATAAAAGATAAAGTCTTATTCATTCCTGGCGGAAAAGGCTCAACAGTCGGTTCTTATGTTATTTTTCAAATGATGAAGAATAACACTGCTCCAAAGGCCATAATCTGTTTAAGTGCAGAACCAATTATAGCCACAGGTGCCATAATGTCCGATATTCCGATGGTGGATTCACCTGAAGAAACTAAAGACTTAACAACAGGGACATTGGTCGAAGTTGATGGGGATAATGGAACAATAGAAATATTATAGTGATAGTATGCAAACTCTAATTGAAAATGTAAATATTATAAATCCATTCGATGAAATTCAAACTAATCAGAATGTTTTAATTGAAGATGATGTCATTAAGGAAATTTCTTCATCTAAAATCAAAGTCGATGCAAATGTTATTGATGGTGAAGATAATTATTTGCTCCCGGGGTTCATCGACTGTCACTGCCATATATTTGCAAAAGGTTTCCACAAAGAGGAGAATATGGCAAATCCTTTAGGTCTTCATTTTTACAATGCGGTGCCTCACAGCCTACAGACCATTAATGCAGGGGTTACAACAATTAGGGATTGTGGATCAGCTGATTTGAGTTTTAAATTGGCTCAACAAAAAGGATTATTCACAGCTCCAAAGGCACATTTATCAATCACTCCACTGGTCATGACTGGAGGTCATTTTGACTTGTTCTTGCCATCCGGTTGGGATATGGAGATAATTTATCCAGGTTTTCCAAAGGGAAGATGCGATGGCATTGAAGAGGTATTAAAAAAGACTCGTGAAGTGAAAAGAGCAGGCGCTGATTTTATAAAGGTAATGGCAAGCGGAGGAGTTTTGACTACAAATACTTCACCTGAATTTGCCCAATTCAATAAGAAGGAATTAAAAACAATTGTCAAAGAAGCTAGTGCCAATGACATGAAGGTATCAGCTCATTGCCATAGTTTAAAGGGAATGAACAATTGTATTGATGCGGGATTCAGTTCTATAGAACACGGAACATTCATCGATAAAAAAACTGCTTCTAAAATGGCTGAAAAGAACGTCAATCTTGTTCCAACACTTCTGGTTCATCAGTTTTTATATAAAACCGGTTTTCCGGCATGGGATAATTTTGCAGAAGAAAAAACCGCTAAATTAAAAGAAATAGTTAAAGTTCACAAAGAAAACATTTCAGTCGCTTATGAACAGGGCGTAAACATCTTAATGGGAACCGACAGTGGAGTAATTCCTCATGGCCATAATCTGGAAGAATTGGTTCATTTGACTGATATTGGAATGTCCGCTGATGAAGCAATTGCAGCAGGAACCGTTAAAGCAGCTGAATTTTTAGGATTCAAAGACTTGGGATTAGTTAAAGAGAACTATGTTGCTGATTTGATTTTAGTTAATTCAAATCCTTTAGATGATGTTAGTGTTCTAAGCGATAATGATAATATCTTAAGAGTTATTCAAGACGGAATTGAAGTTAAACAGTTGTGATAGTATATGGTGAAACATAAACATATGGATTTGCCAATCGAAGGAATGCATTGCGCTTCCTGTGTGTTAAGCGTGAATAAAACATTCGGTAAGATTGAAGGCGTAGAGGAAGTCGACGCCGATCTGGCAGCAAATAAATTGCATATCACAGTCGACACTAAAAAGATTTCCTATGAAGAGATGGAGAGATTGGTTAAGAACTTGGGGTTTGAACTTCACTCTGATGAGATGACTTTAAGAATTCAAGGGATGCATTGTGCTTCCTGTACCATGAATGTTGAGAATTTTTTAATAAGATTGGATGGCATTTTTGATGTTAAAGCCGATTTAACTTCTCAATCTGCGAGAGTAAGATATGATTCATCAAAAGTAACATTGGATGAAATCGAAAAAGTAATTAATTCTTTAGGTTTTGAACTTTTAGGAGTTGAAGGCCAGACTGAAATCGATGAGGAAGCGATATATCAACAGGATTTAAAGGACAAACGTAACAGAATTATTGTTGGATTATTTTTCTCAGTTATTTTAATGATTTTAATGTTTAGCGGATGGGATCCGTTAAATGGATTTACACATTCCTTGCATCAGGCAACTGGATTGCATATTTCTTCTATGGGATTATTATCATTAATTGTAAGTATTGCACCATTTTTGTATGTGTCTTTACCAATCTTAAAAGCGGGAATAAACGGTTTGATGCATAAAAACCTGAATATGGACGTAATGTATTCAATGGGTATTCTGGTTGCATATATCTCAAGTATTTTTGGAACATTCGGCATAGTCCTGGACCACACATTCATGTTCTATGATTCAGCAGTAATGCTTCCTTCATTCTTAATGATTGGAAGATATCTTGAAGCCAGAGCCAAAAAACGAACTTCCGATTCAATAAGGGAGCTGATAGGACTTCAACCAACAGTTGCAACCGCAATTGAAGTGGATGAAAATGGTGAAATAATTTCACAAAGGGAAGTTTCAATCGCAGACATTGTTGTAGACGATTTGCTTTTGGTCAAACCCGGTGAAAAAATCCCGGTGGACGGGGATGTTGTCGGTGGAGAATCCTATGTTGATGAATCAATGATTAATGGTGAACCGATTCCTAAAGTAAAGAAGGATGGAGAAGAGGTATTTGCCGGAACCATCAATCAGGACGGAGTATTGAAAATCAGGGCCAAAAAGATTGGAAAGGAAACTGTCTTGTCAAATATTATCCGTTTGGTTGAAAAGGCACAGTCTTCAAGGCCTCCGGTTCAGAAATTCGCAAATACTATTGTGTCATATTTCATTCCAGTTATTTTAACAATAGCTATTGTAGTATTCTTGATATGGTATTTTGTATTGGGAGGAACATTACTATTTTCATTAACATGTCTGATTTCAATATTGGTGGTTGCATGTCCGTGCGCTTTGGGTTTGGCGACTCCAACAGCAGTTACAGTAGGTGTTGGAAGGGCCGCAGAGTATGGAATCCTGATTAAAAACGGAGATACCTTGGAAAATGCAGGTCAAATCGATGTTGCGGCATTTGACAAGACCGGTACAATAACTGAAGGTAAACCTGAGGTTGACGATATCATCAGTTATGGTTGTTCAGATGATGAATTGATTAAGCTTGCAGCAAGCATTGAGCAGAATTCAACTCACCCTATTGCTAAGGCTATTGTGAACAAATCAAAGGAATTGAATCTGGTTTTAGATCAAACATCCGAATTTGAAAATATTACTGGCAAAGGGCTTAAAGCCGAGTTAAACGGCAGTGAAATTCTTGCAGGCAATCTAGCTTTAATGCAAGCTTTTGATGTTGATGTTGGCAAGGAAACTATAGACAAATATCATAATCTTGAAAGTTTAAGCAAAACAATTATCTTTTTAGCAAAAGACAAATCTGTAAAAGGTATTTTGAGCTTATCTGATAAAATTAAACCTAATTCTAAAAGAGCTATTGAAGAGTTACATAAGATGGGTGTTGAAACCTATATGTTAACTGGAGATAATGAATCCACTGCTTTGAATGTTGCCCGTGAAGTTGGAATAGATAATGTAGAAGCGGGTATTCTTCCGGAAAACAAATTGGACATTGTTAAGAAAACCCAAGCGAATAACACCAAGAAGGTTTTGTTTGTTGGTGACGGCATCAACGATGCACCTGCACTTACACAGGCCGATATTGGCGTTGCCATGGGTAACGGTACCGACATTGCAATGGAGAGCGGAGATATTGTTGTAATGGAAGGAGATCTGGAAAACGTAGTGGCTGCCGTGCAGTTTTCTAAAAAGGTAATGCGCAGAATCAAGGAAAACATTTTCTGGGCTTTCGCATATAACTCAATTTTGATTCCGGTTGCAGCGGGTGTATTATACCCGACATTCGGAATAACATTCGAGCCGGCCCTTGCAGGTCTTGCAATGGCGATGAGTTCTGTAACAGTCATATCCCTTTCATTAATGCTTAAGAGATATGTTCCAGAAATAAAAAGAAGTTAAAATTAATTGATTATAAAATCAATTAATTCTATTTTTAATTTTCCAAGCTTAGGAGCTAAATAGTTGTAAAATATTGCTAGAAGGTAAGCTTCAATAAATCCGCCTGCAAAACCATATAATACATTAGCGATTGCACTTGTTAGTGTCATGCCGCTTATCATCATAATTATTGCAAAAACTAAATTTAGGACACCACTAATTATTGCAAATGCAATAGCAAATCTTAATGAATCAATGGAATCAATTGCAGCAAAACCTTTTTCTTCGCTTAAATTTAAAACTATTCCTCTATCATTTTTTCCTAAAATATTATAAATGTATGTCCCAATTAAAACAAAAACAAATGATATTATAAGAGTTCCAAAAATAAACACTGCTATTGTTGTAGGTTGACTTATAAGGACCAATAATTGGTAAACATTGAAAGCCATTATCTGCTGACCGGAATACATTAAGGTCTGCATTATTGTGCTTAAAAGCAAAGGCAAAACAAATACCGAAACTAAATAAAGCAATATTGCTTGTATTGTTAAAATAATTGAAACCATCATTGCAGTTTCAGTTGTAGAAATCTTAACAATTTCTTTTCCATCCTTAAGTTCTATAGCTATTGTTTTCAATTTTTTGGCAAGTAAATTATATAATAAACCTTGACAAAATGCATTGTAAATTGTATACATGAATGTGCCTACAATAATTGTCGGAATTAGGTATATTATTACACTTGCTCCATCTGGAACTGTAAAACCTACAAGAATAGTAATGAAAATTGCAGAAATTATTGAAAATAACACTGCAATTCCAGTTGATATTATAGTATATGAGGATAGTTCTATTGAGCGTAATTCTTTAAAATTACTCATTCAAACCACTTTTCAGACTTTTCAAGGAGTTCATCGATGATTATTGGAATGGAACCAATGTAGGTATGTGGATCCATTATTTTATCGACATCTTCTTCGGTTAGGTATTTTTGAACCTCTTCATCTTCTAAGATTAATTCGCCGAGCAATAATTTTTCTTTATTTGCTTTAATAGCATTTTTTCTAACAATTCCGTAAGCGGTTTGTTTTCCCATTCCTGCACGAGTTAACTCAGCCATTAATCTTTCAGCCATAATCAAACCGTTGGTTAAATTTAAGTTTCTTTCGATGTTTTCATCATAGAATACTAAATTATTCATTAATTTAATGGTCAGGTTTAAGATGTAATCAGTTAAGATACAGCTTTCCGGAAACATTATTCTTTCACAAGAGGAATTTGTTAAATCTCTTTCATGCCAGAGGGGATTATTGTCAAGTGCAGCATTTACATAGGATTTTACAATTCTTGCAACACCACAGATTCTTTCAGCAGTAATCGGATTCATTTTATGAGGCATTGTACTGCTTCCAACTTGTTTTTCAGGGTCAAAATATTCTCCAACTTCCATTAGTTCAGTTCTTTGTAAACTTCTAATCTCGAGTCCGATTTTATCTAAAGTAGAGGCAATATTGGCTAAAACACTTATGAATTCAACATGGTTGTCTCTTTGAACAACTTGGTTAGTTATTGTGGCTGCAGGCAATCCTAAGATTTCTGCAACTGTTTTATGGATTTCCCAACCTTGTTCACCTAAAGCTGCGGTTGTACCGACTGCACCATCCATCATTCCAACACAAACATTTAGTCTTGCATTTTCTAATCTAACATATTGTCTGTGAAGTTCATCTGCCCAAATACCAAATTTCATTCCGTAAGTTGTTGGAAGCGCATGTTGGCCGTGTGTACGTCCAATACATACTTTCATTTTATTTTCGCTTGCAAGTTTAAGCATTATTTTTGTCAATCTTTCTAATTTTTCTTCCAACACATCAATGGAATCACGAATAAGTAATGAATTTGAACTGTCTACAATATCGTTAGATGTAGCACCAAAGTGAACATATTCTCCGGCGCCATTTTCACATACTTCGGTAATTGATTTTGATAACGCCGCAATGTCATGATTGGTTTCAGCTTCAATTTCTTTCACTCTTTCTAATTTAACATAATCAGTATTAGCTTTAGCCGCAATTTCATCTGCGACTTCTTGTGGGATAATCCCAAGTTTTCCTTCCGCTAAAGCTAAAGCTGCTTCTACATCTAGCATTCTTTGTAATTTATTTTCTTCTTCCCAAATATTTTTCATTTCAGGAGTACCATACCTAAATTCAATAGGGTGTATAGCCATTTTTTATCATCTCACAATAATTGTATTCAATACTATTTTGTTGGTTCAAAGTATTATATATTATAGCAAACATTTATATTGTTTTATATTAAAAAATTTAATTACTATTATAATATTAATAATAGGTGATTATATGGAAACTAAAATACGACAGTTTCGCCAAAAAAAAGCTATAACTCAACAGGAGTTGGCTGATTTGGTTGGTGTAACTCGTCAGACTATTAATGCTTTAGAGAATGCTCGCTACAATCCTTCCTTATTATTGGCCTATAAAATTACAAAAGTATTGGGTAGAGATGCTATAGAAGATGTATTTATACTCGATGATGTAGATTAACTTAGAATTCAAAATTAATTGAGGATTAGTATCTCACTTGTAGTTCATTGTAGATTATTTAATATATTTTTTTTTAAACAAATTTTATTTTTGATATAATGTCTTCATTCAACGAAAAACTAAAAAAGATTACTTTAAAAGAGATGTTGTCTTTTTTCATTGTTTTATTTATTATTCATTATTTGCTAAATTCCTTAAACATTGTTCAAGTTGATACAGTTTGGATTTATATCTTCATAATTTTTTACTTTGTTTTTAAACTCAAAGATGCAATTCCTTATGTTGGAGAAGATATTTCAGAACTTTTTTTCCCGAATTTGATTAGAACTATTCTTTTAGTTGTCATTCTAAACATATTTTTGTCATATGGAATGTTATATTTCTCAAATTTTATTTTAGGGTTTGTTCAATCTAGAAATATATTTAATTCATTTTTAACAGGCAGTCTAATTTCCACCATTATTATTTCGCCAATTTCAGAAGAATTAATTTTCAGGGGTGTTTTTCTTAATAGATTGAAATTGATTCTCCCAACAACTTTTGCAATATTGGTATCTTCTCTTTTGTTCGCATCGCTTCATAGCTTTGGTTCTATTTTTTCAGCATTTATATTTGGAGTTTGTGTTGCAATTTTATATTTGAAAACAGAAAACATTTTTGTTCCAATATTGGCTCACTTATTAAATAACTTATTTGCGGAAATAATTGTTAGAATGGATTATAACGGCCTTTTATTTACAAATGATTTAGTTATTCTAATCATGTCAATTCTAGCCATTCTTTCATTAATAGTTATTTTTATTTCAATTCTTAAAGAATTAAATAGTATAAAAAATAATAAATTTTAATATGGATTTAAGAAAAATTGGAATTGCGCTGATTTTGGCGGGTATTGTTATTACTATACTTTTCATTGATAATCAACAGATTTTTGTTCCGGCCTTAACTGTAACTGTTTTAGGATTTTTTGTTACTGTTGTAGGTTTTGTTAGTGAAATCAGGAAAAGAAAAATTATCAATGATCAATTGGATAAGGATATTGTGACAATTCTTCAACCTATGATTACTAAATATTCTAATTTAAATAAACAATATAAAAACGAATTTGAAGGCGAGGAATACGTTCAAAAAAGATTGCAGTTAAATAGAGACTTGGAACGCGAAATTACTGAAAAGCTTCCTTATTTGGAAAGCAGGGAAATCAAAAAAATCGTCATTGAATTCAGCAGAGAACAAGATAAACTTTAAAATTTTTTTTCAATATTCATATAATGTACATTTTGTTACAACAAGGTTTTAAATAGTACATTATACTAATTTATTATTAGTGATAAAATGTTTTCCCCAAATTTAGAAGAAACAAAAGAAATTGCAAAGAATGAAGAATATAAAAGGATTCCTATATCTTATGAATTATATTCAGATATAGCGACTCCAATAGAAGTTTTAAGAATTTTAAAAGGCATCAGCCGACATACATACATGTTAGAGAGTGTAGAAGATTCAAAAAAATGGGGAAGATACACATTTTTAGGTTTTAATCCGCTTTTGGAAGTCACATGTCAAGACGGAATAGTTAAAATCAGGGGCGATGAAGATTTCAATGAATTAACTGACGATGAAAAAATCATTAAAACCCAAAAACCTCATGAAATTATCAAAGAATTGGTTTTGAAGAATAAATCTCCAAAAATCAAAGACTTGCCTCCATTCACAGGAGGTTTTGTCGGCTATTTCGCATACGATTACATCAAATACCAAGAACCTAGCTTAAATTTAGATGCCGAAAACCAAGATCAGTTCAAGGACATTGATTTGATGCTGTTCGATAAGGTAATTGCATTTGACAACTTCAAACAAAAAATAATCATCATTGTCAATATGAAAACTGACGATTTGGAAAACAACTATGAAAAGGCATGCAACGATTTAAAGGAAATTGCAGATTTGATTAAAAATGGTAAAAGAATAGATATTGCGCCATTAGAATTAAAATCCGATTTCAAACCAGTTTTCACACGTGAAAAGTTCTGTGACATGGTTGAAAAGGCTAAAAATTACATTTTTGAAGGAGATATTTTCCAGGTCGTGCTTTCAAACAAAATCGAAGCAGAAATATCTGGAAGTTTATTTGACACATATAGGGTCCTAAGAACTACAAATCCTTCTCCTTACATGTTTTATTTTTCAAGCGACGATATTGAAATTGCCGGCGCTTCACCAGAAACATTAGTTAAGCTAAATAATGATAAACTTTACACATTTCCGCTTGCAGGAACAAGGCCTCGTGGAAAAACAGATGAAGAAGATGAGAAACTGGAAAAAGACTTACTTTCAGATGAAAAAGAACTTGCAGAACATAATATGTTAGTTGACCTCGGAAGAAACGATATTGGAAGAATCGCTGAAATTGGATCTGTAAAAGTTGAGAAATATTTGTCAGTTGAGAGATTTTCCCATGTAATGCATATAGGGTCTACTGTAACCGGTACTTTAAGAAGTGATTTAGATTCACTTGCCGCTATTGATTCGATTTTACCTGCGGGCACGCTTTCCGGAGCTCCAAAAATCAGAGCTTGTGAAATAATTAATGAACTTGAAGATAACAAACGCGGAATTTATGGTGGAGCTATTGGATATGTTGATTTGAGTGGAAATATTGATACCTGTATCTCAATCAGGATTGCATTTTCTAGAAATAATAAGGTATTCATACGTTCCGGAGCGGGCATTGTTGCAGATAGTGTTCCAGAAAAGGAATTTGAGGAATGTTTAAATAAAGCAGCTGCAGTAATTGATGCTCTAAAAATTGCTGATGGGGGATTGGAATGATACTTTTAATTGATAATTACGATAGTTTTTCATATAATTTATACCAATTAATTGGTGAGGTAAGACAAGACATTAAAGTTTCAAGAAATGACAAAATAACAATTGAAGAGATAAGAGAACTAAATCCCGATGCGATTATTTTATCTCCAGGACCTGGAAAACCTGAAAATGCTGGAATTTGCATTGAAATTGTTCGTGAATTTCATGATAAAATTCCAATTTTAGGGGTATGCTTAGGCCATCAGGCAATCTGTTCTGCATTTGGAGGTACAGTATCTCATGCAAAAAGATTAATGCATGGCAAATCATCAGATATATCACTTGATTATGATTATATATTTAAGGGCCTTCCAAGCCAAATCAGTGTGGGCAGGTATCATTCTTTAAGTTTGATTAAAGAAACCCTTCCAGAACCTTTAGAAATCATTTCAAGAGCAAAAGATGATGGTGAGATTATGGCAGTAAAACATAAACAATATAATGTTTATGGTCTTCAGTTCCATCCGGAGTCAATATTAACGCCTGATGGATTAACAATTATTGAAAATTTTTTAGATAAAGTCGAAAGAGGTATTTTATGATTAAAGAAGCTATTTTAAAAGTATATAAACATCAAAATTTAACTTATGAAGAGGCTTACCAAACAATGGATGAAATTATGAGTGGTGAAGCTAGTGAAGTTCAAATGAGTGCTTATTTAACAGCAATGGCAATGAAAGGTGAGACAATTGAGGAAATCACCGCTTCCGCTGAAGCAATGAGGGCTCATTGTTTAAGACTTTTAAATGATGAAAAAGTTTTAGAAATCGTTGGAACTGGGGGAGATGGTTCCAATACCTTTAATATTTCAACAACATCATCAATTGTGATTTCTGCAGCAGGAGTTCCTGTTGCAAAACATGGAAATAGATCTGCATCAAGTAAATGTGGTGCAGCCGATGTATTGGAAGAGCTAGGAGTAAATATTAACATTAGCCCTAGCAGAAGCTTAAGATGTTTAAAAGAACATAATATATGTTTCTTATTTGCTCAGAATTATCATTTGTCAATGAAATATGTGGCTCCTGTAAGGAAAGAACTCTCAATTAGAACAATATTCAATATTTTAGGCCCTCTAACCAATCCTGCAGGGGCATCAATGCAGGTTTTGGGAGTTTATGAAAAAGAGCTTGTCGAACCATTAATTGAGGTATTGAAGAATTTGGGTGTTGATTCTGCATTGTCTGTTTATGGAATGGACGGTATGGATGAAATTTCTGCTAGTGATAAAACATTTGTATGCGAACTTAAAGATGGTAAAACAATGTCTTATGAAATTTCACCGGAATATTTCGGAATGGAATTATGCTCTAAAGAGGATTTGATTGGTGGAGATGCAAAAGAGAATGCGCAAATTACTTTATCAATTCTGAATGGTGAAAAAGGACCAAAAAGAAATGCAGTTCTTTTGAACTCTGCTGCAGGTTTATATGTTGCAGGCAAAGTTGATTCTTTAAGGGAAGGTGTTGACTTAGCCGCGGAAATTATTGATTCTGGAAAAGCGTTACAACAACTTGAAAAATTTATTGAATTTACAAATAGCTGATTATTATGTTAGATGAAATTGTCGAAAAAACAAAAGAAAGAGTGGAAATTGCTAAAAATATTATTTCAATTGATGATTTAAAAAATGAAGTTTCTTTAATGGATATTAATGATGACTTTCCATTTAAGCGAGCTTTAAGCGGTGATGATATTGCAATCATTGCTGAAGTAAAAAAAGCTTCTCCTTCAAAGGGAGTGATTGCTGAGGATTTTGATTATTTGGCTATCGCAAAGGAATATGAATCTGCGGGGGCTTCTGCAATTTCAGTTTTAACAGAACCTTATTTTTTCATGGGATCTGATGATTATCTAAAGGAAATTGCTGAAAATGTAAGTATTCCCGTTTTAAGAAAAGACTTTATCATTGATGAATATATGATTTGGGAAGCTAAAGCGTTAGGTGCTTCAGCTATCTTATTAATAGTTTCTATTTTGGATATTGTTCAATTAAAGAAATTTTTAGATTTAGCTCATGATTTAGGTCTTTCAGCTATTGTTGAGACTCATGATGGTGATGAAATCATGCGTGCATTAACAGTAGGGGCTGAAATTATTGGCGTTAATAATAGAAATTTAAATGATTTCACTGTAGATATTGAAAACAGTATTAGCTTACGTAGATGTGTTAGTGGAGATGTCATATTTATTTCTGAAAGTGGAATTAAAACAAAGGAAGATGTCGCCAGATTAAAAGAAAATAATGTTGATGCAGTTTTAATTGGCGAAACTTTAATGAAAAGTGATGATAAAAAAGCTATGATTTCGGAGTTGAAGAATGGTTAAAATCAAAATCTGTGGACTTAAAAGATTGGAAGATATTGAAATTGTAAATAAATACAAACCAGATTATATAGGTTTTGTATTCGCCGATTCCAAAAGGAAAGTTTCACATGATTTGGCTTTCGAATTAAAACAGAATTTGGACTCTGACATTATTTCTGTTGGTGTTTTTGTCGATGCTCCTCAAGAGGAAATTTTAAAATTATTCAATGAGGGAGTAATAGGAATGGCCCAACTTCATGGCATGGAAAGTGAAGAGTATATAATTAATTTAAAAGAAAAAACTAATAATGAATTAAAGATTATTAAAGCTATCGAAATGTCTGAAAATGTAGATTTATTAAAGTACAATGATTCTCACTCGGATTATTTATTACTGGACAGTGGTAAAGGCAGTGGAAAGACATTTGATTGGCGTTTGATAAAATCTGATTTAAAAAAAGAATTCTTTTTGGCTGGGGGATTAAATAGTTCAAATATTTGTGAGGCAATAAGGCAATTTAATCCTTATGCTATTGATTTAAGTTCAAGTTTGGAAATTGATGGATTTAAAGATGAAAATAAAATTAAAGAAATTATGGAGGCTATAAATTGAATAACGGAAGATATGGGGAATATGGAGGCCAATACATATCTGAAACATTAATGAATGAACTTCTCTATCTGGAAGAGCAATATTATCATTACATGAATGATGATGATTTTGTAAATGAATTGAATACATTATTAAAAGAATATGCAGGGCGTCCTTCTTTATTATATTATGCTAAAAGAATGACAGATGACCTTGGTGGAGCTAAAATTTATTTAAAACGTGAAGATTTAAATCATACTGGAGCCCACAAGATTAACAATGTTTTAGGCCAGGTATTGCTCGCTAAAAAAATGGGAAAAACAAGAGTAATTGCCGAAACTGGCGCGGGTCAGCATGGAGTAGCAACTGCAACTGCGGCAGCACTTCTTGACATGGAATGTGAAGTATTCATGGGAGAAGTTGATACAAAAAGGCAGGCTTTAAATGTTTATAGGATGGAATTATTGGGAGCAAAGGTTCATTCTGTTAAATCAGGAACTAAAACATTAAAGGATGCTGTCAATGATGCATTTCGTGATTGGATTGCAAGAGTTCATGATACTAATTATGTAATCGGTTCTACAATGGGACCTCATCCATTTCCAATGATTGTCCGTGATTTTCAGGCAGTAATCAGTGCTGAAGCAAAAGAGCAATTCCTGGAAAAAGAAGGAAAACTTCCTAATGCAGTAATTGCATGTGTCGGTGGAGGAAGTAATGCAATGGGAGCATTTTATAATTTCATTGAAGACGAAGAAGTTAAATTAATTGGTTGTGAAGCCGGTGGAAAAGGAATTGATACTCCATATAATGCAGCAGCACTTACAAACGGCAAAATCGGAATATTCCATGGAATGAAATCAATATTTAATCAGGGGGATTATGGCCAGATTGCACCGGTATATTCTGTATCAGCAGGATTGGATTATCCTGGTGTAGGGCCGGAACATGCATATTTAAGAGATACCGGAAGAGCGGAATATGTTCCAATAACTGATGAGGAAGCAGTTGAAGCATTTGAATATTTATCAAAAATGGAAGGTATAATTCCAGCTATTGAAAGTGCACACGCAGTTGCATATGCCATGAAATTAGCTCCAGAAATGGATAAGGATGAAACAATAATGATATGTCTTTCAGGAAGGGGAGATAAAGATGTTAGATCAATTGCAGAATACAGAGGAGTTGATTTAAATGAGTAAAATACCTAACGCATTTGAAAATGGAACTGCTTTCATAGGATTTTTAACAGCAGGCGACCCAACAATTGATAAAACTGTCGAATACATATTGGCAATGGAGGAGGCTGGATGCGATTTAGTGGAAATAGGAATTCCATTCTCAGATCCTATGGCTGAGGGGGTTGTAATTCAGGATGCGAACGTAAGAGCCCTTAAGCACAACACAACAACCGATGATGTTTTTGACATCGTCAGAAGGGTTCGTGAAAAAACTGATATCCCATTGGTCTTTTTAACCTACATCAATCCTGTCTTCTTTTATGGATATGAGAAATTCTTTAAGAAGTGTGCCGAATTGGGTATTGACGGAATAATCTCTCCTGATTTGCCATATGAAGAAAAGGGCGAAATTGCAGATATTGCGCTGTCAAATGGTGTTGATGTGATTTCACTGATTGCCCCTACATCCAAACAGAGGATACAAAAGATTGCAAGTGAGGCAACAGGTTTTATTTATGTTGTTTCATCTCTAGGGGTTACTGGAATGCGTTCAGAAATTAAGACTGATTTGAATGCAATTTTATCCGACATCAGGGAAGTGACAGACTTGCCTTTGGCTGTCGGTTTTGGTATTAATACGCCCGAGCAGGCATCAAACATAGGTAAAATTGCAGATGGAGTTATTGTCGGTAGTGCAATCGTGAAAATTATTGAAGAGCATGGTGAAAATGCAAGCGAACCTTTGAAAGAATATGTTTCAAGCATGAAAAAGGCATCAAACGAATAATTTCTATGAAAACATAAACATTATTAAATAGAAAAAACAAATATAACTTCATTATTAACAAGAGGATTATTTATGTTTAAAGCAGAATTAAGTGATTCTAGTATATTAAAAACCAGTTTTGATGCTATTTCATCTATCGTGGATGAAGTACAAATTCAAACTGACAGTGAAGGCATGAGATTGGATGCCTTAGACCGTAGTCACATAACTTTCGTACATTTAGAACTTAAAGCAAGTTTATTTGACGAATATATTTGTGATGTTCCTGAAAAGATTAATATTGATACTGATGAATTTATGAGAGTTCTTAAACGTGCCAAAGCTCAAGACAGAGTTTTAATGTCAGTTGATGAAGGTAATTTCATTATTACTTTTGAAGGTGATGCAACAAGAACATTCAAAATCAGATTGATTGATATTGAATATGATAATCCAACTCCACCTCAAATATCTCATCCGACAACATTCAAAGTACGTTTCTCCATCTTGAAAGATTGTATTAACGATATTGACATCTTTTCCGATAAAATTGCTTTACAAGTTGATGAAGATTACTTCATTGCATCTGCAGACGGTGAATTCGGTGATGCAAGTATTAAATATCTTCACGGAGAAAATATCCAAGAGCATGCTAAATCTCTATTCTCTTTAGATAAGATTAGAGAAATGCTCAAAGCAGATAAATTTTCAGAGGAAGCAGAAATTAGTTTAGGTACCGATATGCCATTAAGTTTGACACTTAATATGGTAACCGGCGACGGTAAATTAAGTTTCTTACTTGCTCCTAGATTAGAACAAGATGATTAATTTCATCCGTTCATCTTTTTTTATTTTTAAAAGTTAATTTTAGAGATGGTATTCAGTGGATCAGTTCTATCAAACACTACGTAAAGTTCAGAAGAAAGAACGTAACAATGGCGCATTAGCTCGGGTAGATGAGGATTTTTATGATAAACTCCTGGAATATATGGAAGGGCTAAAGAAAGAAGCAATGAGTGATCCATTTTCTAAAGCACCAGGAATACTTAAACAGGCTCAGATTATTGCAACCGAGATTTGCCAAAGGCGTGAGAAGAAAATAGCCGATGCAGCGGTTGTTAATATTCATAGATCTTATCATTTGTTTACAGGCAAGCCTCAGTTTGATTTGGTCGATACCACTCCATTGAATTTAACTCCGGAGGAGGAAAAGTTCTATTATTCTTTAATAGATACTTTAAAAAATCATAGAGGCAATATTTCACTTGAAAAGTTATCCGATGATGATGAAAGTTCTTCCCAACCAATCATAAAACCTAAAGAATCTCAAACTAATACATTGACTTCAAAACCTGTTGTTGAGGATAAACAGGAAGAAATTAAACCCATAGTTGAAAAAAAGTCAGAATCTAAACCTGTCGTTGAGGATAAACCGAAGGAAGTCAAACTGCAACCTAAACCTAAAGCTGAAAATATTGAAGATAACCCTAATGCTTTTGATTCTCAAGATGAATTTTTTGATTTTGAATCTAAAAAAGTAGCAAAAGATACTGAACTTGTTACAATGCTTGTTTTTGATGATGTGGATGCCATTGTCGGTGTTGATGAAAAAGTTTATGGACCTTTCAGACCACAGGATATAGTGACCTTGCCGCTTGTAAATGCAAAAATATTTTTCAAAAATAGAAAGGGCCGTCAAGTTAAAATTTAGTTAATTTTCCATTACCTTTAAATAACTTAATGAATATATATATTACTCGTATCTATTTGTGATAATAAAAAATTATATTTTATTATAATTTGGATTTTTGCTGTGTGTAGACTTGATGCGTTACAAGACAGTTCTTATCCCTAACGTTTTTTGTTATAAATTGAATTTAGATAAATTCGCAGATAGATTTATCATAACTTATTAATTAAACGGTGAAAAAATGAAAATACCAAAAGAAAAGAGAACATACTGTCCTCACTGCAGAAGACATACTGTACATGAAGTACACACTGCAAAAAGAAGAAAAGCTAGTGAATTAACTTGGGGACAAAGACAATTCAGACGTGTGACTGCTGGTTACAGAGGTTATCCAAGGCCTTTACCTGCTGGAAATAAACCAGTTAAAAAATTAGATTTAAGACTTAAATGTAAAGAATGTGGTAAATCTCACATTAAACAATCTTTCAGAACAGGTAAACCTGAATTCGTAGCTAAATAGGGTGGTTAACATGGTTAGTAAAGGAAGAGGAAACTTTTTAAAAGTTAAATGTTTAGATTGTGACAATGAACAAGTAATATTCGATCGTGCAGCATCTGATGTAAAATGTATTATTTGTGGTAAAACTCTTGTCAAATCTCGTGGTGGTAAAGCTAAAATCACTGCACACATTGAAAAAGTTTTAAACTAGATTTCTAGTTTTTAACTTATTTACTATTTTTAGATTTAATTTAATGTTGGTGAAAGTATGGTTAGAAAAAGTCAAGAATGGCCTGATGAAGGGGAACTTATTGTAGGTACTGTTTATAAAGTTCTTAATTATGGGGCTTTTGCTAAATTAGAAGAATATCAGGGCAAAGAAGCTTTCATTCACATTTCTGAGGTATCTTCTGGATGGGTTAAAAATATCAGAGATCACGTAAGGGAAAATCAAAAAATCGTCTGTCGTGTTTTAAGAGTTAACCCTAAAAAAGGACATGTTGATGCTTCTTTAAAAAGAATCCGTGAAGACCAAAGAACTAAAAAAATCCAACATTGGAAAATTGAACAAAAAGCTGAAAAATTCTTAGAATTATCTGCTAAATCATTAGATAAAAGTTTAGATGAAGCTTATGATGAAGTAGGTTATGAACTTATGGACATCTTTGGTGATGTTTATGGTGCTTTTGAAACTGCTTCTGATGAGGGTGCAGAATCATTAACTGAAGAAGGAATACCTCAGGATTGGGCGGATGCTATTACTGAAGTAGCTAAAAAGAATATTACTCCTCCTGAAGTTCACATCAGCGGTTACGTAGATATTGAAACATTCGTGCCTGACGGGGTGGATGTTATTATTTCCGCATTGAAAGCTGCTGAAGATAATGAGGATGAAGAAGAGGAAATTAAGGTCCAATGTGTCGGTGCACCTAGATATAGGATTACTGTAAAATCTACAGATTATATCTTAGCAGAAAAAACTCTCAAAGCTGCAGCTGAAAGATGCATTGCAGTAGTTGAAGAATCCGGTGGTAACGGTTCATTTTTAAGAGAGTTAGATAATAACTAGATTCTTATGAATATGAAAATGAATAAATGTCCTGATTGTGGGATTTATACTTTAAAGGATGCTTGCCCAAAATGTGGCGGGCAACTTAAAGTTATTTATCCTCCTAAGTTTTCAATAGAGGACAAATATGGAAAATATCGTAGAATTTTGAAAAAAGAAGCAATGAATAAGGAGTAGTACAATGAATACTGCTGAAATTAATGTTTTAGAAGAAATTGAATTGGATAATCCTATTTTCATAGAAGCATTACCAGGTCTTGGCCATGTTGGCAAATTGGCTGCAGATCATATGATTGATGAGTTGGAAGCTACAAAATTTGCTGAAATTCATTCTCCAACATTTCCTCCTCAAGTTCTTGTAAGAGATGAGGGCATAATTGAAAATATGTATAATGAATTATACTACCTGAGAGATGTTGGTGAGGATAATTTGGATTTGATAATTCTTGTAGGCAATACTCAAGCTTTATCTCCAGAAGGACAATATTTAGTGTGTAAGGAAATTTTGGACTTTGTCTCAAAAAATTATAATATTGATAGAATATTCACATTAGGAGGCATGGCAACTACTCCACAGCCTGTGGAAAATCCTAAAATATTCGGCGCAGCTACTAACGAAGCTAATGTTGAATTATTAAGAGAAGCGGAAATTGAAATAAGATCCAATGATGGCGGAATTGTTGGAGCTTCCGGACTATTTTTAGGCCTTGGAGTTCGCCAAGGGATTCATGGAATGTGTCTTATGGGTGAAACCCCAGGATATTTCATTGATGCCGAAGCCGCTGAAGCTTTATTAAAAAAATTATCACATATACTTAATTTTGAAATTAATGTTGATAAATTAGATGAAAGAGCTGAAGAAACCAGACAAATGATTGCTAAAGCTCAACAAATGGAACAAGATTTAATTAATAAAGCTAATGCCGGAAATGCTGATGATTTAAGATATATTGGATAATCAATCCAATATTTATTTACTTTTTTTATGAACGTTATAGTTATACCGGATGCATCGATGATAGTAATCCCGTTAATAGAAAAGAATGGGCACACATATTTATCCCCCAGTGATTTTTCCCGTTATGACAATATGGACATTTGTGAAGGGAATTTGAAATTTGATAATTTAATTACAAAATATTCATCAAGCGAACTTCCATCTGGGGTAAAATCAAGACTATTCTTATTTTCAAAAGTAATCGATAGGGCAGATGCGGCTATCATAATAGGAAAACGTCCTGACAATTATGAAAAGATTTATAGCTCCTTAAATGATTTGATATTATTTGGCGGAAATGCTTGTAACAATGCACATAGTTTATTTGTCAAAATTGTAAATGATTTGGATATTCCAACATTAAAACTTGCTTTTCCAACAACTCAAGAGGAAATAATTAATTTAATAGACAAAACAAACTATTTTTTAAGAAATTTAGATTCATATTCTGAATTAAACACAGATTTAAAACCTAAAAATGATAGATATCCTATTTTTGAGGTTAAGGGGATTTTAGATAATTTAAAATAATAATAATTTCTAACAATTATATATGTTGGTAAATGCTGATTTTCACATTCACAGTTGTTTTTCAATGGCGTCATCTAAAGACATGGTAATTAAAAACATGGCTCCCAAATCAAAATTAAAGGGTCTACAATTATTAGGAACTGGCGATGCATTCCATCCTAAATGGTTAGATATTATTGACGAAAGCACTACTTATTCTGGAGATGGAATATATGCTGCTGATGGAATGGATTTTGTTTTAACAACAGAAGTGGAAGCAAAACATAGAATTCATCACGTGATTATTATTCCGGATATGGATATTGCCCGTGAACTATCCGAAAAGCTCCCTTCAAAAAATAAGAATATTGATGGAAGACCTAAAACAAACTTAGGGGGTGCGGAACTATTGGAATTGGCTCATGATTATGATTGTTTGATTGGTCCCGCACACGCGTTTACTCCATGGACTGGAATGTATAAGTCATATGATAGCATTTATGATTGCTATGGAAAAAAACCAGATTTTGTTGAATTGGGATTATCTGCAGATACTGACATGGCAGATTGTATTTCAGAGCTTAAAGATTTTCCTTTTTTAACTAATTCGGATGCACACTCTCCATGGCCTCATAGGTTAGGCCGTGAATTTAATCAAATTGAACTAGATGATATTTCCTATTCTTCAATTAAGAAAGCCATTAAACACAAGGATATTAAGGCAAATTATGGTCTTGTGCCGAACTTAGGGAAATACCACATGACTGCATGTACAAAGTGCTATAAATTAATTGATCCTATTGTCGCTCGAGAAAATAAAATGAAATGTAGTTGTGGAGGCACAATTAAAAAGGGAGTTGATTTTAGAATATCTGAAATATCTGATTTTAAAAAACCCCTCAATCCTGATTTTAGGCCCAAATATGTTCATCTAATGCCCTTGGCTGAAATAATATCCTCAGTTTATGAAAAAGGGGTTACAACTAAAACCGTTCAGGGCATTTGGCAAAAATTAATTGATAATTTTAAAACGGAAATTGATGTTTTAATCAATGCGGAATTGGATGAAATTAAAAAAATAGATTCGGATGTTGCCTTAGCTATTGAATCCTTTAGAAACAATACTATTGATATTGTTCCGGGTGGTGGCGGACAGTATGGCAAAATCTGTTTTAAAAAAGAAGTTAAAAAGCCTAAAATGGTAACTTTGGATAATTTTTAAAAAGCGGACTTGGAGGGATTTGAACCCTCGATCTTAAGATTAGGAGTCTTACGCCCTTCCAGACTAGGCTACAAGCCCATTAATAAATTAATTTGTGAAAAATCATTCATTTAAAAAAAGAATTCATAAGAGCGGACCCGCCGGGATTTGAACCCGGGGTCTTCGGATTAGAAGTCCGACGCCCTATCCAGCTAGGCTACGGGCCCTCATATGTAACAATAATAATTATGTAAATTTTATTATATATAGTTATCTATTTTTTGAAAAAAATAAAAAAGGATTAAAAATAATCCTTAAACTCTTTCAGTCATACCTGTTGCATCGTTAACGCCTATGGTGTCAACTACATTTCCATCAGCATCATAAACTGTAAAAATCCAGTATCCGTTGGAATAATATCCGTCTTTAGCATAACACCCTTCTTCTAGGATTGCGCTAGATGCAATTGATTGTGCTTGATTATATGATAATTGCGGACTGTTTGAAGTTCCACTATTTGAGTTTCCGCTATTTGAAGAGGAATCACTTGAAGAACTACTTGAGGAGGAACTTCCAGATGAACTGCCTGATCCTGATCCTGATCCAGTTGAACCTGAACTTCCAGATGTAGTAGCTACAGAATTTGGTTCAGTGGTTACAGTATTATTTCCAATTCCGTTTTGATTTCCAGTATCATCACTTGCGCCCATACTAGATAAATCAGAGAATATTGGGTTCTCACTATTGGTTATTCCGTAAGCGGCAACAGCTGCTGCGATACATAATACAATAATTATTGAAATAATTATATTTGCTTTATCCATTTATTTCCCTCCTATCACTTATTAAATTATAATAAAATAAGTTAAGATTTTTATCATTTATATATATTTCGATTTGGATTTTTTGAAGTAACTTATTAATAATAATGGATATATATACTAAATGTTAGTTTCTAATTTATAATTGAGGTGACATATTTGAAAGATAGAGTAGTTATATCCCCTACAACTCGTCAAGAGGGCCATGCCGAACTCGTCATGGAAGTCGACGACGAAGGGATTGTTACAAAAGGTATGTATTTAAGTATAACTCCTGTAAGGGGTTTAGAAAAGATGGTTCTTAACAAAGCACCTGAAACCGCTCCAGTTTTATGTCAAAGAATATGTGGAGTATGTCCTATTCCACATACTTTAGCATCCGCTGAAGCTATGGACATGGCTTTAGGTATTGAGATCCCTAAAGCAGCTAAATTGTTAAGAAAAGCTGTCGCAGCAGCACATGGTATTAACAGTGCAGCAATTCACCAATTCTTAATTGCACCTGACGTTGTCCCTGAAGACAAATTCGTAGATGCAGTTAACAGTGTAAGTGAAGTAAGAAAAACTGTTCAATATGTTGTAGACATGATTGCTGGTGAAGGTATCCACCCATCTGATATTAGAGTAGGAGGAATGGCAAGAAACATTACCCCATTCACCAAAGAAAGATTAATCGAAAGAATGACTGCTTTAAAACCAAAACTTGAAGCACACGTTGAATTTATTGCAAACTGTGTTCACGAAGCTGGTTTGCCTGCAGATTTAGGTGTTGTTAACCAACCGTTAATGGCAATGGATGCAACTTACGGTACCAACGATTTCGATATGGACAAATTCTCAGAAGTATTACCTGAAGCATGGTATGATGACCCAGAAATAGGTACAAAAGCATGTTCAGTAATTCCTTTATGGGAAGGTTCCAATGTTGAAACTGGTCCAAGAGCAAGAATGGAAAAATTCTCTGGATTTAAAGACAAAGGTGTAGTTGCTCAACATATCGCTCGTGCTCAAGAAATGTTGAAAAATTACGATGCTTGTATGGAAGCATTAGACGCAATTGATACTGCAGCACCTGCAAATGTATCTTACGATAAAAGAGGAACTGGGGAACTTGGATTTGGTGTCATAGAAGGTCCTAGAGGAACTGATGTACATATGGCTCAAGTCAAAGAAGGCAAAACCCAATTCTATTCAGCAATTGTACCAACTACTTGGAACATTCCAACCATGGGTCCTGCAACTGAAGGATTCCACCATGAGTTAGGTCCACATGTAATCAGAGCTTACGATCCATGTTTATCCTGTGCTACTCATGTAATGGTAGTTGATGATGAGGACAAATCCATTCTCAAAAATGAAATGGTGAGAATCTAAGTTTGGAGGAATTAATTAATGCCTTACGATTCAGACATCATTGTTGTTGGATGCGGAAATATACTATTTAAAGATGATGGTTATGGTCCGGTAGTCATTAATGTTTTACAAAAATATCTTAATGACACAAATGACTATTATGACCCTGCAGTCACTTCATATGTTGATGATGAGTTTGATAAACAAATTTTAAACGAAATCGAAGAGAAATTTGAAGGTATAACTTTACCTGATAGTGTTCAATTCATTGATGGTGGAACAGCAGCACCAACTAATTTCTTCCCATTATATACTGAATATGATTGGAAGAAACTTATTGTAGTCGATGTTGTCGAATTCAATGCTGAACCGGGTACTGTGGAAATTTTTGACCCAGAAGTTATGCAAAAAGGGAAATATGATAATCCTCATGGTATGACAGTTGAGGATCCTCTTCGTGAAATCGCTCAGAAATGTGAAGTCGTTATTGTAGGATGCAAACCTGCATCAATTCCAACACCGGATGTTGATATGGGTTTAACAGAACCCGTAGAAAAGGCAGTTCCTAAAGCTATAGATATTATTTTAAAAGAAATCGGGGTAAAATAATGTTTGATAAATTGAAAAAAGCTTTTGGCGGTTCTAAAGAAGAAGTCGCACCAAAAGTAGAAGAAAAAGTTGAAGCTGCACCTGCACCAGAAGCAGCTCCTGCAGCATCCGCAAAACCACGTATTGGTTACATTCACTTAAGTGGTTGTACTGGAGATGCAATGTCTTTAACTGAAAACTATGACATTTTATCTACTGTATTAACTGATTTAGTTGACATCGTATACGGACAAACTTTAGTTGACAAATGGGTTCACGGTACTTACGCTGAAGAAATGCCTGAAATGGACTTATGTTTAATTGAAGGATCCGTATGTTTACAAGATGAACACAGTGTTCAAGAATTATTAATGGCAAGAGAAAAATCCGGATTAATTTGTGCATTCGGTTCCTGTGCTATGACTGGTTGTTTCACAACCTTCGCACGTGGAGGCCAACAAGCACAACCTAAACATGAATCTTTTGCACCAATTAGTTCATTAGTAAAAGTAGATTTAGCACTTCCAGGTTGTCCTGTAGCTCCTGAAATGATTGCAAATGCTGTAGTTGCATTATGTAACGGTGACTTAGAATACTTACAACCTGCAATGGACATTGCTGCTTGCAACGCTGGATGTGGCTGTGATGTAATGACAAACATTATCCGTAACGGATTATGTACTGGATGTGGAACTTGTGCTCTCGCTTGTCCAACAAGAGCTATGGGCTTTACTGAAGGTAGACCTAGCTGTGATAGGGACAGATGTATTAAATGTGGATCTTGTTATGCAATGTGTCCAAGAGCATGGTTACCTATAAAAAGAATTAAAGAGGAAACTGGATTATAGGAGGAATGAACATGCCATTAGGAACTTATAAAGAAGCATTATCTGCAAGGGCTACTGATAGCAAAATTACTGACGTATCACAAGACGGAGGTATTGTTTCAGCATTACTCTGTTACGCACTTGATGAAGGAATCATTGAAGGTGCTGTTGTAGCTGGAACTCCTGACGAAGATTGGAGACCAATTCCTACTGTAGTAACTTCCTCCGACGAAGTTATTGCAGCTGCTGGTACTAAATATTCAATGTCCCCAACTTTATCCGCTTTAAAAGAAGCTACCCGTCAATACGGATTAGAAAAAGTTGGTGTTGTAGCAACTCCATGTCAAATTCAAGGTTTAAGAAAAGCAAACGCTTATCCATTAACAAGATTTGTTACTGGAAAAATTAGTTTAATCATCGGTATCTACTGTATGGAAAATTTCCCTATGGCTTCTCTTGATACCTTTGCAACCGCAAAATTAGGATTTGACTCATTACAAGATGCTAGTAAAATGGACATCGGTAAAGGTAAATTCTGGTTAACCAAAGATGGTGAAGACAGCGGTTTAGCTATCAAAGAAACTCACGGATACGAACAAGCTGGATGTAACATCTGTATGGATTACGTTGCTGAATGGGCTGACGTATCAACCGGTTCTGTAGGATCTCCTGACGGTTGGTCCACTGTTTTAACCAGAACCGATGCTGGTGAAACTGTATTTAAAGCTGCTGTTGATGCTGGTTTAATCGAAACCAAACCAATGGACGAAGTAAAACCAGGTCTTGGATTACTTGAAAAATTAGCTGCAGGTAAAAAAGACAAAAACGGCAAAGAACGCGAAAGAAGAGCAAAAATGGGATTACCACTTCCTGTGGAATACTAATTCCACTTCTTTCTTTTTTTCTTTTTTTTAAACCTCTGCTTCTGAATCTTTTTTTATAAAACTTAAATATCATTTAAGCCAATATATTAAATTAGTGGAGGCGATAATATTAAGCAAAATAGATTATTTCTTTTAGTTGTTGCAATTGCATTTTTATTGGCATTAAATTTCGCATTTGCAGTTGATGAAAATACAACCCAATCATTGTCCGACGTTGATGACAATGTAATAGAACTTGAAAATGATCAGCAAGATACTTTAAATAACGCTCCCGATGATGTAATGGCTGCCGAAACAGGCAATGCAAATACTCAAAATGATATTAAAACTATTAAGATGGGGAAAGTTACCAAACGTTATAATGGATATATCCAGTATCAGGCCACTTTTTTAGATGCAAACGGCACTCCATTGAAAAATACTAAGGTACTGTTTGAAGTGGATGATTATAATGATTATGCACCAGTTACTGATTCAAATGGGGTTGCATTATTGACCATTCCTATAAAAAACGGTAATCATAAAATTGCAGCATTAAATCCTGAAACAATGGCTATTGATTCTGCAATCATCAAAGTATTTGATGTTATCACTGGTTCAAAAAACATTAAAATGTATTATGATGGCGGAAACACCTATAAGGTTCGTGTTTTCGGAGATGATGGCAAACATGTAAAAGCTGGCCAAAAAGTCACTTTTGCAGTAGGTAAAAAAACATTCACTAAGAAAACCGATAAAAACGGTTATGCAAAACTGAAATTAACTTTTAAACCGGGTTCGTATGAGATGGGTGTAAAATATAAGGATTATCTTGTTACTTCCATTCTTCAGGTAAAGCAAGTTCTAAAACCATTGACTTCATTTAAAAACAAGAAAATCAAATCTACAATAAAATTTAAAGTTAAGTTTTTAGGCAAAAATAAGAAGAACAAGAAGATAAAAGTTAAGTTTAACAAAAAATCATATAAATCCAAAACCAATAAAAAAGGAATAGCAACATTTAATCTTAAGACTCCTAAAAAGCTAGGAACCTACAAGGTTGTTTCTTCTTATAAAAAAGCAAAAATAACATTAGTCTATTCCCAATATTATGCATGATGAAGAGAGTTCTCTCTTCATTTAAATTTTTTTTAGATAGTTGTGACTGTACATCCTTCTTTTTCCACAATGACAGTATGCTCTTTTTGACTTACAAAACAGTCCTGCTTTTCACGTAATGGAGCATATGGATAAATTGCCATCGCATCTGATAATTGTTTTAATGCAATATTTCCTTTTCTCTCACCAAATTCATTTGTAATCCATCTGCCTGAAAACGGGACGAATCTATGATTATTTTGTATGTATTTTAAAACTCTTTGAGTATTTTTCATTCTAAATGGTTTATTGGCCAAATATGAGAAAATATAATGTCCTGGAGAATCGTTAACAATTCCCTCACCATTTGTTGCGAATGGTTCAATGGCTATTGCCTGCCCTTCATCTAAAACATAGTTATCATGATTATCATAATTTGGTATTGAAATTCCCGCATGTAAATTGTTTTGTTCTAAACTGTGTCCTGTTAAATTAAAAATCGGATTTAATTTATATTCTGATATTGCTTCGTGAACAGCCGCTCCAATTTTTGAAACTTCAATTCCTGCTCTAACAGTTGCAATTGCCGCTTCAAGGCCTGCGGCTGAGGCTTCTACAATTTCTTCATGCAAATTTATTTCATCTTGAGTGTAATTTTCATCAATATTTCCGGCCGCTATAATTGTAACTGCGGTATCTGCGATATATCCATCAACCATTGCACCTAAATCCAATTTAACCATATCTCCAGCATGAATTACGGTTTCATCTCCTAGTGGAGAGGTATAATGGGCGGCTACTTCATTTAATGATACATTGCATGGGAATGCAATCTGCGCTCCGGATTTTAAAATTTCATTTTCCACATATTCAACTAAATCAATGACTAAAGTTCCATCTTTAATCATTTTTGAAGCTTCATCACGAATTTTTGAAGTAAGTTTTCCAGATTTAATATAAGATTCAATCATAAATTTTTACCTTCCTTTAAATCAATTAAATATTTAATTGATAAAGTTTATATAATATTTTGTATTACAATTTATATATAAATTGGAGGTTGAAAAATGGACGTTCCTATAATACCTGACCAAATATTTTTATTAATTGTTTTAGTTATTGTTGCTATTGTATTAATAATAATTGTTGCACAATGGAAAAGTGTTGCAAACTCTAAAAATTCAATTTTAATGCTTGAAAAAGAAATTGAACTTAAAAAAATGTCAATGGTAGAAAAAGACATAGAATCTAAAAGATTAATGGATAATCCAATTCCATTACCACAAGAGCAACAAGATAGTCTTTCAGCAATTAGGCAATCCACTACTGAAGCTAGAAGCCGTGTAGGTTATCTTCATTCCGAAATCAATGAAAGATTAGCTAGACTTGAAGCTGAAACTGAACAAAGAAAATTAGAAAAAATGCTCAAAGAAATCGAGAAAAAAGAAGCTAAACTTCAAAAAATGAATAAATAGGTGGAAAAATGGATGCTACAGAAGCAATTGCCGTAATTATTTTAATTATTGCAATCGTAGTTTTAGTTTATTATTATTTATTAAATAGTCCGTCTACATTGGATAAAATACGCAATTATGTTCCAACTAGTGCTGACGCACATATGGATGAGGTTTTAGGCGGAAATCCTTCAGATTTAGTTAATAATGAAGTCGCTGCTGAAGAAGGATCTGGGTCAATGACTAAAAGAATCAAAGTCAAATTAAGTGATATTGACATGTCTGGAATAAACACTGATGCATTTTCTAATAAAATTGATGCATTTTTAGATGCTAAAAGTGATGAATTAATCAAAGACTGGTCTTTGGCAACTACTGATGACTTAGAAGATCTTCAAACTAAATTCAGTGAAACTACTAACAATGTAGATGAATTAGAAAAAGATTATAAAGAATTCAAAAAATCTTCTGAAGAGTTCCAAAAAGTTACTCAGGAAAAATTAGATGATTTGGATAAGAGAATTGAATCATTAGAGAATAATTAATTTTATTTTCTTTGATTTTTTTCACTTTTACGAAAACTTTATATAATATTCCTTGCATATAAATAATAGTATTACTAATTTTGTTATAGCAGGGTGGGGTAGTCTGGTGAACCCGCGGGGCTCATAACCCCGAGATCCCTAGTTCAAATCTAGGCCCTGCTACTTTTAATTAATATTTTTTGGCAAGTTAAAGACAGCTACTGGTTATTTTAACTAAGGAAACTCCGCACATCAAACAAAACTATGGCGTTGAAAAACGTATACTGAGAAGTATGACTCTGGAGCAGAAACGAAACGACTTTTAATGGTAGACGATGACAGTTAATTGAGGACATTAAAAGAAACGGTGAAACGGCCATTCCATAGGATGCAAGAGCAAAGCTGCCGATAATCATTTGTTGTAGGCAAGGTAGTTCGCTAAGATGAATGCTGTATAAACAGAATGTGGGTTACTCTTAACATGCCAAAATATTAATTATTCTTTTTTTTGAAATGATAAATGAAATTTAGGAGATATTAATTTTCATAGTCACAATTATTTCATAATATATATATGTTATTTTGATATAATTAATATTGAAGTAATAAAACGTGTTTAAGATAATATGAATATAACTAACTTAATTTGCCACAGAAAACCTGAAAGGAGTTTCCATATTAATGGATATCAATTTCCAGTATGTGCTAGATGCACTGGTTTCTATATTGGTATGTTTTTGTATTTTATATATGTATACTTCTTTTTTGTTGATTATGATTTTGAATTACTTTTATTTTCTTTTTTTTTGTTAATACCATCTGCAATCGATGGTTTAACTCAATTTAGAGGAAATCGTGAAAGCAATAATGTTCTAAGGTTAATAACTGGTTTAATGGGTGGTTTAGGTTTAGGGATTATTATCAAAGCTTTAAAATACTTCATTTATTTACAGTTAGGTGGTTTTTAAATGAGTTTTTTAGATGACTGGAAAGAATGGAGCACAACAAAAAAAGCAATATCAGTAGTTTGTGCTTGTTGTATTGGAATTATTATTATAGGTATGATAGGTGGAGCAATATCTCCAGATAAAAATACCAATAATAAAACTGATAACAATAAAACTGATGATGTTGAATATTCTCATGGCGGAGGATTATTATTTAATAGAATTGAATGTGGTGAGTTTTCAGTTCTTCTTCCAGAAGGATTTGAAAAGGGAGAAGCATCTGCAGTAGACCCCGAACATGAAGTTTGTTTACATACGGGTTTAGTTGAGGTTGGTGAGCTCTATAGGAATATGGATGTTTCAACAGTTCCTTATGATGGTTTTCCTGATAAACTGGTTGTGGTTGATGAGTATACTGAAGGTGATTTAAAAGTTATGAAAGGCGAATTATTTTATGATGATGATTATGGGTCTTCAGCTAATTATACTTATGCAGAATTTGAAAAGGACGGAAAACATTTTTATGTAACAATTGATGTATCATACAGTGACTCTTTAGATGATGTAAATTTAACTCATGATGTACAATTGATTAAAGGGCTAAAACAATCACTTGAGTTTAAATAAGGTATTTTATAATGTCAGTGGGTATAATATTTAAAGTATATAGATAATTATTCAGATTAATTATCTTTCATTTTCTTTTTTTAGTTGAGCCTAATAGAAAATTCTTATAAACTTTTTATTTCCAATAAATGAAATCATATAATTGATTCTCTTTTTTAGGGTATTCATCAAAAAAAATTAGGTAACCATCATTTGAATGGGTATTTATTAACTATAACTGCTATTTTTCCATAAAACAAAATGTCAGAAAATTTGGTAGTTTTGGATTATTTTTGATAGGTAACCCACACGATTTTAAGTGGCCTTCTCTTAACATGCCAGGAATATTAATTATTTTCTTATTTTGCTAATTTTCACATTAATTAAGACTACTTTCCATGAAAAAATGTTCAAACAAAAAGTATTTTTTATTAATAAAAATAATATATTATACTATGGAATCTGAAGATATTCTGATAGAATTAAAGGAACTGTCCTCACAGGATTCTATTAAAAAAAGCGAATTGATGAGAATACTTAAAAAATACGCACATACAATTAGTGTATATGACTTAATGAGTCTTTCAGAACGCATGAGAAAAGAAGGCGAATATCTCGATGAAGAGTATCGCGAACACTTCCTGGAAATTTATATTAAAAATTTCATATTGCGCATAACTGAACTCATCGCTTTAAAAGATTATGATGACTCAGATATCGATAAGGATTCCTTTGATGAAACATTCCCTATTCTTGAGAGAATGTTTGAAAAAGAGGCGGTGCCCGGTTTTGAAGGAGATAAATTCCCATTAGTTTATGCTCTCATTTCATTATATGTAACATATATCACCGAAGAGCCCATACACCATGTTGGAAGCGAATTTCCCGGAAACCTTAAAGTTGAGGAAATAAATGGAGAATATTTCTGTCCGGTTAAAGAAAAGCATATGGACAATGTCAATGCAACTTGCCACTATTGCATTGCTAAACAGAACCCGAACGTTTAATAGTTAGCTAATTTAAATTATCATGTTAATAGCTCCTCATTAATTAATTAAAAAGTGAAATATTACAAATTATAAATTAACTTACAGGTGATTAATATGGCATCAAGTAAAGACTACTTGGAATATATTTTGGAACAGTTATCAGATTTGGATGATATAACCCATAGGGCGATGATGGGAGAATATATCATCTACTATCGCGGCAAAATTATAGGAGGCATTTATGATAACCGTTTTCTCATCAAGCCTGTTAAAACAGCCATAGCAATGATACCTAATGCAAATATGGAACGGCCATATGAGGGTGCAAAGGAAATGGTGCTTGTTGAGGATGTGGAAAATAGGGCATTTCTTAAAGAACTGGTGGAAGCGATGTATGAAGAACTTCCGGCCGCGAAAAAACGTAAATAACTTCTATTTTTATTTTGTATTGAAAAATATTCAGATTTTTCTTTTAAGTTAATAAAATATATAATATAATCTAAAAACATTAATTAATTCGGGTCTATGATTAGAATTATATATAATTTTATATACTTTTAAAAAAAGATTATTTAATATAAGGATTGATTTCTTATAATCAAATTAACTTAAGGGGAGAATATGTTTAATAAAAAATATATCATTATACTATTATTATTGATAGTAAGTGTTTGCACGTTGTCTGCAGTTTGTGCAACAGATGATGTTTCAGATGCGGTGGAAGCTATTGAAGATAGTGATGCTGTAATGATTGATGAAGCAAGTGCAGATGATGTGGCAACGAATTCTGAACAGGATTTAGAAAAGGCAGTAGATGAAAATGACGCTGAGGATGAAAAATTATCTGCTAGTGAAGAGGATGCCAAATTAACAGTTGATGAATCTGACGAAGCATTGTCAATGATTTTTGCTAGTTGGTATGATATTGACCTATATGATACTACAATCAGCTCTGATAAAAAAGAAAAATTTATGTGTTATATTGATCCTTGTTCTATATCAAGCTATGCGGGATATGACTTTAATTTTATTATTTATGATAAAAATGCTAAGGCAGTTTATACGCATCATTATGCAAAAACAACTACAGAGGCAAGAGAATATTCAATAACTATTGAAAAAAATACTTTAACTCCGGGAGAGTATGTCATGGTGGCAGAAAATACATATGATGGAATTATTATGGATAGTGCAAAGTTATCTGTTAAAGGAGCTGCAGTTATAACTGCCAGCAATTATAATGCAGCGTATATGTCCGGTGCTAAAATGACTGCTACCCTAACTGATATGGTAACTCAAAAACCACTGACCTCATTAAGCGTTAAAGTTGTATTTACTAAAGGAAAAACTAGTATAACAAAATATTACACACCTAATTCTAATGGCCAAATTTCTTTTGTACCTCCATTGGGAGCAGGAACATGGACAGTTACAATAACACCGGGTCCATCCTATATTTCCGGATCTGCTGTCAAAACAATTACTGTCAAAAAGGTAGGTGTATCCATCAAAGCTAAAAAAGCAAGTGAATATAAAGGATATAAAGTTAAACTTAAAGCTACTGTAAAATCAAATGGCAAAAACGTCAACGAAGGCAAAGTCAAATTTAAAATTAATGGTAAAAAATACACTGTCAATGTTAAAAATGGAGTTGCCACTAAAAAGGTCAAATTGAAAAAAGTTAAAAAATATAAATACACTGCTAAATATTTGGGAACTGCAAACTTATATAAAACTAAAAAAGTTTCTTCAAAAGCTACATTGAAAAAGAGGTATGCTACAAAAATTTATACCAAAGATATTACATTGAAAGTGGGTAAACACAAATATTTAACTTTCAAAGTAAAAACTACAAACGGCAAAAAAGTTAAAAACGGTAAGCTTAGAATTAAAGAAAGAGATGGATACTATTGGGTAAAAGTTAAAAATGGAAAAGCAAAAGTAAAAGCACATGCTGAGTTATCCGATGTCTATATGGGAGGTAGAGGAGACGACGCCTACTATAAAAAATCCGTCAAAGTGAAACTTAAGGTCAAATATGTTCCAGGAACCCATAAATACATATCTAGTAAATCAAAATATAAAGTCACTTCTAAGTTCGAATGTCACTGTGGTAAAACATATACTCACAAACATGCTTATAATGTATATGCTTATGATCCAGTGTATTATACCATTCATGTAGTTTAGTGATGACATATTAAGGGATTAATTTCCCTTATTCTTATTTTTTTAATCAATAATTTCAATTGATTCGCTTTTTAAATATTTAATCTAAAAAAAAGAAAAAGTAGGATTATTTAATTAAATAATCCGTTTAATAATCCTTCTACGCCATTTACGGTTGAATCAACATCAGTGCTGTTTAAAACATCTGACACTTCAGTTTGATAATTGTTTACTTCAGCTTGAACATTTTGTGTTTGTTCAATACTGTCCGCAAGGTTTTCAATATCAACATCGGTAATGTTAATGTTATTAATGATAGTGTAGTTATTGATAATGTTCACGATGGTTTGGTGATCGGTTACATTATTTACTTGCACTTCTTCTTTTACATCATCAACCAATTGTGATAGCTCGTCAGCATCAACATCTGAGTTTTTAACAATTTCGGCTTGAGTGTAAATTTCATTGTTTGCCGCTTCTTTTACAGGTTCTGGAATTTCGACATCAGTAACTACTTCATATGAATTCATGATGCCTGCAAGTGCAGATTCCCCAGTAGCAGTCACTGGACTTGTTACATAAACGTGTCCTGATGTAATTCCTGCTGATTTTAGAGCGGACATGTACATGTCTCCTGTGATTGTTGTAATTTTGGATTTATCAACACTTACCGCCAGTTGGTCATTATCATTCAAATCAACAAGTGCTGATGAAAAGATTTGATTTGATGAGTAAGTTTTACCGGTTATAGAGCTTGAAATCTTATTTACATCACTTGCAGTGATTATTTTTGAATCAACATTTTTTAAGTCGATGCCAGCATTATTTACAAAGAAACTGTCTACAGTGTTCTTGTAATCTGCATTGTTGTGAGTGGTCTCACCGTAGGTTATAACAACTTGTGTATCACTTGTAGCAAATCCTATTGGAATTAGCATTCCTATGAGGATTAGCGCTAATATAACTATAGTTTTACGCATATTATCACCTCTTTATAATAGCACACTTTATTTATTCATTTAAGTATTTAAAGGTATCTCTTTTATTTAGGTTAAAGTTTAGTTATAACTAATTTTAATGAAGTTTAGTTAATTTTATATATTTTCAAATCAAATTTAAACGTATAGTAAATATGATTTTGCTATGTTTCGAAATTGGGCATAAAGGAGGTGAAAATACGAAAAGATTAGACAGAAAAATAGTATTCGCATTAATTCTTTCAATATTGCTTCTATTTTCTGTAACGAGTGTTTTTGCAGGAGATAATGAAACAATATCTGATGTGGTGAGTGCTCAAAATGAGTTAGAAGAGGTAACACAAATCCAGGAGGTTCCAAATGTTCAGTCTTCTCAATCAGATGGGGGTATGCTTGAAGCAGGCAATAATGTAATTAATGTTCATGTTTACGATTCGTTTAATGAAACAAGCAAAACATGGAGCGAAGATGGAATTAAGCTATCCGGAGCGACAGTTAAATTATATAACTCTTCAAATAGTTTAATTGCTATTCAATCTACTAACTCGAATGGTATTGCAACATTTACCGGTGTTGGTTCTTCAAAATATAATTTGGAATTAACATATTCAACATATAATCCTATAAAGCTGAATATTGATTTGACAAATAAAAATGGAGGAACTTTTGAAATTAAGGATGTAATGTTTGCACCAGATATACTTTTATTAGTGGATTATAATTCTCACAATGAGAAAGTGGATCTGTTAATGAACATGTCAAGAAGAGTTGCATATATCAGTACCACTGATTATGATAAGTCTAGGGAGTGGCTATGCAAATATGCAAACTTCATTCATGTCGACATGTTTGCAGAAGGGAGCAATAAATTCACTGCAGAAGTATTAAATAGAATATTGAGCAACTCTCCTGCTAACACTAATTATAATGTAGCGTATACGTTTGGTGTTTATGACCCCAGAATATTAAATGGTACAAATATCCATATTGTGGGGGCAAGTGCTGAGAATAATACATTTAATACAATCGAAAATACTTATATTGGTTCATATTTCCAAGCAAAAGACATAAATGAATCCGATATTTTGCGAAGCAATATGGAGAATTACTTGAAATATGTTTATTATTTAGTTAATCCTACTGAATATCTGAATCCTACGCTTGATGTAGCTAATGCTCCATTGATGAGTCCCGAATGTGGTTTCTATCATCCTGATTTAGGTATTTATTCTGTAACTCCAGATGGTGCTTTAATAAATAGCTGGATTGCTTCTAATCCCGGTTATAATCATGATGGCGAAGGAAGTTTGAACTGGATGACTGATAATTATAATCAATGGGTTGAAGAAGTTTTAGATCCATCAGAATTATTCAAACAATTTGAAAGTAGTTATATTTCTAAGTTTAATCCAGATACTAAATTCATGGCTATTGCTACCTATTATTATGGTGGAAATGTTGTAGATTCTTTAATTAGAGAATATGAGGCCAATGGAAGGCCTGCATTTAATATATTTAAGTTTTCCACACAACCTTCAATGTCTTCTCTATTAAATAAAGTTAATCAAATTTCAAATGTTGGAATTTCAGCAATTATCTCATTATATAGTTGGTCTTTAAGTTATGCTAATGGTTCTGCAGAATCTGACTTATCTGAAATAGATTTAGAAGTCCTAAAAGGTGTTAACGAAATTTCTGAATACAGTTTCAATAGTGAATTGGGCCCTCAAGTCGAATGGACTTACGCTGTTACTTATCCTAGTTTTGAAGGAGTATACGGTCCTGTGATTTTATCTTATATAGATGGTGCTGGAGCAGTCCATGTAATTCCATCAGGTATTGAAAAAATGGTAAAATTAAGCTGTGGTTGGGCCGATTTAAGAGATATGAATAATTCTGATAAAAAGATAGCTATCGTACTTTACAATTATCCGCCTGGTAAAGCCGAAATTGGTGCATCTTATTTAGATGTATTTTTAAGTACTTATGAATTAATTATCCAATTAGGCCAACAAGGTTATGATATCGGGTGTGACGTGAATGATATAATGAGTTTAGATAATTTCACAGATTTTGTATTTAAGATGGGTAATAAGGGATCTTGGGCTTCAGGATTACTTGAACAGTATGTTGAAACAAATTGGGATAGTTTAGTGACCCATAATCAGTTAATTTCAATTAAAGATTTCTTTAAACTAACTTCTGATATAAAACCGGAATTGTATGATGAAATGATGGCCCGCTGGGGACAAAGCGGAACTCTTGGAGAAATAATGGTTTATAAAAACCAATATATTGTTATTCCAGGATTATGGTTCGGCAATATTTTAGTTACTTTCCAACCAAGTAGGGGATGGGAGGAAGTGGAAAATTACCACGATTTAAAATTGCCTCCTCATCAACAGTATGTGACATTTTATGAATGGTTAGATAAGACATTTGAAGCAAATGCTATTATTAACATGGGGACTCACGGAACTCTCGAATGGTTGCCTGGCACAAACCTTGGTTCTTTAGATGGGGATTGGACTTTTGAGTTAACATTAACTCCAACAATATATCCATATATCGTTTCTAACCCTGGTGAAGCAATGGTTGCTCGTGATAGGATTTCCTCATTAATGATTACTCATATGACTCCTGCCATGGTTTCAACTGACTTATATGGTAATTATTCAGTTTTAAATGAGTATATTAATCGTTATAAAGAACAAATTTCTCTTAATGTCACATCTAATGCAGAATATTATGCTGGTGAAATATTGAAATTGGCTCCGAGTTTAGGTTTTAGAAATCTGACTGAGGGTGAAAATTTCACTACTTGGGTTAATGAGTTGCACGTTTATTTGGAAGAAATCAGCGATGATTTCAACACTTATGGATTGCATAATATTGGTAAAATATTAACAGGTTATGAACTTATACAGGAAGTTGCAACAATTGTTGCTTCACAAACTAAAGTTTATAATCAAATATTGCATCATTTGTATCCAAATTTATCTAATAAAGACTATTTCAATGATATTAGTGGAAATGTGAATTATCTAAATGAAGCACATGCCGTTAAAGAATTTTTGCTCTTATATGTAGAACATCTCGTTAATGGCAGTTCAGTTGAAGAGTTAAATTCACAATTTGGCATTTCTCCAAATAGTAGTTTATATGCATCAACCGAGTTTTGTGCAAAAGTAATTGTCAATATCCAAAATAACAATGAATGGAATGCAATATTTTCAGCCTTAGACGGAAGATATGTTGCACCGGGCTTATTTGCTGATCCGGCATATAGTGATTCCATTCCAACCGGATATGATGGATATTCATCCGATCCGACAAGAATGCCTTCACATGCAGCTTATGATTCTGCAGTTAATATTGTAGATTTATTATTGGCTAATTACTATGAACAACATGGAAAATGGCCTGAATTAACTTCATTGATTTTATGGGGTACTGAAATATCAAGAACTGAAGGAATTGGTGTTGCTGAATTTTTATACTTCTTAGGTTGCAAACCAGTTTGGGTATCAGATTCCAATGATAAAGTGAAAGGCGTTGAAATGATGCCATTAGAAAATTTAACTGTTAAGTTAAGTAATGGCACTATCGTAAATAGGCCTAGAATTGATGTATTCGCAAGTATTGTTACAAGTAATAAAGATTGGATTAACTGGATGCTAACAGCAGTTAATATGGCTGCTTCTGCTGAAGGTGAAGATTCAACTAATAATTATGTAATAAAACATTATGCTGAAAATCCATCTTTGGATAGGCTATTCGGATTGCCTGGAAATATATTGGAGGGAACTGGTATGAGCAATCTTATTCCAAGTACTTCCGATTGGAATATATCAACTGTTAACGAATATGCTGCTGATGTTTATTTAAATAAAGTATCTTATTCCTGGACTATTGACGAAAACGGTAATATTGTCATCAATAAAGAAAGAAAAAATTATGAATATCTTTTGGATAATGTTGACTTAATTACTCAAAACTTCGATAGTACATGGAGGTTGTTTGATTCTGATGATTATTATGATTGGTTTGGCGGTTTATTAAATTCTGCTAAAGTTTTAAAGAATCAATCAGGAAAAGCAGACCCAGATACTGCATTTGTAGATATTAGGAATAAAAATAATTATATTTCAAGGACATATCAAGAAGAATTAGAATTTGAAATTAGGAGTATGATTGTAAATCCTCAATATTTCCAATCTTTAATCAGCACTCCTGCTGGAATGAATGCATGGGCTGCAAGAATGCAAAATATGTATGCGTCTACAGTATTAGGTGGCGAAGGCTTAAGTACAGCTTTGGGTAATCAAATGGCGGATACTGCATTATATATAAATCAAGGTGTTGATAAATCTACTTTGGCTCCGGGTATTCAATCTTCAATGGCATGGTTAATCTATATGAATAATCAGGGACTTTGGAAAGGAGATGCAAGTAAAGTTCAGCAACTTGTTGATAATTACATGCAAAGTGTCATCGATTATGGTGTTGCATGTTGTCACCACACATGTAAGAATCTGGCATTTAACATGGAACTTATCCAAATGAGCTCTTTGACTCCAGCTCAAAAACAAAAATTTGCAGAAATCTTAGCTCAAGCAACTAACACAGATCCGTTATATCAAATGGAACAAGATGCGAATAATAATGTGAACCAAGGTGATTCAGATGGCAAATCCTCTGGAGATGGGGACGGTAACCAAAATGCAAACACTTTGGCTAATGGAACCTCCAAAAAACAAGAGTCCGATAGTTCAAATGATGGAGGACACACTTCTGCAGGAGAGGATGCTTCTCAAGCTGGAAATGCAAAATCTGTTTCAGATGCGTCAAGTTCTCAAGCACCGTCATCTAGTGGAGGAAGTGATTCCGGTGCTAAAGCATATGAACTTTCTGATAAATCAGCATCTAAAGCTGTTAGTTCAACCGAATCCAGCATGCCAATCTTTGTTATTATAGCAGTAATTGCTTTAATTGCAATATTTTTAGTTGGTTATGTTAGAGATAATGATGACGATTTTGATGATTATTAACTTAATCATCATTGTTTTTTCTTTTTTTAGTAATTTTTAAATATACTTTATTTTCATAAGTATTAATATATTAGATAATTATTAAGGTATTTTTTAATAAATATTTTAAAATTACTTTTTAATTTAATTTGAGAGGTAAATTATGTTAAAGAAATTAAATATTTTATTAATTTTATTGCTACTTTTCATATCTATAACGGCCATTGGCGCAACAGAGGATGCAGATATGAATTTGACTAGCGAAAATAATTTAGATACAATTGAAGTATGCGATATTTCAGATGAAATATCAGCTAGTGAATATTCTGTATCTGAAAGTAATTATGGAAATTATTTTGATGCTAATGGAAATTTAAAGGATAATGTTAAATCAGGCGACACAATTAAATTTTCAGGGTCTTTTTCAAATAAGAATTTCATTTTTAATAAAACAGTGACAGTCATTGGTGAATCTTCCAATTCAATGTCTAATTCAGTATTTACTTTTTTAAATGGGGCTTCTGGAAGTTCTATTTCTAATTTGAAGATTACAAATAATGTGGATATGAGTTATGGTATTTTTCTAAATAGTGCAAGCAATTGTGTAATTAAAGATTGTACTATTGTCAATAAAGGTAAATCATCTTATCCGATTTGTTTAGCGAATGGTGCTAATTATAATAATGTCACCGGCAATAATTTAAAAACATCTGGTGCAGATTATGGTCATGGTACTCGTTCCACTCCAACATTGCTAGTTTCAGGTTCTCATAATAATTATATTGCTAGCAATGATTTGCAAGTAGATGATGCAAATGCAATTTATTTGTCTAGTTACAGTGGGGGACCTATAACTGGAGGAGATTCCAATTTCAATATCATTTACAATAACACTATAAAATACAATGTTCTTCCAACATCTTGGAGTTATGCTATTCAAGTAATGGGAGGATATAACAATATCAAATCTAATAAGATTATTGGAGCTTATAGAGGGATTTCTACAGCAGGCGTCCATAATACTATCACAGAGAATTGGATTGTTAATTTAACTGGTGCGGATTATAATAACAATAATGTTGAAATTGGTGGTGAAAATGCAATTGTAGGTTCCGCATATTCAATTATAACCAACAATCATATTGTTAATGCAAAAATTGTATCTACAGGTTCTGCAATCGCTGTTATTGATAATTCCGTTGTTGAAAATAATGATATAGATGTTAAATATTTAGGAATGGGTATTTCTGCTGCGGGGTATAATGTAATTGTTAGGAATAACAATATCTCTACTGAAAGTGGTGTTGGCATTCACGAAAAAGATGACGGCTCTGGCTTGTTAGTTACCAAAAATAATATTAATAGTGGTTCCGGTATCGGCATATTAATTGAAAAGATAAGCTCAAAAAGAATGCCTTCAAATGTAACCATTACCTTTAATGATATAATAACTTCTAATGAATATGCTATTGATGCAAGTGATGTTGAAGAGGGTACTGGAATAATTGAAAGTAATGTTGTTCATGGTAAAAAAATAAAGGGGCCATCTGGAATATATGATGACAGCAAACCTTCTTATAGTTATAATGAAAGTAAAACTTATACAATAACTCCAGATAATATTAGAAATTATATTAATCCGAATGGTAATTTAATAGGCGAAGTACAAGATGGAGTTATATTGAAATTCCAAGGAACATTCTCTAATGAAGTAATTTATGTCAACAAGGCTATTAAGATAATAGGAAATAATGCAAAATTCTTAAATTCAACATTAAAAGTAACTTCTGGTGGAGTTTGGATAGAGAATATAACTATCATAAATAAAAACACTGAAAGATTAAATGCATGGGGAATTTATGTAAATCAAGCTCAGGGTGTTAAAATAATCGGCAATAAAATTAATGTTACAGATCCAAATGCAGCATATGCTATTTATGTTTTGGAATCTAGTTATGTGGAAGTCATTAATAATACTCTTATCTCTGAAGGTAATTTCTTGACATATACTTTATTAGCTTATTCCTCTGAAGATTGTATTTTCGCAAATAATACAATTAATACTCTTGGAACTGGTGAACGATACAGATATTCCCCTGAAAGTTCTATTGAGGGCACTGTATATAACGTTAATGGTACTGAAGTATGTGTAGACGGCAATACTGTTTGTATTGACGGCGTAACTTACTGCATTGATGGGAACGAGGTTTGTATCGACGGTAAGGTTTATTGTTTAGATGGCGATGTGTTAATTGTTAATGGAGTCAACTATACTGTCTCATCAAACAATACTGTTTGCATTGATGGAAATGTTTATTGTATTGACGGCAATACTGTTTGTATTGATGGTGTAACTTATTGTTTGGATGGCAGTGTTGTATGTATTGATGGTAATGAGCTTGTTTATAATGGTGAAAGGTATCCTATCGTGAATAATAATGTAACTATTGGAAATGAGACTTATTGCATTGATGGAAGCACTATCTGCATCGATGGCGTAACTTATTGTATTGACGGCAATGAGGTTTGCATTGATGGTAAGGTTTATTGTCTCGACGGTAGTGGCGCACTCATTGTAGATGGTGTGAGATATAACATTTCAGCAAACAATACTGTTTGCATTGATGGAAATGTTTATTGTATTGACGGCAATACTGTTTGTATTGATGGTGTAACTTATTGTTTGGATGGCAGTGTTGTTTGTATTGATGGTAATGAGCTTGTTTATAATGGTGAAAGGTATCCTATCGTGAATAATAATGTAACTATTGGAAATGAGACTTATTGCATTGATGGAAGCACTATCTGCATCGATGGCGTAACCTACTGTTTAGATGGCGATGTAATCTGCATCGATGGAAAAGTATACTGTCTTGACGGTAATGAACTTGTTGTCGGCGGAACTTCGTATGGTAAAACAAACCATATGGTTCCTGAAATTTACAGGACTTATGGAATTTTATTATTATATTCTTCATTCAATGAAGTTTCAGGCAATAATGTGTCAGTTACATCCAAATTAGATAAAGTTTATCCAACAATTGGAATTAATGGTTCTGAAAATTCAATTGTCGGTATTGATATATATTATAACAGTCACAATAACACAGTTTCAAATAATAATGTGCTTGTAACTGGTAATGATAACTATATTTATGGTGTAGGCGTTTTAGGATATAAAACTGGACACACTGCTCCAGCAGGCCAAGGTGCATCTAATAATCAATTCGTTGGAAATAATATAAAGTTAACTGGGCCATATGCTACAACTGGAATAATTGTAGGCGATGAATCTGAAGAGACAATTATCATAGGCAATATCGTAAATATTACTTCCGGTGTCACATATGGTATTAATTTAGAAGGATCAGATGTTTCAATAATTGAAAACAATCATTTCACATTAAATTCTGAAGTGGCTTATGGAATTGAAGGTTTTAATTCTGATAACAATATCATAGAAAACAATAATATTCAAGCTAATGGAAAACAAGTTTATGGAATGGTTTTCTCAGGCAGTAACAATAATATCGCAAATAATGATATTTTAGCCAATGGTAATGGTGAAGAAGTTTCATTCACTGATCATGACTCTTTAGGCAGTGGAAATGCTGGAATTTACTTGTCTGGAAATGCAACTAACAATATTATCAAATCAAATAATATTACCTCTCAAAAAGGATTTGCAATTAATATTGATGGTGTTGGAAACACAATTGAAGATAATTACTTAAAGTCTGAAAAAGGAAACTCAACAGCAGCAATTAACGGAACTTCTGGAAATAATGTGAAAGATAATTATGCATATATGGTTACTGGAGCAATTGATGATGTTCAAATCCCATACTTATGTTCTGGAGATATTGTTCTAAGGGTTCAAAATCCAGATGGAATCTCACTAGATGGAGCAATTGTCTGTTTCTATGATGGAGATGACAATAACATCGGAAATGTTACAGTTTCAGACGGAAAAGCAATTTTGAATTATCAAATTGATGAATCTTACCCAAGTGTAGATGCGCAATATATTATTAAAGCCATTCTATATAAGCCTGATTTCAAAACCACAACTTTTGATAGTTATGGGTTAACTGTTATTAAAGGAAATCTAAATGTTTTAGTTAGTGATGTTTCAGTGAAAGACGGTATCAGAGGTAAATTTACAGCAAAAATTACAAATGGTTTAGGAAAGCCTGTAAGCGGGTTGACTGTTAAATTTTATAATTATGATACTGGAAATAGACAAGCATGGGGTACTGCCACCACTGATTCAAATGGTGTAGCTACTATAACTTACTTTATAGATAAAGGATTTGAAGGTTACTTCGGCAAAATAACTACTGTTACTGCAATTGTTCAGGAATCAGAATATTATGCATTAACTAATAATACTGGTATTTTAACAATTATAGATATTGCTCCAATCACTATAACTTTAAGTTCTAAAGTTGGATATGGAGGAATATTGGCAACAATTGTTGATAACAACGGTCTTGCTGTTGCAAATAAGGATGTTGTTGTAAAAATTGGCGGCAAAACTCAGAATCTCAAAACTAATGCTAATGGGCAAATCATATTGCCGTCAGCTAGTGTAGGTGCACAAAGCGTTTCAATTTCATCCGCAAAGGATACTAATTATGCTGCAGGATCAGTCAGTGGTAAAGTAACTGTTGTTGCACCTATTAGTGAAAATAAAAATGCTGAGGTCTACTTTGGAAATACTGTTACATATAAAATTAGGATTGCAGATAAAAACGGAAATTATCTTGGAGCAAATAAACCTATTGCTATTAAGGTAAACAATAAAGTGGTCAATCTTAAAACTAATGCTAATGGTTATGTTTCTTATTCTGTTAAAAACGTAGGCACCTATACTATAACTGCAGAGTATAATGGTCAAAAGGTATCTAATAAAATTGTTATTAAACCTACTTTAACTGCTAAAAATATTTCCAAGAAAAAAGCTAAAAAGATTAAATTCTCAGTTAAGTTGGTGAATAAAAACGGAAAAGCCTTGAATAAGAAAAAAATCACTTTTAAAATCAAAAATAAAAAGTACACCGCTAAAACCAATAAAAAAGGTGTAGCCACTCTCACTCTTAAGAATTTAAAAGTAGGCAAGTATACTGTTTCATCTAGTTATGGTGGATGCACTATTAAAAACACAATTAAAATCAAAAAATAGGGATTTTCAATCTCTATTACTTTTTTTTATTTTTTAATGCAAATTACTCAATTAATCACATTCCTTTCGTTATTTGCATATTAGATTAATCACAAAAATCAGTAATTCTTACTAAAATTTTAATCTTGAATAAATTTTATCCAATCCATATACCTCACAATAAATGGAATATATTTTTTAACAAAGAGGATTAAGAATTATCAAATTATCAATTAATTATTTCATTAAAAAAAGTTTTAACTATTAATTTAATTGACTCTAAAAATAAGAAAATGGGTGGAAAGTAAATTAGTAAAAACTAATCTACTTCATTGCATCTTTGACCCTGTCGAAGATGCCTCTTTCAACGTGTTGAATTTCATCTCCGCTTATTTCAGCGAATTGATTAAGTAAGTCTTTTTGTTTTTGATTTAATTTTTTCGGAACAACAACATTAACAGTCACATACAAGTTTCCTCTACCGTTGTGCCTTACGGAGTTCATTCCTTGGCCTCTTAATTTGAAAACTGTTCCGCTTTGTGTTCCAGGTGCAATCTTGAATTCAACCTCTTTCCCCTCAATGGTCGGGATGCTTACAACATCACCCAATGCCGCTTGCGGGAAGCTGATTTGCTGTTCCATGTATAGGTGATCCCCTTCACGGGTGAATTGTTTATGTCTTTTTATATGTACGGTTACAATCAAATCTCCTTCAAGACCAGCTCTTTCACCACAGTTTCCTTCACCGGAAACTCTTAAATGGTTGCCTTCATTGACTCCTTCAGGAATTTCGATTTTAATTGTTTTTGTTTTTCTTTTGCTTCCTTTTCCATGGCAGTCATCACATGGGTCGGTAATGATTTTACCTGTTCCGCTACATTGCCTGCATGCACGCACATTCACCATTTGACCTAGGAAAGTGTTGCTGACTTCTTTAATCTGTCCGGTTCCGCCACATGCGCTGCATGTTTCCGGTTCACTTCCAGGTTTTGATTTTGAGCCGTGGCATGTTGGGCATAATTCACTTCGTGTGATTTTGATTTCTTTTTCACAACCGTTAAATGCTTCTTCAAGTGTAATTGGAACCTCAGTGTAAATGTCAGAACCTCTTTGAGGACCGGTTCTAGCTCTTGAACGTGTTCCCCCTCCAAATCCAAACATATCAAATATGTTTCCAATATCGAATCCTTGGAATATGTCTTCGAAGTTTACATTTTGATAGAAGTCTTCTGCTGTAAATCCATCCATTCCAGCATGACCGAATTGATCATATCTTTGACGTTTTTCATCATCAGACAAGACAGCGTAAGCTTCACTTACTTCTTTAAACTTATCTTCTGCATCGGGTTCATCACAAACGTCCGGATGGTATTGTCTGGCTAATTTACGATAAGCTTTTTTAATTGTTTTCTCATCGGCGTTTTTATCTACACCTAGAACTTCATAATAATCTCGCTTGTCTGCCATTTCTTCACCTTAAAAAAATAATAATAGAATAAATAATAGTTTTATTTTAATTGTTAGTTTAACTTTTTTGATTCTGATTCTGATTTTGTTTTAACCCAACAATAAATAAAACTTTATTATTTAATCTAATCGTCTTTTACTTCATAGTCTGCATCGATTGTGTCATCATCGCCGTCATTAGCACCAGCATTAGGGTCAGCTCCAGCTTGTTGTTGAGCTTGTGCTTCTGCTTGTGCTTGTTGGTAAATTCTTACACTAATTTCTTGAACTGCATTTGAAAGTTCATCAGACTTTGCTTTAATGGCATCAACGTCATCGCCAGCTATGAGTTCTCTTAATTCAGCTACAAGTCCTTCGACTTTAGTTTTTTCATCTTCAGATACTTGATCTTTGAGTTCATCTAAGGTTTTTTCTGAAGTGTAAATTAATGAGTCTGCAGTATTTCTGATTTCAATTTCTTCTTGTCTTTTTGCATCTGCTTCAGCATTCATTTCTGCTTCTTTGATTTTTTGTTCGATTTCCTCATCGGATAATTTAGTAGATGAGGTAATGGTAATTGCTTGTTCTTTACCAGTTCCTTTATCTTTAGCAGTTACATTAATAATACCGTTTGCATCAATATCAAAGGTTACTTCAATTTGTGGAACGCCTCTTGGTGCAGGTGGAATACCTACAAGTTGGAAACGTCCAAGTGAAGTGTTGTCTGCTGCCATTTTTCTTTCCCCTTGTAAAACATTAATGTCTACTGAAGGTTGATTATCAGCAGCTGTGGAGAAAATTTGGCTTTTCTTGGTAGGGATTGTAGTGTTTCTGTCAATTAAAGTGGTTGATACTCCACCTAAGGTTTCGATACCTAAGGATAATGGAGTTACGTCTAACAATACGATGTCTTTAATTTCACCAGCTAATACTCCTCCTTGAATAGCCGCACCCATAGATACACATTCCATTGGGTCAATACCACGTTCAACTGGTTTGCCTATGAATTTTTCAACGAATTTTTGCACGATTGGCATTCTGGTAGGTCCACCAACTAAGATGATTTTATCAATTTCAGATTTGCTCATTTTTGCATCATCTAAAGCTTGTTGCATTGGTTTACCTGATTTTTCGACAATTGAATCAACGAGCTCTTCTAATTTAGCTCTAGTAAGTGAGATAATTAAGTTTTTAGGAGTTCCATCAGTTCCCATTGCGATGAATGGTAGGTTTACTTCAGTGGTTGTAGTAGTGGACAATTCGATTTTTGCTTTTTCAGCAGCTTCTCTTAATCTTTGTACTGCTTGGTCATTGTCCATTAAGTCAATACCTTCTTGTGCTTTGAACTCATCAGCTAAGTATTTGATTAAAACGTTGTCCATATCGGTACCACCGAGTTGGGTGTCCCCACTGGTAGATCTTACTTCAAATACTCCTCCACCGAATTCCATGATAGTTACGTCTAAGGTACCTCCACCTAAGTCATATACCATAATATTCATGTCTTCTTCATCAGCTTTGTCAAGACCATATGCGAGGCTTGCTGCGGTTGGTTCGTTTACAAGTCTTACAACATCTAATCCTGCAATTGTTCCTGCGTCTTTTGTTGCAGTCCTTTGGTTGTCGTCAAAGTATGCAGGTACGGTAATTACAGCTTTTTCAATAGGTTCTCCAAGGAAGGTTTCTGCATCTTTTTTGATTTTTTGTAGGATGAATGCGGAAATCTCTTGTGGGGAGTATTGTTTTCCGTTTACAGTAACTTTGTGGTCAGTACCCATACTTCTTTTGATTGCACTGATAGTGTTTTCTGGGTTGGTTACTGCTTGTCTTCTTGCTGGTTCACCAACTAACATTTGACCGTCTTCGGTAAATGCAACATAACTTGGGAATGATTTACCATATTGACTTGCACCTTCTGCAGATGGGATTGTAGTTGGTTTTCCTCCTACAAGCACGGATGCTGCAGAGTTACTTGTACCTAAGTCAATTCCAATAATTTTTTCTTTTTTAGCGTCAGACATAAATTATCACCTTTATTTTTTTTTAATAGATTAATTAATAAACATTATTTTTTACAAACTATAACTTTTGAATATTTTAGAACTTTATCCTTGTACATGTAGCCTTTCATCAATTCTTCGATGATGTATCCGTTTTCAACTTCGTCGGATTCCTGAACCATTAACGCTTCATGTTTGTTTAAGTCGAATTTTTCACCTTTTGCAGGTATTTCTTTTACTCCTTCTTTTGCAAGAATGTCACTAAATTTATTATATATAAGTTCCACACCTTTTCTCAAATCTTCATCTTTTTCAGTTTCTAAAGCTCTACCGAAGTCTTCGTAGCAATCTAGAAATGATTTTAAAACATTTTCATTTGCGAATTTAATCAGGTCTTTATTTCTTTTATCGGTAATTTTTTTGAAATTTTCGAAATCTGCTTGAAGTCTTTGTGATAGTGCGATGTATTCTTGAGTCTCTTCTTCAGATTTTTCGAGATCCTTTTTGAGTTTTTCAATCTCTTCATCTTTTGAAGCTAACTCTTCAAGAAGTTCATCATATTTTTCTTGAATATCAGTGGTTTCAACTTCAGTTTCGCCTTTATTTTCATCAGTCATAGTTACACCTTTTCGAGGTTATTGGAAAAACCTATGTAATAACTCTTAACCGAGAATATGGACTTTTAGTTTTTTAATATTGGTGTTTGGGAATTTATGGACATATAGGAAAATGGTTCATCATTTAAGAGCTATTACTTTAAGTTTTTCGCGACCAAATATTAAAGTAACCAAAAGTTATCTTTCTCTTACATTATTATAGTAACAAAAAGTTATATAAAGGTTTCGATACATAATGTATAAACATGACTAATACAAACGACATTGAGAAAAATGAAAAACCCCGCAGAAATGCCAATGCGGCTCACGGTCATATAGAAATCAGAGGACCTTACAATGACCCGGTCGATGACATTGATGTGGAAGATATCCTTGATGTAATGGGTTGTAAGACTAGAAGAGATATTATAAATCTTTTAAGGGAAGAACCTATGTTTGTTAGTGAAATCTCCAATGAACTTGACATTGGTCAAAAAGCTATTATTGCGCACTTGCGTGCTATGGAAGATATAGGTATACTAAATTCTTCTTACAAAAAGATTTTAAGAGGTCGTCCACGTAAATACTACGATTTGCAAAACGAAGTCAACATCCACATTACCATTAACAGGAACAACTTTGATGTAAGATTCACAGACGACATGCTCAATACCTTGCAGCTGCCATCCGGAGATGAATGGTCAAAATTACTAGATATCGAGAAAAGAATCGATGATGGACAACTCGAAGCGATTGACGAGTTGAAAAATCAAATCAGATTATATGGCAATCTCTTAGAAAGAGCTGAATATATACTTGAGAGAACCATTAAAAATAGATAATTTGTTTGAAATTACTTTTCAAACACTTTTTTTACTTTTTTTAGCAACAATGCTTTGGCCTAAAGATACGGATCCGTCTCCAGCGCATGTATTCAGATGCTGTATGAAATTAAAGCCTTCATTTTCAACAATGTTTTTGACGCAATCGGTTATGGCTTCGTTGTAGAATACTCCACCAGTTGCTCCAATATCTTGAATGCCTTTCTTGTTCGCTGCTTGAATTGCAAGCTCGCTCAAACCGCTTGCAACTGCAATTTGGCCTGCAGCTGCAACATCTGCCTTTTTCTCCCCATTTTGATATAATCTAACGACTTCACGTAAAATCTCGGTGGTGTTCAATTGGTTGTCTTCAATAATCACAGGAATCTCCAATTTCTTGGTGGTATAATATGCGGCGGATTCAAGTTTCATTGAACATTCCCCTTCATAAGTACGTTCATGACAGATTTCCAATGCCACTGCCATTGAATCAAGGACTCTGCCGGTACTTGTAGTGATTCCCACATTGATTCCGGCATCGATTTGCTTTTTGATGTTTCTGATTTCGATTTCACCATATTTGAAGTAATCGTAATAATGTTTGATTAAATCATCATCTTTTAAGATACTTGCAAGCATTCTTGCAGGATATTTGGTTGCGACATCCCCTCCAGGCATCAATTGAGGTTCTAGATGGCCCATTCTTTCGAATGAGCTGATATCGGTATATAGGATTTCTCCACCCCAACTTGTTCCGTCACTGCCGTAACCCACTCCATCAGCGGAAATGCTAATAAGTTCATCTATTCCATGGTCATTTGCAAGTGCTACGGTATGTGCATGATGGTGCTGCACAGGCAAAACTTCCGCATCATATTTTTCAGCCAATTCATGTGCTAAACGTGTAGTAAAAAAGTGCGGATGCATATCACAAGCAATAACATCAAATTCATTGATTTTGGTAATGCGCTCCATATTTTCAATGGCCTTTCTTAAAAACATTAATGTTTTTGGTTTATTTGTATTTCCAATATGCTGTGAAGGGTATACTTTATCTCCTCTGGCTATTGAGAATGTCACATCAAGTTCAGGGCCTAATGCAAGCACATCCAAATCGTTAACGTCATAATTGATTGTATATGGTTCCGGAGTATATCCCCGTGAACGCCTAATAAATGATAATTCATTATTTCTAAATCTAATAACTGAATCATCGCATCTATTTAAGATTCTGCGATTGTGAACAAGTGAGTAATCATTAACTCCATTGATGATTTCTTCGTTTTCAATCATCATCGGTTCGCCAGGGATATTAGCAGAAGTCATTACATAAGTGTCAATATCCCCTTCATCAAAGAGTAAATAATGCATTGGGGAATAGGGAAGCATTACTCCAATATTGTGAAGGCCAGGGGATAATGATTCAGGGAATCTGTAACCGTCATTTTTCTTTAAAATCACAATAGGTCTTTTATTTGATGTGATGGTGTCGATTTCTTTTTCTGTCAATTGAGCATATTTTTTAAGGCTTTCCAGGTCTTTGCACATTACTGCAAATGCCTGGTTCGGACGGTTCAAACGTTTTCTTAACTCTTTAACTGCATCATCATTATATGCATCAACAACAAGATGTGTTCCACCAATTCCTTTGATTGCAAGGATTTCTCCATCTTTAAGGATTTCTGCACCCTTTTTAATAGGATTTTCCACATCTAATTTATCATCGCCTTTGTAAATTGCCATTTGAGGTCCGCAATCATTGCAGCATATTGCCTCACCATGATAACGTCTGTCAAGCGGTTGTTTGTACTCTACAAGACAGTCATCACATAAAGGGAAATCTTCCATTGAAGTTCGCTCACGGTCATATGGTACACTTTCAATAACAGTAAATCTCGGTCCGCAGTCAGTACAAGCATTAAACGGGTATTTATAACGCCTGTCTTTCGGATTTCTAATTTCAGCTAGGCATTTATCACAGATTGCAATATCTGGAGGTATTACACTAACACCAGAATAGCTATCTCCACTTTCGATTATTTCAAAATCAGAATAATTTTCAACTTCAATTTCGCTAACTTCCATTGAATCTATCTTGGCAATTGGAGGTAATTCTTCAGGAAGTCTTTTAACAAACTCGGAAGTATTTTCGCCTTCGATAATGATTTCAACCACATTTCCAAGATTTCTGACATGGCCTTTGAGATTTAAATCCACGGCTAACCTATATACATATGGTCTAAATCCTACGCCTTGGACAATTCCTTGAGTTAAAATCATTAAAGCATTCATTAAATTATAATATTATAAGTTAAATTTTATATAATTTTATCTTAAATATTATATTATGAAAGATATTCTTGAAAGATTGGTAAGTGGGGAACTTGATATTGCAGAAGCTGAGCAACTTCTAAAAGCCAATAATATTTTGGAGTTTGATGATATTGCTAAGTTTGATGCTAAAAGATGTGATAGGACAGGTTTTCCAGAAGCCGTATTCTCGCTAGGTAAAGATTATGAGGATTTACTCACAATAATAAGGAATTATCTTAAAAGAAGTGATGAAGATTTAATCGTTACAAAATTATCCCCTGAACGTTATGAAAAAATCATTGATGATTTGGGTGAAAGCTCATATATTTTTGATTATAACAAAAGGGCTCAAATTTTAATTATAAGAAAAGAGATTGTTGAAAAAGATCCAATTGCAAAAATCGGAATTATGACTGCCGGAACATCAGATATAAATATAGCAGAAGAGGCAAAAGTCATTCTCGAAGAAGGCGGTTGTGAAGTAATTACCTCTTATGATATTGGAGTTGCAGGAATCCATAGGCTGTTTCCACAAATTGCCCACATGGTCAGTGAAGGAGTAAGGGCATTCATTGTTTGTGCAGGAATGGAAGGGGCTCTGCCGTCAGTTGTAGCAGGCCTTGTAGATGTGCCGGTTATTGCCGTTCCAACATCTGTGGGTTATGGTGTTGGTGAAGGCGGAAGAGTGGCGTTGGATTCAATGCTTCAATCATGTGCGCCAGGAATAGCGGTTGTTAATATCGATAATGGATTTGGAGCAGCTGTTTTTGCTTTAACAATTGTAAATAGTGATTAAATGAGATATGAGACTTTTGATTTTAACAAACACGAGGTATCTAAAGTTGCCGAGCTGACTTATGATGTTGACTTTAGGACATTTGACATGCTCTATAACTCAAAAGAAAGTGCCGTTAAACAAATCGCTAAGGATTTGCCGAAACGCGACCTTGGTGATTATTTTAAAGTTATTTTAGATGATAATGATGAAATTATCGGAATGTTGATGATTTATACCTCCAAGGTCTCCCATAAATTTTATTTAAAGCCAATAAGATTGATGATCGTTGATATATTAGACCATTTTGTTTTGGCGGATATTGAAGAAGAGGATTTATATCTGGCGGAAATCGCCATCGACTCCAAATTAAGAGGACAGGGCATTGGTAGAAAAGTAGTATGTGATGTAATTAATTATGCTAGGTCTAAAAATTATAAACGAGTCACAATTGATGCTGATTTTAGGAATCATGGTGCTAAACGATTATATGAAAAAATAGGCTTTAAAGAATTTAATAAAAAAAGAGTAAAAATAGGAAAATTTGAAAGAGGAATGTTTAATATGGAATTAAAATTAGATTAATTCCCTATTTGTTTTGTTTAAAGTTGTGCTGTATTGTATCAACTATAAAATTCCAATCATCTTCCCAATTTTTATACTTATCCATTTTCAATTCAATAGTACGGTTATCCTTTACAAAATAAGTCATTGTGTACTTTTTATCTGTTGTTAAGTTTTTATAGTAGATAATATTTGCAGTGCTGTTTTGTTTTGTGTCTTTGATTTCAATATCACTATCTTCTTCAAACGATTTCAGTGTTGAATTGAATTCTTTCAAAGCTTTATCTCCAACACCCATAATTGTAATGTTGGCGGTATGATTTTGATGGTCTAATAAACTTACAAAATTATCCTTGTTTTTCAGTAAATTAAATCCACTAGGCAATGTTATTGTCATCTCATCAGCGACTGTAACAGCTTTTCCAACAGTGGTTGATGAATCGACAATTAGATACATACATGCTATTCCAGCTATTAAAATGACTAGTATTCCAAACCATCTTTTATCCATATTTCTTCCTCAATTTACGTTTCATTTTCTTTTCTTTTTTGATTCTTGCATAATTAGCATCTTCAACATAGGCATCGCAGACTTCATCAGCTGGACCTTCCATGATTAGTTTACCGTTGTCAATCCAAATGCATCTGTCGCATATTCTTCTGACTTGGTTGATGGAGTGGGACACTAAAAGAACAGTTACTCCTTCAGCCATCATCTCATTAATCTTTTCACCACTCTTTTTCCTGAATTTGATATCTCCAACTGATAAAATCTCATCGATAATCAAGATATCCGGATCAATAAGGGTAGCTATTGAAAATCCTAATTTCGCTTTCATACCTTTAGAATAGTTTTTAACCGGGAAATTAATGTAATCTCCGAGTTCGGAGTATTCAACGATTTCATCGTATTTTGAATCAAGGTATTCCTTATCCATACTGAGTAAGGCACCATTTAAATAAATATTATCTTTTCCAGAGTAGTTTTTATCAAAACCAGCACTTAATTCGAGCAATGGAGCAATTTTACCATTAATGGTAATGTCTCCTTCTGTAGGTTCATAAATTCCGGCAATGATTCTGAGCAAAGTACTCTTTCCTGCTCCATTAAAACCTAGAATTCCTAATTTTTCTCCTCTATTGACTGTAAAGGAAATGTCATCAAGGACTTTGACTGTTTTTGTCTCTCCTTTATTACGTTTTATGGTTCTGATTACGTACTCTTTTATGGTATCGATTTTATCATTGGAAACTTTAAATTCCATTGTTAAATGTTCTACCTTAATCGCAACGCCAGATTCTAAGGCGGAATTATAGTTAATTGAGGTATTGTTGAATATTTTATCGATTATATTTCTTATGCCCATTATATTCCTCCTTATCTATAATTCTAAAGTTAATTTCTTACCATAAATATTAAACATCAAAAGTCCGATTCCAAGTGTTGTCAATGCAAATACTCCAATGTATAGCATTGTAGAGAAACTTGGCGCAACTCCATAAACACACTGTCTGACACAGGTCATTGCACAATAAACAGGATTCAGTGAAAATATTATCTGGAACTTGGTTGGAACGATTTCGATTGGATAGAACAATGCGGATGCATATAATAATACTAATGTGAATACATTGTATAGGTATCCGATATCTGTGAAATAAGTGTTACAGACTGCAAGGATCAATCCAACACCAAATATTAATATAATTACTAAAAAAATTGGTATAATCGCATATACTAGTGTAAAGTGGAATGGTGCACCAGTAAGTAGCATAACACCAAATAATATTACAAAGGAAATTAAAAAGTTTACAAATTCATAACATATTGAACTGACTGGGAACATGGAACGAGGCACATATATCTTTTTAAGCAAACGTGCGTTTTTCCTGATAGAATTCATTGCACCTTTAGTACCATGATTATAAAAATCAAATATGACTCTTCCTGCTAAATAATAAACCGGATAGTTTACAACATTTTTACCGAATAACATGGAAAATACTGCTGTAAAAACCAGCATTGTTAATAATGGGTTGAAAAAACTCCAAAGGATTCCTAAGACGGAATCCTTGTACTTTGCAGTCAGATTCTTTTTGACTAACTCAGTTAGTAAAAACTTTTTTTCAGAAAATGTATCGAACATTTTAATAACCAATTTTTTTGAATTAACTAAATTATGTTTAAATCTATTAATATATTTTTACTTATTTTCGTCTCCTAGCAAACTCTTTATAAATTTCATCGAGTTCTACACCTTTGTAAACTAGAAGCAATAATGTATGAAAGATTAAATCAACAGATTCATAAACTAAATTTTCATCGTTTTTAGATGCAATTAATACTTCTCCAGCTTCTTCAGCTATTTTTTCAAGTATTTTGTCCTCTGCTTTTTTATCGCTGTCTTTCATAATGTTGGAAGTGTATGAATCTATTGGATTATCCCTTCTTGACTCCAATACTTCATAAACCTCTCTAATGATTTTGTCATCACTCATTTATTGTCACCTTTAGCTTCTTGGTCTTGCATGCTTTCTGTAAGTGCAATCAAGGGGTGTTTATCATAATCAATGATTTCAATATCGTCGAAAGTCTTGATTCCCGCTTTATCTGCGGTTTTTTCCATACCTAATCTGATGTCTTGACCTAAATCAACAACATATGAATCAATGGTTTTATATCCTTTTTGTACTGAAGCTACGGCTCTGTGATGGCCGTCAACTAAAATCCATCTATCGCCAGTTTTTACAACAATTGCTGGCTCAGCTAACCCTTTTTCTAATTCATATGCTCTGCCTTCAAGTTCATCGGCATAAACCTTATCCTGAGTAGGTCTTAATTTATCAGTATCCACGGGCATATGTTTCAAAGTTGTTTTAATACCATATAATTGCTCCATAGTCTTTTTAAAGTACTCTACTTTATTTGGAGTGGACCTTTCAATATGGGACCTGACCATATCTGTATTTGTAATTAAACCAACTAAAGATCCATTCGAATCGACGACAGGCATTCTGGAAATCCCTTTTCTAAACATTACTCTAGATGCATCATTAATTGATAAATTCTGATTAGCGACAACTAGGTTTGTACTCATTATTCCTGAAACCTTATCCGCCCATTCTTTTGAGACGACATCGAATGCAGTTACCATTCCAACAAGTTTGTCATTTTCAACTACAGGATAACTGTTGTGGCGGCTTTCTTTCATAATTTCTATAACTCTTTCAGTTTCAGTATCCGGAGAAACATAGATGACATTTTTTGTCATATAATCTTTTACAAAAGATTTTTTCCCCATGTTATCCCTCCTATTCGATGTTTTCTCTTAAAAGCTTTACAGTCTCACCAGGGTCGGCTTTTCCACGAGTTATTCTCATTACTTGTCCAACTAAGAAGTTAAGGGAAGCTTTTTGACCGGATAAGTAATCATCAACTGCTTTTGGATTTTCTTCAATTGCCTGTTTTACTGCAGCCAATACTTCGTCTTCGTTGACAACACCTAATAAACCTAACTCTTCAGCAATTTCTTTAGGTGATTTATCATTATTTGGCATTTGTTCAATAATTTTATGAGCTGCTTTGGCGGTGATTTCTTTTGATTCAATCATTTTCAAGTATTCTACCAAATCACTGACAGTAATTCCACTATCTGCGAAGTCTAATTTGTTATAAGATAATACTCTTTTGAGTTCGTCTCTCATCCATTTAGCAGCAAATATTGGGTCAACTTCTTTTGCAACTTCTTCATATGCAATTGCCAAATCAAGTTCGGAAGTTAATACCTTAGCGGACTCTTCATCAATACCGTATTCTTTCACAAATCTTTTCACTTTGTTGTGAGGAGCTTCAGGCATTATGTCTAAAACTTTTTGTATAGTTTCATCAGAAATCTGCATCGGTGGCAGGTCAGGATCGGTAATGAATCTATAATCATCAGCATCCTCTTTCATTCTCATTCCAACAGTAATCATTTGAGATTCAAGGTATGCACGAGTTTCCTGTTTAACTTCAACTCCTCTTTTCACAAGATTCTTTTGTCTGATTAGTTCGAAATTCAATGATTTGTAAGCTCCTTTAATGGAGTTGATGTTTTTCATTTCAACCCTGTTTCCTCCATTGATGGAAATGTTTACGTCTGCTCTCATTGTACCTTCACCACGAGCAGCACCACTATATTGTAAAACACGAATCAATTCTTTTAAGAAGTTTCTTGCTTCTTCAGGAGATTTTATATCAGGTTCGGTTACAATTTCCACTAATGGAATTCCTGAACGGTTGAAGTTCACTGTACCCCTGTCAGGTTTGAATTGACCAGGATCTTCTTCAACGTGAATTTCTCTTATTCTGATTCCATTTAATTCGCCATTGAATCCAATTGGAACAGAAGTTCTTTGATAACCGGATGGTAAATCAGGATAATCGTAGTGTTTTCTCATAAAATATGTAACATCTTGGTCTATTTCACAGTTGAGCATTAAAGCAATCATTAATGCATTTTCTAATGCTTTTTCATTTGTAGGATGTGGTTTTGCACCCGGTTGATTAAGACAAACTGGACAGATGTTTGTGTTAATTGGTGCATCTTGATAATTTGTAGGGCAATCACAGAATAATTTTGATTGAGTTTCTAATTGAACGTGGATTTCAAGTCCACACATCATATCGACATCGTCACTAATAATAATTCCTCCCTTTTAGGATAATTTTTATATTATCATTATATCTGTTTATTTCAATTTATAAATATTTGTTAAAAATAGGTGTTTTTGCAAAGATTTTAAAGAATAAAAAAAGAAATAAAATTAATGAATTAATTTTCAAATTCATCAATTAACTTTTGGGCTTGATTCCAATCGTTATGGTCATCAATTTCAGTCCATTTGAGACCATTTGTTAAAACGTAGTCTATTGGACTAATATTACTTAATGTCTTGTATGCAAAATCGTAATAATTTTGTTTATCTTCGTCCATTAAACCTTCAAGAATTTCATTGAATTTTGAAATGTCTTTTTCAGCGACTTTTGAAACACCAATAAATTCACCAGTAGAACTTGGAATGTCAATTCCTTTTCCAATTTCTTTAATGGTTCCATTAGCTATTGTTTTATCTTCATTAAATGTTTCATTTTCAATAATCAGTTTAAAGGATTCTTCATTAAGGTCTTTATAATTATCTACAATTAAACTAGTATTTTCTCTTTCAGCTATCCTTGTGATAATTTCTGGATCAACTACATTGTCTCCATTGATTAATATAAAATCATCTGCTTGGTTCTCTTCAATATATTTACTCGCAATGTATGTGGAGACAGAGGTGTTTGTAACATCGTATTTTTCATTTTCCAAGATTTTGATGTTAATTGAATATTTTTCCTCTAATTTAGGAGCTAATTCAATTACTTTTTCCTTATTGTATCCAACAATCACTACAAAATCCTTAATGTCTTCGTTCATTAAGTTTTTCATCATTCTTTCAAGTAAAGTCATTCCATTTACTTCAAGTAATGGTTTTGGAATGTCTTTTGTGAGGGGCATTAATCTTGTACCCATTCCCGCTGATAAAATTACTCCAATCATATTATCACCATTTTATGTTCTCCCATAAAGTATTAAATGCTTTAATAGGAGTCATTCTTTCAATAATTACATCATAAACAAAATTTACAATATCGCTGTCAATGTGGTTATTGGAACAGATATCTTTAACTGCTCTAATAGAATTTTTACCTTCAAATACAATTCCACTTGCTGCTTCATCGATAATTAATCGTTGACCATATAAGATTCCAAGTGTATGATTTCTACTTTCAGAGGAGGTTGATGTTAAAATTAAATCTCCAAATCCACAGTATTCATGTGCGGTATCTGAAACTCCTCCGAATGCTTCAATAATTTTAATTGTATCTTTAAAACTTTTTGTTAAGATACCGTATCTTGCATTTTCGTTAATATTCATTCCTTCACATATTCCGTTAGCTATTGCATTAATATTTTTTAAAACACCACAAAGTTCAATTCCTCTGATATCATTGATAATTTTAACTTTGAAATATTTAGTGGTTAGCACTTCTTTAACTTTTTGTGAATTTTCAGCCTTTCTTGATGCGATATTTGTCACAGTAGGCTGATTTAACATTATTTCAGACGCAAAATTAGGTCCGGATAATACTACATAATTCTCATTAAAGTATTCAGATATTAAATCCCCCATAGTTTTTAAAGAAGGATATTCAATCCCTTTTGCAGTTGTAACAAGAATGGTATCCTCATCAATCACATCTTTTAAATTTTTTAAAGTATCTCTAAATGCAGATGACGGAATTGCTAAAAATATAATTTCACAATCGCTTAAATCATTTAAATTTGTGGTCGCTTTAATGTTTTCGTTTAATTTCTGATTAGGATAGTAATGTGTATTATATCCTGTATTGTTAATATCATCACATAAATCCTGTTTTCTCACATGTAATAATAATTGATTTACATTTTCACTGATTGTTTGTGAAATTGCTGTACCTAAAGAACCAGCACCAATAACTCCTACTTTCGATGTCATTATTACACCTTTTTTCAATAATTGTTTTTATTATTAATATATTAGTTATAATTTAATATTTATTTTTTAAAGATTCTTTAACATATCGTTTGATAAATTTGTCTAAGTCTGGTGAAATTTCACTTTGTTCAGGACCTAACTTGGTTTTATCAGTAAATGTTCCTTTTAATTCTCTTCCAGCCCATTTAACTTCCTCTTCAACTCTTTTCCCGTATTTAGTTCCAAACATTTTAAATAATGGGAATTTTGTAATTCCATTAGCTCCACTTAAAATTAATATGCCAATGTTTGCAAGATTATCAATCCAAGTTCCGCATATTATTTCAATATCGGGGAAAGCTAGTCTTACTTGGGATACAACTTGGGCATAATAAAGTGAGGCCGGCTGTGAAGAGTTAGCATAGATTGTTTCCTTGTGGGGATTAAGAGAATAAAAAATAACTCTATCAATTTGATGCTCTTTAATGTAATCTATTATATACTGAACGTCATCTAGTGTTTCTCCTAGCCCTAAAATTATTGTGATTGCTTTTTTAAATCCTAAATCTCCAGCAACATCTAGCATATTACTGATGTCTTCTAATTTTTTAGAAGGACAAACTCTATTATGGATTTCAGGATTAGCAACTTCAACCGCACCAGTAATTCCTGTGATTTCATCATCGTATTGGTCTAAATCATCTGTGATTCCTGTATTTAACCAAACTCCCTCTCCGGTAATATCTTTTATAGTTGAGGCAATATTTTTAATTTCTTGTGTTGTAAATGATTTGTATCCTCCTGATAAAAATTCTATATTCCAGTCAAGACGTTTGCACATTTCAGCTTCTGCATAAATATTTGAAATGTTTCGTCTTGCTTTTGTTGGATCTTTTATTTTTTCTTTTTGTGTAGACATGTAACAGAAGGCGCAATCTCCTTTATCACACCACCATGATAAAAATACTGCTCTTTCAAGAGTAATTAAATTGCCATGATTTTTTAAAGTGACATCATTAGCTTTTTTAATTTGGTCAAATATGTTGGAATCCATACTTGTATATTTGCTCTTTAAAGTTTATATAATAATAGTAATTAAAAATTATTGCATTCATTGTTTTTTCATGAAAAATTTAAAATAATCAAAACCTTTATATACTATACCAATAATAACTATTATTACTGTTTAAAGTCTTTTGATTTTTAATCATGGGTTTTATTTGGTTAAGTTAGATGGGTGTCTCATGCCATCGTAGCTCAGTAGGTAGAGCGTTCGGCTGTTAACCGATTGGTCACAGGTTCGAGCCCTGTCGATGGCGCTTTTGGGCCCATAGCTTAGCCAGGTAGAGCGTCCGGCTCATAACCGGAAGGTCATGGGTTCGAACCCCATTGGGCCCATGGTAATAAAAACGTTATTTGTATATCTGCTCCGGTGGTGTAGTCCGGCCAATCATTTCGGCCTTTCGAGCCGAAGACTCGGGTTCGAATCCCGGCCGGAGCATTCTAAAAAAATTTGTTAAGATTTTTAATGGTTTCTATGTATCCTTTGTTTTTATTAAGCGGGGGTGCCCGAGAGGCCAAAGGGGACAGGCTTAGGACCTGTTGACGCAGGTCTACCAGGGTTCAAATCCCTGCTCCCGCACTTTAACAATTTTTTTTCATTTGTTTATTATAAATGCCGGGGTAGGGTAGGTGGTCATCCTCCGGGACTGTGGATCCCGGGACTCGGGTTCGAATCTCGGCTCCGGCCCCATTTATAAAACTATTTTTTTCATATTACTTTTCAAATGCTCTCTCATTTTATTTATATATGGTCAAATTCAGATATTTTAATTGAGTGTTAATATGGCTAAAAAAGGATCTGCTGAAGAAAGGGATTTGGTACATAAATTATGGGAAAGGAATTTTGCTGCTATGCGCGCTCCGGCTTCTGGAGGGGCTACTAAAAGACCTTTACCTGATGTTATAGCTGGAAATGGTAAGATATATTTGGCTATTGAAGTTAAGACAACTACCAAAGATAAGATTTACATAGAAGAAGAACAAATCACTTCCCTTTGCGAATTTTCAAAAATTTTTGGAGCTAAACCATATATTGGTGTTAGATTTAAATACACAAAATGGCTATTTTTAGAACCTAATGCTACTCCTAGAACTAAAAACGGAAATTATAAGGTCGAAAAGGATTATGCATTAGAAAAAGGCTTTGAAATTGATGAAATAGCGGGCATTGATAAACAAATGAAATTTGAATAATTGCAAATATTTATATATCATTAAAATGTAACTAATTATGTATGTTATGTGGGGTTATGGTGTAACCTGGCAGCATCGGGGACTCCAGTTGTCTTTGAAGAAATTATACGCGTAACTGAACAGTACTTGTTGTGATGAACAATTGGAGTACTGAGGCAAGAGACATCCCCGGATTGGGGTTCAAATCCCTATGACCCCATTTTTATACAAACTTCTTTTCAAAACTTTTAATTACTTTCTAGATTATATTATCTTTCATGAGCTCAATTGTTTTTATAATAGGTTTTAATTATGATTCAAATTGTTATTTAATCAATGATAATATTTTAGTTGATACTGGTGCGGGCCATAATAAAGATTATTTATTCTCAAAACTTCGTGAAAATGGAGTTGAACCGGAAGATATTGAATTTGTTGTTAATACTCATTGTCATTTTGACCATATTGGAGGGAATCATTTCTTCCCGGATGCTAAAATTGCAGTTCATAAATTAGATGCAATTTCAATTAAAAATGAAGATTCTTTAGGCACTTCTATTTCAGCATTTGAAAATGCTGATAACTCAAGAGTAGATATTGAATTAGAAGAAGGGGACAAAATTGCCGATTTTGAAGTAATCCATACTCCGGGACATACTAGTGGGGGAATATGTCTTTGGGATGGTAAAAACTTAATTAGCGGAGACACAATATTTGCTGGCGGCGGTGTTGGCAGAATGGATATTGGTGGCGATTATCAAGACATGAAAAACAGTGTTAAAAAATTAATGGAATTAGATGTTAAAAACATCTATCCTGGACACGGTCCAATAGTTGAAGGAATTGGAAAAGAGCATATTAAAATGTCTTATTCAATTCTCTAATTTTTTAGAAACCTTTTTTAAAGTTCCTCGTTTAAGAAGTAATGATACTTTTTCCCCAAGGTTTATTGTATCATCAGGTTGTGGAATGATCAATTTGCCTTTTTTATAAGTAGCAACAATTATGTAGTCTTTTGTAGGGGAAATGTCCTTAAAACGTTTTCCAACAACCTTTTTATTTGTTATTGTCATTTCAATAATTTCTGCATCTCCTTCGCCAAGGGTGGTTAATTTTGATACTCTTGGATTTGTTACATATTGCGCTAAATCTCTTGCAGCACTTATTTCGGGACTTATTACTTTATCAATCCCTACTTCTTTAAATGCTTCTTCGTGATCAGGGTTACTTACACGAGCAACAATGGTTTCAACATCATATTTTCTAACTAAGATGCATGAAAGTAAATTTGCTTCGTCATTTCCAGTTGTTGCAATAAAACAATCTGCGTCTTCGATATTTGTTTCTTCAAGTAGTTTAGAACTTGTCCCATTTCCATGAATAACGAGCGCATCTAAATCTGCTGCGACTTCATTACATAATGCTTCATCACTTTCGATTAAAGTAATGTCAGCACCACTATCAATCAATAAATTCGCAAGAGCACGGCCAACACGGCCTCCTCCCATAATAATTGCATACACAAAATCACCCTCAAATAATTAATAATCAATATTTATTTTATGATAATATAAATCTATCTTTTAAATATTTCGAAAAATGCTCTTAATGTAATTAATACTGGGTATATTTCTAACCTTCCAGTCCACATATCAAACATACTAACTATTTTAATTATTGGATTTAAGGTGTAATCAATTATTCCAAGCTCTAAACCGTTATTTCCCTGCAATGACATTGCAGCAAACAAACTTCTAAATGGGTCATAACCAAATAAACAGAATAATCCCCAAGTAAACATTATAAACATCATATACAGTGTTATATAACTTCCTGCCTGTGCTATGGATTTTTCAGGGATTTTATGTCCATGCAATTTTACAGCAACCACTCTACCTTCAGGTGATAAAATTTCCCTAATATGTCTATAAATTCCTTTAAAGAATGTAATCATACGTACAAGCTTAATTGCACCTACTGTAGATCCGTTTGAACCTCCAGTCAGCATTAAACACATTAAACATATTATAACAAAACTAGGCCAACCTGCCATTGCTTGAGTAGGTGCCACACTAGCACCGGTTGTTGTCATTACTGACACAACTGTGAATAATAACTCCATCGGAACAATGTTTGAAACAAAATAGAGCATTAAAGTTACGCCTGCAATAACTGTGATGATTATTTTAAATTGTAAATCATCAAGTAAAGACTTTCCTTTTGTTTTAATAACTTTATAATGGACTAAAAAGCTTGTTGCACCTAATATCATCAATACGATTGTAATAAAGTAAATTACATCGCTCTGATAAAATCCCATATTCGCATTTTTAACATTCATTCCTCCGGTAGAAATGATACAAAAAGTATTGCAAATGGAGTCAAAAACAGGCATTCCTGCAAGGATATACAATGTAATTCCGATTACAGTATAAATAATGTAAATTTTCATTGTTTTTTCAAGGGTGGTTTTAATACTAGGTTTAATACGCTCTTCACGTGCTTCAGATTGATATAATTTTGAGGATACTGATCCGGGTTTTGTCAAAACTCCAATCACCATAACAACAACCCCTAAACCACCAATCCATTGTTCAAGAGCTCTAAAAAATAAGATACTATGAGGTAAACCTTCAACATTTGTAAAAATTGTTATTCCGGTACCTGTTAAAGCGGATACGCTTTCAAAAATTCCATCAACAAGTGGGATTCCTGTTGCAAGTACAATAACAAGTCCTCCGATTATGCCTGCCCAAAACCATGCAAATGATGAAACCATCATCCCATGTTTAAGGCGCATTTTTTTATTTACATCCTCCTCGAAATATCTTAATTCAAAAATACCTAATAATATTGAAATTAATCCAGGAATGAGAAAACTAACTAAATTGAATTCAAAATAAATTAAATCAACTAATATTGGAATCAGGCACATAATCCCTATTCCTATCATTAGGTATCCTGAATTTCTTGCAACAATTAATAAGTCTGTTTTTGTAATGTACCTCATTACTCTAAAATTTGAATAAAATTCTATATAAATTTATAAGTAATAGGAATTTAAAACTAATAAATAATGGATAAAAAAATGGTATTTTTCTTTGGGATAAGTATTCTTATATTGGCTGTAATGTTATATTTTGTAGGCATAGACAAAGTAATTGTTGCTTTAGAAATAGCTAAATTGGAATATATTGCCATTGCCATTGCTATGCAAATATTTACTTATTATTTATACACTCTTCGTTGGAAAATCCTTAATAACTTAGTTGATATTAATGTAGGGATAAAAAAACTACTTCCAATGGTTTTAGTTGGCCTTGCAGTTAATAACATCACTCCATCTGGACGTGGTGGGGGCGAACCTGTTAGGGCATATCTTTTATCTCGTGAAGGGGGTTACTTGATGGAAGAAACATTTGCAACTGTTGTAGCTGATAGAGCATTAGACACTTTCCCATTTGTTGTTCTTGCTGTTATAACAATTATAGGGATGGCTTTATCCTTTAAGATGGATTTATGGTTACTTGTTATAATGGTTTTAGCGGTAATAGCTATTGTGGCTCTTTTAATTTTAATTATATATATGTCAATTAATCCTGGTTTTGGAAAAAGGGTTGATGGATGGATAATCGGTCTTGTTAGAAGATTTTATAAGAAAAATTCTGAGGAATTAGAAGAAAAAATCCATGGTGTGATTCATGGTTTTCAAGACACTATGAAACTGGTTATCTATAATAAAAATGTCATGTATTATGCATTGCCATTGTCTTTTGTAATATGGATTTTTGAGATTTTAAGAGTTTATTTCGTATTTTTAGCTTTTGGAGCAAACGTAAATCTATTTGTAATTGGAGAAGTATTCATTGTTGCATGTTTGGTAGGTATGATTCCGCTTCTTCCTGGAGGTCTTGGAGCTGTTGACGGAATAATGATTCTTTTCTACTCAGCGGCGGGCATAACCGCATCAATAAGTGCTGCGGCAACAGTTATTGAAAGATTAATTTCATTCTGGATGGCTACAATAATTGGTTTAGTGATTTTGCCTTATTACGGTTCATCCGTTCTTGATAAAATTTCATTGGGTTCAAAGGAACAAATAGAAGAAAGGTCTGAAGAAAATTAAAGGTTATTCTGATGGTTTTTAATAATTCTAAAAGGATATTTTACTTTGATGCTCTAAGGACAATTGCTATTTTATGTGTTGTCTTATTGCATGTCACTGGCCACCTTGGGGAAATAATGAATTATAATATCTCAACGATTTATTCATTCAATGGTGCTTTTGAGATATTTGCAAATAATTTCTTCCGAATAGGCATTGCATTATTTTTAATGTTGTCCGGAGCACTGCTGCTTGGAAGGGATTGGGACATTAGGAGCTTTTTTTCTAAACGCATTCCGCGAATTACAAAACCGTTCATCTTCTGGTCACTTATTTTCAGCATCATGTTGATTTCAGCATCTTATTTCATTTCAAGTATTGATTTTGTTACTAAATTCGGAATTTTGGATATGTTAAAAGTGTTTTGGGATACTCTAACATGTCAAGCACCGGGATCTGCTGTTTATTGGTTTTTCTGGATGATGCTGGGGATGTATATTATAATGCCGATATTCAATAAATGGATTAACAATACGGATTTGTCTAAAGTGGAGTATTTTTTAATAATATGGATGATATACATCATTGCCGCCCATACATTAATGGCTCCGGTTCCGGAAATAGTGTCATTTTTCGTTAGTCCAATAGGTTTTGTTGTTTTAGGCTATTATTTGAGATACAATGAAAGAAAAATATTTAATAATCCTATTGTGGCTTTGATATTTATTATGGTTCCTGCCGCATTGATGATGTTTTATTCTTATAGTGTTGTTGATACAACCATTCTATTTGTTTTTCATAGATATTCTATTTTGGTCATGATGGAAGCTATTGGGGTATTCTGCCTATTTAAAACAAGTTCATTTTTAAACAATCCTGGAAACGGTGTAAAAAATGTGGTTTCATCGGTTGCAATGTGCAGTTATGGAATGTATTTAATTCACAGTCAGCTTATTATGGTAACCCGTAAAATTTTGCATCTCTCTTTAGGCTTTTCTGCTGAATATATTATTTTATTTATTGTGGGATTTGTATTTTCCTGGATTATAATCTATATTTTAAGCAAAATTCCATTCATTGATGATTTCATTGGGGTCAAATGATTTTGAACTTTTTAAAATTTTATGAAAAAATGTTGTTTCAATTAAAATAGAAAACTTTATTTTAATATATAATCATAAATTTTATTATCACAAAAAATTTAATTCTTTAAAAAAATTTTGGTGAAAATATGGAAATAAATGGCGTAGAAATTAAAGATACTTATGCAGAAGGTTTTGGAATTAAAGTAAGTAGAATCTTAGTTACAGCTGCAACCGCAAAATTAGCAAAAATTGCAGCTACTGAAGCAACCGGTTACGGAACTTCTGTTATTGGATGTCCTGCAGAAGCAGGTATTGACTGCTATGTTCCAGCTGAATGCACACCTGATGGAAGACCTGGATATGCAATCATGATTTGCCACATGGGCAAAAAAGCACTCGATCATGAATTAATGGAAAGAATCGGAATGTGTGTTTTAACTGCTCCTACCGCAGCAGCATTCAACTTACTCGAATCAGAAGAAACCTTAAAAATCGGTAAAAAATTAAAATTCTTCGGTGACGGATTTGAAAAAGAATGTTGCATCGACGGAAGAAAAATCCACTCTATTCCAATCATGTCCGGTGACTTCTTAGTAGAATCAGAATTCGGATACAAAGATGGTGTAGCAGGAGGAAACTTCTTCATTTTAGCAAAAGACCAAATAACTGGTGTTAAAGCAGCAGATATGGCAGTTAAAGCTATTTCTCAAGTTAAAGGTGTAATTACTCCATTCCCTGGAGGTATTGTTGCATCCGGTTCCAAAGTAGGATCCAATTCATATACATTTTTACCTGCATCCACTAACGAAAAAATGTGTGTAACATTAAAAGACGAAGTGGAATCTGACATTAGAGAAGATGCTGATGGCGTATTCGAAATCGTTATTGACGGTTTAGATGAAGAATCTGTAAAAGCAGCTATGAAAGCAGGTATTGTTGCAGCTTGTTCAGTTGACGGCGTACTTGAAATCAGTGCAGGTAACTTCGACGGAAACTTAGGTTCTTACATCATAAACTTACATGATTTATTCTAGAGAGTTAAACTCTCTTCTTTTCTCTTTTTTTCAATTTTACTATAATTTAATATATCATTTTAAACATACTAAATTTAACAGATACTAATGTTGGTTTAAAATGAATAAATTTTTAATCTTTCCAATTTTACTGTTAATGGCTTTAAGTATTGGATTTGTTTCAGCTAATGACAATGGCACTATTGATGTTTCCCTAACTGATGGAGTAATTTCTCAAGATAGCGATAATAATCTAATGATTGAAGATATTGATAGCTCTACAAACGAATCTTCAAAAGTTATTGATGAGATATCTAGTCGGAAAAATACAAAAATTGAAGCTAAAGATATTAAAACGTATTATAAAGAGGATGTGGAATTAGTTAGTTACTTAAAGGACTCCAACAATAAGCCACTTTCCAATAAAAAAGTTTCTATTTTTATAAACAATAAGATTTACAATAAATGCAGCAATAAAGAAGGCAAAGTCGTTTTAAAACTTAATTTAAAGCCGAATGCATATGCCGCAACAATTAAATTTGGAGGAGATGAGAATTATTCTGCCAGCATGGTGAATGCAAGTGTTAAAGTAGATAAGGCTCCTTTAGTAATTTGCACTAAAAATTATAAGACTCATTGGCATTCAGATTTATTTTTTAAAGCAAAAATCCTTAATAAAATCACTAAAACTCCTGTAAAAGGAATTAAGGTAACTTTTAAGGTTTATATGGGCAACAATAAATATAAAACTTATTATGCTACAACTAATGCTAATGGCATAGCCACTTTAAAAAAGAATTTTAAGGTGGGATTCTATAAAGTTGCAACTTCGATTAAGAAGAATAAAAATATCAAATCTAAAGACAGTAAGGCAACCCTGACAGTTAAACCAACAGAAGAATACGGGTGCTGTTCATTTTATGTCCAAGTAAGCAATTCGGAATCTCTCACAGGTTTTAGAAGAGACGGAACAAATGCAGTTAAAATACATATTGTAAAATGCAAATGGAATGGTAGAACAGCAGTAAAACAGTATAAGACCAACAGTTACTTTTTCCATACAATAGTCACTTCCGACGGATGGATGGTGGGAACTGGCGGAATTGATAACCCGACTATTAATAAGGGCATTGAAAAACTTGCTGGAAAAATGGTTAAATCTGGTAAAATAAATAAAGCCTCCCTTAAAAAAGTTCAAAAATATGAAAGGTCATTGGGCATGGGTCACTTTGCAATTAAAGCGCCGAATGGCAAGTATGGTCTTGTTTGGGGAAGCGCCATTTATAAGGGCAAGTTAAAAGCCGGGGAATATTTAAGCGTTCCAAATGGCATATCCTCGTTTAGGCATAGTACATGGGAAAAATTCAGCAAAAATCCTAAAGATGCAGCAATAAAAGTTGCAGCAACAGACCCATTTGGAATTAATAGAAGGGGAATAACCGCATTTCATTGGAAAGCCACAACTACTGAAGGCAAGACAACCTCAAAGGTAAAAGTTTATGCCGCTAATGATAACGGGCAGTTACTGGGAAGAAGCACCGGACATTTAAAAGATAGTATTTACTTTGGAAATAAATTCATTTCTAAAAATAAGCTACCCGCAACTCCCTCTTCAAAATACCTTGGAAAACATAAGTTTGGAAGTATCGATAAGTTAATCAAAACAGTTACTACTGTTAAAGCTCCGGAATTAACTAAAACTCTTAATGAATCCACTAAGTTTAAAGTAACTGTTAAAAATAAGAAAACTAAAGTGGCTATTGGTGATCTTAAGCTGAAAATAAAAATTTCAGATAAGGTTTACACAGTCAAAACAAATTCGAAAGGGGTAGCTAAGTTTAATGCCTCAAGTTTAGACATTGGCAGGCATAATGTTGTGATTTATTCTGGAAATAACAAGTACTATGTTTCAGCCAAAAGTACAATTAACATTATTTAATTTCCTTTGCCGTAATTTCAGCTATTTCTTTGTTAGTTAAATCAATGCCAATAATCTCTTCTTGTTTTTCCAATTCTTTTAGTAATTTGTTGAAGGTAGATTTATCCGGACCGGAAATTAAATGGGAGTGTATGTTATTTACAGTTTTATATAAATTATTCAACGCTTGTCTTTGATCATCATGTGTGTTTAGATAATTCACGTATTTTTGCCCATCTAATAGGTTCATTGTTTTAATTTTACGGGTAAACGGAGTTTCAATTCCAGGAATATGGTATTCAATGCTTTCTAAGGTACAGCCATTATCAGATATTATTTTAAACTCATCGTATATCTCATCCACTGTGTGTTTTACAGTAATCCTTAGAACATGAGGTTTAACTGATTCATAGTATAAATCTTGTCCTCCAATAATTTCAGGGGATACAATTTTATCTGCACCAGCTTTTTTAAGTCTTTTAACATTATCAAGTTTGCTTGCTCTTGAAACAATCCAAGCGTCAGGATTTGTTTCTCTGATGGTTAAAACAATAAACAGATTGTCGACATCATCTCCAGTACAGATTATAACGCTTCTACATTTTTCACCCGCTAATTTGGCTACTAAATCATCTTCAATTGCGTCATCGTTTATAACAACCACCCTGTCACTTTCTTCAATTGAATCACATATTTCCTTATCTTTATCAATCACAATCACATTCTGATTTCTCTGCATTAATTCATCAAAAACTACTTTTCCCACTCTTCCAAAACCACATATAATATAATAATCTTCCATTTCGTTAATTGCTTTCAATGTTCTCGCTCCTTTTGAAAATTTCCTCATTTTCTCCTGGAAATTTGCTAATATGATGTTGAATACATAAGCAAGTAACGCTACCCCTCCAAGGGCTAGTGTTGTTGCAAATATTTTTTGGATTCCTGTGTGAGGAGTATAATCCCCATATCCCACAGTAGCCATTGTAATAACTGAATAATAGATGGAATCAATTAAATTTAAACCCATTATAAAATAAGAACCTACAATTCCGTAAATAAAAAGTATTATAATTAAAATTAATCCATTACTAATGTATTTCGTTGGCAATCTTGTTAAAATTTTTAATATTATTTTTCTCATATGATTTTTCCTTAACTTAAGATAATTATATTTATATTAACTAGGTATATTTTAATTTATAAGGTGATTTTTTTGCATCCAATTGACATGATGGTTACAGATTATAATTGCGAATATTTAGGTTTATCAAGGTTATGTTTAATGGAATCAGCTGGAAAGTCTTTAGCTGAAGAAGTTGGTAAAATTGCAGTTTATACATTCTCCAAACCCGTTAAAGTAGTGATTTTCACAGGTTCTGGAGGAAATGGTGGGGACGGTTTTGTTGCTGCCAGATACTTGTTAAATAGAGGTTATGATGTTGATATTTATATGTTGAAAGACAATATTCGCTCAAAAGAAGCTAAAATTAACTTCGAAATCTTGCAGAACATGAAGCCACGTTTGTCTCGTTTAAATGTGTATAATCTAAAAACATTAGATGATATTAATAATAGCGAAGTTGCAAAAAGCAAGGATTCAGAATATGTTATTATTGATAGCCTTTTAGGGACCGGAATTAAAGGAAACTTACAAACCAATGTTAGAAGAGCAATTGAAATAATTAATCAGTCAAATGGAGTTAAAATCAGTGTTGATGTGCCATCAGGAATGGATCCGTTAACAGGCGAAATAAGTGATTTGGCTGTCGTTCCGGATTATACAATCAGTTTCCATAAAATCAAAACTGGCGTAAGGGATGCTGAAGAGGAACTTGTAGGAGGTCTTGTAACAGCAGACATTGGAATTCCATTTGAAGCAGAGTACTTTGTAAATTTTGGCGACTTTTTAAGACTTAAAAATAGGGATGAAAAATCACATAAAGGCAATAATGGAAGATTGTTAATAGTTGGGGGAAGTAAGGATTATTCCGGTGCTCCTGCTATTGCGGGAATGGCTGCAATTGGCGCAGGTTGTGATTTGGTATATGTTGCAACTCCTGAAAAATCTGCTGAAGCTATTAAATCAACATCTCCTGATTTAATTGTCAAATCATTAGAAGGAGATAAATTATCCTTAAAACATTCAGGTGAAATATTGGAAATGGCAAATAATGTTGATGCAGTTTTAATTGGTCCGGGAGCAGGAATTGATGAAGAAACCTCAAAATTATTCAATGTTCTGGTAACAAAAATCAAAAAGCCTATTGTTTTGGATGCAGACAGTTTAAAACAGGTAGAACTATCATTGATTAAAAATCGTCATGATATCATATTGACTCCCCATATCTTTGAATTTAAATCATTTTTCAATGTCGATGATGATTTGAAATTGGACATTGACTCATATGACTTTAATAGAGTAGATGAAAATATCACACAATTCCAAAAAATCACTCGCCAAATTAAAGGAACTGTAATTGTTAAAGGCCAATATGACTTAATATTATCCGGGACCCGTTTTAGAATTAATAAATCAGGCAATGCTGGAATGACTGTTGGAGGAACTGGAGATGCTCTTGCAGGAATCAGTGCTAGCTTACTCGCACAAGGACTAAATTCATTTGATTCAGCATGTCTTGGCGTGTTTATTAATGGGGTTGCTGGTGAAAGAGCATTCGACGAGAAAGGAAATGGATTTTCAGCAACAGATTTAGTGTCCTACATTGGCAGTGTGATTAAAGATGGATTACGTTAAGGGTATTTTTAAAAACCGTCCAAATAGATTCATTGCCGAGGTTGAAGTTGACGGCAAACTTGAAATTGCCCATGTTCCAAATACTGGGCGTTGTAAAGAGTTATTAGTTGAAGATGCCTTGGTTTGGCTTAAACCATCTGATAATCCGAATCGTAAAACTAAATTTTCACTTCATTTTGTTGAAAATAAAGGTGTTCTTGTATCGCTTTTCTCTCAGGAAGCTAACAAAATCGTATATGATGCAATTGTTGATGGAAAAATAAAAGAACTTTCAGGTTATGACTATCATCAACGTGAAAAAACAGTTGACAACTCAAGAATAGATATTTATTTGGCAAATCATGAGGATGATTGTTGCGGAATGAACTTTTTAGTTGAACCTTGCTATGTTGAAGTTAAAGGAGTTACCTTGATTGTTGATGGTGAGGCAAGATTTCCGGATGCTCCAACTGAACGTGGAGCAAAACACTTAAAAGAGTTAATAAAACTTAAAAAAGAAGGAAAAAGATGTGTGGTGTTTTTCTTAATCCAACATCCTATTGGAAAATCTTTCAGACCAAATTGGGAAAATGACCCAATATTTAGCCAAACTTTAAACGATGCATATGATGCAGGGGTTGAAATTCTAGTTTATGGATGCGACAATCAATTATCCGGAATAGAATTGATTCCTGAATCCCTAGATTTTGATTTGGGACAAAGTCTCTCCAATAGCATCATTAATGACTAAATTAGCAAAATTATCATAAGGTGTTTCACTTTTATTTATTAACACTAAATTTTTCCCATTAAAGTATTCAATCAATCCTGCAGCAGGATATACAACAAGTGAAGTTCCACCAATTATTAAAGTCTCTGCATTAGATATATAATCAATAGCAAAGCTTAAAACGGCATTGTTCAGTGGTTCTTCGTACAATACGACATCAGGTTTAACAATTCCTCCGCATTCGCATCTTGGAATTCCTTCACTTTCTAAAATATAATCCAGAGAGTATTCCTTATTGCATATTTGACAATAATTCCTATGTATACTTCCATGAAGTTCCAGAACTTCTTTGCTGCCTGCTTTTTGATGAAGGCCATCAATATTTTGAGTAATTATTGCTTTTAGTTTCCCTGCCTTTTCAAGTTCAGCTAATTTTAAATGAGCAGGATTGGGCTGTGCATCCTTAAAAATAAGATTTTCTTTATAATATGTGAAAAACTCTTCAGTATGGTCTAGATAATAGCTATGGGATACAAGGTTTTCAGGAGTGTCACCATATTTTTCTAAACTTTTGAATATTCCACTTTCGGACCTAAAATCAGGTATTTCGCTTTCTGTTGAAACACCTGCCCCTCCAAAAAATACAATATTTTCTGAAGAATCAATAATTTTTTGCAATTCGTTTATTTTAGACATAATATTAAAAAAAGAAGTAAAGGATAGCTAAAAAGCTATCTGTTTAATTTTTGGAAGTTTGCAGCTTGAAGACCATGGTGTTTAATCATACCTTCAACTTCTCTTTGATCAGTTTCTTTGTCTTCAAAAGTAATTTGTTCAATGCTGTGTAAGCTAAATGGAGATTTTCTTATAATTGGTTGAATGGATCCTTTAAAGAGTTTCATTACAACTTCTCCACTTACTCTTTCTTGCATTTTGTCAATTGCTTGGTCTAAGTCTTCTCTTAATGGTTCTTGCCAGAGAGCGCAGTAGACTAAATCAGCATAAAGTGTTGACATATATTCTGCAAATCTTAACTCATCAGTTGTTAAAACCAATTCCTCTAAAGCTTGGTGTGCAGCAATTAATAATTTTGCACCAGGAGTTTCATAGATTTCCCTACTTTTAATACCAATCATTCTGTTTTCAATAGTATCTATTCTGCCGATAGCATTGTTTCCGGCAATCTCATTAGCTTTATCAATTAATTCGATTAGAGGCATCATCTCGCCGTTAATAGCTACAGGAACACCTTCTTCGAATTCAATGGATACTTTTTCAGGTTCGTCGTTTGCATCTTCCCATGATTTGGTCCATTCGTAAATGTCTTCTGGAGGTTCATTTGCAGGGTCTTCTAAAACGCCTCCTTCAATTGCTCTTCCCCAGATGTTTTCATCAATACTGTAAATTTTACCATAACTTAACTCAATGCCTTTGGATTTAGCGTATTCTTGTTCTTCACTTCTTGTTAAGTTCATTTCTCTGATTGGTGCGATAATATCTAAATCAGACATTGCGCGAATAATTGCTTCAAATCTAAATTGGTCGTTTCCTTTTCCAGTACACCCATGTGCGATAGCGGTCGCTCCCTCTTTTTCAGCTACTTCTATAATTTTTAAAGCGATTAATGGTCTTGCAAGGGCAGTACTTAACGGGTATCCTTCGTATTCCGCATTTGCTTTTATTCCGCGTGTAATGTATTCGTTAGCAAATTCTTCTTTAGCATCAATGTTGTAGTGTTTTAGTCCACCAATTTTTGATGCCATTGTTTTTGCTTTTTCCATCTCTTCTTCGCCTTGTCCTACATCTACACATGCAGTAATTACTTCTACATCATATTTTTCTTCTAATAATTTAACACATACGGAGGTGTCAAGTCCTCCGCTGAATGCTAAAACTACTTTATCAGTCATTTAATCACCATATAATAAAAATAAGTTTTACAGTAAATAATATATTTTTAATAGTATTTAAAATTTAAAAAAGTTGGCAGAAGAAAACTCTTAATTGAGGGTGTTAATTGAGGCTGATTGTATAGGGGGTTTTAAAATAAAACCTCAATTAAGAGCTATCGTGAGTTGAAAGTATTGTCCTTACTTTCCCTCTCAATTACTATGTTTGTTGTCATAGTATATAAAAGTTTAGGTATGCCTAAATTTTAGCCAATAAGTTCCTTTCTTCACAAAAATTTATCAGTCGTTCATAAGTTGGATTGGCTTTTAAAGTATTTTTATTACCGATAATAATCAATTTCCGTTTTGCGCGAGTTATTGCAACGTTCAATCTTCTTAAATCACTTAAAAATCCGATATTTCCATTTTCATTACTTCGAACAGTGGAAATGATGATGATTTCCTTTTCTCTTCCCTGAAACCCGTCGACAGTTTTGACTTCAACAGGGGTCATTTCCTGAATGATTTTCACCTGATCTGCATAGGGGCTAATGATTCCGATATCTTCTTCGCTGACTCCTGCATTCAAATAATCCTGGACGATTCCGGCACTGGTTTTTGCTTCCAACTCATTGATTATTGATTTGGAGTCTTTCAGGTGAGTTTCACCTTCTCTGTCTGCATCCGACGTATCGATGAAAAGTAAGGCTTCCTCCCGGTAGCTGCCATCAAGAATGTCATTGATTGTTATGTCATCGACGCTGGAATCGCTTTTTAAGCTATTGTCGTAAAATTCTTCATTCGGAAACTTCATGAGAAGGCTGTTCATACGATATTGGATGTTCAGCAATTGGGATTTAAATGGATACATCCTGATCAGTTCCTCGAATAATGTTTTTGATAACTCCCCTGCCCTCTCGCTTATGATTGTTGGAGGCAGTTGCTTGTGGTCTCCCGCAAGAATGAATCTGTGGGCTTTCGCTATCGGTATCAGCACACTTGGGATTGTGGCCTGTGAAGCTTCATCAATAATTGCAACGTCAAATTTAACTCTTGCAATTGATTCAAGAGCAGAAGATGAGTTTGTGGCAAGAATCACGTCGCTTGAATCGACAATTTCTTTTATCATACGGTTTTCAAGCCGTTTAATTTCATCATGGGCCTCATCGATTTCCTGATTGATTTCAATCCATTTGGCCATTGATTTCATCTTTTCGGCGCTTATTCCACGACCGCCTTTTCCTCGGGAGGCATTATGCAATATTTCATAATCTCCAAATCCTCTGCGGTATTGCGGCGTAGGCTTTGTGTGAACTTTACGTTTTTCAATCAGATTATCGATATTTTTATAAATCTTTTTGGTTTTCTTATTAAGCTTATGATTTTCCACCTTATATGCCAATGTCTGGGTGATATTGTGTTTTGAAACTCTTTGAGGATGACCTAATCTTGTAAGGTTTAATTTCTTGTTCTCCATTAGTCTCTCCAGGATATTGTCAACTGCAGCATTGCTTTCGGCTGTAGCCAATACTTTATGGTTCTGACGAGTTTCTTGTGAGATTAGTTCTACCAATGTCCTTGTTTTACCGGTTCCAAATGGTCCATGAATTAAAAAGAAGTTTTCACATGACAATGCATTTTCAATGGCTTTTTTCTGTGATTTGTTAAGGTTTTCATCTATGTATGAAATATAAGGGATGTCCCTATTTTTCTTGGGATTCCTTTCATTTAAAATATATTCCAGGGCATTTTTTCCTTTTAAACTTAAATGATTCAGATTATCTTCCATCCGTCTAAAAGTAATGTCATTGGCATATAAATCGAGTCTAACTTTCTTTTTTATTGCCCATTTAGGAACACGTTTGTCAAAAGCGACTTTAATAAATCTGGCGCCTTTTTCAGTCACTGTGCCTGTTAAATCACTTCGCAATGGATTATCTGTACTAACTAAAACCATGTCTCCAACTGATATCTCAGTGTCGATTACTTCTGATCTTCCAAACTGGACAATTTGTAGCCCTAATTCCTTACCTAAACTTTTCCCTTTAACTTTATTAATGGCTCTTCCAAGCTCTTCTCTTTTTTGCCCGGACATTGTACTTATTTCATGGGTCATTAAATCAATTTCAGCATCTCTTTCATAATTTATGAGCCTAATTAAGTTTTTAATATATTTCTTCATTTTCATACTTATTTTTAAATAAGAGTTTTACTGTATATTTAATTATGCTTTTCAAAAAAATTGAGGAATTTGGCAATTTAGAAATGAAATATATTTCTGATTTTTCAGGAGGATATATTTCACGAAATAAATCCATCTTGGATAATTTAGAATTAAACAAATTTACTCAATTTGTGCTTGAAAAATCTGTTTATGGGACTCCCATTTTTAAATTAGGAAATAAAGGAAATAAAATATTAATTTTATCAGGCATTCATGGAAATGAATTGCCTTCACAAGTTGCTAATATGAAATTATTAAATAAAATGTTGTATGAGGATTTAAATCATACGATATATTTCATTCCATTTGCATCCCCTAAATCCAGTATGAATAATCAGAGAACATTAAATACAATGGATTTAAATCGTTCTGCTCACATTAAAAACTCTTTAAGCAATTTAATTATTCAGACTGTTGAAGATTTGGGAATTAATTTTGTTGGAGATTTCCACTCAACTTCTTTCACCTCAAATCCAGGTATTGAATCTATTTTTTCATCAAAAGCCCCGTCTCCTGAAAGTTATCTAATTGCAAATTATATTTCAAAAGATATCGGATGTGATGTTTTATCTGTAGATTTTGCAGGTTCTTCTTATAAAGGGGCTGTTGAGGATGTTTGTAATTTAAATGGTGTTCCTGCTATTACTGGAGAGGTTGTATGTCCATTTGCAAATATTGGCGAAGGAACTGTTGAAAGGTCATTTGCTCAGATGGTGAGTTTTTTAGAATATTTTGGCGTGTAATTACTTTTCAAATGCTCTCTCATTAATCTTTTAAATATGAGGATTCTATTTTTAACTAAGGTGATTTAATTGTCTTCTTATAAAGGGCATTCAATATTTGCACTCATACTCTCATTGATGTTTTTTCACAATCCTCTAACAATTGCTTTAACATTGATTGGTGCAAATATTCCCGATTTTGATCATAAATTCAAAAAAGATAATGTCTATAAGATAATTATTTTAGGATTAATAGTGTTCATTTCACTTTATATCCTTAAATTACCTTATTTTATTGGTTTAATTATTGTATTTTTAGGTGTTACTTTTTATTTTTCAGAACATAGAAGTTTTACTCACTCCATTTTTGGTGTTTTGACTTTAACTGCTGCCGTTTCATTAGTGTTGATTTGGGGGTCCCAGTTAATCTCTGCTGTAACAATCATAGATAATCATTATTTGCTAATGGCCATTCTGATTGCTCTTTTGAGCTTCTTATTCTTAAACAGGAAGCTATTGATGATTTTTCTTCCATTGTTTTTCATTAGTTTATTTGTTCTTCCAGCATTCGAGATTTCATATCTTGAAATTGTCTTAAGTTTATTCTTGGGCATATTTTCACATATTGTCCTTGATTCGTTCACACCGGCAGGAATTAAGATATTTGCACCTGTGTCCTCAAAAAAGGTTTATAGGAATTTTGGATTGGGCATGGTCTTTATATTGGCGGTGATTTCAATAATTTACCATATTCCTATTCTATTCAATCTGTTCGGCAATTATATTTTACATGGTTAGACAACTAATTGTTTAGGACTATAATATATGCTTAAGTATTACTAAATTGTATATTCGAATACTTAACATTTTTTTGACTATATAAAATCTTTTAATTCTTGTTTTAACTAGTAATTTGACATTATTTAATCAATTTAATGGGCATTTTTGTTCATGTATATTTTTTTAATTATTTTTAACAATGTTAATTCAATTTTTGAATACTTTTTTTAAAAAAGCATAACTTTATAATGAATAATCATGATAAATAATAATATTATTATTTAAGGTCAATTTTTGACTTTTTAATAAAAATATGAAATGGAGCTTATTTAATGTTTTTGACTAGAATCGGTTATGGAATTATATATTTCCTTGACCTTATTTACGAAATCATAAAAGCAACAATTGACGTTGCTTTTAATGGGGTTATGAGGAGAAATATTGATCCTATTGTCGTGGATATTGAAACAGTTTTAGAGAGGCCTGTTTCACAGACAATTTTAGCAAATAGTATTTCTTTAACTCCAGGTACTTTGTCTGTTGATTTGGACAGTGAAAATAACATTATCAAAGTAGCTGCTATTTCTCCAAGAAAAAAAGAGGATATTATTCCTTTTGAACCTTATATAAAGAAAATGTTAGAGTAATACATTTTCAAAAAAGACGAGTGAGATAGTATGGATATATTGATTATTTCAGAATATATTTTGGTTATAGCATTAGTTATAATGATGCTAGCCAGCTTAAGAGCAAGTGCATATAAATCCACTTCAATGGGGCTTTTAGGAAGTTCCATCATTGTTAATGCCTTCGCTGTAGCATTACTCATTTGTGGTAGTTTATATAATCTTGAATTCTATAGAGATATATCATTAGCTTTAATATTCTTTGGTTTTGTAGGAACTATTGCTTTCGCTGTAACATTGGGAGGTGAAGATAAATGATTGAGTACATTCAATCAGCACTTCTTATAATTGCAGCTATCTTAATTATTATCTCAGCAATAGGCCTTATTAGCTTAAGCAGCAGTACAAAAAATGCACTTTATGCAAGAATCCATATTGTGGGTTTATTTGATATTGCTTGTGTTATTGCTATGATTGGTCTTGGCCAATATCTCTTGGCTGGAATTTACTTTATTCTAGCACCATTTGTGGCGCATGCAATCGCTAATGCTTACTGGAAAAAAGAAGATAGAGAAAATAACATTGATTTATTGACAGTTGAAGAAGAAGTAGATGAAAATCATCCGTTTATTCATCCTAAAGAAAAAATGCAAGCTTTAGAAAGTGAAAACTCAGAAAAACTTAAAGCGGATGATAGATTTTCAGTTACTACAATAGAAATTGATGAGGGTGAGTAATATGATAGAATTTGTATTGTGTATTATCGTAATATTAAGCGCAATTCTTGCTCTTATTCAAAAAGACTTACTAAAAGCAGCAATTTTAACCGGATTTAGTGGTGGTGCTCTTGCAGTATTATTCCAGATATTGCTAGCACCTGATGTTGCTCTAACACAGGCTATTGTTGGTGCAGCAATCGTACCGGTATTCATTGCTCTAGCTGTTAAGAAAACCCAGAGGAGTGATAGCTAATGGCACAAACTCAACTAGCGATATTATTAACATCAGCTGCTTTAATAATTATTGGACTTTATTCAGCAATTTTCATTGATAATATCATCAAAAAGATTATTGGTATTAGCTTCATTGAAGAAGGAGCTAACCTGTTCATTGTTGCTATTGGTTATAAAGCAGGAGGAGTTGTACCAATTTTAATGCCTGGAATGGACACTTCATGGTTTGCAGCAAACGCGGCTTATCCTTTACCTTTCGGTTTAGTGCTTACCAGTATCGTAATCGGTGCAAGTACCTTAGCAGTAATGCTTGCTTTAGTGATGGTTTTATACAGAAGATATGGCACATTATCTACAAAAGTAATGTTAGCCGACACATCAAAACAGGAGGAATACAATGAATGAATTAATCCCACTTATGGTAATTGTTCCTCTTATGGCAGCATTATTAATTAGTGCCTTTTCAAAGTTAAACAAAGTAACTAAGATTTTCGCATTTGTTGTAGCGATATGTTTACCATTAATTCCATTATTATCCAATTACGGTCTCCACTATTTTGGTGGTTATGAACCGATGTTGGATAATGTTACAGGAATAATGTATCATCCAGCAATTACATACTCATTCACATTCTTACAACAAATTATCATATGTGCTGTAGGTCTTTTGACATTCTTAGTTATATTCATTTACTTGACCAAATATAAGAAAGTTTCCGGACCTTACCTGTTCCTATTGTTCTTAGGTACAGCAGCGGTAACTGCGATGATTTTAACAGACGACATATTCCACATGTTCGTGTTCTTTGAAATATTAGCTTTAGCACAGGTAGGTATAGTTGCGGCATCTTCAATCGATTTCAGTTACGAAATGGCTTTAAAGTATATGATTTTAGGATCCATCGGATCTCCGATAATGCTTTTAGGAATTGGATTCTTACTGGCATTAACTGGTAGTGTAAATGTAACAGATATTGCACTAGCTGTTCATACAGGTTTAATTGATGCTACATCTCCAGTATTTTTATTATCACTCGCATTAATATTCTTTGGTTGGTTATACGCATCCGGTTTACCGCCATTCCATACAATAAAATCTGGAATTTATTCAAAAGCCGAACCGCACGGAGCAGCACTCTTACAATCATTTACAGTTGTTTCAATGATTTCAATTGTAATAATAATGTTTAGAATTTACTCTTCACTTCCAATCTTTGAAGTTCTCGTGGTCTTCTTCTCTATCTTAGCCATGATATTGGGTGTCTCTCTCGCATTAACCCAAACAGACTTCAGAAGAATGATTGGATTTTTAGCAGTAGGTGAATTAGGTTTCATCGGTTTAGGTATTGGGCTTGGAACAAACTTTTCAATTACAGCAGGACTCTTCCAAGCATTAAACGAAATCATAATCACCGCATTATTATTCATAGGATTTGGCGCAGTTGTTCATGCAACAAATGAAGTAGATACAAGAAAATTAGGCGGAATTCTTGCATACCATCCGAAAGTATCTATAATGCTTTTAATTGGAGGTCTTGCAATGGCAGGGGTTCCTCCGTTAAGCGGATTCCAATCTAAATTAATGCTTGTTCAGGCATCTTTAAGCTGCGGATTCCCTGAAATATCTATTTTAGCCATTATGGTAAGTATAGCAACATTTGTGGTATTTGTAAAAACATATTATACTATGTTTTTAAAACCAAAACCAAATGACTTGGATCTTGAAGGAAAAGAGGTTCCAAAATCCATGGTTTTCGCAATGGGAGTATTGTTGATTATCATCATACTTTTAGGTATTTTCCCAGATGTTGTTACAAGTGGAATTTCTAACTTTGTAGGAGGGATATTATGAAACTGTATGACCAGATATTTGATGTTGTAAAACAGTTCAGAAAATTGTTCTCCCCTGGACCGGTCACCAATGCCGATGTTTCAGGAAGCATTACAGCAGAAATATTTTTAATCGTATCATTGGTCTTATCCGCAATATTGTTAAGGCATGTAAATGTTTTGCTTGCCGGATTGGTTACCTTGATAGTAGCTATCCTATTAATTTCTAATATTCCGCTCATTCCGAAGTTTAAAATCGAACAGGAAGATTCACTTGAAAAGATGATATTTTATGCGGTTTTAGTTCTGGCTCTTTTAGTTACATTCATGTACTGGGGTGGTAATCTTGTCTAAAACTACAATTCGCAATTTACTTGCAGCAGTATTGACAGCGGTATTTTCCGTTACTTTGCTTGATGCGATATACAACTTAAGCAGCATCATAAATCCTGGTGTAAGTAACATTTACAATGCTTTAGGAACTCAGATTGCTCCAAACATGGTAACTGTTGTCATATTCGACTTTAGAGCATATGATACATTAGGAGAATCAATTATATTATTAACTGCTGGATTAGTAGTCTTGCTAATATTCGGCAGAGGATTATTGGGGGCTAAAAAATGAGTCAAGGTAGTATGATTTTAAAACTTATATCTTTACCAATTTCAATTATATTGTTCTGTTTAGGTATAATGACCATTCTTGGCGGCCACATCACTCCTGGAGGAGGTTTCCAAGGTGGAGCAATGATTGCAAGCGGAATTATATTATCTGTCCTTGTTTATGGAGTAGGTAATTCCCCATTAGAATTGTCACATTTATATATTGAAGTTTTAGAATCTGTTGGTGCATTAGGTTTCATTGTCTTTGGATTAATAGGTTTGTTTGTAGGAGGATTTTTCTTATACAATGTAGGAACTGATTTACTTAATGTTGTTCCTCAAGCAATCCAAAGCGCATTACATTATCCAGATGTTACAAATGCAGGTATTATCCCATACCTCAACATATTTGTTGGATTAAAGGTATTTGTGGGATTATCTTCAATTGTTATTGCATTTGCAGGTTTTAAAAAATTTGTAGAGGAGGGTGAATAATGTTATCTCTAGGGCCAATTATATTCGGATTAATATTAGGTTTAATCATTGGATCAAGAATTAGACTCAATGTCAATGATACTCATTTCACTCTCGGAGCATTTATAATAATACTTATTGCAGGAATAATTGTAGCATGGCAAGCTGGTAATTATCCATTTTACACAGATTTGCCAATATCCACTGCATTTTTATCTGCTTTAATAGGAATTTTTGTAGGCAAACTAATATTTGCAAGGAGTAAATAAGGAGTTTTTATTATGTTTTTAACAACTAATGCATGTGAAAAAAGTGAAGAATGTATTAAAACATGTCCTACAAAATCTATTAGACTAATCAATGGTGTTCCATTCAGTTGTCTTACTTGTGGAATCTGTTATCAAAACTGTCCAAACCATGCAATATTTAAGAATGGCTATGGAGGATATGTTGTAGACAGAGCTAAATGTAATGGCTGTGGAATGTGTATGTACAATTGTCCTACAAATAACATCACTATAAATGATGGAATAGTATATGGTATTTGTTCACGTTGTGGAGTCTGTGCAGAGCAATATCCTGAATATCGTGTTGACGGATTTGAATTCGAAAAGGAAAAACAAATCCAGTTAATCAAATCATTTAACATTTTAAATCCGCCGTTGGACGATGTGCCTCACAAAAGCGAAAGCAAAGTCAAAGTGGTTTCAAGAACTTACTTTGGAACCGATACTGAAAAATGTATTTTATGCGGCAGATGTGAAGAGTACTGTCCAATGGGTGCAATTCATGTTAAAGTAGACAGGGATGAAGGAATCTGTAGGGAATGCAGATTATGTGCGGATGTTTGTCCAAACGAATCAATGAATAAACATCAAATGGTCAATACCTCTTCATGTACACTTTGTCTAAATTGTATGAAGGCTTGTCCGCATAATGCAATTTCTGTTGAGGATTTCAAGATTGTTGTCAATAAATTAAATCAGGATGCAATTGGAAAAATCGTAACCTGTCTGAATTGCGGATTATGTGCAGATTTATGTGAAAACGGTTCACTTAAACGTGATGACGGCAAATTAAGATATGATCCAACAATCGATACGGAAAATATTACTCATGATTTGGCTATTAGTCATTGTCCGATTCACACATTGCGTGAAGACGATGAAATGTTTATCTATGACGAATATACTGAAGACGAGCTTCCGGCACTGACTGGTTTCTGTGTTAGCTGCGGTAAATGTGTTCAAGTTTGTGATGAAGAGGGTGCTCGTCAAGTCATGACTCATACCTGGGACGGCAAAGTCACAGATGATTGCATTTCTTGTGGAATTTGTGTTGAAATGTGTCAAGAAGATGCAATCACATTATACAGAGGAAATATTTCTGTTGATATGGATAAATGTATATTATGTGAAAATTGTGCAGTCCATTGTCCAGTCGAGGCAATTCCAAAATCAACAATGTATAAAAATGAAATTAAAGATGGATTTAACTTCATTGAACAGAAATTATGTATGCATTGTGGTGTTTGTCATGGAATTTGTTCATATGATGCAATTGAAGAAATTGATGGTAATTACGTAGTTAACGAAGAAAATTGTACTTATTGCGGCGCATGTAAAAACGCATGTCCTGCAAGGGCATTTTTATTCGAAAGAAATTTTAAAGATTCAATAGAGGGTATTTAAATGAGCAGTTTACTTAGAATAGCTTTGGAAGGAGCTTTTACCAACTTTAAAAGAATCTTTTTTGCAGCTGATAGAGTTACAGATATGGATATGAGAAATCAAATCGCAACACTATCCGTTAAAGTTGATGATAGGGTTGATGAGAAAGCTTGTATCGGATGTGCAGGTTGTGCTAATGTCTGTCCAACAGGTGCAATTGAGATGAAAGAATTAGCAAATCCAGTTAAAATCACTGATGATTGGACTAAAAAAGAAGTGCCTCAAATTACTCTCGAAAAATGTGTTGTTTGTTATTACTGTCATGATTTCTGTCCAGTTTATTCACTTTATGGTCAAAAAGGAACAATACATCCAAGTAATGTTGGAGATCAAGAAGTGGACATTGCAGAAACCATGTCTCAGCCATTTAAAATTTCTGATGAAAAACTCAAATTCATTGCACAATATTTATCAGATAATACGGTATTGAAGAATAGAGAGGAGGGTGATTAGATGGGTCTTAAATCATTTTCAAGAGCAAGAGCAATACATGTCATGTTGGTTTATACCGGCGGGTGTAACGGTTGCGATATTGAAATTGTAAACACAATTCTATCACCTAGATTTGATGCTGAGCAATATAATGTGTTCTTAACATGGAATCCTCGTGAGGCTGATGTTTTAGTTGTCACAGGACCGGTTACACATTTGAATAGGAAACCATTGGAAGCAATTTATGAGGCTATTCCTAATCCAAAATTAGTTGTAGCTGCAGGTAGTTGCGCACTGATGGGTGGTGTTTATAAGAATTGTTATGGTGACATTCCTTCAGAAGAAATTGAAGGGCCAGTTGAAAATATTATACCTGTTGCTGCAAAGGTTCCGGGTTGTGCTGTAAGGCCTCAAGATGTTTTGGCTGGTGTTGTATCACTTTTACCTACATTATTAGATGCGGATTAGAGGGGATTTGATGGATAAGAAAGTACCAAGAAGTAATATTATTGAAACTGAAATTCCAATGGGTACAGTTCACCCTGCTGCATTGGAGCCATATAGAGTTAGGTTTTTTGTAGAAGATGAAATTGTTCAGGAAGCCGAAATCACTATTGGTGTTAATCATAGGGGTATTGAAAGGATTATGGAAGGTCTTCCGGTTGAAAAAGCAAATGCCTTAACTGAAAAAATCTGTGGAATCTGTTCTAATTCACATATATGGAATTCATGCAGAACCGCAGAAATGGGGTTGGGCATTGAAATTACAGAAAGAGCCAAATATATTCGTGTAATTATGGGGGAGCTCGAACGTTTGCATTCACATTTCTTGTATTTGGCTCACGGTTGTGAAGTACTGGCTCATGAAACATTTTCAATGAGAGTCTTCTACTTAAGGGAAATAGTAATGGAACTGCTCGCAATGATTGGAGGAAACCGTGTACAATACGGCTGTTCAGTTCTTGGAGGAGTAAGGCCAAGATGTGATTTGGATGAAGCTAAGCTATTAAGACTTAAAAATGACATGGATGCAGTGGAAGAAGGACTTACTGGATTTGTTGAAAGATTTTTAGCAGATTCCATAGTAATGTCAAGGATAACTGGCGTCGGTGTGCTTCCTCAAAAGCAGGCAATCGAACTTGCCGTTACCGGACCTAGCCTTAGGGCAACCGGTGTTGCAAGGGATTTGAGAACAACCATGTTTGAATATGATGATTTTGACTTTAATGTTATAACTCAACCTGATGGGGATGTTAAATCAAATTTGGTTATGAGGGCATTGGAATCATTTGAATCAATTAAAATCATAAGGCAGGCTATTGCAAATATCCCTGAAGGTAAAGTGGTAAATCGTGACTGGGAAATGGTTGATACTGATATAACTGAAAGTTATATTGAAGTTCCAAGGGGAACTCTCTATCATTCATATGCCCTAGAAAGTGGAAGAGTAAGGCACTGTATAATCAGAACTCCATCAATGGCAAATATTGGCGCAATGCAATATGCATGTATAGGAGAACAACTTACAGATGCGCAATTATGTATCGTACAATGTGATCCATGTTTCACCTGTACCGATAGGGCAATTGAAATAATTAGGAGATAGAGAAATGTTTGAAAATATACTTGCTAATTCAATTGTTGCAGTAATCCTAACAGTTTTAGTTTGTTTTGTAATTTCAACATTACTTCCAGGAATTGAGAGAAAATATATTCATGCAAGAATTCAACAAAGGATTGGGCCAATTGTAATTGCTCCGGGAATTATGGCTCCAATCAAATTCATGTTTAAGGAAAACGTTAAGGTTTCCTCTCCTGTTCCGGGATTATATAAAGCATTGCCAATTATATGCTTTATTGTAGTCTTATGTATTTTAGTTGCATTAACTCCGCAAGCTTACGCAATCCCAGCACTTTCAAGCTTGGTTGCAATTGTAGGATTTTTAAAAGTGGAAGAAATCTGTTACGTATTGATGGGAGCATTATCTAAATCTGTAATGTCTGTCAGAATGCCTTTCCCTGATAAAATTAAAGGAGCAGCTCATTTAAAGTCAAATCGTTCATTTGTTGAAGATATGAGTGCAAGAAGGTCACTTAGGATGATTACCTATGGTTCATTCCCATTGTATCTTGCATTATTTGCACCTATTACTGCTGCAAGAAGCATCTTCTTACAGGATATTGTAACTTATCAGCAAATCAACGGCCCGTTCTTGTTCACAGTATCTGGCGGTATCGCGGCAGTTGTATTTTTCATCGGTTACATGATTATATTAAATGAATATCCATTTTCAATCATTAAAGCTAAATCCGATGTAATCGAAGGACCATATATGGAATATGCTGCTAAATACAGAGCTATTGTTTATCTGACAAGAGGATTTTTCATGTTTGTACTTGGTGCAATCTTTTCAGTGTTATTCATTGGAGTTCCACCAACAATTTTATCATGGGGAATTATAGTAAATATTATTGTAGCATTAATTTTTGTATTTATGATGGGAATATTCTCAGCATTTGCTCCAGTATTTACAAATAGACAATTATTGCCAACCATTTTGGGCACAACATTACTTGGAATATTAGCTATTGTTATTGGATTATTATAGGAGGAATTATTTATGAAATTTGTTATGAGACCATATCACATGGTAAGTCTTGGAGGATATATTGTCGAATGGGATTTTCCTTACAGAAATCTAATTGTTGTAAATAAAACCTCTGAACCAATTAAAATAGAAATACCGGTATTTCATGAGGAATGGATTCGAGAACATAAAGATTTAGGTCTTGATGTAATACCTGTTACTAAAGATGATAATTATTTAAGTATGTGGAAAAGAGCACATGCAGAACTTGATAAAATAAGGCCAAAAAATGACTGATTATGCACTAACAATTAAAGCTGATGAAGAAAAAGGAGTTTTAGATGACATTACTGATGTTATCACTAATCATGGTGTTAATATTAGTTATGTTAATCTTTTTGTTGAAAAAAACAATGTGGGTTCTATTAACTTAGAACTTGAACATGTTGAAGATATTGATGTGTTAATTTCAGATTTAAAATCAATAGATGCAGTAAACTCAGTTGAATTACATGGTTCACAACTTGATATTTATGGAAAACGTATAATTATTGTCGGTGGAGGAGCACAAGTATCACAAGTAGCAATGGGTGCAATTACCGAAGCTGATAGACATAATATACGTGGTGAGCGCATAAGTATTGATACTATTCCATTAGTTGGAGAAAAGAATTTGGCTGAAGCTATTGAAGCGGTTTCAAGGCTGCCTCGTGTAAGTGCTTTGGTGCTTGCAGGTTCACTTATGGGTGGAGACATCACAAAAGCTGTTAAAAAAGTTAAGGAAGAAAGTAATTTAGTGGTAATTTGTCTAAATATGCCTGGAAGTGTAACCAAATATGCTGATTTGATAATTACTGATCCTATTCAAGCGGGGGTCCTGGCGGTAATGTCAATTGCGGATACGGCTGTTTTTGATATTAAACGTTTAGGTGATAATATCAAGTTTTAATTCATGTTTATGGATGTATAGGAAAGGGAGTTAAATTATTAACTCCCTTACCATTTAATTTTTTAGACAAATCTCTTTATATTCACATTTTTCACATTTTTTAGGACTTTTTTTAACATTAGGCATTTTTTTATTTTCAATAATCTCTTTAACTTCACGAAGAACGTTAAAATAAGATTTTCTTAAATCTACATCCATTACAACAGGGCGCCTGTCACCTATCTTTTCATAATCCACAAAACCAACATAAACGTCAGTTGAGAATTCTTCTTCAATTAATATTGCATTTGCTACAAGTTCTATTGCGTCCTGGTCCCAGACGCCCTTTAATGGAGGTTTATTGCTTTTAAGAAGTATTGGATAATATTTTCCATCAATTATTTCAATTTTATCACATATTCCAATTATGTCCAGGCTTTGATCCTTTATCAGATAGGAATACATGCAATTTGGGAAAAACATATCTATTACTTCGAATGCATTTTTATCGAGAATTGTCATAGCTTGTTTTACTTTTAAGGAGGTCATTTTAATGCTGAAATAAGCTTCGTCAATGATTTCATTAATTTGTGATGCTTCAAGCCCTAAATTCATTGATATGATTGAATGAGTGGTGCTTTTAATGTAGGGGTCAATGTTTTCTGATAGTATGCTTTCAATTTCCGTAAGCGTCATCTCTTTCCTGATTTTACGCATATTTTTCTGAATCAGATCCTGAATATCAATTTTAAGCTTTTTTATCTCAATTGCTAATTGGTAGTTTTTATTTTCTTGTGAATCTAAATGGATTTGGTGATATAACTTCAGTGGGCAGTACATATGTTGTTTAATTGAAGAAACTTTTATCATTTCATAACCTCTTAAAATTGTAATTATTAGTTTAAACTTAATAATATTTAAAATAAGAAGTTATAAATAGTCTAAATTTTTTAAAATAAAATAAAAAAAGTAAATAGCTAATAATTTAGCTATTTAAAGTTAATTTCATACATTGTAGTAATCTTTGTTAATTGCAGGTAATTTTGCTAAGATGATTGGAACTACAATTAGAACAATTGTCAATATTACCATTATTGTTGTACTGAGACTATCGGCAGTTGCCATTGTTGATAATACTCCTTGAATCCAAAGGCCTGCAATACAAAGGGGCAATATGTATTTAATAACTGTTTTCCAAGTTTTACCCACTTTAATTGTTGAATTCTTGTTCAATGTTTCAATCAAATCGTCAAATTTGTATATCCAACCAAAGATTATGCATTCAAGAAGAATTGCGAACAATAATGCGAAATTATTTAAATATGCATCGAATATTCCAAGTATTGTACTTCCAGCGCCTGTTGCAAAAATTGTTGAAACTAAACATCCAACTATACAAACTGCGGTTGCTGTTTTTTTACGTTCAATAAGGAATTTTTCAGAAATTGAATAACAAAATCCTTCAAGAAGTGCAATAAGGGAAGTAATTCCTGCAAATAATATACAAATGAAGAACAATGGTCCGATAATGTATGCTGCACCGCCCATTGTGTTAAATACTTGTGGGAAAACTACGAATGCAAGACCAGTTCCAGAGGTTACAAGTTCATTAAATTGAATGCCTGTTGTCACCGCCATGAATCCTAAAATTGAAAATGTTCCAATTGAATTAAAAACTTCAAAACCTGAATTTGAAAATGCCACAATTACCGCATTATCAACTAATTTTGAACCTTCAGGCAGATAACTTGCATATGTCATTGCAATTGCCATGCCTAAACTTAAGGAAAATACTATTTGTCCAAATGCGGCTAACCATACATCCAGATTAGTTAATGCCGACCAATCGGGGGTAAAAATCTGAGTATATCCTACTGATGCGCCAGGTAAAGTTAAAGAGAAAGCTACAATAATTACTACAATTGCACAAAGTAATGGAATTAAAACTTTGCTGACATTACCAATTCCGTCGTTCAAATCTCTTTTGATAATGAACCATGATAAAAACCAAATAGCGATTATTGATGCAAGAACTGTTGGAACAATAGTGAATAGCCCAGATATCGAATCAGTTGCCTGCAAGACATTATTTGTAAAGAATACGTCCGGATTCGGACCCCATGCTTTTGTAAAACTTAAAAATATATAAATCAAATCCCATCCAACAACACATACGTAATATGTTGCAATTAGAAATACAATAAGCAGTATAAACCATGCTACTACTTCTAATTTTCTGCTCATGGTAAATAGTATCCTTGCAAGTGACCTTTTAAATTTATATCCTACCGCATATTCTACCAAAACAAATGAAATTCCGAGCAGGAATAAAGAAACGATATAAGGAATCATGAATGATCCTCCGCCGTTTGAATATAAAACATTTGGAAAACGCCAAATATTTCCGAGACCCACAGCAGAACCAATCATTGCCATCATAAATGCAAAATTACTATTCCATTCTGATTTTTTTGTCTCTACCATTCTATCACTTAAATTATAAAATGTATCCTAATAATGCAAGAATAACGAATACTATGATTGCAATAATGAAGATTTTCATACCAATTCTCATAAGTTTTTTCAAGATAGCGAATATTATAATAAATATTATTGCAATTGCAAGAAGTTCTATAATCATTTTTCCACCTCAATTTATAATTTTTATTAATTTATAATTCTAATGTCCTCATGCAGGGCTTTCTTTAAGCTTTAAATATTCGTCAATTGCTTCACGAGTAGTTCCAACGACTAATCTGTAATGTGAAGTTTCACCATTCACAATAACCTTTTCTACTTTGCCTTTTGCGATTACATGCTCGCCATCTATCACTTCTCCGGCATAGGTATGTGTAAATGACACCACTTCTGTTAAATCAAATTCAACGCCATCAATAATTTCAACATTTTCAATGGTGTAAAGTGAAGGATTATCAAATGCTCCAAGAGCACTTACAATATCACATTCGATTTGTGCGATTCCTTGTGGCTCATAAACAGTATCTCCCCAAACACCGGAAATTTCATCATAATCCTTAGTAGCTAAAATATCAAATAAAGTTCCATTAATGGTTCCCCTATTTGCTTTTCTATTTTCATACCATCTGAATTCTTCTTTAGTTAAGCTTGCATCACTCATTCTCTTGTTGTAAACAAAATCCCAATAATCATCGGTGATTCCTTGAACAGTGATGTGTTTGTCCACTTCTTCAAGATAAACTTCTTTTCCGCGGTGTTCTTTAAAAGCAGCAATTGCCCTTCTGTGATTATCCAAACCGTATACGACAAAGTCCAAGTCAGAAACATCATCTTTTTGAAGTCCTGGTAAAATCGAACCTGAAATACCTAAATGGTCATAGGGGATATCTGCCATAAAATGGAAAAAGTCAGCAACATCCATTAATTTTGCAATGAGTTCTGGATTTTTGACTTCTCCACCGGATTCAAATGTCTTCTTAAGACCTAATAATCTATTTTCGGGCTTAATAATTCTTACAACTTTATCTAATGGCACACCCATCATTTCAACATTTGTCACATCACAGAAGTATAGGTAATCCGGATGATTTTCTCTAAGATAAGTATAAGCTTCTTCAGATCCCACTTTTCTGTATCTTTTACCGTCTTTTTCACGGTCGCCTTCAGGATCTGGAATATACCTTAAAAATGAGATTACTCTATCTTCTGGGTGAATGTAATTAGTTGATGCGAAATATAAATCATCAGTTGTGTAAATAAAATCTCTTGTTCTTACTTGTTCCATAATTTTAACTCCTAAGTTAATTTTATATTTTCTATAATTAATGTATTGTCATATTAATTTATATTATATAAAATTAATAATATTATAATTGTAATTAATTAATTAGGTTTTATTATGACAATTACCCATAAACATGTTGATGAAATATTTGAATATGATGGAAGCCAAATCAATCCTTCCTGGGCATTTCAGGAGTTTGGAATATATGGATCATCTATTGTAACTTGGATTGGTCCAGTTAACATCACTCCAGATAATCTAAAAGATTTTGCAGATGTCGGATTGGAAATTAAGTCAAATAACATGGTAAATTTCATCTGCGAGTTTTTCGACCAGCAACCACCGAACATGAGGGTGGCTTACCTGAGGCAAAGGCTTCTTGTCATGATTTTTAGAGAAATATTAACTGAATATGGAGTTCAGACAAAAAGGGAAGGCGATGATATCTTCGTTGACAACAGAAAGTTATCCATTTCAATTGCAAGCGTTTCACTAAGCTCTGCAAAGATTCATTTTGCCTTAAATTTAGAGGACAAGGGAACTCCAAATGATGTAGAAACAATCGGATTGTTTGACATCAAAATTGATGATAAGCAAATATTTACTCAAGACAATTTATTAGAATTAATTAACAAAACAGTCAATAGGTTCATTGATGAGTTGGAAACTATTGAAAACGATATAAGTAAAACTAAGGTGTTATGATGAAAATTTTAGTTAATGGTATCCAATCAAATTTAAGGTTCTCTTCTGCTCATGTTATTCCAGGACATGAATCATGCGGATATATTCATGGACATTCCTACTTTGTGGATGTTGAGATTGAAGGTGAAAGAGCAGGGGATTTTGAATTTGTAGTTGACTTTAAAGATGTGAAAGGTTATACCAAAGCGATTTGTGATGAATTGGATCACAGATTATTAATTCCCGTTTATAATGATTTAATTGAATTTAAAGACTTTGATAAAGAAAATGATTCAATTTTTAACTTAAAAAAGAAACATACAGTTTTTTTCAAAATAGATGGAAAAGGATACGCCATTCCTGGTGTGGACTGTGTGTTTTTACCTCTTCCTTACACTTCTGCTGAGGAGTTGTCCAAGTTTTTTGCAGAAACTTTGGCCAAAAAGTTGTCTGAGACTTATGACAATTTGGGATATGTTGCAGTTTGTGTAAATGAGGGAATTGGACAAGGTGCTGAATACAGGAAAGATTTATAATGAAAGCTCCGATTATTGAAATATTCTCATCCTTTCAAGGCGAAGGCCTTTTGATTGGTGAAAGACAAATTTTTGTTAGATTTGCAGGATGCAATTTAAACTGTAACTATTGCGATACCAATGATAGTAAATCCGAACAGTCAGGAACTTTAATGACTCCTGAAGAGGTCACATCAGAAATTGAAAAGCTTATGACTCCTGATTGCAGGACTATTTCATTTACTGGAGGTGAGCCTAGTTTATACCCTGAATTCATTTCAGAGGTTAGTAAGAACTTCAAGTTAAAAATCATGCTTGAAACTAATGGGACTTTACCGGAGAATATTGACTCCATTGACAAATTGGACATTGTTTCTTTGGATATAAAGTTGCCTGAGCATTTTGACGGCGATTTTGACAGTTCCATTTTTTTAAATGAGATTAAATCATTAAATTTATTAATTAAAAAATCTATAAATGTATATTGTAAAGTAGTTATATTGCCATCAACAAAAATAAAGTCATTTAAAGAGGTAGTTGAAAAATTATCACAAAATATTTCAAGCAAAAGCAACCTTAAAATAATTATCCAACCTTCTAGTCCGTTAGGAGAATGGAAAAATCTTAATTCTAAATTATTTGAGTTTTCCGAAGTTGTTGGGCAATATTTTGAAGTTTCCACCATTCCTCAAATCCATAAGATTTTGGATATTGAGTGAATTTTGTTTTTAATATTTCTTTTGATTTTATTTTGAAGATAGCAATTGTAAATGAGGTGTGTAAATGAAAGATAAAACATCTATTAACAGAAAATCAAACACAGGCGCAGTTGAACGTGAAACTAAAGTTCATGATAGAGAAGGAGACATCATGGCTATTGCAACCAGAGATGTAGTTTCAATTCCTCCTTCAAAAAGTATCAAGGATACTGCAAAAGTAATGATGGAACATGAATTTAGAAGATTGCCAATAACTGATCCTGGCTCTGGAAAATTATTAGGTATTGTAACTGTAATGGATATATTAGATTTCTTTGGTGGAGGAAAAAAATTCAACATTATTGAGAAAAAATACGAAGATAATTTCCTAGCAGCTATTAACGAGCCAGTAAAAGAAATTATGACTCGTAATTTAATCACTGTGTCCAACAAAGCTTCTATTGGAGACACTCTTGAAGTGATGTTATCTAATCAATTAGGAGCTATACCAATTGTGGACCATGATGAAAAACTTGCAGGTATTGTAACTGAAAGAGATATTGCTTTATCTTTAGCAGGTGTTGCAGGTAAAGACATTGTACAAGATTATATGAGTCCTAAAGTATTCACCACTACTCCGGGAACTTCTTTAGGAGATGCATGTAAAATCATGGTTAGGAATGGTTTAAGAAGAATTCCTGTAGTGGGCGGAGAAGCAGATATTTCTAAAGCAGCTAAAAAATTATTAGGAATTTTAACTTCTACTGATGTAATCAGATTCTTAAATGCAAAAGAATTATTTGATCATTTAAATTCCAATTTAGCAAGCGATTTGTTAGAACAAACAAAAATTTCAGAAATCATGGCCAAAGATCCGATTACAGTTGAACCAACCATGTCTGTTGGAGATTTATGCCAATTATTCGCTGATGAAAATATTGGTGGAGTTCCAGTTGTTAAAAACGACGATGTAATTGGAATTATTACTGAAAGAGACATATTAAATGCAGTTAAAAGATATTAAACTTTTTTAGGAGATGATAATATGCAAATTAAGAATTTGATGTCTGAGGATGTAATTACCGTAGACAAAGATCAAAATCTTTCTGATGCTTTAAAACTATTGCGCAAAAACAATGTTTCACGTTTGCCGGTAGTGAATAATAAAGAATTAGTAGGTATTATTTCTGAAAGGGATATTGCCGCTAAACTTGGTTCTTCAAAATATGAAAGCATGCCTGCATCAAGACTTCATATTTCATCTGTAATGGTTAAAGATGTATGTACAGTTCCTGAAACTATGCAATTAGGTGAAGTAGCAAAAATAATGTTAGAAAAAGGCATTGGGTCTGTTCCAGTCATGTGTGAAGACAAAATGGTAGGAATAGTTTCAAAGGCTGATTTTGTTACTCTTGCAGTAGGAATTGCTTTTGATAAAATCACTGTTAAAGAGATAATGACTAAAGATTTAGTAGTGGTTTCACCAACTGACAGACTTATTCATGCAAGACGTCAAATGATGGAAGCTCATGTAGGCAGAGTGCCTGTCCTTGATGATGAAAAATTAGTAGGAGTGGTAACTTCTAAAGATTTAATGAGGGCATTCATTGATTTTAGAAAACATGTGCCTGAAAAATACCAAAAATCTCAAATTAAAGAGGTTTTAGTTGAATCTATCATGTCTACTAATCCAACAGTCACATCAAAAGATGCTACAATATCTGAAGTAGCCAACATTATGATGGAAACTGGTTATAATGGATTGCCTGTCGTTGAAGAAGGCAAAGTCGTTGGAATTATAACACAAACTGATATTTTAAGACTAATTGAAAAATTAGAATCTTAAATATCTCTCTTTTTTTCTTTTTTTTTGGGTGTGATTTATATAACTTTGATATCTTTTTTAGGTCCTAAAGGAACATTTACTCATGAAGCAGCCAATATGATGGGAGGAGAGTTAATTCCCTATTGCACAATTCCTGCTGTTTTGGAGAGTGTTGCTAGCAATGAAACATCATATGGAGTAGTTCCAATTGAAAATTCAATTGAGGGGCCTGTTGGAATAACATTGGATTCTTTAGCTCACAAATTTGATTTAAAAATATTTAAAGAAATTATTATTCCAATTAATCAGAATTTAATTGTTAATCCCGGATGCAAACTTGAAGATATTGAGGATGTTTATTCTCATTCACAAGCAATATCCCAATGTCAAGAATTCATCAGCGAAAATAAAATTCAACCTCATTATGCAGTAAGCACTGCTAATGCCGCTAAAAGCATTATTGGGGATAAATCAAAAGCAGCTATCGGAAATAGAAAAGCTGCAGAGTTATATGGATTGGAAATTCTTAAAGCAAATATTCAAGACACAGATAATAATGAAACAAGGTTCGTTGTTGTTTCAAATGAATGCCATAAACCTACTGGCAATGATAAGACTTCAATTATCTTCTCTATTTATGAAGATCGTCCAGGGGAATTATATAAGATTTTAGGAATTTTCCAAAAGAACAATATTAACTTAACAAAAATTGAATCAAGGCCTTCTAAAAAAGGTTTAGGTAAATACTTATTTTTTGTGGACTTTTATGGCCATAAAGATGATGATGTAATCAAAAGTATCATTAATGAAATTGATGAAAATACTTATTTTTTAAAAGTTTTAGGGTCTTTTCCCGAATTTTAAGTAACATTTAAATTAATGTTTTAATATAATTTACATTATAATATTTCAGGGAGGGTAGGCATGACAGAAGAACGAGACAAACTTCTTCAAATTATGAGTAGTTTAGAATCAGATTATAAATCTGGTAAGATTTCTGCTGAAAAGTATAGATATTTCCGTTCTAAATATGAGGACAAACTTAATTCTATCGATGCTATGGAAGCTACAAAAAGGATTAGGTCTATGCAAGGCAAACCATCTGCTCCTAAAAGCAATAAGAAGAAGAAAAAACCTGCCAGTTATAAGAAAAAACAAGAACAAGATTTGGTTCAAAAGTATATAATTAATCCTAAAAAGGATGATACTGCATATAATAAACAGAAAAAATCATCAATGAGTAGTGATACTTTTAAATTTGTCGCTATATTGGTACTTGTTATTGCATTCACAGCAGGTGTTGCATATGGTATTTTCAATTTAGACACTGAAACAATTGCTGAAACAAATGTGGTAGCTATTGTTGAAGATACAGCATTCCCTGAAATTGTAGCTGTTGTTAATACCACAAATGAGAATGTAACTATAGATGATGATAATAATACTGAAGAAACGGTAGAAACTACGACTGAAACCACTACGGAAACTACAACTGATGATTCAAATGATGATTCAAATTCCAATACTCCAAGCGATAACACTCCAACTTCAACTCCGGAGCCGGAACCTACTCCAGAACCAAATCCTACTCCGTCCCCAACTCCGTCCCAATCTTCCTCGGATAGTGGCGGAAGCAGTGATGGAGGAGGAAGCGATGAGGGATAATTTCCGTAGTTAAGGTGATATTATGAAAGGAAAGATTTTAAAAGGAAGTATAATAACAATTATTCTAATTGCATTTTTAATCGCTTGTGTTAGTGCTGAAAGTGATGACCAACTTACCATTCAAACATTATCAAAAGGAGGTTTAGTTATTCATTATCCATCAGATTGGGGTTATTCACAAGCAACTTCAAACTATTCTATAATGTCAATTTCTAAATTAGATTCTATTGATGCAGCTGGAATAGGCCAAGTAAATATTAATATTGAGAAGAAACCCATTGAAAATGAATTCTATTCATTTGTTAATAGTACCTATAAATCTATGCAGCATGATAAAGCCTTTACTTTAGTTTCTTCAGGGGAATCTACACTTGGTGATAGAAAATCTTTAGAATATATTTATATATCAAACGATAATGGTGCGGAACGCGAACACAAAGCGGTTTGGTTCGAAAAAGGAGGCCAAGCTTATGTTTTATTATATAGCGCTCCAGTAGATCAATTTGATTCAAATTTATATGTATTTGATTATATGTTGTCAGATATTCAAATCACTTAAGGTGTTTTTATGATTATATTGTGTGTTACAGGCAGTATTGCCGCTACTGAATCTATTAAATTAGCACGAGAACTTAGAAGAAATGGTGTTGAGGTCAAATGTTTCATGAGCGATTCAGCTTGTGAAATTATTCATCCAAATGCTATGGAATTTGCAACAGGTCAGGAAGTAGTAACTAAATTAACTGGAAAAATTGAGCATGTCAAGTATTCCCAAGAAGATTTGATACTTGTTGCGCCGGCTACCGCTAATACTATTTCGAAATTTGCTTATAAAATTGCTGACAATCCTATTTCTACTCTTCTAATAACTGCTCAAGGACACAATACTCCAATTATTTTTGTTCCATCTATGCATGATTCAATGTATCGAGCAATTAAAGAGAATATTGATAAAATCAAAAATGAAGGTTCAGCATCTTTCATCAAACCTAGAATGGATGAAGGTAAAGCAAAGTTTCCATCTAAGGAAGATATTGTTCTTGAATCATTGAGAACTATTAATTTAAATAAAGCAGATTGATATGATTAAAGGTAAAAAGATTTTAATAAGTCTTGGGGGGACTTATGAACCTATTGATTCTGTAAGAGGAATAACAAATAAATCATCAGGCAAGATGGGGTTAGCTCTTGCTCGTGAAGCTTATATTCGTGGTGCGGATCTCACACTGGTTGTAGCTAATGTCAGTGTTGAAATTCCTTCTGTTTTTAATGTAATTCGTGTTGAAACTAGTAGCGAGATGAATGAAGCAATTTTAAGCATAATATCCGATTTTGATATTTTCATTTCCACAGCTGCAGTTTCTGATTTTGAAGTTACAAAAAAATCCAATAAGAAGATTGATTCCTCAAGTTCTTTATCTTTAAATTTAAAACCAACTATTAAAATCATTCGCCAAATTAAAGAAATCAATCCAGATATATTTTTAGTCGGATTTAAGGCGGAGTTCAACATTTCAAAATCCGAAATGATTGAATGCGCTCGAAAACAGATTGAAAATGCGGGAACAGATTTGGTAATAGCAAATGATATCTCTAATGACAATTGTCATTTTGGATCTGATAATAATGAGGTTTTGATTGTCGATGATGATGTCATAACAATACCTTTGGCTTCAAAAAGGGAGATTGCAAAAAGTATCTTTGATATAATTTCTGAAAAAGTATAAGTTCATCTACCTATTACAATCTTACTTAACTATTTTTTGTTAACCTACGCTTTATATTTAATATCAGCATCATTATTCAATAGATATATTAATCAACTATTAATTTATTTGTTCTTATTTTCAATTTAATTAAATTTATTTTTTAACCTATTCGGAAGTTTACTAAAAAAATTTTTGTCCATCTAAATTAATTTGTGAAAGGCCTATTTCAATATACTGTTTCTATATCAATTTTATTTTTTAATTGTAATTTTATATTTGGTGTAAAATTAACTTCGTGCCATAAGTTTAAATAGTTTTATCTTTTGGTTAAAAGTATAAATTTGTAGGCAATAATAAGCTCATTTGAGTAATACTTTTTAGATTAAAATACATTAAAGCAATCTTCAAAAAAAAGTTTTTTTAAAATTAGTTATATCAAAAAATAAGTTCATGCCTTTAGGCTAGAGTTAAATGGAGTGATTAATAGAGTGAATCAACCTAAAGGCCGTTTCAATGAACTTTTATTTTATTTGCATTAGCATTTATTATTTTTAATTTCATAGTATAAAAAGGTATCTAAGTA
>NZ_JAFYHP010000003.1 GCF_017539065.1 Methanobrevibacter sp.
AAATAGAAAAAATAGAAAAAATAAATTGATAAAATTAGAGTATTTTATCATTAATTAATTCAGCATTGAGAATAGATGCTCCTGCTGCTCCACGAATAGTATTGTGGCCAACTAAAACATATTTAAAACTATTATCAAATACTGTATCTTTTCTAAGTCTACCAACAGTAACTGCCATACCATTGCCCGCATTTCTGTCCATTCTTGGTTGTGGTCTGTCAGATTCTTCTTTGACAATAACTGGATTTTCAGGAGCGGAGAATAAATTAAGTTCTTGTGGCAAACCTTTGAAGTTTGACATTTTGTCACTTACATCAGCAATGTCAAAGTCATCAGCCAACTCAATAAATACTGCTTCAGTATGACCATCAATTACAGGTACCCTATGACAGGACGCACTTAATTTGAAATCTGCATTAACTACATCAGTCCCATCAAATGAACCGAGCAGATAGAGTGATTCACTTTCCATTTTTTCTTCTTCCCCACCAATGTAAGGAACAAGATTATCGACAATAGCCATAGATGGAACCCCATTATAACCTGCACCAGATACTGCTTGCATGGTTGAAACTCTAACTGATTTTACATCAAAATTATCAACAATAGGTTTTAATGTTAAAGCTAAAGCAATTGTTGAACAGTTTGGATTAGTTACAATGAATCCGTCCCAGTTATTTTCCTTTTGTTGAGCATCTATCATGTCTAAACACTCAGGATTGACTTCTGGAATTACTAATGGTATATTTTTTTTCATCCTATGCGCACTAGCGTTACTTGCAACAACATAATCTTTTGCAAATTCTTTTTCAACAGTGAGTGCGAAATCAGCAGGAAGAGATGAAAATACAATATCTACATCATCATCCATTGCCTTAGGATCAGTTTCGATAACTTCAATGTCTTTTACAGACTCTGGCATCTCATTGTTCATATACCAAGTTGTAGCATCCTCATATCTTTTACCAGCAGATCTAGAAGAAGCGGCTAAAGCTGTAACTTCAAAATCCGGGTGATTTTCAAGTAATTGAATAAATCTTTGGCCAACCATCCCAGTTGCGCCAAGTACTCCTACATTAACCATATTTAACACCTATTCTAATCCTAAAACATCATTCATACTGCTGACAACACCAGTTTCAGCATTTGGAATGTATCTAATGGCCCTAATTACACCAGCAATAAATACTTCTCTTGTATGTGCTTGGTGTTTGAGCTCTATTCTTTCACCATCACCAACAAACATTACGGTGTGGTCTCCGACAATGTCTCCACCACGAATCGCGTGAACACCAATTTCTTCAGGAGTCCTTTTTCCAACCAAACCTTGTCTTCCATAAACTCCTACCTCTTCAGGGTCGCGATTTAATTCATTAGCTATAACTTCAAATGCAGTCATAGCGGTTCCGGATGGAGCATCCTTTTTCTGATTGTGGTGAGCTTCAATAATTTCAATATCAAAATCATATAATAATGGAGCTAACTTCTTTAAAGTATTGAAGAATACATTTACTCCAATGGCCATGTTTGAAGAAATGACTGCTGGAACATTGTTATCCTTAACATTTTTAATATTGGATTCCATTTGTTCATCGCTGAATCCAGTAGTTCCAACAACAACACCTACTCCACAAGAAGTTGCTGTTTTAATTGTTTCAACGGCTGCATGAGCAATTGTGAAATCAACTAATACATCAGGTTGAGCTGCCTTTAAGGTTTCCTCTAAATTTTCAGACCCGGTAATCTCAACACCAAGTTCTTCAGTTCCAGCCTGAATACCTGCATCCCTTCCCGCAAGAGGAGTATTAGGCATTTCAATAGCTGCAACAACTTCCATATCATCTTGTTCTGTAATTTTTCTAATAATACCGGAGCCCATTCTTCCTGCAGCTCCAGTTACTGCTACTCTAATCATTTTATTACCAACTTAAATTAATTCAGAATCTTTTAATGCTTTTTTGAGAACTTCAAGATTTTCTTCTTTCATTGGTGCTAAAGGTTGTCTTAAAGGTCCTGCCGGCAATCCCATAAGGTCCATTGCAGTTTTAACAGGAACAGGGTTAGTTTCAATGAACAATGCTCTGATTAATTCGACCATTTCATAGTGAAGTTCCATTGCTCTTGTATAATCATCATTTAAAATACTGTCAACCATTAAGACCATTCTTTTTGCATCAATATTTGCAGAAGCTGAAATAACACCAGTTGCACCAACTGCCATAAGAGGCAAAGTTAATGAATCTTCACCTGAAAGAATATTAAAATCATCTTCAAGACCTTCGTGAGTAAGTGCCCTGTAAATGTCTGATACTTTATCAACACTTCCACTAGCTTCTTTGACCGCATCAATACCATCAACTTTTGCCAATTCAACAATAGTTTCAACATCCATATTGAGCCCTGTACGAGATGGTACATTGTATAATATGAGCGGAATGTCAACAGTCTCAGCAATAGTTGTGTAATGGTCAATTAAACCATGCTGTTGTGGTTTATTGTAATATGGAGTAATTAATAATGCAGCATCTGCTCCTGCGTCATATGCATATTTAGTTAAGGAGAGTGCTTCTGAAGTAGCATTACTTCCAGTACCTGCGATAGTTTCAACTCTACCATCTACTTCATCGATTAATATATCAATTATCCTTTGATGTTCTTCATGAGAAACGGTAGCTGATTCTCCAGTAGTTCCTGCACCAACTAAACCTGTTACTCCTTTTTCAATTAAATAATTAATATTTGATCTAAATCCTTCTTCATCAATCTCTTTATCTTGTGTGAATGGAGTTACCATTGCAACATATGTTCCTTCAAAATTCATTCTAAAACCTCATTGATTAATTCGCGTGCTTTATCACCATCTTCCCAATTGACAAATAGTACAATTGCAGTTTGTGATGAAATAATTTCGACTATATTGATTTCATGTTTTTTGAGTGGTTCTGTAATTTCTGAAATTATTCCCGGAGTGTCAATAATATCAGGATTTACAAATGTAATCATTGCAGTGTCTCTTCCTAAAGATAGAGAACTTAATGCATCAGTTTCTACCACAACTTTATGTAATGCATGATAAGCATTATTAGAATCTGCCTTTTCGACAAATACAGTTATTGAATTTTGACCTGCTGAAATACCAAATATATTTATGTCGTCCTCAGCAAGTTTTCCAGTTATACTAGCCATCAATCCGGATGTTTTAACCATAGCATCGCCGACAATAGCTATAAGAGAAATAGGGTTCTTGTACTTTGTTACGCATTTCATCATATCACCTTCATATGGTCCAACAATACGTGTGCCTTTTGAGGATAAATCCCCATGAGCAAAATTAATAATTTTTGCAGTTATTAATGGATCTTTATATCTTAAAGCATGCGGATGTAAAACTTGCGCTCCATGAGTAGCTAAATCTCTCATTTCTTCAACGGAGATTTCCTCTAACAATTCCGCACTTTCAATTTTATTAGGATCAGTAGACATTACTCCGTCTACATCTGTAACAATAATGACTTCATTTGCATCTAAACAATGTCCAATTAAAAATGCTGTTACATCACTTCCCCCTCTACCGAGAGTTGTGATTTCTCCATTATCACCTTGACCTAAAAATCCGCAAACAACCGGAATTACTCCTTGATTTACAAGTTGCATAAGTCCTTCAGTCTTTTGCTTAGTTGTATTAAAATCAATCTTTGCCTCTAAATAATTAGAATCAGTTTTAATTGGCCATAATTCATTATAAGGATCAATAAACTCTGACTTAACACCTAAAGATTCAATAGTTGCGGAGAATAATCTAGCGCTAGTTAATTCCCCCATAGCCATAATTCCTGCCTTCTGTTTATCTGTTAAGCTTTCACCAATAGCCTCATCAGATAATCCAATGAGATCATCAGTAGTCTTATTCACGGCAGAAACAACAACTACCACCTGACTACCTTTCATATACTCATTCACGACAGATTGCGCCGCTTTTTTAATTCTGGAACCATTCCCTACCGATGTTCCACCAAATTTTACTACTACCAAATCCATTAAGTTCACCTATTTCTTAAAAATCTTATCTTATTTTGTTAAGATATTAATTAAACAAAATATACATATCTATTTTTATCTAACCATATTAATAAACTTTAATTATAAATATGTATAAAACAAGTTAAAAATTTGAAATATAAAAAAAGAGTTAATAAAAAAAGAGTAGAAAATATGAAAAAAGCTTATTTTTGGGTTTGTTCTAACCTTACAAGCCTTGTTACATATCCTGCAATTTTATTTCTTAAATGTTTAGTACTAACAGTTGAGTATTCTTGTACTAATTTTTTATTTTCTTCAAAATCAGTAGTGAAAACACCTTTGTGAGTTTCGATTAGTTCTTTTGCTAAACGTTTAACAAATGAAGTTCTAATATTGCCCATTAAAATTCCTCCTTATAAATTTGTTCTTGTACATTTTTACTTAAGATAGTCAACATATTTACGATTTGATCAATAATATCAACATCAAGATTATTTTCCTTAGCCATCCTCTCGATTTTTTCGTGAATCGCATCTTCTCTACTTTTATCATAAATCGGAATATCCAGATAATGTTTTGAAGATGCAATATCTCTTGCAAGAGAAGTTCTTTCAGAAATTAAATCAAATAACGCATTATCAATTTCATCAATACGTTTTCGAGATTCTTTGAGAAGTATTTCGGCTTCTTCCTTATTTTCAAAAGATTTTAGTCTATCGTTACTTTTCAAAAAACCACCAAATTGATAATAATATAATTTATTATTATCCTAGTATATAAACTATATGTTTCATTTAAATTATTGAGCTAAATTTTAAAAATCTGTAGACAAGTTTTTTATAACAATCGGCAGCCATCATTATCTGTTTTTGTCTTAATTACTTGTCCTTCATATTTCATCCATGATTCACTAACATCATCAATAGAATTATCATCAACAACAGCTACAAAAGATGAACCGGTTCCTGATAAACCTGAAGCTAAGGCACCTGCCTGCAAAGCATCAATAGATATTGCAGTATTGAAACCTAATGCTGAAGAATAAATCAGTCCATTAAGATTTAAAGCTTTGAAGTATTGCTTTCTGCATGCAAAATCATATGCAGTTTCAACCAATGGAGCCAACACTTTCATTCGCTCAACATTTGAATCTCCGGATTTTGAATGGAAATCGGGCATGTAAACTAAAATATAATAATCATCCATCTTTTCTTTTATGATAAATTCCCTATTTTTATTATCAGTAACAACAACCCCTCCAAAATAAGAAGCGGTTGCATCATCAAAGGAACCTGTTATTGTAACTCCCGCATCCAGTGATGCATCGATTGCCATATTAACCACTTCTAAATCAGATAATGGTTTTAAATTAAATTCCTCCGCAATAATCTCAGAAGTAACCTTAACAATTGCATTAGATGAAGCACTACTGCTTGAAAGACCGGATGCCATAGGCAGACTGGATTTTGTTTTCAAGTCAATTCCAAAATCTAGACTATCAATATCATAATGATTAAAAACTTTTTGAACACATAATTCCATTAATTTAGTATCTGCTCCAACATCGTTTGCACATTTAATTGAATCGGAAATTGTTCTGGCTTCACATTCTATATCTAATCCAATACCGAATGCAGAACCGAAACCAGTAGCAATCGCATTGATTATTGTTGCAGAACCTGGAGATCTTACAATCTTTTTCATTGTTTAACCTCATCATAAGGAATATCTACGACTGCAAAATCTAAAGCCCTGTTTCTTGCATTCATGGAAAAAATTAATCTTAACTCATCATCCTTAAGAATTCTATCAGTAGCTCTAGCGATTGATACAACATCTTTAGGGTTAATTAATAGTCCGACATCTTTAGTAATTATTTCAGTAATTCCGCCAACATCACTTCCAATAACTGGTTTGCCACAGGCTAAAGCCTCAATTAATACTAAACCAAAACTTTCAGAAAATGAAGGCAAGATTAAAACATCACAGCTTGGAATGATATTTTCAACATCCTCCCTTGCGCCGGTGAATATTACATCATGAATATTATCTTCATCCACTTTTTTCTTTAATTTTTTAAATAAAGGTCCTTCACCAACAATTACCAAATAATAATCACTATTTGAGATTTTTTTAGCTTCCAATAGGGAATCAACATTTTTCCTTTTAATTAAATTGCCTACAAAAAGAACTATCGGTTTGTCATCAAGCTTAAATTCTTTTCTAAATGAATCGTTTGGGTGATTTGTGAATCTATTTATATCAACGGAGTTCCATGAAATTTTTGTTTTGCCGGCAATGCCCACAACTCCTGTTGCTATAATCTCATGTCTTAATGCGTTACTAACAGCAAAAACACCATCAGCATCTCTTAATACATTTCTAATTGTCGAACGCATTAACGGTTGGGTTTTATATAATTCAAACATGTCGGAACCATGTGCTGTTACATAAGTTTTAATATTGTGTTTTTTGCCCACTTCAACAGCGGCGGCTCCTGCAGGGAATAAATAATGGCCATGAATAATATCAATATCTTCTTTCTCGATAAGTGTTTCTAATGCTTTTTTAGCATTTTTTTTAAACATTAATCCCCTAACGCCCGGAACATTTAATCCTTTTGTTCCAATAACATGAATTCCGTCAATGTCCTTAATCTCCTTGTGAGGATAGGTTATTACATAAACTTCATGACCCATCTCAACTAATTTTTTAGATAAGGTATGTATATGAACTCCCACTCCCCCGACATGAGGTGGAAACTGACCAACCATAGCTATTTTCATAAAATAAAACCCCTAATTTCACTAATATATTATTATATAATAAAATTATCGTTTAAATATCTACCTTCCATATCTACTAGGATAACATTTAAATCTAAATCAAAACGTTGCTTGCATCTTTCTTTAATTGCTTGAGCAATACTGTTTGAAACTTCAACTGAGATATTTAGTTCGTTCAATATGCTCATCATATCATCAGTAGTTTTTGATTCGAATAACCTTTGAAGGTCAACTTGTTTTGCTCCACACAATGCTGCATGAGTAACCATTATTTCACGCCGGCCATCGGCAATAGCATGTTTAGTATTGAAAATACCGCCTGCAACCTTTATCAATTTACCTATATGCCCAAAGAAGGTAAATTCAGTTATCCCTCTTTTTTCAGCTTCTTCAAACATGAACCCCACATAATTGCCTGTTTGGATAATCTGTTCTTTAGTGACATTTAGGTTTTTTAGTGCTAATTTTTCACCAATATTGCCAGGAACAAAAACTAAATCTCCAACATTTGAAGCCAATGCAACATCTATTTGTGTAACAATGGAATTTTTATAAGCTTCACTAGACATGGATCTTGCAATGCCGGTTGTTCCCAAAACTGATATTCCCCCAACAATGCCCAATTTAGGATTCATTGTTTTTTTAGCTATTATTTCGCCTTCAGGAATAGAAATAGTGACTTTAGCGATTTTTCCATCAGGTATTTTATCTTTTAAGTTTTTAACAATCATGCTGCGAGGAACTGGATTGATTGCATAATCGCCAACAGGAATCTGAAGTCCCGGTTTTGTAATTTTACCAACACCTTTTCCGCCTGTGATTATAACATTATCTTCCTCATCGCTTTTATCTAATAATTCCACTGTTGAGATAATTGCCAAATCAACTGTAACATCCGGATCATTATAAGGATTTTTATGGGCTACTGCACAAGCTTTAACATCAGATATCTTCTTACAGTTATCAATAATAATGTCCAAAGTCTTTTTGGGAGTTTCAACTTTAACACATGCAATATCTGGAGTTTCTAAAATTGCCTCCAAAGCTGCTAGAGAACAAGCAGTAGCTACAGTACCGGTTGTAACGCCAGTGTAATTATCATTAGCCATTGTAAATAAAAAAAAGAAAGAATCTATAATTTAGATTCAAGTACATCAATTAATTCATCTTCTGAAGGAGCGCCTACGAAAGTTACTTCTCCATCAATTACAATTGTAGGAACTGCCATAATCTGATAATCAATTGCTCTTTGTCTGTTTTCTGGGTGTTCAGGGTCATCGATTTTTATTGCTTCAACATCGATTGCATCGCCTAATTTATCTTTTGCTTTTTCAGCAGCATCAATTGCAGCCGGACAGTGTGGACAAGTACTTGTTGAAAATACTTCTACTTTAATTGCCATGATTATAATCTCCTAAAAAATTTATTCGTAAATATTTCTATTATACAATTATATATAACTATTGCTTATTAAATAATTTGCTCAAATTAACAACTTACCAGTCAATTTCCTGTTTGTGACAATGCTCCTCTCCAAGGGCAGTGTGGACTGTAAAAGGGAAATGTAAAATTTCTATATATAATATTAGTTAGCAAATGCTCTCTGGAAATATTTAATATATATTAAGAAAATAAAAATTAAATGATTGAAATGGAAAATTTAAGAGACGATATCAAAACAATAATCAACAGTGCGTATCCCTACATTGAAGAGTTTAACCCTGCTCAAAAGGCCGTGATTGAGTCTGGGTACCTTGAAGATAAATCCAATTATATAATTTGCATACCTACTGCCAGTGGAAAAACCGTTTTGGGAGTATTGCCGGCCTTAAAAACAATACTTGATGGTGGAAAAGCAGTTTATGCAGCACCACTGCTCTCAATACAAAATGAAAAAGTTAAAGAGTTTAAAGCATTTGAAGAACATGGAATAAGCGTCGGCAAACATCCTGGAAGTTCCGATTTGTCCGTGATGGTTTTCGAATCCTTTGACGCACTGACAAGATTTTCCTGGAACACTTTGAGAGATGTCGATACATTGATTATTGATGAATTCCACATGATCGGCGAGTTTACAAGAGGACCAACCCTTGAAGCGGCAATAACCAGGGCAAAAATAATTAATCCCGGCATGAGAATAATTGCATTATCCGCCACTTTAAGAAACATCGAGGAAATTGAAGGTTGGCTTGAAGGAACATGCGTTGAACATGATTACAGACCGGTTCCTCTGCATAAAGAAGTTTTGGATGCCGAGATGTTCAATACAAAAAATAAGAATGATGTCATTGTGAAAATATTGGAAAAGTCAATCAATGACCAATCACAGGCATTGGCTTTTGTATCGACCCGACGATTTACAGAAAGCCTTGCAACTTATGTTTCAAAAAAAATTGATAAAAAAATTAATATAAGGCAAAGGGAACGTTTTAAAGAAGTCGCTGATAAAATACTTGAAGTGCCAAAAAGGAAGAATTCCCTTCCAACAAGCACATGTCTTAAGTTAGCTGAAAGCATTGAACATGGGGTTGCCTTTCACCATGCGGGCCTTTTCAATGAACAAAAGGAAATCATCGAAGATGAATTCAGAAACGGCAATATCTTAATGATTACCGCAACTCCAAGTCTGATGTATGGAGTCAATTTGCCTTCAAAAACTGTTGTAATAAGGGATACTACCCGCTGGACTACTAACGGACCACAACAGATTCCTGTTTTTGATTATGAGCAAATGTCCGGCAGAGCCGGAAGGCCACAATACGATGATGTGGGATACTCCTATTTGGTAGCCAAAACAATGGATGAAGCTATAAACCTGGAGGAATTCTATGTTGAAGGCGAAATTGAAAAAACCAATTCAAAGCTTGTTGACAACAAGGATGCAATTTTAAAACAGATAATTGCCCAAATCGCCTCATCGCTTTCAAGGGATCTTGATGAATTGACCGACTTTTTTGGAAAAACATTTTATGGTTATCAAATGAACAACAATCCTTCAATGGCGCTGTTTGCAGCAGACAGTATCAGATACGAACTTGAAAACTCCTTGGAATTCCTGCTTCATAATGGAATCATAAGGGCAACCCCCGAAGGATTGAAAACAACTGAATTCGGTAATCTAATAGCCAAGTCAAATTATTCCGTTGAAACAGCGGTTAAAATTAAAGAATACATTTCCGGCATCAATGAGATTAATGTTGGCGAGTTCATTTACGCTTTATGTGAAACCCCCGATGTGCCATTAATCACATTTAAAGGAAGAAAATCAAAGGATCCTGTTCATGAAAAATTATCCGAAGCAGGATTGTTTGCCGTTGACATTGGAAACGCTGAAGCCACAGCAGTGTCATTAATGGAATGGATTGATGAGAGAAGCGAATATGAAATCGAAAATAGATACAATGTTTACTCCGCATCAACCAGAAGGTCAGCTTATGAAACATCACGCCTAGTCAAATTTGCAAAAGACACATCTGCAGTCTTAGGAAACTATTCAAATTTAAAAGACTTCGACATATTATCCGCCAGATTATACTACGGCGTAAAAGAAGATATCATCCCATTAGTCGTGGGAGTTAAAAGACTAGGTAGAAAAAGAGCTAGAAATCTAGTTAAAATATTTGGAAACGATTTGAGTGGCGTTTCAGAAAAAGAGTTACAAAAAGTAGAAGGCATTGGTCCTAAATTAGCTGAAAAAATAAAATTATTTACAAATAATTAAAAAGGTGGGATTTAACCTCCACCTTCAGCAACACTAGAATCCATTTGCATGTTTTCTAATGATTCCGCTTTTTCTTTCATTGCTTCAATGTCAACTTCTTTATCTCCATCATTATCATAAAATGAAGATCTTTTAATGTCTTTATCATCGAGCAATTCAACTAAATTAGAACGATACCATAATTCGGTTTTATCAAGTTTTACCCAATCTATGCCATCATGTGTTCTTAAATCAACAACTTTGCCAATTGTTCCTGTATCCACATATCTGACATGAGAATCAAGAGTAATTTCTAATCCTCTTGCATCAAAAACCATTTTAATACCTTTCTATTCAGTGTCGTCTTCGATTTCAACTTCAACAGTTTCAGCTTTTTCTTCAGCTTCAACTTCTTCTTTTTCAATTTCTTTATTTAAGATAACGTATGCTCCAATAGTTTGGATATCTTCAAAAGCGATTTCGAGTTCGTCTTTAGAGAAGATATTTTTTTGTAAAGTCAAAGTAATTGTTTCGATTTTACCAGTTGCTTTGTCAAAATCAACATTGTCAACTTTTCCTACTACATTTGCATTTTTATCTAAAACGGTTGAACCGATGAATTCTTTAATTAGCATTTTTTTTCACCTTTTAAAGTTTAATAATATACAGTTATATTTTATTTCATTAAGTATATAAATAACACCATTATATACTTAACTATTATAATTATGGTGAAAATAAAATGGAAAAGGCATGTCGAATTATAATTGATGATATTCTTGATGGAAAAATTACTACACGAAAAGAACTTGAAGTCGAAAAACGACAATTATGTCGTGACTTAAAATTATCTAGGTTCATGAGTAATGCGGATATTTTAGAATATGCGAAACCTGAAGAAAAGGAAATTGTTTCTGGAATTCTAAAGAAAAAACCTACAAGAACCATGTCCGGTGTTGCAATAGTTGCGGTAATGTGCCATCCACACAAATGTCCTCATGGAAGATGTTTTTATTGTCCTGAAAGCGATATTGCTCCTCCAAGCTATACTGGTGAAGAACCCGCCGCACTTAGAGGCAGAATGTATGAATATCATCCCTATGTTCAATGTTTTAACCGTTTAAAACAACTTAAAAAAATCGGCCATCCTATTGATAAAGTTGAGTTAATCATAATGGGAGGAACTTTCCCTTCAAGAGATTTATGTTACCAGGAATGGTTTGTTTCACAATGCCTAAAAGCGATGTGCGATTTCGGTTTAATTATGGAAAATAAACCAACCAACTATGATTACAACTTAGACTATGATGAGATAAGATCTTTTGAAAGTGGAGTTTTAAAAACATATCCTCCAAATGATTATGTTTTAATCAGCGATGTTCAAAGTGTTAATGAGAGCTCAAAGGTGAGATGTGTTGGAATGACTTTTGAAACTCGTCCGGATTACTGTAAAAAAGAACATATCAATAGAATGCTTGATTTTGGAGTGACAAGAGTTGAACTTGGTGTTCAAACTTTATCAGATGAATTATACACTAAAATCAAACGTGGACACACCATAGCTGATGTTATTGAGGCCAATCAACTTTTAAGAGACTCAGCTGTTAAAGTGGCTATGCATATGATGCCTGGTTTATTCTCAAATCAGGACCAAGATTTAAAAATGTTTAAACAATTATTCAGCGACGATAATTTTAAACCTGACATGCTTAAAATTTATCCATGCCTTGTAACAAAAGGAAGTGAACTATATGATTTATGGGCTAAAGGAGAGTATGAACCATACAGTGACGACGAAGCTGTTGAGTTAATCACTAAAGTCAAAGCGATTCTTCCAAAATGGGTTAGAACAATGCGAATTCAAAGAGACATCCCATCAACACTTATTGAAGCGGGTGTTAAGAAATCTAACCTTGGAGAACTTGTTTACAATAACTTAGAAAAGGAACATATTAATTGCCAATGTATTCGTTGCCGTGAAATTGGCCATAAAAAGACATCCAGAGAATATACTTTAGATGAATTTGAATTGTTTAACGAAAAATATACTGCATGCGAGGGGGAAGAACATTTTTTATCAATTGAAGATATAAATGAAGAAAGCATAGCAGGATTTTTAAGATTACGTCTACCATCCACAAATCATTTCAGAGATGAAATTACCGATACTACTGCCCTTATTCGTGAGTTGCACGTCTATGGGAACATGATTAAAATTGGTGGAAAAAATCCTAATATCGGCCAACATACCGGATTTGGTGAGAAACTTCTAAGGGAAGCTGAAAATATAGCTATTGATAAAGGTAAAGAGGAAGTGGCTATTATCAGCGGAATTGGAACTAGAAATTATTATCGAAAATTCGGTTATGAAAAGGTCGGACCATACATGATGAAAAAATTAATATGAAAATGTTTATATAAGATGTTCGTATATATACTAACTAATTGAGAGAGTGTTATTATGTACAATATAAAAAATTCAAAAGAATTAGCAAGTCTTATTAACTACACTAATTTAAATAATATGATTACTGAAAGTGAAATGAGAGAATTTCTCGAAAAAGCAAAGGAATTGAACTTTAATTCAGTAGTTATTTCACCGACATATGTACCATTAGCTAAAGAAATCTTAGCTGACACAAACATTAAAGTTGGAAGTGTGGTAGGATTTCCTCTAGGCTTTGAAGATACAGAAACTAAAGTTGCAGAAGCCCAAGAATTAATAAACAAAGGAGTAGACGATATTGAGGTAGTAATTAACTTAAGTTACCTAAAAGATGAAAAATATAGTTTACTTGAAAACGAAATAAAACAAATCAAAGAAGTCGTTGGAGATAAAATTTTAAAAGTGATCATTGAAACTAAAATTTTAGAAGACTATCAAAAGGCAAATGCTGCTAAAGTATCCGAAAAAGCGGGAGCTGACTATGTTAAAACCGCCACCGGTTTCGTAACTCCAAACCACATCTTTGAAAATGTTAATGATATAAACATTATCCAGAAATATGCTCCAAAAATTAAAATTGAAATATATGGAGGCATAAATGAATATAAATTTGCAAACCAAATATTAACCGGGGGAGCAGATTTAATTGGTAGTGATAACGGTTATGAAATTGTTAAAGCATACAAAGAATTAAGAGAAAACACTCAAGTTAAACCCAAACCAATTACTTTAACAAAAAAAGATTAGATTAAAAAAAAAACCATCACTTTTTAATCTAATACTCCAATTAAATCATCACTTAATCAAAATTAGAAGCACTATTTTTAATTATTTTCTAGAAAAAAAAGTTAATTAAGTTAATATTAAAAAAATGAGAAAAATTGAATGCCATGGGCCGGACTTGAACCAGCGACATCTAGATCTTCAGTCTAGCGTTCTCCCATCTGAACTACCATGGCATATGGACCGAACGAGATTCGAACTCGTGATCTCCTCCACGTCAAAGAGGAATCATACCCCTAGACCACCGGTCCTATACAACATACTATACTTAGGTTAAAGTGATATATAAAGTTTTCTTAGTTGAATAGAACAAGTAGTGAAAAAAAAATAAATTAAATTAAAATAAAAAAAATTGACCAAGAAAATGGCCAATAGATTTTATTTTCAAAGCTTTTTTGCGAAAATAAACAATTAGTAAATCTATTTGATTGCTAATTTGATATCTTCAGCTTTTACAGTTTTTCTACCAGCGTGGCGTGCGAAATTAACAGCTTTTTGTGCGATTTCGTCACCTTTTTCTTCTAATGCTTCAGCTAATGCAATTTTTGCATCATCACTAATTCTTTGTGCGCCAGCATTTTTTAAGATACGACCGACTGGTGCGATTGGTAATTCACTCATAATTACACCTCCAATTAAATGATAGTAAATAATAGTATATAAAGGTATCGGTGAAAAATGGATATAAATCGCCCATATTTTATCATAGTAACTGTTACAAAATGCTTTCGAAAATCAATAAAAAATATAGTCATGATAAAAATTTAAAGCATACAAATTAACAATAAAAACAAAATAAGAATACTTTGAAAAATAAAAAATTATTCTTCCAATAATTCGCTCTTTAGATAAGTGGAGGTAGCTTCAGTTATTTTTACATCAACAAAAGTTCCTAACTCAACATCATTAACTATTACTGGAATATATGAATTTGTTTTTGCTATGTATCCCCCTTTGGAACCTTTTTCTACAACCAATACATTTTGAATGGAATTAACAAATTCCTGGTTTTCTTCTTCGGTTATTTCCTGTTTAATTTGGGATAAAAATTTTGATCTTTTCTTCATTATTTCAGGGGAAATTTCAGTTAATGACGCAGATATTGCGCCTATCCTATGTTGATATTTTGATAAATGTATTAAACTCGGTTTAATCTCTTTGAGTAATTTTACAGTATCATTAAAATCTTCATCACTTTCAGTCGGATACCCAACAATAATGTCAGTGGCCAATGTCAAATTTGGAATTTCATTTTTAAATTTTTCAACAATGCCTTTATATTGTGATATGGTATGGCCCCTTCTCATATCTGACAATACCTTATCGCTTCCACTTTGAACAGGCAAATGGATGAAATCATATACCTTCGGATGTTTTATTGCATCGATTATATCATCAACATCGTTTAAAATGTTTTTAGGATGCATCATTCCAACACGAACACGAAAATCTCCATCTAAATTAGCCACTTCTTTAATTAAATCAGATAGTTTTTCACCACTGTCTCGGCCGAATGCTGCAGTATCTTGAGCGGTTAATTGAATTTCACAACAACCCCCTTCAATAGCTTTACGGGCTTCAGCAACAATGTCTGAAATCGGATAGCTATTTAATGGCCCTCGAGCAAAACGAGTGCAACAGAATGTGCATGCTCCTAAACAACCTTCACATATTTGGAGAATATGAATCAGACTATCGTCACTGACTTTAGGAACATTGACTTTAGAGTCTTTTGAAAAACCGGTTTCACGAATAATGTCCCCGCAATAAGTTGCATTTACCACATTGGCCGATTTGTTTAATTGGTGCGGGCCAATCCATGAAATATTAGGGCCTATCTTATCTAATTTTTCAGGGTCGATTTCAACCATGCACCCCCCAACAATGATTTTCTTATCTGGGAAGTCCTCTTGTAATCTTTGAATCCTATAGGTCATTTTGTCTTCAGTAGGCAATTTGACATAACAGGTATTGACAATAATTACATCAGCTTCATCGATATCCTCAACTATGTCAATATCATTTTCTAGTAAATTACCTGCTATGATTTGACCATCAGCCTGATTAAATGTGCAGCCATAAGATTCAATAAATACTTTCATTAAAATCACTATTTAGTTTTTTTAAAAATGTTGCTAGTTAAATCATAATCATAATTATTAAATTTAACCGGTTTTGAGTATACTCTTTTAATTACTCCTGCTTTGGCAAATCCAGAAGTTAATTTTCTATCTTGTGTTTTGATAACGTGGACTCTAACAATATGGTTTTCAATCTTAACAACATCCCCCGGAGCGATTTCGAAATCTCTTTCGAGGTCAAGTTTATATGAATCAACTTCACCATGCAAATCAACTGAAAATCCAATACGTGCAGGAATTTCAACTGAAGATGCCCAAATCGTATCAACATCTTCAAGTTTTGATTTAGTTACTCTTTTATCTCCCACTTCAATACCTGTGACTTCGACTTGACCAACCTCGGAAAGCAAAATGTCTCCAACTTCCAATTGATCGCTTGGAGATAAATCAATAGATGTTTTATAAGATTTATCCTGCTCTGAAATAATTAATCTGTAAGGTCTAGGTTTTTTTAGAGAAATAATGTTTCTAAATACATGTCCACATTCCTCACATTTAAGCAAGTATTCTTCTGTTAATTTTTTCTTAGTTGTTTTTTGCTTCGAATTTATAATTTCAATTTCATCAGAACCACAAATGGGACAATCCATTTTTATGCCTCCCTATCAGATTCATTCAGATAATGGTTAACTAATCCCCCATCTTCTAAAATAGATAACATGAACTCTTTAAATGGTTCAAAAGTTTTTGACTCGCCAGTAGTTTCATTAACTAATGTTCCTTTTGATAAATCAATATTAATAATATCTCCATCCTTAGCTTCTATATCAGAAACAATTACGGGCAGGCCAATATTGATTGCATTTCTATAAAAAATCCTTGCAAAAGATTTGGCGACAATTGCACTTACGCCTGCAGTCTTAATTGCAACAGGTGCCTGTTCTCTTGATGAACCGCAACCAAAGTTCTCATCAGCAACAATAATATCTCCAGATTTAACATTTTTTGTGAAATCCGGCCTTTCTCCTTCCAGGACATGGTCTGCTAAATCCTGTGGATTGAAAGTTCTTAAATATCTTCCGGGGATAATTACATCCGTATCAATATTTTCCCCGAAAGTCCATGTTTGTCCTTTAATAATTTCCATAAATATCACAGTGAAAGTTAATTATAAAAAAAATGAAGTATTCGGGAATAATCCCAAATACATGTTAAGGTGATTTTTTAAGTTTTAATTTTATTTTCCTTTAAAAGGTTGTGAAAATTCTTTTTCTACGCCTTGACGATAAATTGAATTAAATGTACAGAATGGAATAATTCTGCCATCTGGTGTTGCATAGTGAATAACACATTTTTTAACTCTATCCTCATCAAAGTTAAATGAATCCATAAAGTGCATACATGAAATAAGCATTGCATCTTTAGAGAAGTCTCCTAAAGCATCATAATCTCCTTTAACAAAGACATTTAATAAAATTTTTGTAATATCTAAATCTTTTGGAGATCGGCTAGTATGAATTAATTTTGGAAGGTTTCCTGTTAAACCAGCCATAACTCTTTTACGAGATCCGAATTTTCCATTTTTGAGTTTTTCATTATATTCCTTTAATTTATCAAATAAATCTTCAACATCGATGAAATCAGTGATTGGAATTAGTTTATCTTTACCATCACCCTCAGTTTTTTCTCTAAATATATATGTGGCAATACCGCAGTGTTCATGACAGTTTAAAGTTACTTTAGCTGAATCATTACCACTAAGTAAAGAAATAAACTCGGCAATCGGTTCGACTGATGATGGAGGATAGAAAGCGCTAGTTGGAACTTGGCCATCAGTTTCATCTTCAATAATTTTAACAAAGTCAGGAATAGTAATCCTTTGTTCCTCAACGTGTTCAGCAGGAGTTCTTCCAGAAAATGAAACAGGCTGGAAGTTTACACCATAAATAATATCATTATTATCAAAAGCGAATTTAATAATTTCTCCAACTTGGTCATCATTTACTCCTTTAACTAATGTAGGTACAAGTACAACGCCTAAACCTGCTTTTCTACAGTTTTCAATAGCTTGAAGTTTATCAGGGAGCAAGTTTCTTCCTTTATTTTCAATATAAGGTTCGGGAGTTACTCCTTCAAAGGAAAGATAAACTGTATTTAAACCCGCATCTTTTAATTCTTTTGCCAGATTATCCCTTTTAGCTATCCTAATACCGTTTGTGGCAATTTGAACATGAGTAAATCCTTCTTCTTTTGCCATTTCAATAAGTTCGATAATGTCTTTTCTAACAGTAGGTTCCCCACCAGCATATTGAATAGCAGGACAAGGATTAGGTTTTAAACTCCTTAAATTCTTAAGCATTTGCCTAATTTCATCCTTAGTAGGTTCATATAAGTATCCTGCAGCAGCTGCATTTGCAAAACAAACCGGACATCTTAAATTACATCTATTTGTCACATCAATTAATCCTAAAACAGTGGAAGTTTCATGTTTAGAACATAACCCACAATTACTTGGACATGGGGCAATATCCTCAACACAAGGATTTTCAACCCCCGTAATTGATGGAAGGAACTGTCCTACCCTATTATATAATTTATCGTCACTCCAATAAGTATTTACAAACTCCCCATGCTCATCACAAGTTTTTTTGATAAAGATTTTGCCATCTTCATCATAAACTTCAGCATCAAGAGTTTTCCCACACTCTGGACATAAACTTTTTGTTGTTTTAATTTTCAAAAAATCACCTTTCATACTAATATCAATTAGTACAATACTTACATAATATAATATATTTAAATCAATTTAATATTTAAATATTATTAAATTTATAGTATATATGTGAGTTTAGTAATACAAAAAGGAGTAATTTTCAAATGGCACTTACAATTCAAATAATTTTAATCGCAATTTTAACAACCCTTTATTTTATTCTTCCAGCATATTTTTCAAATGGTGGAGCCCTTGCTTTTGGAGGCGGAACACCAATTGATTTTGGAAAAAGCGATTCAAAAGGCAACCGTTGGATTGGAGATGGCGTTACCTGGAGAGGATTAATAGCTGGAACCATAATCGGTGTAATAACCGGTGCGATTCAAGGATTTATTGCTCCTATGATTATTCCATTAATTGGTGACAATCTTATCACCCCAATAATTACCAATGTGAACAATGGAATATTGATCGGATTTTTACTTGGTTTTGGAGCCATGTTAGGTGATGCACTAGGTAGTTTTCTAAAAAGAAGACTTGGAATTGGAAGAGGAAAACCTGCACCAATTCTTGATCAATTGGATTTCATAATAGTTGCTATAATATTAGTTTCACCATTTGTTGAGGTGAATTTGATATTTATTATATTAGCTATTGTTCTAACATTAATAATTCATTTAATATCCAATATTGGAGCTTTTATGCTAGGCTTAAAAGATGTATGGTATTAAGAAAGATATTTTTCCATCATCACAGCAGTTCCGACCGCAGGTGCAACCACACATTCTTCATCAGTCAGAATATCCCCCATTGATTTAACTTTTAACCCCAAGAGTTCTGCTGCTTTTCTATCTAAAATATCTTTTCCAAGTCCAGTTGTCACAATTAAATCTAAGTTTTGAGTTTCAACAACTTGTTTTAAGCCGTCTGCAATTTGTTCAACTTGTTTTTGATGGATAAATTTAGACATCTCAACAATGTCCTCCATTGACAACATTTCTAAATCGGCACATACAACGCGTGCGATTCTACGGGCACATTCTGTCTTTGATTTTCCTTCACCATCGAAAGTATCGCAAACATAATCATCTTCAGTAATTAAATCTAAAACCGTGTAAACATCAGCAGTTTGTGCAAATAATTCACTAGCCACACGATATTCTTTTCCATTTAATTCAACTTTATCAAGGAAACTTGCAAGATTGGTTCTTAAAGTACCTGTGTAGACCAGCTCCCCTGTTGCAGACCTATCAAAGTCAGACTTACCAATTGCACACTCTATGCCTTCTTTAATTGGAATAATATCCGTTGTTGTACTTCCAGTGTCTATGAAAATACAATTATCAGAAATTAATGTTGCAATTTGAGCTGTTGCAATCCAGTTAGCGGCAGCCGCTTTAAGGGGAGTTTTTTCAATTTCTTCCTTAGATAACATTCCATCTATTCCAACATATGCTATTGGGCAAGTAAATGTATCTTCACATTTTTGAACAACATCTAAAACACCCTCTTTTTTAGTATCATAAGCGTCAACAAGTTCTGCGGTCATTGAAATACCTACCGCATCAATTTCAGAAACCGGACAAATTTTTTCAATTAATTCAATCAAAACTCGTGATAAATCATCATTATTACTCCACATTGGAAGATATGCAAAATCAACTTCGATGTTTTTAATTTCCCCATCTTCAAAGTCAATGACTGCTAAATCAGTATTTGCCCCACCAATGTCAAATCCTGCAATTTTCATGTTATTTTCTCCTAATTTCTAATGAATCTCCAGATTTTACAAATTCTACTTCACCATCTAGGGAAATGTCTAAATCATCAAGGGAGATCTTTCCATCGATTAATTCAATGATGGTTTTGCCTATGTTAATGTTAGCAATTTTACTTAATCCCACATAAGGAGTTGTAAATCTTGAATTAATTTCTAAAAGATAAACTGAGTAAATATCTTTTTCATCAGCATTGATTATTAAATCAACACCAACAAATCCTCTTAATCCATCAATGGCCTCAACTGCATTTTTAGCTATTTCAAAGGCCTCATATTTATATTTACTTTCATATGGAATTTTTCCGCCCAAATATGTTCCTTTTTCATTTTTAAGTTCTACAAACTGTTCATTTAAACTTATAGGGATAGCATTTTTCCCATCTGATAATAAACTGACACTAACATCAGTTCCTTCAATAAATTCTTGAACAATGATTCTGGAACCTGGCGGGAAGATATTTTCTAAATCATAGGACAAGTCTTCAATATTCTCAACTATAACAATATCTTCACAATCCACTCCAACCAATGGTTTAATGATTAACTTTAGTGGAGTTAAAGGGTCTTCTGCTTGCCATTTTTCATGTAAATTTTCAATTGCTCTTTTCCAATATCCTTTTGGATCTATTTTAAACCTGAATGTTCTTGGTTGAGGAACATCGATTGGAAGTGATTCATAAGTTTCAAACTTATCGGAAGTCTTAAAACAAGCCTCAGAAGTGGAAGTGTATGTTTTAACATTATTTTCTTCTAAAATTTTTGTTATATTGTATAAATTATTGTCATTTTCTGCAGATATGAAAATAGCATTATTAAAATCCGCAGCATTATCTTTAAGCCAATCCACAATATTTTCATCAATCAAAATTGGATTAACATTATCATACTCATCCAATACGTTTCCATAAGATTCATTGATTACCAAATCAACATTATAATCTTTCAAATCATTTAAAAGTGCAAAAATTAATTCTTCCGCTTCTGAAATGATACATTTATCCTTTTCGCCAGAAGCCGTGAAATATTCAAATACTAATATAGAATCATTCTCTTTCATCATAAGTAATCATCATCCCATTTAAGTTTAAATCATCAGCGGGGAAACGCATCTTTTCACCGTCAAAGACCATGTGAATTAATGAATCGTTGCAAACTTCAAACTCGCCGACGGTAATGTCTTCTGTGATTTGAGCCATTTTTCTTGTAAATGAACCCATAATATCCTCTGGAGCTTCAATGTTAAGCAAACCTTTACTGTAATACTCTTCAATAGCATCAACAGTCAGTTTAGCAGAATCTCCTTGACCATATGGATTTGGAGCATTTTTCATTTTTTCTGCAAATTCCTTATCGGATAAAATTTTACGGGCATTTTCAAGTATTGCATCCTTATCCGATCCCACTAAGATATTTCCCCCTGCAGTTACTGTTTCAGGACGTTCGGTATTGTATCTTAATGTTAATGCAGGAACATCAAGAGTGATGGCTTCTTCCTGAAGGCCCCCTGAATCTGTTAAAATCAATGTTGATTTTGAGGTTAAAAGTAGGAAATCAAGATATCCTAATGGCTTTATGATGTGGACATGTTCCAAATCATTTAAGTCATCGAATAATCCGAAGTTTTCTAAGGTATTTTTGGTTCTTGGATGAATCGGGAAAATGATATTCATGTCACTCAATTCCTTTAAAGCCCCAATGATATTGATTACTCTCTCCTTAACATCCACATTTTCTGCCCTATGCATTGTCAATGTTAAAATATTGTCCATGCTATCGATATCCAAATCGCCCAGAGATTCATCTTCAAAACCTCTTTTTTTAGCAATTTCCAAGTGCCTAAAACAGGCATCAACGACAGTATTTCCAGTAATAAGCAAGTTTTTATGTGAAAATCCCTCCGCCAAAAGATTGATTGCGGATTCTTCAGTCGGGATGAAATACATTGTTGAGGTAACATCAGCGGCCCTGCGATTCACCTCTTCAGGCATGGTCATGTCAAATGATCTAAGTCCGGCTTCAACATGGCCTATTGCAATGTGCAATTTTGAAGCTACAAGGGCGCCTGCAAGTACTGCATTGGTATCCCCCTGAACCAAAACAATGTCCGGTTTTTCTTCCAATAGAACTTCTTCAATGCCTTTCATCATCAGCCCTGTTTGCTTTCCATGAGTTCCTGAGCCCACATGGATATTATAATCAGGTGTTGGAATTTCCAAGTCCCTGAAGAAGTTATCGGACATTTCCTTATCATAATGTTGACCTGTGTGTAAAACTATTTGATCAATGCCTCTTTTGGCGATTTCATCAATGATAGGAGCCATTTTAATAATCTCTGGCCGTGTTCCTAAAATAGTTGCTATTTTCATATTATCACTTAAACATTAATTATATTTAAAATACCTTAAAAATTTTTATAGAATTAAATAAGCTTTCTCAATTCATTGAGATTTTTCTCAATAAACCCATGATATTTGGGATTTGCCAATATTTTATACTGTTTTATCTTAGTTTTTATGTAAGCTTCCTTCATTACTGCCTGTAACACTGAGATATCTGTTCTTAAAATCAAATCCAATTTCTTTTTTTGAGTGTCATCTAAATCAGATATGTGGGACAATATTTGTGATTTAAATTTTAGAACAATATTTGAATTCTTTTTAGCAAATCTCTCAAGTAAAAATGCAGGAGCTAATTTAAATAAATCCTCATATTCCCTAACATCATTATAACTAATTTTATCGCCCATATAATCACCAGTTATGTAAATCGCATAAACTTTTAACCATTGATTCACGAATTGCATATCTCTTTTGCAAATCGGTTAATGAATCTACCAAATCACGTCTGAACCTTTCACAGGCATAATCGTCATACTTAAATTTAATCCCATCATATTGAATATCCATTAAAATCAAGTATTCTGCCTCCATTACTTTGATATAAGCTCTTGGTTCATCCTCCTCTGGATTTAATAACTTTTCCACTTCAGACAAATCCATTTTACCAATAGCTACATCAACAAAGACCCTCATCATCTTACGGACCATGTTCCATAGGAATGATTCACCATAAATATCTACAAAGATCGGTGAAATCGTATCGTGCAGGTTTGGGAATTCTTTTTTGTGATAATCGTTTAAATCTATTTTTGTGATTTTAATATCATCAATTGTTCTTGTAGTTGTTTTTTGAAAGCGTTTTGTGAAATTGGTGAAGTTATGTGTTCCCTTAAAGATTTCAGCACATTCTTTGAGTTTATCTATGTCTAAATCCTGAAATAGCATGTAACGGTAATGTCTCATTTGAGCGTATCTCGGTTTAAATGCATATCTGACAGGAGCACTGGCTAAAATTTGAATATCGTCAGGCAGGGAATTGTTAATTTCATTTACCCTAACCTCTTTTTCAGATTGGAAACTAATTACATTACCTAAACTATGAACTCCAGCATCAGTTCTGCCTGCAATTCTAAATCGGGACTTTTTCAAGTCATCAATATAATCTAATTTGCGCAAATGGTAAATTAATTCCTCTTCAACCGTTCTTAAATTAGGCTGCCTTTGGAAACCATGAAAATTAGTTCCGATATATCCAATTTTTAGTGCTGTTCTTTTCATCAATATAATATTAATCGTAATATAAAATAAGTTTTTAGAAAAAATGAGGAGGAAAGTAAATAGCCATTGTTAGCTATTTACCTCAATAATATGGCATACTATCGCTCTATTTATAATTGTGTTAATATGTAATCAAACGGATATTTATCAAAAATTTGAGTAATCCAATAATTAATTAATAGTAATAACCATATAAAATTTATCAAAAAATTTTTTCAATAAAATCGAATAAGAAGATTAAATAAAATAAAAAAACAATTATTAATAAAAATTAAGGGAAATGACATTATTAAATTAAAAAATAAAGACAGTATAGCTTAATAATCAATTAGAATAATACTTTACATTATTAAAAAATTCATTAAATTTTGCAAAATTACTATTTTAAAAGGCAATTAAAAAAAATAATAATCACAATCAGCTTAAATCAAAAATAACATTAAAATTATGAATTAGAATAAGAACAAAATTAATAAAAACAAGAACAAAAGTATTACTTTTTTAAAAAAATATTACTATTTAAGACAAATATTTAACCATGTGAGTGGTTTCATCATAATCATCTTCTTCAATTGTGATTTCATAACCAACTGATGTCCAGAATGGGATTCCAGATTCAAGATATCTATGAGTATGCAAGTAAATCTTATCATATCCTTCCTTTTTAGCAAATTCCTCTATAGTAGCGACCAATTCTCGTGCAAGACCATGTCTCCTATAATCCTTATCCACCATCAATCTCCATATGCTTGCAGTGTCCTCTTTTGAATAAACCCCCTTAAAAAGTTCATAATCAACATCATAAGCCCTAACGGCTGCTGTTGCAATTATCTTTTCACCATCTAAAGCAATGTAAAAGTTATTTTTAGATGGCCTTATATAATATTCAATTATCCCCCCAATATCATAATGAAATTTAGGAGTGGGGCCAATTCCATACTCATTAAGGATTTGAGCATATAAAAACTCTTTAACGGCCTCAATTTCTTCTTGATTATTTTCCAACTCTCTAATAATAAAATCCATAATACCACTTAAAATTTTAAAAAAAAATTAAAAGAGAATAATGTGTATTCTCTTATTCTTGTGCTGTTTCAGGATTAAGCAATTTTTCAACATTTTCTCCAATCAAATCAAACAACAATACAACTATCAATAAGGACATACCTGGATAGAATGCTAACCACCAGTATCCTGATGATAAGTAATGCATTGATTCAGATAATATTACTCCAATTGCAGGTTCATGAGGAGGTAAACCGAATCCTAAAAATGTAATTGCCGCTTCGTGCATGATTGCATGAGGGAACATTAAAATTACACCCACAATAATTTGAGAAATGATTAAAGGAAAAATATGTTTAAGTGCAATCCAAACTTTACTTCTTCCAAGGTTTTCGGCCAAATGAATGTATTCTTTTGTTTTTATTTCTTTTACTTCAGATCTGAGAACCCTAGCAAGAGGAGTCCAATGAGTTAAACCAACACCCATAATAACACCGTACACTCCTCCTCCAAACATTATTGAAACAATAATGATTAAAAGAATATGAGGAATAGACCCGAACAAATCAATAATTCCAGCCACACATTCATCTGCAAATTTGTTGAAACTTGAAAATAATCCTAAAACAATAGATATACAAGTACTAACTGCAGATGCAATGAAACCTACCATTAAACTTAATCCAAGACCTGCAATGGTTCTCTGAAACATGTCCCTTCCCATCCAATCAGTACCGAAAAGATGTTCTAGGGAAGGCATTTGATTAGCATTAACAAAACTGGTTGGAATATCTCTAACAAAATAACCACTAACAAAAACGCTTATGATGACCAATGCGGAAATAGCAATAATTACAAGAGTTTTTGTTCTAAGATTTGAAGAATATAAAAACCATTGCTTTTTATCATCTGCTTTTTTCTTAATCATTGAACTCACTCTCCTTAATTCTTGGATCAATCAGATAGTAAGAAATATCTGCAAGTAGGTTACCAACAAATACAAATATTGCACTGATAATCACAATTCCTAAAAATAATGGCACGTCACTTTGAAGACCTGCAGCTACTGCCGTTTGACCAATTCCAGGATATGTAAATACCTGTTCCACCATAACTGCACCACCAAACAATTCAGAAAATGACAGGAATTGTAGTGTGATTGCAGGCAACATTATATTTCTTAATCCATGATTTTTAATTAAATCCCAACCTTTTTCACCTCTAGATTTTGCAAATAATACATAATCAGAAGATAAAACTTGAATTAATTCATTACGAGTATACATCGCAATCGGTGCAAGACCAACTAAACTCAAAGTCAAGGTAGGAAGAACGAGTCTTGATGCCCATTCCATGAATGTCGCATCGGTACTTTTAACACCTATCGGAACTCCAAATCCTATCGGGAACCAGCCTAAATAAACTGAAAATACCATTAAAACAAGCATACCCACCCAAAAAGATGGAGCAGATTGAATCGCATAACAATACACTTTTACTGCTTTATCAATCCAGGAGCCTTTATTTTTACCTGCCAAAACGCCCAATACAAAACCAAATATTCCACTTAATATCCATGAAATGGCCATTAATACGAATGATGCGGAAAATTTATCAATGATTACATCAATAACCGGAGCACGATATATCAATGATGTTCCAAGGTCAAGTTGAATTAAATCTAAAAGCCAATGATAAATTTTTGTTGGTAATGGAACATTAGTACCAAAATACTGTTCTAAAATTTGACGTTGTGCTTCTGATACCGCAGCACCATGTAAATAAGCATTAACTGGATCAATAGGGGATAAATCTAACAATACAAAACTAAAAATTGCAACAGCAATCATCAATATTATGAAACGTATTAATTTAAAACCAAAATATTTTGCTAGCTTTTGTTTATTCACTGAAATAAACCCCCTTAACAAATTTTAAAAAAAATAAAAAAGGAAAAAATGTTTATGCAGTTTCATTGGTTCTAGTCCAATCAACTACATTGATTAAAACATCATTTCCTAAACCATCAGGTTGTTCTCCAATGTCAATACCATCTTTAATGAAATAGTTGTAGTCATAGTTAACCATCCATACGAATGGAGCATCACCAGCAGGACCCCAACCTCCACCGTTAACGAGTGCAGAGTTAGCCCATAATGTATCGGCTTGTGATAAGTCACTAGTATGCATTGCTTGTTCCATCAATGCATCAGAATCAGAATTGTTATATAAATTAGGATTCATATAGAAATCATCTGCCTCTTTACTGTGGTATTGTTGATAGATTGATTTATATGGGTCTGGAGAAGTTTGTTGCATTAATGCAGCTGAGCTGTACATGTTTGCATAAATTGTATCCCAGTCAGCACCAACAAGATTTACTTCAATTCCGAATTCTTTTGCCTGTTCAGCAAATACTGTGGATAGAGATTGTCTGTCAAGATAGTCAGGTGGATAATATAAATCGAATGATGCTTTTACACCGTCTTTTTCAACGATTCCATCACCGTCAGTATCTGTCCATCCCCCTTCTTTTAAGATTTCTTTTGCTTTATCAACATCAGCATCTTGAACTTTAGCATCAGGGTTTGCATATTCTCTTGTATCTACACTTGTAAATTCAGGAGTTGCGTGACCTGAGAAAATTTCATCACACATTGCTTGACGGTCAATACCGACATTCAATGCTTCTCTGATTGCTTTATCAGCAGTTACATTGTTACCTATTTTAGAGCCAGCAGGACTTTTAAGGCCTGTGTCTTCAAGATATGGCAAGGATACACCTTGTGCTCTTCCAGCAGACACTTCATAGAATTGATATCCATCTACAGTTTGGTTTAATGAAGAAGTTGCAACAGGCACAACATCAACCTGACCGGATTTAGCAAGTTCTAACCAGGTAGCTTCTTCAGGGAATAATAAGGTTATTTGAGTAAAGTATGGTTTATCACCATAATAATTGTCATTAACTTTAAAAATGGCTTGTTGACCTTTATCCCAGTGGTCTAATACATATGGTCCAGTACCGATAGGGTTTTCACCGAAAGTCTCATTATCATAGGAATCAGATGGCAAAATACCCACATATCTTAAGTCATAAATGAATGTTGATCTTGGTTCAACTAAATTGAATTCGACACAAGTACTGTTTTTAACAGTCACCTCTTCAATATTTGTTAAATCAATATCAGATTCAGTGTCCCTTCCTGTGTTAAATGTGAATGCAACATCATCAGCGTCAAATGTTGAGTTGTCTGAAAATACCACATCATCTCTTAAGTTTACAGTCCATGTTTTACCGTCGTCACTGATTGAATAATCAGTGGCAAGATCAGGTACTATATCACCGTTTTTATCTGTCTTAAATAAACAAGTAAATACTAATGGATTATAATTCTGGTGCCCACATCCCCAACCGGTAATTGAGTTGAACCCTGCTTCAGGTTCTTTAATGTTACTGTGTGCAGCTACAGTTAAATGAGTAGGATCAGAGTCAGTTGAACCTCCCATAAACATAAATGCAGCTCCAATAATAGCCACTAGAACTACAGCTCCACCAATTAAAAGTTTTTTATCCATAAAATTCACCATTAATTAATATTCAACCTATTAAAATAAAAAGTAATACTTTTTAATGGAAAAATCCCTAATAAGTAATACTAAATAAACTTATTTTAATATTATTTAATATTTACTTGAAGATTATATAAAAAAGTATTTATTACTTTTAACTTTCCTATGAAAAATAAAAAATGTTTAAAATACTTAATCAAAAAATGAAAGAACCAATAATTTTAAAAAGGTAATATCTCTTATAATAACAATTTACACAATCGAAAAGTAATACACTTTTTGAAAAAAAAATTTACATAAGTAATACAAAAATTAAATTTAAATAATATCAACATTAGATATCCACCTATGGATTTATCTCTCAAACTAAAGGAATACCTGATAAAAAATGGTGCTATCGAAGTAGGATTTGCAGACATTACGAATTTTACACCAAAAGAAGGATTAAATTCAGGAGTTGTGTTTTATATCACATATCCAAAAGAAATCATCAAAAACATGCAAAACGCACCAACACCAGAATATCTTGAGGAACTAATAAGTTTAAATTCAAGATTGGATGGGCTTGGGATGAAATGTGAAGAGTTTCTTATTAATGAGGGATATGATGCCTATGCCCAAACAAAAAAAAGACTGGGCAGTGATTTTGGAGAATTCAATTCATTTGAATTGCCTCATAAAACGATAGCCACTCGTGCAGGCCTTGGATGGATTGGAAAATCCGCACTATTTACAACAAAAAAATATGGATCAGCTTTAAGATTATCATCAGTATTAACCAATGCTCCACTTGATTTTGGAGAACCCATACTTAAGTCAAATTGCGGAAAATGCGAAATTTGTAAAGATGCATGTCCTGGTGGCGCAATAAGTGGAAAAGAATGGAATTATAATCTTAAAAGAAATGAATTTTATGACGATAAAAAATGCGAAAAATATGCGTTAATAGTATCAGAAGAGAATTTAGGAAAAGCCGATACTGTATGTGGAAAATGCATTTATGCATGCCCTCATACTCAAAAATATATTAAAAAATCATAATTCAACAGCATATCGAAAATCAGCGGCAAGAGGATTAATTTCCAGTTCCCGAATTTGCTTATCCATATGAACTGTTTGAAGCTCATCACCTGAATCTATGCGAACAACAAATCCCATTTTTGTCCAAAACTCAATAGCCCCATCTAAATTTTTGTGAGTATGGAGATAAATATCATTAAAATTGGATTCCTTGGCAAAATTTTCAGCTATAGAAAACATTTTTGAAGCCAAACCACAACGTCTGCATCTCCTATCAACAAATAGCCTCCATATACTAGAGGTAGTATCTTTAGAGTATAAATGCCTGAATTCCGGAAAATCCTTATCATAAGACCTTATTCCAATTGTGGCAATTATTTCATGAGTTTCTTCAACATATGCTACAAAAAAATTATTTCTTTTAGGATTAATATAGTATTCCTCCATATTTACAACATCATGATGCCATTCAGGAACATAATCATAACCAAATTCCTTTTTAATCATATCAAATAAGAACTCTTGAACCTTAGCAATTTCGATTGAGTCATTGGATAATTCTTTTATAACAACATTCATAAAAACCACATTTCAAGAAAGTATTACTATTAATATAAATCTTATTTAAAAAGTAATACTTTTTAATAAATTTTGAATAACTTTAATATTGATAAAGTACAAATTACTATATAAAATTTATCATTTGATGTTCACAAGGTGATTTGATGGAAAAATTATTAGATGTTGAAAATGTTTCCATTTCATTTATTCAATATACCAAAGGTTTAAATCAAAGAGATTTGAAAGTCATCAGTGATTTGACCTTGGACATATCTGAAGGTGAAATATTAGCAGTTTTAGGTTCAAGCGGTTCTGGAAAAAGTCTGCTTGCTCACGCAATATTTGGAATCTTGCCTGAAAACGCAAACCTGAACGGGAACATAAAATATAAAGGGAAAATTTTATCACAGGAGGATAAAGAGGAACTAAGAGGCAAAGACATAGTGCTTGTACCTCAATCAGTTAATTTTTTAGATCCTTTAATGAAAATTTCAGACCAAGCAATAGGACATGTTGAAAGTGACGAAGAGAAAAAAGCGAAAAAACAAAAACAAAGAGAAATTTTTGAGCATTACAACTTAGGCCCTGAAGTCGATGACATGTATCCATTCCAATTATCCGGAGGAATGGCCAGAAGAGTACTCGTTTCAACAGCATTATTATCCAATCCAAAACTCGTTGTGGCAGACGAGCCTACACCAGGACTTGATGAAAAAACAGTACAAGAAACATTAAATCACTTTAAACACATGAAAGAAGATGGAATTGGAGTACTTTTAATCACTCACGACATACATGCCGCACTGGAAGTAGCAGATAGAATAGGAATATTCTATTCAGGATATGTAATTGAAATTGCACTAAAAGACGATTTCACAGGAGAAGGTGAAAACCTACTTCATCCATACACAAAAGCACTATTTAAAGCACTGCCGGCGAACGGATTTGAAATAATTAAAGGCCATCAACCTTTGCATGGAGAAATACCAAAAGGCTGTCCTTACTATGACAGATGTGAAATGAGATTTGACAGATGCAAAGAAGAAAGGCCAGAACTCTTAGACCTTGGAAAGAAAAAAGTTAGATGCTTTAAATATGAGGAGGGTGTGCAAGATGGAACTTAAGGCAACAAATATCTCATTCAAATACCCATCAGCAAAGAAATACCTATTAAAAGATATTAATCTTGAATTAGACAATAAAAAAATTATCGGATTAATCGGTGACAGTGGTAGTGGAAAATCTACATTATGTAAAATTTTATCAGGCTATGTTACAAAATACGAAGGAAGCGTAACATTTGATGGTCAACCACTTCCTAAAAAAGGATTTAAGCCTGTTCAACTAATATACCAACACCCTGAAAAAGTAATGAATCCAAAATGGAAAATGAAACAGGTCTTAGAAGAATCCTGGGACGTCACTGATGATGCTTTAGCTGAATTTGGTATTCAAAAAAGCTGGTTGACAAGATTTCCTCAAGAGTTATCCGGAGGAGAGCTTCAAAGATTTTCCGTTTTAAGATCCCTCAATCCAAATACAAAATTCCTGATTGCTGATGAAATGACCACAATGCTTGATGCAATCACACAGGCACAGATATTGGATTCAGTTCTGAAAATAGTCAAAAAAAGAAAAATGGGATTCTTACTTGTAAGTCACGATATGCCTCTAGTAGAGACAATCTGTGATGAAAAAATATATTTGAAAGATATTAATGGCGTTTAATCATTAATATCCATCAATTTTTTTACTTGCCAATCAGCCCACACCATAGTAATGTTATTTGATATAATCTCGCCTAGAACAATACCCATCCAGGCCCCCCAGACACCATAATCTAAAACAACACCCAATAAAACTGCGAAGAATATTGTAAATCCTGTTTCCCTCATGATTGTCTGGAACATTGCAGTGATTCCTTTACCAATGCCCTGGAAAACATAAGTTGAAGCCACACCAACTGCCATTGTCGGATAATAAATTACAATCCATGCTAAAAAGCTTGTAAGTTCCGGAGCTATTCTTACACTAGTTCCGGTTGAAGCAAATATTGATGCAATATCACCAGAGAATACATTTGTCAGAATCGCTACAACAAATGCAATAACTATTGAGACTTTCATTGCATATCTATGGGCAATCTGAATGTTTTTATAGTTTTTAGCACCATAATTTGCAGCAATTACACTAATCAATGCGGTTCCAATTGCCAAAAGAGGTGTTGTTCCAATTGTAACTATCCTCCAACCGGTTGAATACACGGCAACCGAATCAGTTGAGCCCAAATAAGCTAAAAGCGCCGAAAAGACCGCAGCGAAAAATGCATTGTTTAGAAGCTGGATACTCGCGGGAATTCCAACCTTGATAATATCTGTTGAAATCTCATTTTTGAATTCAAAATTAACCAGATTAGGTTTTAGATAAGTGTCCTTTTTAATATAAAACCAATATAATAAAATCAAAATCACAAATATTGATGAGATAATCGTTGCAACAGCTGCACCTTTAACACCCAAATTCAAAGTGTAGATGAAAATAGGATCCAAAATCATGTTTAAAATCGCTGAAGCAATCATTGCATACATTGGCCTTGTAGTATCCCCTTCTCCTCTAAAAATTCCATATAATGCGTTGGATAGGATAATAAAAATAGATCCAAAAAGGATTATTACTCCATAATCAGTGGCATAGCCAATAGTATTGTCTGCACCCATCGCATTTAAAATCGGATTTAACAAAATCAATAGAACAGCCGTGATGAGTAATGAAAGAATAATGTCAATTATTATTGAATGAACTGACGCATTATCTGCTTTTGGTTTATTCTCTTCACCCAAATATTTTGACAGGGCAAAAGCGGCACCTGAACCCAATCCATTTCCAAAACCGATTAAAATCATGAATATTGGTGTGAAGAATCCGACGCCCGCCAGTGCATCAGCACCAAGACCCGATACCCAAGCGGCGTCAATCAGATTATAAAAACTAGTTATGAGCAATGAAACAATCAAAGGCATAGACATCTTAATTAATGCTTTTTTTGGATTTTCAAGCATTATATCTACGTTATTGGATGAATCATTGCAAATCATATATAGATATTAAAATTTATTCAAATATAAAACTAATCTTTTGTTAAGACTTTTTCTTTGAAACACATTATCCACTCAAGTAGGCTTAAAATTGTTGATAGTAATTTTTATTTACTTAAAACTTTAAAAATTAAATTTGTAATATCATTATAATTAAAAGTATTACATAAAATAATAATTTATTATAAAAAAGTAATGCTATAAGGTGGGATATTACTTTAGATTTTATAAAAATATAATTTTAACGAGGAAAAAAATGGAAACTAAATATATTATAGGCGCAGTTATTGCAGTTCTCGCAATAATTGGGATAGGTGCTTTTGCTTTGGGCGGAGGAACCACAGAACACGCTGCTAATGAATTAGTAACCTGTGTTGCTGCTCACGGTGAAGAACCAGAATTTGGTTTCGACCCAATGCACGGTTGGGGATACCACGATTCCGGTACAGACCCACTTATACAAAGTACCATTCTCAAAAGAGATAAAGACAATAATTTTGTAAACGATTTGGCGACAGACTATGAAATCTCTAGTGACTTAAAAACTTACACCGTAACCATTCGTGACGATGTAAAATTCACTGATGGTTCTAAATTAACCGCTAAAGATGTAGCATTCTCCTACAACAAAGCGAAAGAATTAGGTGAAGGAGCAGATTTAAGCTCAATGGAAGAAGCTAAAGCTGACGGAGATAAAGTAGTATTCACACTTAACAAAGCAGATTCAACATTCGTCAACAAATTGACTGATGTTGGAATCGTGCCTGAAGCTAATTATGATGAAGAATCATACGGTCAAAACCCAATTGGATCCGGACCTTATAAATTAGCTCAATGGGATAAAGGACAACAATTTATCCTAGAGAAAAACCCTGACTATTATGGTAAAGAACCTTACTTCGAAAAAATAACAAACCTTTTCCTTGATTCTGATGCAGCATTTGCAGCAGTTAAAAACGGAGATGTTGACATTGCTGAAGTTCCAGTAGCATACGCAAATGAAACTGTAGATGGCTACCACATGGAATACTTCGATTCAATCGATGTACGTGGTGTATCAATCCCTACTCAAATGGATGAAGGAAAAGTAGCTGCTGACAATTACACCGTGGGTAACAATGTAACTGGAGACCCAGCTGTTAGAGAAGCATTGAACATTGGTATTAACAGACAAGAAATTGTTGACGGTGCATTAAACGGATTCGGTAACGTGTCCTACAATGGTGTAGCTGGCCAATTACCTTGGGCAACTGATGCTGGATTTGAAGACGGTCAAGTAGATGAAGCTAAAGCTATTCTTGCAGATGCCGGATGGAATGATACCGACGGTGACGGAATTGTAGAAAAAGATGGAGTAAAAGCTTCATTCACTGTATACTACAAAGCTACCGCAACTGAAAGACAAGCAATTGCAGTGTCACTTGCAGAACAAGCTCAAAAACTTGGTATAGAAATCATTCCTGAAGGTGCAAGCTGGGACGACATCGACCCTAACATACACAGCCAAGGAGTAGTATGGGGTTGGGGTTCAGCAGACCCATATTCACTTGAACACCAATATGATTCCAGAGTAGCAGGTGTCGGATATGATAATGCAGAAATGCTTAATGATTCTGCTGTAGATTCATTAATTGATGCTGCTATGGGACAAGAGCTCGACAGTTCATACGGTACCTGGTCTCAAGTAGCTCAACAAGCTAATTCCCAATATCCTTACATCTGGATTGGAACCATGGACTACACCTACTTTGTAAGTGATGACTTAGACATTTCCAACAGCACACACCTCATCTACCCACACGGTGGAGACATATGGGGTAACATCTACGATTGGACACGTCTTAATGCAACTGAAGAAGCTTAATTAAATATTAAAATGATTTATTTAAATAAATCATTTTTTATTTCTTTTTTTAAACGAATTTAATATATGATTAGGGTTGATTAAAATTAACAATAAAAAATTAGCTAAATTTTTTGGATATAAAGCTATTAGATTACTAATTTTATTAATTGTTATTGCAGCAATCAGTTTTATTATGATACAGATGTCTCCAATTGACCCTGTAAGAGCTTATCTTGGTCAAAGAATCGTTAGCCAAGAACAAATGGCAATTATGGGAGATTATTGGGGTACAAATTTATCTTTAGGAGAAAGAGTATTGGGTTGGCTTCAAACATTAGCAACCGGAAGTATGGGCTTCTCATTAATTTACAGAGTGCCTGTAACTGAAGTAATCATTCAAAAATTCACAGCTTCATTTACTCTTATGGCAGTCTCTTGGGTAATTTCTGCATTTGTAGGTTTTGGATTAGGCGTGCTTGCAGGTGCTAAAGAAGGTACCTGGATAGACAAAGCAATTAAAACTTACTGTTACATATTACAATCTACACCTACCTTTTGGATAGGGTTAGTACTTTTAATGGTTTTTTCAGTATATTTAGGTTGGTTCCCTATAGGACTTTCCGTTCCGATTGGGCAATTGTCAGATACAGTGACATTTTGGCAGTGGTTATATAGATTGATACTGCCTGCAGTTACATTAAGTATTGTAGGAATCGCTTCTCTTACAATGTTTACAAGAGACAAGCTCATCAGTGTTAAAAAAAGTGATTATTTCTTGTTTGCACAAGCTAGAGGTGAAAGCTTTTGGGGAATTATCAAAAATCACGGAATAAGAAACATTTTAATTCCAGCAATCACTATCCAGTTCATGTCATTCAATGAATTGTTTGGCGGAACCATTCTTGTTGAACAGGTATTTGCATACCCTGGAATAGGACAAGCGACTGTCGCAGCAGGATTAAGGTCAGACGTTCCATTATTGTTGGGTATTGTTCTAATCAGTGCCACCTTTGTATTTGTAGGAAACCTTATTGCAGATATAATCTATGAATATGTGGATCCAAGAATAAGGGGTGAAGAAGATGAGTGAAATGCCATGGTATAACAGAGGATTATTCAGCTCTCTAAACTTAAGGCAAAAAACCCTTTTGACCATAGGACTCACAGGATTGGTCTTGTTAATTATTTTCATTTGTGGAACAATGATTAATGCAAATTTACCAACAGATTTTACCACAAGAATGCAACCCCCTTCATTCGGACATCCTTTCGGTACCGATTGGATGGGTAGAGACATGTTCCTCAGAACAATCAAAGGTTTGAGCTTAAGTATCATGATAGGAATAGGTGCTTCAATAATTTCCAGTATAATCGCTACAATATTGGCATTTTTAGCAAGCGCTAATAAGTACTGTGACGAATTTGTTTCATGGTTAATTGACTTATTCGCATCAATACCTCATATACTGTTAATTATGATGATATCCATTGCATTAGGAAAAGGAGCCTTTGGAGTAATTATGGCAGTGGCATTTTCACACTGGGTCAATCTGACAAGAGTATTGAGAGCAGAAGTGCTTCAAATCAACACTTCCGAGTATGTTGCATTATCCAGAAGATTCGGTAAAAGTAAATTCTGGATTGCAAAAGAACATATATTGCCTTTAGTGCTGTCTCAAATATTTGTTGGAACATTGCTTGTATTCCCTCATGCAATTATGCATGAATCAAGCGTAACATTCCTAGGATTCGGTTTATCACCACACGAACCTGCAATCGGTATCATTTTATCTGAATCAATGACATACCTTGCAATGGGCGCCTGGTGGTTAGCATTCTTCCCAGGAGTAGCATTATTGATTGTTGTATTATTGTTCGATATTATAGGAGACAATTTAAAACGATTGTTTGATCCTTCAGAGGCAAATAACTAGATTGGGTGATTTTATGGGAGAATTATTAGAAGTAAATAATTTATCAATATCTTTTACACAATACGTTCAAGGATTGAATAGGCACGATTTGAAAGTCATATCCGATTTGACAATAGATGTCGGAGAAAGCGAAATCGTTGCAATATTAGGTTCAAGTGGTTCAGGTAAAAGTCTTTTAGCTCACTCAATTTTAGGTATTCTGCCTTACAACTCCCACGTTACCGGAGACATTAAATACAAAGGCCAGATTTTAGACCAAGAATTAAAAGAAAAATTAAGAGGAAAGGAAATTTGTTTGATTCCGCAATCTGTGAATTTCTTGGATCCTCTAATGAAAGTGTCTGAACAGGCAATTGGCGAATGTAAGGACGAAAAGGAACATGCCGAGAAGAAAATAAGGCAAAGGGAAATCTTTGCAAAATACGGATTGGATGAAAGCGTAGATGACTTATATCCTTTTGAACTGTCAGGCGGAATGGCAAGAAAAGTTTTATTATCTACCGCATTAGTAGGTGATCCTACTTTATTGATTGCTGATGAACCTACACCGGGTCTTGATGCAAAAAGCGTTGAAGAGACAATTACCGACATCAGAAATTTAAAAGAGCAGGGAAAAGGTGTTTTACTAATTACTCACGAAATCGACGTTGCTTTAAAAACAGCGGATAGAATCGCGATATTCTATTCCGGATATGTTATTGAAATTAATAAAGTGGAAAACTTCAAAAATGCAGATAATGTATTGCACCCATATACTAAAGCTTTAATTAATTCACTGCCTAAAAACGGTTTCAACTTAACCGAAGGGGTTCAACCATTGGATGAGGTTCCAGGTTGTCCGTATTATGAAAACTGTCCAATACGTATTGACAAATGTGCAAATACCAAACCACAACTTGAAGAGCATGACGGAGTAATGATTAGATGTTTTAATTTCAAGGAGGCTAACGATGGAACTTAAAGCAAATAATATTTCTTTTTCATATAACAAAAAAAGACAAATATTAAAGGATTTTTCATTATCTCTTAACAGTAATCAAATAATAGGTTTAATGGGAGACAGCGGTAGCGGCAAATCTACATTATGCAAAATAATGGCAGGATATCTTACTCACTACTCAGGAGAGGTTACCCTTGATGGCAAAAAAATTCCAGATAAGGATTACTATCCTGTACAATTAATCTTCCAACACCCTGAAAAAACCATGAATCCTAAATGGAAAATGGATAAAGTATTGAATGAATCATGGACACCTACTCAAGATTTAAAAGATACTTTCGGTCTTAAAGATAGTTGGTTGACACGTTGGCCTAACGAACTTTCCGGTGGGGAATTGCAGCGTTTTAGTATATTGAGGGCTCTTAATCCTAAAACAAAATTCATCATTGCCGATGAGATAAGTACAATGCTTGATGCAGTTACACAGGTACAAATTTGGGAAGCTCTTATCAATCACTGTAAAGCCAACAACATTGGAATATTGGCTGTCAGCCACGATAAAGAGTTGCTCGACGTAATCTGTGATGATATTTTATATTTTGATGAAATAAATAATCTCTAAATTTTTTAGAGATTTTTTCTTTTTTTAATTTTTTCAATGATTTTTGATATGGTTTTAATTATTTTTTCGATGAAGTATTTTACAAGTTAGAACACCAACCATATGTTTTTTGGCATGGAAAATAAATATGCTTGAATGAAGTTTTTATTTTGTTGTTTAGAAAGTGAAACATACACATTCAAAGTAAAAAAAATAACTAAAATTAGAACAGTGGATCTTTCACCATTCCAATTCTAAATGAATTCAAGATAACTAAAATAGTCAATCCCAAATCACCAAAGCCGACAGACATCATCAATGTTATGATTCCCATAATCGCAAGGATTACACATAACAATTTAACCAAAATAGCAATACTAATATTCTGTTTAATGATTCCCATTGTCTTACGGCTTAAAGCAAATAAGTATGGGAGTTTGGATATGTCATCCTGCATCAATGCGATATCTGCGGTTTCAATTGCCACATCGGAACCTGCAGCACCCATTGCAATACCTATGTTTGAACGTGCCAAAGCCGGAGCATCATTGATGCCGTCACCAACCATTGCAACATCACCAAATTTGTTTCTGATGGTATCCAGGATGTTTAACTTATCTTCCGGAAGCAAATTGGAATAGACATAGTCGATACCTATTTCAGATGCAACACTTTGTGCAGCAAGTTTGTTGTCACCGGTAAGCATAATGGTTTGTACGCCTTGGTCTTTCAAATCAGCGATGACTTCAGAAGCATTGTCCCTAATCTTATCGGATACTGTAATAATACCCAATACCTTTTCGGCATTTCCGATGAATATTAGAGTTTTACCTTCACTGGAATACTTATTAATATCCTCCCTTGAAATGTCAAAGGAACTTCCTTCAATTAAAGATTCATTTGCAGCATAGAACTGTTCGCCGTTAATGTTAGCTACGATTCCTTTACCCGGAACATTTCTGAAGTCCTGAATAATGTCAAATATTATGTTATTCTCATCAGCATAGTCAACAATAGCCTTAGCAATCGGGTGAGAGGATTGGGATTCCAATGAAGCTGCAATTTTAACAATATCCTCTTTTGAGTAATCTTCATCTAAAACTTCAACATCACTTAATTTAAGTTTTCCTTCTGTTAATGTACCTGTCTTATCAAAAATTACCGCTTTCACATTACGCATCTCTTCAACATAGGTACTTCCTTTAATAATTACTCCATTTCTGGTAGCTGAAGTGATTGCAGACACCATACCAACAGGTGTTGAAATCAGGAATGCACAAGGACATGAGATTACTAAAAGTGAAAGGGCCTTATAAACCCAATCGACTAGGTTCTGACCAAATAACAATGGCGGGATGAATGCAACACATATTGCTCCAATCATCATGATAGGAGTATAATATTTTGCTACCCTTTCAACCAATGTTTCGGTTTCGGAACGGTTGAGTTGTGATCTTTTAACCAAAGTTACGATTTTTGAGATAACTGAATCCTTAGCTTCGGTTGTTACTTTAATTTCAAGATATCCGTCTTCGTTGACTGTTCCTGAAAATACATTGTCACCAACCTCTTTTAATACTGGAACACTTTCACCAGTAATTGAAGCTTGGTTTATTGAAGAGGAACCGAAAACAACTTCCCCATCCAAAGGAACTTTATCTCCCGGTTTTACGATTACAATATCTCCAATATTTACCTCATCAACGTTTTTAATCTCTTCCTTATCTCCTACTTTGACTCGAGCAGTATCGGGTGCAATTTCAACTAACGATTTGATTGAACGTTTAGCCCTGTGTTCTGCAAGGTCTTCTAAAAATTCAGCAATATAATAAAGGAAAGTAACGGCCGCACCCTCTTCAGGATGACCTATAATAAACGATGCAACACAAGCAATACATACCAACATTGCAGGTCCGACAGTATGCCTGTTAACCAATGATTTATAAGCTAAAATAGCTATCTCATAACCTGCAATGATTGCGCCTATCATATAAGTAACTGTTACAACTGTAGGGCTGAATGACAACCATTCAAAAATATGTCCTAAAACAAATAGTATGCCGCTCACAAGAATGATTTGGACAGGCCTATTTGCAATCAATGGTTTTCCTTCAGCAAATAATTCGCCATCCTCATGAGCGTGGTCATGCCCATGGTCGTGTCCATGGTCATCTTCATCATCTGCACAATCCGGACAAGCACAAAGGCTAAATTCAACATCATCGTGGTCATGATCGTGATCATGATGATGCTCTTCATGAGAATGCTCATGCTCATGATTATGGTCATGATGATGCTCTTCATGAGAATGCTCATGATGCTCGTGACCGTGATCATGATGATGCTCTTCATGAGAATGCTCATGATGCTCGTGATCATGGTCATGTTCTTCATCATCTGCACAATCAGGACAAGCACAGAGATTAATATCTACCTCTTCATTATAGTCTATTTCTTCTCTATGATCGTATACGCTTAAATCAGTCTTTTCTTGATATTCTCTTAATAACTTTTTATCATAGTGTTTTGGATTTTCACAGCGAGTGTCTTCACATTCTGGATTAAAACAGATATAGTTATAGTGCTCTGGATTATAACAATCTTTATCGTCACAATCAGAGTCATAACATCTATTTTCAACCATGTTATCACCTGATTAAACTTATTCTAATATATGTTCTAAACCTACTTTATAAATCATTTCAATATGAAGGTCGGTTAGGGAATATCTGGCCATTTTTCCTTCTTTTTGAAATTTGACAATATTATTTGCACGTAATATTCTCAATTGATTTGAGACAGTAGTTTGGTTTAAATCAAGAGCCTCACAAATATCACAAACACATAAATCATCTACTGCAAGTAGAGAAATAATTTTTAATCTTGTTGGATTGCTGAAAATTTTAAAAAATTCTGATAAATCAAGATATTCCTCTTCTGAAGGCATACGTTCCTTTACACGGTTAACGGTATCTTCATGAGAGTCAAATACCTCACATATATCATCATTAGTTCCATCAAGATTTTTATCTTTCATTTCCATCACATATATTATATAATTAATTTTATAATACATTTATCTATTTAAATGTTTTCATATCATGATATTGTGATATGTTATTTTAAAAAATAAAAAAAAGAATCAACTACCTTGAAGGTCATGAACCTCCTGACCAAGATAATCAACATCCTTAACCAACAAAACATCTTTAGGATACTCAACATCACCAATAGAATGATTTTCCAAGACTTTGCATTCTATAAACTCATCAATATATGCATCACATACATATTGTGAAGGAATTTTTTTCGCATCCCAACTGTCCATTACTACAAACGCATCAGCAGCAACGAAAACCTGTTTATTTCCTAAAGATTCCATCCAGACAAGGGTTTCATTATCATAACCCTTATAATAGTCTCCGGTTTTAATATCTTGAATTATGCTTGATAATGGAATAGGGCCTTCAGAAGATACTGTTAGGCTTGTTTTATTAGAGTCGTCGCCTTCATCAAATGAATAAACTAAAACTAGCGATAAAATAGCTAAAAGTATAATTATTATGACAATGATACTTTTATTCATTCTAGAACCTCCTAACGATTATTTTTTAACCACACCGACTAATGTTCCATCAATGACACAATCAAAATCGACTTTTTCCAGCCATCCTGCTTTGGTAAACATGTCCATAAAGCAAACACCCATGAGTTGGCCATCTTCTTTTAAGATTTCATCAACCAAATCTTTTACTTCATCAGTGTCAACATCATATTTTGGCATGGACAATCCTCCCAATAGCACAACGACATCAGATTCATGAGGGTCGGAAACTTCATCCTTAAGTACCATGGCATATGGTTTGGACTCGAATTCGTGGCAATCCTCAATATCCAATAAAGGAATAAAATGATTTTCTTTGTCTCTCACTGAATAAGCCAAAAACTCTGCAAAGGGAGTGCAAACTCCTGGAGAACCAACAAAAGTAATTTTTTTAGCATCTCCCACTTCTTTTTTAAATGTTACCAGTTGCCCGTTTAATCCTTTCCACTCATAAGCATCTTCCATTGAAATCACCTTATAAATATTATGTAGTTGAACTTTTAAATCTTTTGATTGCAATCTAATCAAATATCTTTTTTTAATTATTTTGGACTCTCATTCAATATAAATTTTAATTTATCCTGATTTTATCTTATTTTTGGGAAAAATCTATTAGAATTTCTTACATACTCTTCATAATCTCTTCCAAAATCTTTTTTTAATCTTTGTTCCTCTTTTTTGACTTGAACATTCATTATTAAAACTTCAATTATAAAGACCAATAAAGCCCCTATTGAGAAAATAGCTATCAAAACTCCAATATGATAAATAAATACTCCCAAAAGCATTGGATTTCTGCATATTCCATATGGTCCGTCAGTCATTAGGGAATTTGTTCTGGGCGCAACTTCATGGTTGAAAGCGTCGAAAGGGTTTCCCCCACCAACATTTTTCATGTAAACGATTGACCAAACACTTAATCCAATTCCTACAACCGCCAAAACTATTAGCAAAATCCATTTCATCAATCCGATTTCAGCAAGATTGGGGCTTCCTGAAGCCAAATACATAATAAATGGAATTCCGATTATGAAAATGACTAAACCAAGCAGATATCCAACAACATCCCTATTCATGTTTTCACCTTCTATGAAATTAACACCTATAAATCAGAGACGATGTCCTTTGTAATTTTTGCAGCGGATTCGACCATTTTCGGACAAAATTCTTTAAACAGATTATTGTCCCTAGCGTATTTCACACCTTCTTCTGTACTTATATCACACTCCAATAAATCACGACAAATATATGATCCATTTTCTTTTTTAAATTCATCTAAAAATTTATTGCACACTTCATTACTTTTTTCTTTGCTTTCACCATATTTAAGTCCCAATACCATCAATGCACCGGTACATGCTCCACAGACTTCTCCCTTGCGCATTCCACTTCCAAAACAAGCCCCCACTTTAAGAGCTTGTTCTTTAGAAAGACCATAATCTGGCGAAAATGCTGCAAAAACTGCTTGTGAACACATATAACCGCTTTCAAATAATTGAACTGCTTCTTCTATAGAATTCATATTTAATTATTCTACTGCATAGTTAATTAATCTATCTTAAAAATTTCAATGAAAATTTATTTAATCAAAAAATAAATAAATTGTAAGTGATATGATGGATACAAAATTATTTTCAAAAGCATTAACCAAATTCGGATTTGGCTTAATTATAGTGTTCTTATTGCTGTTCATTCCTGCAGGAAGCTTATATTATCTTAACGGTTGGTTGTTTATAGCTTTATTGTTCATCCCAATGTTCATTGCAGGAATAATAATGTTCACTAAATCCCCTGAACTTCTAAAAAGAAGATTGAATGCAAAAGAAGAAGAAGCCGAACAGAAAATAGTGATTTTGATTAGTGGAATAATGTTTTTACTGGCATTTGTTTTAGCGGGGCTGAATTTCAGATTCGGATGGTTCCATCTCCCAACAATGGTTATCATTATAGCTTCAATTATATTTTTAATAAGTTATATCATGTATTCTGAAGTTTTAAGAGAAAATATGTATCTTTCACGTACGGTTGAAGTGAGTGAAAATCAAAAAGTTGTAGATACCGGATTATACGGTCTTGTCAGACATCCAATGTATACCTCCACTATATTTTTATTCTTATCAATGCCGTTAATATTGGATTCGATTTTTTCATTTATTATAATGTTAATTTATCCGATAATCATCATATTCAGAATAAAAAATGAAGAAAAAGTTCTAGAACAGGAATTAGAAGGATATAAGGAATATAAAGAAAAAGTAAAATATAAAATTATGCCTTTTATATGGTAAAGCTTCCTTCAAAGACCTTATCCTTTAACTCTTCATGAGGTTTATCTAGGCTGAATTTAAAGGTTTCCTGATTTGCAACATACATGTGCGCCAATGCAATACCCATGTCAATCTGATTCCAGGCATCCATTTTTTTATTTAAACGGAATTTAGGCTTATTCCTATATAGATTATAGCTTCCATCATCATTATGTGTAAAATACCATGTTTGTGAGTTTGCAGCTGATGGGGCGAGTTGTGCAGGGATTAGCTTGCTATCCCTTTCATCTGAGATTTCACATACGATTTTTCTTTCAAACTGAGACCTTTCACGATAAATTTCGCCTTGAGGCTTACCAAATACCATCAAAATGATGAATTTCTGTTCGGGATTTGGATTATCATAATTTTTAGGATTTCCCGCGCCAATCCAACAAGATCCTATTCCTCTGCTTTGCAGGTATAAATCAACTTGTTGAAATATGAATCCAATATTTTGTAAGTAATTTTGCTTAGTTTCTGAAAATAGCAACAGGGCGTGGGGCGGCTTGAATCTCTGCAACATTCTGAAATTTTTTGGCCCGACAATATCATAGCTCCAGTCAATATCCGGATTCAATACCTTAGCATTACTTATGAAATTTCTTAATTCATTTAAGATTTCCGGACCTAGTGGACTTTTTTCATACTTTCTAATAGATTGTCTTTTGTATATCGTATCTTCAAGATTCATGTTATCAACCGCTAATAATCAACTTAATCAACATCTTTAAGTGCTTCAACCATATCTAAATTTTTAATTTTATCTGAAAACAATAAATTAACACCTATGGATATTGCAAATGTTATCGCTGCACATAATAAAATATTTCCCCAAGTTAAAGTTGGAATGTAATATAATGATTCTCCCGCAGCATCCATCATTAATGTCATGAAGTAGAATCCAAGTGGAATTCCCAAAATAAACCCGATAAAGGTGAAAATAATGTTTTGTGTCAATAATAATTTCCTTAAGACATTTGTTTTAAAACCTAAAACCTTCAATGTTGCAATTTCCCTCTCCATCTCTGTAAATGATAAAATTCCCAAATTATACAGGACCAGACCGGCCAAGACAACTGCCACAACCGTTACAACGGAAACCATCATCATCACTGAGGTTGTCATAGTATCCCAGCTTTCCTTCATTTTCTCAATGGTTGTGACCGATTTGATTGAATCAAGGTTTTCGCCATATTTCTCATCAGTCAAGATATTTGTAGGAGTGAAATTCAATCCTTGGTCTTCTAAAGTGTCCGGAGACATGATTAACCCTTGTGAAATGGGTTCCGCATGGATTTGGCCTATTTTTGAAGTGACCCATTCATCGCTTCCGACAATATGCCACCTGATCTTATCTCCCCTTGTTAAATTAAACTTTTCAGCAAGTTTCGTTGAGATTGAAACATCCCCCTCATCAATGTCAATCTGGTTTCTATTGCTGTCCGTGTACGATATCAAATCCGTGTTGTTCGATGCAAGCAGCGTTACCGTGTCTTCCATGTCATTTGCTTTAATTTCAATTGATTGCTGCATGATGAAACTGCCGTTTGATTCATTTAGAATATAATATAGTTCCATAGGATTTGCCTCATTGGAAAGTTGTATTTTAGACTCGAAATGACTTATATCATCATATTCCCATGATTTCAACTCATTTAAACTATCATTCATTCCGAATGCTGCAATCAAAAGGGCGACACAACCCATCACTCCAACTATTGCCATGAATGCCCTGAACTTATTGGCTCTTGCATCCCTTACATTCCATCTGAAATTAAAACTTAAGCGATTCCAAAGTTTTGATTTTTCAATGAAACTCTTTGAAGATATATTAGGAGCCTTTGGCCTCATGGTATTGGCAGGATTTTCCTTTGAAATTCTTCTGCATGTTAGATATGTAACAAAAACGGATAAAACAACCAATAATATCGCAATATAGACAAAACTCATATCAAAACCAGGATGCCAAACCGGCATGCTATACATTGTAGTCATTGTTGGGTAGAACATCTGTGGAATAATCATTGGCCCTGTTACTAAACCTAAAACGGCTCCGAGAAGAACTGGGAAAAATGCATATGACAGGTAATGTAAGATTATTGTCGAATCCTTAAAACCAACTGCCTTTAAGATTCCAATTTGAGTTCTCTGATGAGTAACAATCCTTGTCATTGTAGTCAGGAGTGTTAAAAAGGTTACTAAAATAAATACAATCGGGAAAACATCTCCAATCATTTTGTGCTGAGCCATTTCATTTGCAAATTTGGACACACTGAGATGATCCTCTTTTTTAGTGAATGACAGATAATCAATCGCATCATCCAATTTTTCCTTAAAGTCATTATCCGAACACTCATATTTAACGAGCAATTTATTATATTCCAAATCTTCGGGATATGCCTTATACGAAAGATAAGCAAAACCTAACTCTGAAAAATCAGGCGTTAGGGAACTAGGCGAAGTTTCGTAGATATATTCCGGAGAATAACCGATTCCCTTAATTTCCTTTTTAATTGTTGAATTATCAAATTCAAAAGTGATTTTATCTCCGACATGCAAATCCCGTGCATCCGCAAAACGTTGATCTATCCATACTCCTGAATCATCTGAAGCATCAAAATCTTCACCGTCGGTTGTATAAAATTTAGAAATCGTTCCCTTTTCTATGAAATGCAACGTAATATCGGGTTTGCCCTCCAAGTCCGCTACAGACTGAACAACTTCCTGTCTGTCTGTTTGGGTTGCAAATTCATTAACTTTCTGAACCGCCAAGTCATCAAAATTATCATTGTCAATCCATCCGTCTGCCATATTGGTATCCATGTAATATTCATCGGAAGTCTGTACTAGGCCATAATACTCACTATATATTCCGCTGTAAGCAAAGATACCTATAAATGCCATTAGAAATATTGCAATAAACTGCGTCTTATTAATTTTTATATCCCTCAGCATTTTTTTAGATAATGACATGATATAATATTTGAAATATTAAATATAAAAAACCTATTTTAATCTGAAAGTAGAGTAAATAGGTAGAAAACCTATTCTCCACTTTTAAGGGATTCTACCATATCCAATTTTTTAATCTTGCGCGAAAACATCAAATTCACAATTATTGATAACGCAAAGGTTATAACTGCTGTTAACAGGAAGTTTGTAAGAGATATTGAAGGCAATATGTAAAAGGAATCCCCAGATGACTTCCACATAATGTCCAAGATAAAATAACCTACAGGCAAACCTAATATGAAACCAATAGCTGTAAACCATAAGTTTTGAGTTAACAATAATCTTCGAAGAGCACTTGTTTTAAAGCCCAACACCTTTAATGTTGCAATTTCACGTTCAATTTCTGTGAATGACAGTAATCCCAAATTATAAAGAACGATGACTGCTAAAAGAGAAGCAAAGAATATCAAAATGTAGATTAACAACCACATTGCTTCAGTCAACTCATCCCAGCTTGAAGTCATGTCTTTCATTGAGTTAGTCGCTTTTACACCATCATAACTCTTGTCAACATGTTCTTCTGTAACGATGCTTGTCGGAGTATAGTTTAAATCCAAGTCTTCCAATTTATCGGCAGACATTATAAATCCTTGAGATACTGGATCTGAATGTATCTTATCAATTTTTGTTTTAACCCATTTATCAGACCCCATGATGTGCCACTTGACCTCATCTCCTACACCAACGCCCAGCATATCGGCCATCTTCTGTGAAATTGAAACCTCATCATCAGCAATTTCCACATGATTCCTGTCATAATCTGTTGGTGTTATTAAATCAGTCCCATTTAAAACCAAAAGCGAAGCTGACTTCTTAACAGAACCAGATTCTATTTCAATTGCGGACTCCATTATCTCATCACCATTAACCTTATCTGCCACATCATCAATTTCTGCTTGAGTTGCATCTTCGTCAATTATCAATTTAGAGTCATAATGATTAATGTCATTATATTCCCATTCCTTTAAATCATTCATTCCATCATACATTCCAAAAGCACACACTAAAAGAGCACTGCATCCTATTACACCAATTATTGTCATTAATGCCCTGAATTTATTTCTTTTAGCATCACGATAATTCCAACGAATATTGAACGGCAATCTTTTCCATATTCCAAACTTTTCAACAAATCCTGAAGTTGATACTTTCGGTGCTTTTGGCCTTATTGTATCTGCCGGTTTTTCTGATGAAATGCTTTTGACAGAGTAATATGAAACTGCTAGCGACATTAAAACCATTAAAACTGCAACATATACAAAATTCATACTCCACGCAGGGTCCCATGACGGCAATTTATAAGTGGCGCTCATTGAGGGGTAAAATAATTGCGGCAATGTCATCGGCCCTAAAATTAATCCCAAAATAGATCCGATTAACACCAGCCAAAATCCATATGACACATAATGTAATATTATGGAGCGATTTTTAAATCCACTAGCCTTAAGAATACCTATTTGAGTCCTTTGATGTGTAATTATCCTTGTCATTGTTGTCAAAAGAATCAGCATGGCAATTAATATAAATACAACCGGGAAGATATCGCCCATCATCCTGTGCTGGTCCATTTCATCCGCAAACTGACTGACACTTGTGTGTTCTGATCTTTCTACAAATGAATTGTAATAACCATCCATATGATAGGATAGTAACTCATTATAGTTTTCAGAGGTTCCTTCAAATTTAACATTCAAAACATTATATGGAACAGTGTCTTCAGGAAATGCTTTATAGGAAAGGTATGCGAAACCAATTTTGTTAAAATCCGGAATTACAGATGAAGATGATGCATGATAAACATATTCCGGCGAATAACCTAATCCCTTGATTTCTTTTGTGATAGAATAATTTTCAAACTCAAAAGTAATATTGTCTCCAACTTTTAGACCCTTAGCATCGGCAAAACTTTTATCCAACCATACTCCGCCCTTATCCTTAATATCTAACTTTTCGCCTTCAAGCAAATAGAATTTAGATATTGTGTTGTTTTCAACGAAGTGCAGAGTAATATCGGGATCATTTTTAAAGTCCGCAACCGAATCAACTACCAACTGTCTCTCCATTTGAGTTGTTGCACCTAAGCAATCTACCTGATATAAAAACAAATCATTTATATAATTTGAATAAATCCACCCGTCAGCCAAATTAGTTTCTTCATAATAGTCATTGACATTGACTTCTAGGCCTACTGATTCTCCACCGACACCTGCAAACACAAATACTCCTAAAAATGCCATTAAAAAAATAGATATGAATTGAGCTTTGTGCTTGGAGATGTCCCTCAACATCTTCTTTGCAAGCATTCACTCACCATTCCAAATCAGTGACCTTTTTTGGATTTACATTATTCACAATACTTTCAATTCGGCCATTTTTAATTCTTATAACCTTATCGGCCGCTTCAGCCAGTATTGCATTGTGAGTTACAATAACAACAGTAGTATTTTGATTGTTACTCATATCCTGAAGCAAACTTAAAATTAATACTCCTGTTTTTGAATCTAATGCTCCTGTTGGCTCATCACATAAAAGCATTGTAGGTTGTTTTGCAACAGCTCGTGCAATAGATACTCTTTGCTGTTCCCCACCGGACAGTTGTGCTGGAAATTGATTTGCATGATCCTTAAGCCCCACTGAATCAAGAACTGCTTCACCATCTATATTTACATCTACAATGTCTTTCATCAACTCTACGTTTTCCAGTGCAGTTAAGTTTGGTATTAGATTGTAAAACTGGAAAATGAAACCTACATTTTTTGCCCTATAACTTGTTAGTTGATTGTCATCAAATGATTCAACATGTTCGCTGTTAACTATGATTTGTCCTGATGTTACTGAGTCAAGACCGCCTAAAAGGTTTAATAATGTTGATTTGCCCGCACCTGACGGTCCTAGAATTACTACAAATTCACCTTCATCAATTGCGAAGTTAACATTATCCATTGCCTTTAAAATGTGATCTCCAGTCCTATATTCCTTATTCACATCTTTAAATTCAATAATTGTACTCATTACTATTCCCTTCGTTTAATTAATCTCTTCATTATAGTATATTAATCTAATAGTATATAAAATTTAGGTATGCCTAAATTTTATTTGATGAATAAAACAATCAATACATATAAAACATTTCAAAACATATAGTTATATTATAATAAAAATTTAAGGAAAAAATCCAAATGTCATTTAAAAGAGATGAAATGTTAATAATGCCTGCTGTAGACATTAAGAACGGTAAATGTGTGCAGCTTGTTCAAGGCAAACCTGGAAGTGAAATGGTTCAAATAGAAAATCCCGAACTTGTTGCAAAACATTGGGAAGATTTAGGAGCTAAAAACATCCATGTAATTGATTTAGATGGAACAATTAATGGAATAGCCAGCTTCGACATTATTAAAAAAATCTTGAATGAAGTTTCCGTTCCAATTCAACTTGGTGGAGGAATTAGAAGTGTTGAATATGCTCGCCAATTGTTAGACTTGGACATTGAAAGAATCATCATTGGAACAATGGGAATTCAACAACCGGAAACCATAAGCGAATTGTCAGAAGAATACGGTTCAGACAGAATTATGATTTCACTTGACAGCAAAGACAACAGAGTAGTCATTAAGGGATGGCAAGAAAAAATTGATAAAAGCCCTTCTGAAATTTCCCAAGAATTCAAAGAACATGGTGCAGGAAGCATCCTATTCACAAACGTTGATGTTGAAGGCCTTTTAGGCGGATTTTACACAGAACCTGTAGAAGAATTAAAAAAATCCGTAGATTTGCCTATTGTTTATTCTGGAGGAATAACAACAATAGACGACCTTAAAAAATTAAATGAAAGTGGTGTAGAAGGAGTAGTAATTGGTTCTGCACTTTATACTGATAAAATTGATTTAACTGAAGCTTTAAAATATCAAAAGAGGTAATTGAATGAAAATAATGGCAACCGGAACATTTGACATACTCCACCCGGGACATGGAGTATACTTAGAAGAGTCTAAAAAGCTAGGCGGAGAAGATGCTGAGCTTTATGTTGTTGTAGCAAGAGATGCAACAGTTGAAAGAAGAAAAAGAGTCCCTATTGTTGGAGAAGACCAACGTTTAGAATTAATTAAAATGTTAAAACCCGTAACTGATGCTTATTTAGGTGATGCAAATGGTGATGTCTTTAAAATCGTTCGTGAAATCGACCCTGACATCATAACCATTGGAGCCGACCAAAATCACGATGTTGGAAAATTACAGGAAGCGCTTGATAAAAGAGGGTTAAAAGCAAAAGCTGTGCGCATTGAAAAATATCGTGATTGTGAACTTGACAGCAGTTGTAAGATAATCAGAAAAATTGAAAATACCGATTTCGAAGGAAAAATTTTAGATCACTGTGAAGATTAGGAGATAATAAAATGTTTAAAGTAGCAATTATTGGAGCAAGCGGATATACCGGTGGAGAACTTTTAAGAATGCTTTTAAACCATCCGGAAGTCGAAGTTAGTGATATTACTTCCAGACAGTATGATGGTACACCAGCACATAAAATTCATCCACACATTAGAGATTCAGGACTTGAATTTAAAAACAAAAGCCCAAGTGAATTAGATGCAGATGTAGTATTTACTGCAACCCCTCACGGAGCATCAATGAAAATTGTGCCGGAAATCTTAGAAACTGGTGCAAAAGTAGTTGATTTAAGTGGAGATTACAGATACCGTGATACAGCAGTTTATGAAAAATGGTATGGTATGGAACATACCGATAAGGAAAATAAGGGCGCATTTGGACTTCCTGAGCTATACAGAGATGAAATTAAAAAGGCAAATTTAGTAGCTAACCCAGGATGCTTCCCAACAGGTGCAATATTGTCATCATACCCATTAGTTAAAAACGATTTGGTGGACAGAATAATCATCGATTCAAAAACTGGAGTTAGTGGAGCAGGGGTTAACCCATCAGCAACTACACATTACCCAAATATTGCCGATAATGTAAATCCATACAAAATATCTTCACACAGACACATGTCTGAAATTCAGCAAGAATTACATGGATTCGACAACGTAAAGGTTTCATTTACACCTCATTTAGTCCCAGTTATTCGTGGAATTCAAACTACAAGCCATAGCTTTTTAACTGAAGAAAACAAGGACATTACACCAGATGAAATTAGAGCATTATACGAAAAAGAATATGGCGCAGAATTCTTTATAAAACTTATGGACGAAGGGGAAATTCCTCATTTAAGTTCCGTGCGTGGATCTAACTTCGTTCACATTGGCGGATTTGAAATTGATGATACCGGAAGACTTGTGATGTTATCTGCAATTGATAACCTTGTTAAAGGCGCATCAGGTCAAGCTATACAAAATATGAACATTATCCTTGGAATTGATGAAACATTAGGTTTAAGACACTTTGGCCTTCATCCATAGATGCAAAAGGGGGAGCAAACTATGAGAAGAGCAATAATATATTATTCGCATGGAGGAACAACCGATTTAGTTGCAAAAACATTAGCAAAACATTTAAATGCAGATTTGTTTAGAATTCATGATTTGAAAAATCGTGACGGTTTTAAAAACAGACTATTTGCATCAATCAATGCATTTAGAGAAACAAAAACCGATATTGTCCCCGCAAAAGTGGATTTGACACATTACGATACAATCTACTTTGGAACTCCAACATGGAATGGAAATCCTACTCCTGCAATATTAACTATTATTGACAGATGTGACCTTAGGGCAAAGGATGTAATATTATTTGCTACAATGGATGCTAACCGTGGCGAGTCAAATATCGAAAGACTTGAAGAGAAAGTTAGATTGCGCGGAGCAAGAGTTATTGAAAGCTTTACTATAACAACTAAAAATAAAAGTCCTGAAAAATTAGTTAATGATACTGAAGCAATGATTAAAATTAAAGATTTAAAAATGTATTAGGGTGTTAACATGAAAAAATCTGAGCTAAAAATTAAAGCTATTGAAAATGGTACAGTAATTGATCATATAACCGCAAATAAAGCATTGCATATTCTTAAAATTTTAGGCCTCCCGGATTATGAAACCACAAATGTCACAGTGGCTATGAATGTTTCATCTGGCCAAATTGGAAGGAAGGACATTGTGAAAATTGAAAACAGAGAATTGGATCACGAAGAACTAAACCAAGTTGCTTTAATTGCTCCCAAAGCGACAATCAACATTATCAGAGATTTTCAACCTGTTAAAAAAGATAAAATCGTTCTTCCTGAAAAGATTACATCAATCATTAAATGTACTAATCAAAAATGTATCACAAACTATGAAAATGAACCTATAACACCTATTTTTCATGTGATTAATGAGTATCCTCCAGTAGTTAGGTGCCATTACTGTGAAAAATTAATAAAAACAGAAGATATCGATAAACAATTCGAATAATCTTCTTATTTATTTTTCAAATAATCTGCTAATCTTTTAGATAATGCAAGTATTGTTAATATTGGAGGTTTTCCAGGAGATATTGGCAATACACTTGCATCACAAACAAATAAATTAGAAATTTCAGTTTCTAGATTGCTATCGACTATTTTTCCAATAGGTGCTGTTCCACCAGGATGTGCTCCTCTATAAACTGTTGAGCCAATAGTTTTTGGGTCGACTCCTGCCTTTTCTAAAATAAAACCTGCTGTAACAGCTCCTTCCGCTAAGTATCTAATATCCTGAATGGTGTTAGTTTTGTAAACCTCACCATCGTCATCAATATACCCCTTACATTCATCAGGGGTTTTTACCATGATACTTAATATATCACTATCTGTTACATTATCGTCAGGAATATTATCACGAATAAATGATGAAAAATGAGGGGACAATACAAAATTTTCACCAATGACTAAACCTGCCATTTGTACTTCTGTGTTAAAATTAATATCCTTTATGTATCCTCCGACGCTTACAAATGGGTCAAAGAATATTTCACGGCCTGCGTCAATTCCCGCGGTTCTTAAAATTAATGCTGAGGATATTGCCCCTGCAGATAAGATTACATGATCTCCAAAAATTTCATTTTCCACATCATTTTTGATGTATTCTACGCCTTTGATTACATTATCTTCAACGATTAAACCAGTTACTTCCGCTTCAGTTATTAGTGTAGCTCCTGCTTCAACTGCATCATCTACAAAGTCTTTTCCAGACCATTTTGCATCTGCCGGACATCCAAATGCGCATTTTCCACATTGAATGCAGTCCTCTTCCCGGATTGCTTTTGGCATTTTTAAAGTAACCAGTCCAAGTTCTCGGGCGGCATCTAGAAATGCCTGTGTTCCTTTTCCGATGTGAGAATCATCTAATTCATGAACCCCGACCAAATCATCTACATATTCATAAGCTTCAGTTAAATCTATTCCATATTCATGTAATTCACTATCCAGTGCCCTTACCATGTTTGACATGGACACTATTGTTGCTCCACCAATACAAGTTGTTGTTAACAAGTCAACAGAGCTATTGTACTTATCATAATAGTTAAATGCATCTTTTGATTCTATATATGGTCCTTTTTCAAGAATTGTGACCGGAAAATTATTTTGAGCAAGTTCTCTTGCAAGAATTGCTCCTCCAGCACCTGTACCTACAATTATAAACATTCAATCACCAAAAATTATTAACAATTGTTATATTATCCTTTCCATTTAATAAACTTTTATTTAATATGTAGTCTAAAATTAATATTAAATTAACCTTTTTGAGTGATAAAATGGAAGAATACATAAATTTATTCGAAAATGTTATTGCAAAAACCAGCCCAAAAGTGGATTACATGGATATAAGATTTGGAATGGGCGAAAATACTTCCATATTAATGAAAGATGGAAATGTAGATGAAATTAACACTGGAATGAGCTTAGGAGCAAGAATAAGAGTGTTGAATAATGGAGCTTGGGGTTTTGCATATACAACAGACTTATCAAAAATTAATGAAATCACTGAAACTGCTTTAAAATTATCTGATTCACTTAAAGGAGATGTCGAATTAAGTAAAAGTGAAATCGTCAAAGACAAAGTGGAAATTGATGTTAAAATACCATTTAATGATGTATCAATTGAAGAAAAAAAGAACATAATGAAAGAAGCTAATGATGCAGCATCAATTGATAAAGTTAACAGCACTACAGTAAGTTATGTAGATGGCGAAATTAATGAGCTATTCATGAATAGTGAAGGTAGTGAAATTCAAGTAAAAACAAGTAGAGTCAGAATGGCATTAAATGCATCAGCAACCGATGGTGAAATTATACAATTTGGACATGGGAGCCTCGGTGGTGTAAAAGGATTTGAATTAATTGCTGATGAAGATATAGAAGAATTTGGAAGAAAGATTGGTGAAAAAGCGGTTAGGTTACTTGATGCTAAACCAGCACCCTCCGGGCAATTCCCCGTAATAGCAGACCCCGAACTAACCGGAGTACTAATTCATGAGGCATTAGGTCATGCCGTTGAAGGAGATATAATCCTACAAAACGATTCAATTTTAAAAGATAAAATAGGTACTCAAATAGCTTCAGATATTGTAAATATTTTTGATGACGCAAGCTTAAGAGAAGGTTTTGGATATTATCCATATGATGTTGAAGGAGTCAAAACCAAACCAAACCAATTAGTAAAAGATGGAAAATTAATCTCCCTTTTGAATTCAAGAGAAACTTCATCAAAACTTGGAATGGCCTCATCTGGAAATGCAAGATCAATTATTGCAGATCAACCAATTGTCAGAATGAGCAATACATTTTTACAGCCTGGAGATTATGAATTTGAAGAATTATTTGAAGATGTTGATAATGGAATATACCTTAAAGGTTCAAGAGGAGGACAAGTTGATACCGGCAAAGGCATTTTCCAATTTAACGCTGCTGAAGGTTATTTAATTGAAAATGGTGAAATTACAACACCTCTAAGAGACGTATCATTATCAGGAAACATATTAGAAACATTGAAAAATATTGATGCTCTTGGTAATGATTTTAAATTGGGTGTTGGATTTTGCGGTAAAGACGGTCAAACCGCCCCAGTAGGAGATGGTGGACCACATACAAGAATTTTAAATGCACTTGTTGGAGGAATGGGATAAATGATAAGTGATAGAGCTGGATATTATTTGGTTGACTTAGCAAGGGAATGCGTAAGATACTTTTTAGAAACAGGAAAACAAAAAGAAAAACCTGATATGTACCCCCTTGAATTAGATGAGGAATTAGGTGTTTTTGTAACTCTGAATAAAAAAAGTAATTTAAGAGGATGTATTGGATATGCGGAGCCTATAAAGCCTGCCATTGATGCAACTATGGAAGTAGCATTAGCTGCTGCATTTAACGATCCGAGATTTCCGCAAGTGACCGAAGACGAATTTGAAAAACTTGATTTTGAAGTTACTGTTTTAACAAAACCGGAGATAATTGAAGTGGCACACTATCAACAATACTTTGATGAAATAGAAATCGGTCGTGACGGACTGATAATACAAAAAGGATATGCAAAAGGATTATTGCTCCCTCAAGTTGCAGTTGAAAATGCATTTACTACCGAAGACTTTTTAGACCACACATGTATGAAAGCGGGAATTAGTGCCGATAGCTGGATGGATGAATGTTGTGATGTATATAAATTCCAAGGCCAAATTTTTAGATAACCCCAGTATAATATTAATAGGATTATAGAAAATAATGATAATAAGTGATTAAAATGATGACACCATAGAAATTATCAGTTGCTTATGAAAAAATTACTTGTCAAATGGGTTCTTTTAAAAACTTTGTTGATTTAAAATATTGATGAAAATTAGTTTTGAATTTATTGGTTGAAACCCGCATTCATGTCCCGGTCTGATTGGCTTTTTCCTAATTATACTTGCAAAGTCATATCATCCAAAAGCCCACATTGCCTGCCTAATTTTGTAATATCAATTCTTTCTCCTTTTTAAACATATCAATTGCAAATCTCATTGACAATGCCATTACACTCTCTTTTGAATCCAAATTCTCATTGGCATCAGCATCTTTATCTATTATATCCAATAAATTATTGTTCAATTCATCAGAACATCCATTAACGTCAAGATAAGATAAAATAAAATTACATAAATTTGAAATCATGAACTGCAGATTGTATAATTCCCTATTATCATCATTCACTTGAATGTTTTCACGGACAATACCTTCAGAGACAAATAGAGTTGTTTTGTTCTTGGCATTGCCTCCATGACATTTTTGCCTGACTAGATCAATTGACTTCTCATTGATGCGATAGCAAATTTCCAAATTGTTTCTTGTTTCTTTTTCAACCGAATAAGGTAAAAACTTAAAGTTGAACAAAGAAACCGCAGCCACCCCAACAATCACCCACAATATCTTTAATGTGATGGCATCTGGAGCACTAATATATGATAATGAAGTCATTACAGACATCAGTGTTGTCACTGTATTCCGGATTAACCTATCCTTAATCTTCCAAACGAAGACAAACAGGCAAATGACAACGACCATAAAAATCACAGCCCCCTTGGATATTGGAATAACAGGCATGACAATCAGTAGAATTGCAAAAATAAAAATCCCTAAAAATGTTGCCTGAATACGTTTTCGAGCAGTATATGCCACATCATCAATATATGGCACCATCATTGAAACAGTTACAAAAAACAGCCATTTGGTAAATGGCAAATTGAAAAGCATTGTTAATACTTCCCATAGCAACATTATCACTGCCATTTTAAATGCGAATACGAATTTGACGGAACGGAAACTGAACTGCCTTCTATTTAATGGTTTGAATAATTGGGTAATTGTCTTTTTATACGGAATTGTAAACTCATCGCTTAAATCCTTATTCAGTTCATTCACAATGATTTCCAGATTCAATAAAACATGCTTCATTTCCATTGTCTTAATTTCAATTCCTCCAAAGACTTCCTCGATTTTAATCTCCCTGATTTCAGAGAGGATTTTTTTAATGTATCTTAATTCATCATCTGATAAATCACTTAGGGAAAGGAGATATCCAACGGACTGGAACGCTTTTATAATATTGAGAACGGATTGCTGTTTTGGACTTGGGAAGTATTTATATTCAAAGCGATGAAACAAAGATAAATAAAACCCTTTGGCTGTTTTAAAACTATCCATAGAAACATCCTTGCCCTCCAATTTTAAATCAATTGATTTGTTCAGCTCTTCAACAAGATTATCCAATGTTTCCTTTGATAGGTTATGGTGTTTATCCCTATTAAGGACTATATTTAAGCCAACGATGAATACCGCTCCAAAAGCCAGCGCCATGAGCCTCAAAGGCAAATTTTCAAGCGTCACAGGATTTGCCGACATGATGAAATAACACAAAAGATAAGGCATGTAAACATCACTTCTAAAGAGGTGATATGAGGAAAATGTAGTTCCAAAAACAACTAAAAACGTCAAAATGCAACTAACAATAGTTATCGGACTGTTCAGATATGAAACAATGCCCATAATCAGCAATAAACCTAAAACCTTAACAAAAGATAAACCCGGCTTATATGATAGGTCATCATTTAGATTCATAAATGAGGCTATGATAATCATTATCCCTACTGCAGTATTTTTCCTTCCAAAAAAAATCATATAAAAAAGCATTGCTCCAATCAATGCTGAAAACATGAATATTTTTCGTTTCAGACCCTTATCCATCTAACTGCACCACATCCATTCAATAACCCAATACGATTAGGAAAAATCATTATTAAAAATAATTTAAACTGAAAAAAAGCAGTGTATCATACACTACTTTTCAATCAACTTTATCATAAAATTTATTGGATGTGGTTATTTAATTTTTTGGAAATGGATATGCTAAATTATTTAAATCCAAAATAATCGCCGTTAATATTAATGGCATCTGTAAATTATAATGAGAAAGCATCACCAATTTTAAAAAAAAGAAGAGAATGAGAGATGAACTCTCATGGTTTTTTAAATTTCTTATCGGGTTTTTTAATCTCTTTATCCGTCAGCCGGAATGTCAGAACAAAAATGATTGCCATCAGAGCCGCCGTTACATACATTACGAATTGCATGGAATCCTTAATGATGACATTTACAACATTCTGAACAGTGCTGTTTTCTGCATTAACCTCGTTTATACTGCCAATTGACTGGAAGTAATCATAGACGCCATGTTCGAATGTCTGGTCACCGGAATGTTCAGGGACATATGTATCGACTGCATCACTGATACCTCCAATAACTCCAAGAATTAAGATTACTCCGATAATTGCTGTACCCATTGACTGACCTAAGGTCTGACCGGTTGTAACAATACCTGATGCGTTATTTTGACCTTCTTCAGGAATATTGCTTAATGCAATGTCCACGCCTAAAGCCATTACAAAACCAAGACCTGCGCCTAATATGAACAGTCCCGGCATTAATTCAAGCATTGTTGTATCCATTGTAAACTGCTGGCTTAAAATCAGACATCCGATGATTGATATTATACATCCTACTGACATGAGTATCTTGTGATTCAGTTTTGCAGACAATTTTGGAGCTGCCAATGCAAAAAGAAGCAAACCTAAAGTCATCGGAAGTAAAGTCAAACCTGTATTGAATGCGGATAAAGCCAATACACTTTGCAGATACACAGAAACTGCAAACAATGTTCCGCCCATAGCAAGATTAACCATTAACCTAAGGATAGTACCGACACGTAGATTTCTGTCCTTTAACAATTCAACATCAAGCAACGGTACGTTGCCTTTTCTTTTTCTTTTGATTTCAAACAATGCAAAGACCGCAAGGACAATTAGACCTGCAACCATTGCAGCTATGCTGAAAGTGGTATCATCAGTCAGCATCAAAATACCGATAACAAACAGGACAAGACCTACAAACGAAACTATAGCGCCTGTGATATCCAATTCGCTTTTGGATCCGGTCGCTTCGAAATAAGGTATTTTGCCAGATAGTGCTAAAACAACTAAAACGATTATAAATTCCACAGCAAATCCTAATCTCCAAGTGAAGTATGTTGTAACAACCCCACCGAAAAGCGGGCCGATAGCGGCTGCAATTGCAACCAGCGCACTTTCAATTGCCAAGGCCAATGTACGTTTGTCACCATGATAGGTTCCGCTTATTATGGAAACGGCTGTAGGTGTCATTAATGCACCACCAAGACCTTCCAGTAATGCCCATCCGACAAATAACATTAAAACACTGGAACTTAATGCTGCAGTCAAGGTACCGACACCATAAATCACAGCACCAATTAAAAACAGTTTCTTTTTACCAACTATGTCCTGAAGCTTGGTACTTAACAGCATGAATGATGCAGTGATGAGAGTATAAAATGATGAAATAGTTTGAATAGTACTCACATCAGTATTCAAATCCGCGACAACTGAAGAAATACTAACATTCATGAATGTAGTATCCAAAGCTATGATAAAGGTAGCAAAACAAACAAGGATTAAAGGAATCCAAGAGTGCTCCTTAATAGTTTCACTCATATTTGATTTATCCTCCATTAACTATTACAAATTTAATTTTGTAATATATATGATATATAATTTATGAAGACATTAAAATCCACTGCCAAATATTCAAAACTAACATTACTGCACTAATATCATCAATTTAAACGTCTAAATGCAGTAAAAGAGAATTACGATAATCTCCAGCCCAAAATCAATGACCCAACTTGTGAAATCAAAAAATTAAATGGAAAAATGATGAGATAAAGGAAAAGCAGACCCCTTCTCTTTAAAAATTATAAAAAAATTATATACTCTTCATGTTTTGTATATTTCTATAGAAATCATTATTTTTTTACAACCCCTCAAGAGTTTATAATTAATCTTTAACCCACTTTTAATTTCATGATTTGGAACCTCATCCACAAATTTAATTAATCATCCCAGTCAAAAGAATATTATTGAAAAGTTATTAGAGAAGCAGTATAAGCAACTGATATTTAGAGTGATATAAATGATGATTCCAACAATACCTACGCCTGACGAATTATTAGATAAGGGATTCAGTCGAGGAAAAAAACAAGCAGACTTAGTTAGAAGTCAAAAAATGCCTAAACATTTGAAAGGCAAAAGAATTGAAGAAAGAAGAGTTGTTACCTCCTGTCAAGTTATTAAAGATAAACTAAAATCAATTATTGATGCAGTTCCGGAAATTGAAAGCCTGCATCCATTTTACCAAGATTATATTGATATCACCGTCGGTGTGGATGACATGAAACAGGCACTTGGCGGACTCAATTGGGCTTATGGAATCATTACCCAACTTGAAAAGGAATATGGTGCCAAAATCAGGAAAAATCCTTCTGAAAAAGCAACTGCTATTCAAAAGCAGGCTTACGGTAGGATTGCATCTGTTGTAAATAAAATCAAACCTAATTTAGATTTCCTGGACTTTGCAAAGCAAAACTTGAGAAATATGCCAACAATCGACTTTGATGCAACAACCATCGTGATTGCCGGTTTTCCAAATGTCGGCAAATCCACACTATTAAGGCAGATTACAGAAGCGGAGCCTCAAGTTGCGAATTATCCATTTACAACAAAAGGTATCCAGATTGGCCATACTGAAAGGCATTGGAAACACATCCAGATTATTGATACTCCCGGACTTTTAGATAGGCCAGTTTTGGAGATGAATGACATTGAGATGAACGCAATCGTTGCGCTTGAACATTTGGCTGATGCAATTTTATTTATCTTCGACGCCTCCGAAACATGCGGATTCCATTTAGAAAATCAGTATAACCTATTGAAACAGATTGAAAAAATCTTTTCTGAAATACCTGTTATCTACTTATTCAACAAGATGGATTTGATTGAAGATACAGAATACCTTAAACAATATATTGATGATGAGGAAAACTCCATTTTTATTTCTGCTATTGAGGGAGAAGGTATTGAGGAAATCAATAAGAAGATCGATTCAATTAAAAAAATAGAACGTGATTTAGACGAAGATGATGATTATTACTAATTCATTATTTTAGTAAAAATTTTTCATCATCCGCAATTATAAAATGAATGCACCAATCAAGAATGTTATGGTTCAAACATCTCCATCGGACAACCTCACCTAATTTTATTAAAACTATTTTTCTGAATAATGTATATATTATATTACATTTAAATATAATAATTGAATTCAATACTTGTAGTGATTAATAATGGGGGCAAAACATATGATAATTGTCAGTTTGATACTGGCAATTTTAACAATGGGTGTTGCTAGTGCATCTGAAAATATGACTATGGATGATGTATTAACAGATGAAAGCAATCAAATTGATATTGATATTGAAGATTATCCTGTATATGAAGATGACAATAGTGCAATTGTTCGGATATACTCTTCAGAGGAATTATCTGGTGAAGTCAGTGTAAATATTGATGATTCTGAATACTTTAATGAGGATATTTCAAAATGCAGCAGATATGTTAACGAGGAATATCCAGATTTTTCTCATTACTATATCACACAAAAACAGTTAAATCCTAATTTAGGGATTGGAAACTATAATTTAACTGTGAAGTATAATAATTTATCTAAAAATGGAATCATTACAGTCGAAAATATGATTGAAATTTCACATTCCATTATTCAAGGAGATGACGATATGAATCTATGTCAGATTCATGATAGCCAATTGCTAAATGGTACTGTTAGAATATTTTTAGATAATCATGAATATTTTAATATAAAGTTAAATGGAGAGGATAATAGATTTTCATCATATGGTTTTGAATGGACTGATTTGAAACTTCCAAAAGACTTCCAATTCGGCATTTATAATGTAAAAGTGATATATGAAAAAAAGAACGGTAAAACTTATGTAAATGAAGCAAAATTAAATTATGATTATGAATTTGATTTGTCCGCATGGGACGTGAATACTGTGACAACATATCCAAAAACCACTTTTAAAACAGATGTTTCAGTATATATCCATCTTCCAAGTGATGCTAAAAGCAAAGTAACAGTTAAATTTAATGGCCAAACTTATAAAGTCACTGCAAAAGATGGTGAAATCAGATTTAAAATTAAAAATCTTCATTTAAAAATTGGCGAATACTGCGTATATGCAACATACTCTGATTCAAAATATCCTAAAAGAACAATTAACAGCTCATTTACAATAAATCCTTCTGTAATCTATCTTGTAGAAATATCAGTTGGCGAAGATGAAGCTGTGCATATAGTTGTGCCAAAAGACTCCAAAGGAACTGCAACACTTTACAAGGCCAAAATTGTTGAAGATGAAGATGGAGATCAATTCCTGTCAATAGTAAAATCAATCAAAACAGTGAATATAGTAAATGGCCATGCTTCAATTTCACTTAAAGATTTGACCAGCGGATATCATCATTTTTACTTAAACTATACTGTAAATGGTATAAACTTTGGAGAAGAAATGCATATTGAAGTAATGAAAAATTCAAAAAAGTATTCCTCAAGCATTAGTGCGAAAAAAATTAAAGTTGGTAAAACAACAACACTTACTTTTAAAGGTCCTAAAAGTAGCACTAAAGCAAAAATATATCTGAATGATAAATTATACAAAAAAGCAAGTTTAAGTAAAGGTAAAATTAAACAAACTTTCAAGTGTTTGAAATCAGGAATTTATAAAATAAGCGTTAGATACTCTAAATCAAAGGTATTCTACTCAAAAACATTTTATGTGACAGTTAAAGCAAAAACAATAAAATTAACCCTAAAAAAAGTAAAAGTTAAACTGTCCGCTGAAAAATTAACTATTAAATCCGCCTTGAAGATAGATGGCAAAAAAGCTAAAAACAAAAAAATCAAATTCAAATTCAACAAAAAAACATACACTGCAAAAACTAATAATAAAGGTATTGCAAAAATTACAATTGCTAAAAAAATACTCAAAAAATTAAAAGAAGGTCAAAAAGTCACTTATAAATCATCCTATGGTGGAAAAACTGTGAAACAAACTGTGAAAGTAAAAAGATAATGATTCTTATCATTATATTTGGAATTGAATCCTTTTTTCTGAAATTTTCAAAACCAAATACACAATTGCACCACATGTTTAAATTAACTAAGTAATTCAAAATATAATTTAAATTAAATACTTTATTAATCATTATTTTCAATAATAACAAAATTATTTAGGAAATCCTTAAAATAAAGTAGTATAAACATGAAGAAATAAAAAATTAATAAAATTAAATTTTAATAACTTTCAGTAAATTTAATCGAAAAGTTTATATACTAACAAATTGTAATTAAAATATATCATAAAAACTCATCTATAAGGAGTGTGAAATTATGGTAGATTCCGAAACTATTGAAACCAAAATTTCTGATAAAAAAGAAGAATTTGAAGAAGAAATCGAAGAAGACGTCGAAGACGAAACCTTTGATGAAGAAGACGATTTAAGAAACAAATACGAAGAAAAGAAAGAAAAAGGTAAAAATATTGCAGATAATGTACTCAATGATTTATACACCAGTATAGATGAATTCAAAGATTACATTAAAAATGTGCAAAAAAATGCAGATCAAAGATATGCTGATTACAAAAAAGCTACTGTTCAAACATTAGATGTTGACCTTATAGAAACTAAAGATATTTACTACATTAAAGCTGCAGTTCCAGGCGTTACAAAAGAAGATGTATCAATTGAAGCTGGAGACAATGACATTAGCATTGAAACTACTTTCAAACCATACATTGAAGAATTTGAAGAAGACGAAACTGCTGAAGTAATCGCATCCTCCATTAAATCAGGCAGATGTGTAAAAACTATCAGATTCGAAAACAGCATTGATTTAGAAAATATCACTGCAAAATTCGCAAACGGAACAGTTATCATAACTATTCCAAAATTAATAATTCCAAAACATAAAGTAAATGTAGAATAAATTTTCTACATTTTATCTCTTTTTTTAAAAAAAAATTAATATCTCACTTTTCCAATGTGTCTTGTTGCACCTGGATCTTCACCATTATAATGTGCTAAATAGTATACAAACCATTCTAAAGGAATTACTAAGATAAACGGAGATAATAATCTATCAACATCCGCATAATCTTTTAATTCATAAAGAAGTATTTTTAATTTTAAGTTTTCAGAAAAGTCTATAGCTTTTTGAGTAATTTCATCAGACTCAAAATCTGATTTTAAAATTATGATTGGAACATCTTTTTCAGCACGTTCGATTAAGCCATGTCTAAATTCCGCAGAATATTCCGGACAAGCATGTTTTATGGCTCCTTCCATAAGCATTGTCATTGCTAACTTATAAGCAAGTCCGAAGTTTGGACCGCTGCCTAAACAATAAAAAATATCCTCTTTTTTAAAGTCTTGAGCTAATAACCTATTTTCATATTCTGTTGTTTTTAATAACTCCTCAAGTGTATCCGGCATTTCAGATAATTGGCTTAATAAAGTGTCTTTTGCTTCATAATCACTAGCGGCGAATAGAATCTGATATAAACAGGCAAGTTGAGTGATGTAAGTTTTTGTTCCTAAAATTGCAGTTTCTGTTTCGCATCTTGTTATAATTGGAGTTTTAGCTTCTTTAATCATGGAACTTTCAGGTTCATTAGAAATAGAAACAGTGTGCACATTAAATTCATTAGCTCTTCTAAGTGAAGCGAGAGTATCTGCAGTTTCGCCTGATTGAGAAGTAAAAATAGCTAAAGAATTCTCATTTTCAACTAACTTTTTATTATAATAAAATTCATAACCGGTGTAAACTTCTATATCAATATTTGTACTAGACATCCTTATAGCGTCTCTTACACTATAACATGTTGAAATAGAACTTCCGCAACCAATTAAATATACTTTGTCTACATCAGAAATCAATTTTGAAACTTCCTCCATTGTAGACATTTCACTTTCAAGGGTTTTTCTAAGTGAGTCTGGTTGTTCCATCATCTCATCATACATCTTATATTTCATAGCCTAAACTCCTTAAAATTAAATATTATAATCTATATATATGTTAATTAAGATATAAAAAGGTTTTTTAAACAAATCAAATAATGATAAAAATGAAAATTAATTTAGCTTCAATTGGAATGGAAAAAGGCAGACAATACGAGACAATAATCACTACAAGAAATCCGGACGGCAGTAAAAATGCAGCACCTATCGGTGTAATTTATGCAGGCGATGATAAAATTATCACTAGAATTTTCAAAGGAAGCCACACCTTAGACAATATGATTCGTGAAAAAGAGTTTGTTGTAAATATTACCCACAATCCGGAATTATTTACTGTTTCCCTGCTTGGAAATTTGCCTCAGGATTATTTTAACGATGACTATTCGCTGAAATGTGGAGATGCATATTTTAAATGTAAGGCCACCAGTTTTACGGAAGCTGTAAAACAGAGCGATCCAATAAAAAAGAAAGGAGAAGCGATTGTAACTAAATCAGAAGTGATTGATATGGTTATTGATAAACCCGTTAAAGCAATGAATAGAGGATTTGGATATGTTATTGAATCTTTAGCTAACTTAACACGCTTTGATTTGGTTGATGATGCTCAAAAAGAAAAGTATATAACTCGTTTTAAAGAATCAAATCGGGTTGTCTTAAAAGTCGGAAGAAAAGAAGATATAAAAGCAATGCAAGAAATAAAAAAAGAATTAATAAAAAGAGGTTATGACCTCTAATTAATAATTACATCTATAAATTCAAAATTGTCTCCATCGAATAATCCCTTATCTGAAATCTTAATTGATGGAATAACAAGTAATGCCATGAATGCCATTGTCATAAATGGCGCTTCCAATTGACAGCCTAATGCTTTTGTCATATTATGCAAAATGCCTAATTTATCAGCAACATCAAATGCATCTTCATCAGACATCAGTCCTGCAATAGGAAGAGGTAATGAATCATTAAAATCTTCACTGACGACAGCAATGCCTCCTTTATCGTCGATTACTTGATTAACTGCATTTGCCATCATTTCTGAGTTATAACCAACCACAATTATATTATGTGAGTCGTGGGCAACTGATGAAGCAATAGCTCCTTTTTTAAGTCCAAAACCTTTAATAAATGCATTAGCAACAGTGTTTCCACCATAACGTTCTACAACAGCTATTTTTAAAACATCTTGGTAAATATCAGGTTGTACAATGCCATTTTCAACAGATAATTTTGCAGTGGTTCGTTTAGTTAATAAATCCCCATCAAAGCACTCAATTACATTGACCTCGCATTCATCACCCTCATAATGTATATCAAAATCACTAGCAGTTTTTTTAGATGCATTAATTGTATTTTTAGATTCGAATTCAGGAACCTCAAATAGAACGTTTTCTCCATCAAACACACATTCTCCGCCGATATATGTTTTTAAGACATTGCAATCATATACACTATCAACAATTATAAAATCTGCTTTTGCACCTTCTGTAATAACTCCGCAATTTAAATTGTAATGATATGCGGGATTGATTGTTACCATATTAATAGCTTTTAAAACATCAATTCCCAAACTAACTGCTTTTTTAATTGATAAATTTAGATGGCCTTTAATTAAATCATTCGGATGTTTATCATCACTAACTATAAAATCAAATAGTGGAGAGTATACTTTTCTCTCGAATATGTCCCTAAATGGAATAGTCATAGGTCCCTCATTTTCAAGTAATGAAATGCCTTCATCTATATTAAAAAGACACTCCATATCCATAGCAGATGAACCGTCACGAACCATAATTTTCATACCTTTCATCTTTTTCTCGAGAGCTTCCAGAATGTTACTGCATTCATGATCAGTACTGATGCCGTGTTTAAGGTATTCATCTAAATCTTCACGGGAAAGTAATGGTGCATGACCGTCAATCGGTTTTCCATACTGTTTTGCAAACTCTAACTTTTTAAGTACTTCCTCATCGCCATTTATCACACCTGGAAAATTCATCATTTCCCCCAATGCAACAATTTCATCTTTTTTAAGTAAATATTCAATATCTGATGAATCTAAAATAGCTCCAGAAGTTTCAAATGAGGTAGCAGGCACACAAGAAGGAGCTGTGAAATAAAAATTAAAAGGAACTTTACTTGCATTTTCAATCATTGCTTCAATACCTTCAATGCCTAAAACATTAGCTATCTCATGAGGATCGCAAACAACACCTGTAGTACCATGACGTACTGCAATTTTGGCAAATTGCGCCGGAGTTATCATACTGCTTTCAATATGAATATGGGAATCAATAAATCCTGGAATCATTAATCCTTTAACATCAACAAATGAGGTTTCATCGATTGTTATAGGAGTGACCTCCGTAAATATGCCATTTTCAATTGTGATTCTTGCGGGATAGATAGTATCAGATATTACATCAAGGATATAAGCTGTAAATGACATGATTAGTCCTCCTGTAGTGCATTGTAAAGCAATGGTAAAAATGTACCGATGTCTGTAACAATCCCAACCACCTGTGCACTGCCCCTATCTGATAATTTAGTAACAGTAGAAGGATTAATATCAACACAGATACTTTTAACTCTTGAAGGAAGCAAGTTACCAGTTGCAATTGAATGGAGCATTGTAGCAATCATGATAACCATGTCAACTTCTTGAGCATAATGCCTCATTAACTTTTGTGACTCTGCAGTATCAGTTATTACATCAGGCAAAGGACCATCATCGCGTATTGAACCTGCTAAAACAAATGGAACATCATTTTTAATACATTCATACATGATTCCGCCAGTTAATGTTCCATCTTCAACTGCATTTTTAATAGAACCTGAGTTGTTAATTCTGTTAATTGCTCTCATGTGATGAGTATGGCCGTGAGCTACAATTTTACCGGTTTCAACTTCAATACCTAATGAAGTCCCGAATAAATTGGATTCGATATCGTGAGTAGCCAGAGCATTACCTGCCATAATCACATCAATATAACCTTCTTTAACTAAAGCAGCCAAATATTTGCCGGAACCTGTGTGAACAATAGCCGGTCCTCCAACGATTCCAATTTTACCGCCTTTAGCTTTGATTTCTTTCATTTCACGAGCAATACCATTGATTAGATTCATTAAAGGTTTTTCTGAAGAAACTTCACTGTTCATGAACTCGAAAACTTGTTGTTCCTCTCTTAATCTTTGAGGAGGTGTAACTTTAACACCATCAAGACCAACGACTATCATGTCTCCTTTCTTAATGCTGGCAATTGGCTTTACAACTGCACGTTTTGTTTTTTGGTCGACAACAACTAAACAGTCCATTTCAATTTCTTCAACTAAAATCCATTCCCCATCGTAGAAAATATGAGTAGTGTGATTGGATGAAGAATAAAAACCTTCAGGAGCAACTTTATCTTTTGGTGCTGGAACAAGGTTAACTTCCTTAATCTCATCAATAGATGCGCCAAGTACAGATAATTCGTCTAAAATAGATTCTAACAATTCAGGAGAATCTGCTGAAACTTCAATTTTCGCATGACTTTCATCTGTTTTTTTACGTCCAACATCGATTTCTAAAATATCAAATTCTCCTCCGTTGTCCATGATTATACCCATTGTTTTGGTTAAAGTCAATGAGTCGATAATATGGCCCGAAAGCTCAATAGTTCTTTTTTCCATAACAATATGCTCCATTTTTAGTTAATATTATAATTTTGATTTTGGTGATATTTAATGATATTGTTATAGTTTAAAAAAAAGTAAAATAGAAAAATATTTTTGATTTTTTCTATTTGTATAAATGGTTATTCTTTTTCTCAACAAGAACTGTTTTTAAAGCATTAGCATTATATGTTTTGAATTCAATAGCTTGATCTTTTAAAGTTAACACAACCAATTCATTTTCACCATGAATTTTAGTTGATATATGTTTAATTTCATCAAAACCAAGAGAAAATTTTCCTGAAATAATTAATTCATTATCATTAATTAATAAATCCGCTAACACCCAAGACATTTTCTCATAATTAGAATTAATAATTCCTCCTATAAATGCACCAGCACCAACAATAATTAATCCTGCGCCTAAAGTAGTACCAATTAATCCAATTGATGCTGCTGCACCAACAAGGCCTGCACCAGCACCTATAACTTCACCAGACAATAATTTTTTTAATTTATCTTCAGTTTCGGAATCTGATGCAGGAAAAGCAATTTTTGTTGAATGATTTTTGTAAATATAATCTAAGGACTCCTCATAACTATATTTTTTAAAATGAATTTCATTTCCATCTGATTTGAAATTATTAGCTATTGAATATCCTGCACCTTCAACAAAATCTTTTGTAGATTTAGAAATGTTAGATGTAGATTCTTTTACCTTTCCTAATTGATTTAATCCAAAATGTTTAATTTTTTTAAATGAATTTTCGTTAGGTGTCGATTCTATATTTTGTAAGGTGCTTTCAATTGAGATTTCAACCTTTGCACCGCAGGTATAGCAAAAAGTAGAACCCTGTTCTACTTTTGAACCACAATTTTTACAAATATTTTCCACTACAGCATTCCCCTAAAATTCTTAGTAATGTTTAGAATACTTTCTTTAAGATAAATATTTGAAATATATGCAATTACAACACCCAAAATAACAAGGATTATTAAATGACTTCCTAAAAATCCTTCATAAAACCCTGCTACGAATGCTCCATACATTACTTCTACCAATGGGTTTTCTAAGATACCTAAAATTAAACCAACGATTAAACCGAATATTATTGCATTTGCTTCATTATCAATTGCTGCAGCAAAGAATCCTACACTCAATATTATTGCTATTACAAAGGAAAGCCATGATAATCCAATTAACAAACCAATTAATGATAAGATAATTGATGCAACTAATGCAACAGCAGTGGGTTTTATAATTGTATTCAAATCAATCTTATCAGCAAAAGATTTATTTGTGGAAGTTAATTCTTGTTTGTTTTTTTCGCCGGTGAAAATATTAGCACCACATTCTGGACAAAATGTAATATCTTCTTCAACTGGCACTCCACAATTTGGACAAACTTTTGTTATTTGTTTTTTCACAATATTGACTTTTGTTCCACAAACTGAACAGAATAAAGTGTTTTCAGACAATTCTGACCCACAATTTTCACATTTTAACACATCATCTTTGATGTCCTCAGTTTTCTGCTCATTTTCTTGTTCGGTTTTAATCAAACTATTCCCACAATTTGGACAATTCTCAGAATCATCGGGAACATTCACTCCACAATTACTGCATTTAACCATTTAATCACCAGTTAACCGAATAAAATTTCTTTTTTAAGTTGATCAAATTCTTCTTGAGATATAGCACCAGTTTCAAGTAATTCTTGGAATTCTTTTAATTGTTGTGCTTTACTTGGTTTGGCAGTTTGATTTTCAACAATAACTGTTTGAGGTTTATCATTTAATGCTTCGTATAAGTCTACTAAATCTTGACCAAACTCATAACTTGGAAGTCTTATTTCATAAGAGGTATTATCAACTAATTTTATTAATAACCTGTCAAACATATCTGCACTATCATTGTTTGCAACCATGTCTTTAAATCTAGTTGCTTTAAGAGATTGAATTTTATTTTCTAAGTCTCTTCTGATATCATGAGGGGAGGTCCATGCTCTTTTGGTGATGTCTTCATATCTGCTTTCATCACCTAATCTTTTTGTTACCCTCATTGAAACAATTTTATCAAAGTAAAAGTTATTTATTCCTGCGTTGACTTTTTCCCAATCTCTGTTATCAATTTCCATAAAAACAAATTTATTTTCTTTAATTATGAAAAATCCATCGATGATTGTTTCATTACCTATATACGAATCTGGATTAAAACCGCTAAGATATTTATTCACTGTTTTATGTTTACTTGTAGATTTTTCAAGCATATTGAAACGTTTAACGCTTGTTAAGAAATAATCTTCATCTTTAATTCCGAATTCCTCTGCAAGTTTATCATATCTTGCCACTATTTCATCCCGTCTGGCATTCCATTCTTGTTGTTTAAATGAAACTGAAGCACCATTATCTAATTTATACCCACATTCAACACAAAAGTTAGTGTTTTTATTGTTTTTAGTTCCACATTTTGGACAAATATCAGAAGAGATTCCTACTTTGTCAACTTTTTCACCACAATTAAAACAAAAATCAGAACCTACAACTTCAGCTCCACAATTTTGACATTTAACCATAAAGAATCACCAATTATTTTGATCAAATGTTTTTTTAATTTTATTTCCCCATGCATTTTCTTCAATACCTTTAACAGTAGAATCTAAATTACTGGACACATCAGCAATAGAACTATTCAATGCATTGATTTTATTATCCATAATATCTATTTCTAATTTCATGAATCCTTTTTCGATATCAGTGTAAATCTTAGAAGTTTCCTCGGAAATCATCACCACATCTGTTCCTTCATTTAACATATCCATTAATCTTAAAAATACATGTTCTTGGTGTTGTTTTTCATATTCTTTAATATCTGCAACACTGTAAATCCTGTCCAATAACATTTTAAGTACATTAATAAAATCTTCCCTATCAGAATGGTCATTTACATTATTTGGAAGAATATCTGTTTTAAGTAAAAATACAGACTGAATATCATCATTATCTTTCAATACTAAAGAATACCCTTTATTTGGTATATAAACCAACGCAATTGCTTGTTTTTCATAAATATCAATTTCAACTTTAGAAAATTCCTTTGGTATAGATAAGAACTCTAAGTTACGAACTAACATTTTACCACCTTATTTTTTAATGAACTCCTTTGCAAATTTACCAATGAAGTAAACTACTGCACCTATGATTAATATGATGATTAAAAAGTACAATAATCCTCCAATTCCCATAAGTAACGCTGGAATCAAATTACTCATAATAATTATTAAAAATAATAAAACTATGAAAATAATAATAATTGACAAACCAACTCCCATATTCTCAAAGAAATCAAAAAAATCCATAATTTACCTCATTTAAATTTAATTGAACTTGCATAAGTCTTTAATTCATCGAGATTGTATCCTCCAACAAAAACTGCTTTACTTCCATCATCATTACCTACTCCAACAAGATACTCAGGTAAATTTGTCATCCCAATATCATTTGTTAGTATCAATAGATTACCATCCTTTTGATAAAATTTATACAGATAAGTTTTTGTTAAAACATTAACAGCATGTTGATAAGCATTTGGCTCACCATCAACAAGTAATGAGTCATCATAGTAAAACATGACCGCTTCATCACCATCAATTTCACATCCTGCATCATTTTCCCAATATTCTGCTGCACAACTTAATCTTTTATTGGAATGACACCAAGAAACATCAGAATATTCTTGACCGATAGGCAAATCAACAGTGAATAAACCCTCAAAATCATAAGTGGAATTTATAGGCATTAGAAAAATGAATGCTATAATAACAAAAATTAAAAGGATAATGAATATTTTTTTGTTAATGATACCACCTCAAATCTGTAATTATAAATTTGGTATACACATAATATAAACATTGCTATTAGCATGCTAATATCGTATAGATATCTATTAAATAGCTAAAGTTTAAATTCAAAATCATGAGTAAAAAAGATGATATGAGCATCGTATCTTTATTAGCTCGCTCTAAAAAAAGGATTAAAGTATTAAAAACACTTGAAAAAGAAGATAAAATCCCTTCAAAGATTAGTAAAGAAATCAATGACAATAGCAATCATGTCTCTAAATACTTGAAAACATTAAAAGATGCAGAGCTAGTGGAATGTCTTAATGAAGAAGACAAAAGATATAGATTTTACAGCATCACCGATAAAGGTAGATATTACCTTAATAAAGTAGAAAAAGATTTTAACGACTAATTTTAAAAAAATAAAAAGAATTAGACTCATAATTATGAGTCTAAAGTCCGAAGAACAAGTATATTACAAATACGATAACCATTAACCAGATACCCCAACCTAACTCTTTTGCTTTTCCACCAGCTAAGCTTGCGACTGCATAAACAACGAATCCCCAAGCAATACCTAATGAAATAGAGTAAGTTAAAATCATCATGACAATGGTCATAAATACTGAAGCTGCAACAATTAAATTGTCCCATTCGACTTCTTTTAATTGAGCAATCATCAAGATACCCACAATTACTAATGCTGCACAAGTAACAGGAGAAGTGAATAATCCTAATACTAATGGAGCAAAGAATATTGAAAGTATGAATAAGATACCAGTAACAATAGCGGTTAAACCAGTTTTACCACCGTTTCCGATACCTGCTGCACTTTCCACATATGCTGTAACAGTACTTGTACCTAATATTGCACCAACGATACCACCAACAGCATCAGCTAAAAATGCTTTTTCAATTCCAACAGCTTGTCCTTCCTCATCAATAAATCCACATTGTCTACCTAATGCCATTAAAGTTCCGGTTGTATCGAAGAATGTTACGAATACAAGTGAGAACAGCATCATTATCAAGTTTGGAATATTTGAGAATAACTGTCCGAATCCTCTAGCGAATCCTGCAAATAAGGATAAATCAAAGTTAGCAGAAACAATTTCTGCTGGAATAGCTGGCATTAAGATATCTCCTGCACCAAATCCTAAAGCGGTGAAAATTACACCAATAATAGCAGTGACTATTAATCCAATGAATACAGAAGCAGGCACATCTTTTACATATAAAATTAATGTGATAATAATACCAATTAATGCAAGAAGTGCTGGAGGAGCCATGAGTGATCCCATTGTGACAAAAGTAGATGGGTCAGCTACAATAATTCCTGCACCTTTAAGTCCTAAGAATGCTAGGAAAAATCCGATAGCAGCACCGATACCTAGTTTTAAATCAAGAGGAATAGCATTCAAAATAGCTTCCCTTAAACCAGAAATAGTAATTATTAAAAAGATTATACTTGAAATAAATACTGCTGCAAGTGCAGTTTCCCATGTATTTCCCATTCCTAAAATGATTGTGTATGTAAACAATGCATTTAGTCCCATACCTGGAGCTAATCCGACTGGATATTTAGCAACTAGCCCCATAATTATACAAGCTACACCGGAAGCAACAGCAGTAGCAAAGAATACTCCGGTGACAGGCATTCCACCATCACCCAATATGACTGGGTTTACACCTAAAATATAAGCCATAGCAAGGAATGTTGTGATACCTGCAATGATTTCAGTTTTTAAATCAGTTCCATTTTCCGAAAATTTAAAAAAATTGTCCAACATATAACACCTCTTAAGAAAAAAGTTAATTTTTCTTAATGGTATTATTTTTGAAAAAGATAAGTATTAAATCTATCTATATTTAATTCTGTTTAATGTTAAGTTTAATAAAAAAAGTATTATTCAATTAATGTTAAGAAATCATAAATTATTTTGGCCGCGACAACTGCAGTATTGTCTCCCAATCTGTCACTAGCTGTTTCGACAACATCCAAACCAACAACATTCTTATGGGACAAAGCTTCAATGATTGTTTCAATTTCAGACATGAATAGCCCTCCTGGAGTAGGATTGCCTACATGAGGTGCGAAAGCAGGGTCTACAACATCCATATCGATTGAAAGGTAAATTGGAGTATTGATATTTATTAAAAAATACTCTAGTTCGTCCATATGTTTGTGAACAGCCTTATTTTTAAATGTTTTAATATTATATGTTGAATTTACATATTCCTCTTCATCTGCTGAAGCAGATCTAATTCCAATTTGAACCAAATCAACACCAGTTTCATGAGCCCTCCTCATTACGGTTGCATGAGAATATTTCTCACCGACGAATTCGAATGCCAAATCACGATGAGCATCCAAATGTATTACTGTCAATTTTGGATATCTCTCCCTTATTGCCTTAATAGCCCCAATTGAAGCGGAATGCTCTCCACCTATGATTATTGGTTTAATGCTCAAGTTTAAAAGTTCATTAACTGTGCTTTCAACTATCTCACAGGTTGCTTCACAGTTTCCAGGGACAATATTGACATCCCCAAAATCATAAAAAACAGATGTTAAATCTTTATTAAAAACAGTATTATATTTTTCAAAACCAAAAGACGCTTCACGCACTACAATTGGTCCCAAACGTGCACCGGAATGATAAGAAGTAGTACTGTCAAATGGAACTCCGATTATTCCAAATGAATTTTTTTCTAAATTGTCAGTTTCTGCTGAAAATGCAAATTTCCATGGTTCGTATGTATTTAAAAGCATAATAAATCTAAAAAGGAAAATAAATAAGAGAACTTATGATCCTCTAGTTCTCATTATTTTCATATTTCCCATAGCAACAATGTATTCAACTTCAATACCTTCAACAATAGAATCTTTTAAGTCTTCAGGCATTGGTAATTCAATAGTATCATAATTTTCCATATCCATGATTTGAACGGTATCTCCTTGAATGGAAATGACTTGTCCTAATCTTTTATCAATAATAGGGATATCAACTTTGTTATCTACAGGTTTAACTAAACTTCTTTTTTGATTATCGAAAACACCGACAGCTTCAATTCTTGCTTTAGCTGCTCCGTGTTTACCTGGAGATGAAGTGGTGTAACTAATAATTTTACAAGCTTCTCCTCCTAAAACAATGTATTTTCCAACTTTTAATGTTTTAATTTCTACAACTTTTGTTGACATTAATTTTTCCTCCATTTTATATAAAAACCGGTTTTTAATCTTATAATAAGGAATATTATTAGATTACTATAAACTATCTTTTCCATTTTATTTAAAGTATTCGTTTGTTAAATTATTAAATACATTGACATACATATTAAATAATAAGTGATAAAATGAAAATAGCTATTGTAACTGGACATGATGAAGGACCAACAAAATTAAATGCCTTTGATAATGCATTGAGTAATGCTGGAATTGGCGATGTTAATCTGATTAAAGTATCTAGTATGCTTGCATCCAATACTGAAATATGTGAATTGCCAAAACTCAAAGCTGGCGCTATGGTGAACTGTGTTTTATCCGAAATTACTTCAGACACCCCCGGTGATGAAATAATTGCAGTGATTGCAGTAGCTATTGGAGAAGAATTAGGTTGTGTTGTGGAAACAACAGGAATTAACAAAGATAATGATGAAATCATTAATGAAGCTAAAGATATGGTTAAATATATGATGAATAAACGAGATGTTGAAATTAAAGAATTAATTGTTAAATATTCGGCTGCAACAGTCAAGGACATTGCATCCGTTGTATCATCAGTAGTATATCTGGATAATGAGATTATAGAGGGATAATATGGACCGTGAAACCAAAAAAATTGCTAAAAAATTAGCCAAAAAAATAATTAAAGCAGTTGGTCCCGCTGTGAGAGAATATGCTGGAACAGAGCTTGGAGGAACCGAAATAAAAATCGGAGCAGATGGTACCCCCACCTCTTATATCGATCAAATAGCTGAAGAAGAAATCGTCCACATTTTAAAAGATGCGGATGTACTGTCATATCTAATTAGTGAAGAAGTTGGAGAGTTAAAGCTTGGTAAAGGTACAAAAAGAATAGTCAAATTATCCCAGGAATTAAAACGTACCGACTTAACTGAAGAAGAAACTCCAAAATTCATATTTCTAATTGACCCAATTGATGGAACAAGCAATGCAATTAAGGAAATTCCGGCATATGCAATTTCAATTGCTATTGCAGAAGTGAATCAAGGAAGACTCGCAACACTGAATGATGTGGAACTTGGTTTTGTATATAACCTGGCAAACGGTAACTTCATTGAAGCAGAAAAAGGCAAAGGCTGCCAATTAAACAATGAAAAATTAACCCCGAGCACCAATGCAAAGATAAATAAGATGACTCTCGGAGGGTTTACAAAAAGTGGAACTTCAGAAGCATCCAAACTTGTTGACCGTGCAAGGCGTATGAGAGTGCTTGGAAGTGTTGTTCTAGAACTTTCCTATGTTGCAAGTGGAAGATATGATGCATTCCTAGATTTAAGAGGAAGCAGAATAATCGACATTGCCGCAGGCAAATTAATCCTTGACGAAGTAGGATGTATCATTACCGATAAATATGGTAAAGAGCTTAACAATGTTTTAAGCATTTATGAAAAAAGTATTGTGGTGGCTGCAAATAACAAAGAAATGCACCAGCAGATTATTGATATTCTTAATGATAATCAAATAGATGTCATAGGCAAAATTGGAGTCATCTCAAGAATAGACCAAGACAAACCGATATTATTCTCAGCAAAAATAATTGAATATCTTTTAACAAACGGTTGTGAAGTAGTTATTGAAAAAAGCCTATCTAAAAAATTGCTTGAACTAAGAGAAAACCCTAAATTAGACGAAATAATCGAAGAAACAAAACAGGCGTATCCTGAAATTGCAGACATGCTTGATGACATTGATTTAAACATAGATTATGAACGATTATCCCAGGAATTATTTGATTTCGAATGTGATATGGCTACTATTCTGGGCGGGGACGGCACTCTCTTAAGAGCACAGTCAAGATTGAAACCTGAAATTCCGATTTTTGGAATTAATATGGGAACCGTTGGATTTTTAACAGAAATTGAAGTGAAGGACACATTTACTACTCTAAAAGAAATTTTAAAAGGAAATTATTACAAAGAAAAAAGAACTCGCCTTGTAGTATCTCACGATAACCATGATTTCACAGCAATGAATGAAGTGGTTGTCATGACAAACAAGCCTGCTAAAATGCTTCACTATGAGATTCGTGTTGATGGAGGAGTAATAGAAGAAGTTAGAGCGGATGGATTAATCATTTCAACACCTAGTGGTTCGACCGCTTATGCAATGTCTGCAGGCGGACCGATTGTTGATCCAAAAGTCGCGGGATTTGTTATAATTCCAATTTGCCCATATAAACTTGGAGTGAGGCCATTCGTTGTGTCCGATAACAGCGAAATTACTGTCAAATTACTTAAAAAGGGTAAAAGTGCAGTGTTTGTAATGGACGGCCAGATTACCGAAGAAGCCGATTACGAAGAAGAAATTAAATTTAAGAAATCCCCTAAAGACGCTTACTTCATCAGGACTTCTACCAAATATTTCTATGAAAAGGTTAAAGACAAACTAAAAGAAGGCGGAATCGAGAATAACTGGTGCAATAATGAATAATCTTGTTATTGATTTGACCCATGGCGGTGTAAAAATAGCCGTCAGTTTAGCCAAAAAAGGTAAAAATGTGCTTGCATATGACCTTTACAATACCTTGAACACAATTGACAGCAAAATGCTCGAGGTATATGATGTTGAATTGATTCAACTTGAAGATTTGACTTATTTTAAAGGAGATATGAATGTTATCTATCCAATTCATATGCCTTTAAGCTTTGATGAAATAAAATCATATAATCCCGATTTGAATTATACTTTTGAAAGCCATCATGAAATCATAAAAGAACTTCTTAAAAATTGGGCAGAAGACATTTCAAAAATTGAAGTGACCGGAGTGAAGGGAAAAACAACTTCAGTTTTCATGCTTAAAGAAATCCTTATTGACAAAAACCCGCTGATTTTATCAAGCCTTGGTGCTTTGCTTTATGAAGACGGCAATGAATTTACTTTAAGGAAAAACATTTCAATCACTCCTGCAAACATTAAGGAGACCATTGATCTGGCCAATAAAATTTCCAATCCCGTATGCTTCATACATGAAGGTGCTGAAGAAAGTAAAAAGTCAAGAAAATACAATTGCGCAATTTTCGAGTCATCACTTGGAGTAAGCGGCATTGGAGATGTTGGGCTTCTATTGAATATTGCTGAGGATTATCCGATTGCCCAAGGCAGAAGTAGCGCATCTGAAGCTAAAAAACAAGTATTCAGATGCAAATGCGTTTGTATTCAAAAAGAAGCATTGGACAAATATTATTCGGATATTGAACATGAAAAGATTAACAGCTTTTCTTTAGAAGACGCCTCTTCAAATTTATTTGTTAAAAGTGTTGAATATAATCTAAATCAAACATCACTTGAAATAGAATATAGGGATGTCAAAACCGTAAATGACAATATCCTTTCAGGAGAAATCAAATTAAATTGCTTTGCGCCTGGACCCCATCATGTTAGTAATGTTTTAGGAGTAGTTTTAACTTGCCTCAGCTTGGAAATTAACAGTGATAAAATAGTTTCAGGACTTGGAAATTATAAAGGAATTCCGGGCAGAACAAATAAAAGAACAATTGAAAACTCAATAATTATTGAAGAGATTAATCCGGGGCTAAATACTCAAGCCATAAAAGAATCTGTAAACATGATTAGTAATTTAGATGAATATTACGTTTCCATTGGCGGAGATTATGGAATAACTTGTGAGGAAATTGATGAAGAAAAATTAGCCAACTATCTAAATAGTCTTGATTGTGACCTCATATTAACCGGCGAGGTAGGTTTGTCAATTTCATCAAAATTAACAAAAAAATATGAATACTATGAAAATTACGAAGACGTATATGATTTGGCTATAAAAAATAATAAAAACCTTCTTTTCATCTATAGATCAGATTATAGAAAAATATCACAGAGATAATTTTTTCAAAAAAAATTGAAGACTCTTTCAAAAACTTTGTTGATTTTCAAAATCCTTTTTGCGATTGTCATTCCAAATTAGATCTCTGCGATATATTCGTTTTAAAACGCCTCGTTTGGTCTTGAATGTTCGTTTTCTTGATTTTGGCATTGTTTTTTGA
>NZ_JAFYHP010000013.1 GCF_017539065.1 Methanobrevibacter sp.
ATTATACATGCTCACGTACTTTAATGATTCATGCAGACAAGGCGGCCAGGAATCTTGATAGTGGCTTAATTGAAGATTTAAAAAATGAGAAAATTATGGAAGTTACTATAAAATTATGCTAAAAATAGTTAACTTTATATAACTTAAAAAAGATATTTTTTTATAACTACTTTTGTTTTTAGCGGGGGTGGTCGAGCGGTCAAAGGCGCTAGGTTGAGGGCCTAGTGGGTCAGTCCCTTCGCGGGTTCAAGTCCCGTCCCCCGCACTATGAATTCTTATTTTGGAAAACTTTTTATAATTAAATATCAAATATAATTTACATATTATCGGAGGATTTTTAATTGATTAAGAAGACAATAGTTATTTTCACAATTCTGCTCTGCATCTTTCTTTGCATGGCCAGCGTTAGTGCAAACGATAATGCAACTGATGTTATTGGTGAGGAGATTAATTTGACAGATGGCGAGGAAATTCTCTCCGCCGGAAAAGGCATAGGAAGCTTTGACGATTTATCTGTATTGGTCAACGATACTCCTGAAAATGGTACTCTAGTTTTAGATAAGGATTATGAATATGTCAATGGCTCAAATAAGGGAATTTTAATTACAAAATCAATAACAATAGATGGAGCAGGCCATACTTTAAATGGAAATAAGCTATCCCGAATGTTCAATGTCACTGCTGACAATGTTATTTTGAAGAATATCAAATTTATCAACGGAAATGCCTATGGCAGATATTTCTCAAATGAGGCCGGTGGAGGAGCAATTTACTGGAACGGAGCCAACGGATACATTGAAAATTGTAAATTTACAAACAACACAGGTTATGGCATTGAAGATGACCCATTCGATGAGGAGGAATTTGAGGTTGATGAAAATGGAATGATAATTCATCACATAAAAATCAGGCCGGTGGGTGCCAAAACCAATGAAGGCGGAGCAATCATATGGAACGGTACAAACGGGACAGTCTCCAAATGTGTCTTTAGGGGCAATAGCGTAGGTTATCCGAATTCCGGAGGAGCAATCTGCTGGAGAGGATCTTCAGGAAATGTCCTTGAAAGTGAATTCTACTATAATGATGGATGGTCCGGAGCTGCAATCTGCTGGGTTGGGACCAATGGTAAAATATTATACTCCAAATTCATCAATACCGGAAATATTTTTGGAAGGGACATAATGTGGTTTGGTGAAAACGGATTGATTAAATACTCATGGCTACTCAGTTCCCAGGGATGTCCTCTTTATACATATTCAGGAAATGTGGTTGCAGATTATAACTTCTGGGGTGACATTTTGCCTGATACAAATGTTGAAAAGATTGGCAATCTGAAGAACTGGATTGTTTTAAACGCCTCTTACAATCAGGACTTTGTTAAGAAGGGAGATGTTATTGTAGTGAAATGCAATACATTGCTGCTGAATAAAGACGGATCCTCATCAGCTTTCACAGTATTAAACATTCCGGGAAATATTACTGTAGTGGCAGACCGTGACGGATTTGTCCATCTGACTTACGGTCATGGCAAACTGGAAGTTAAAGTAGTTCCTAAAACAAAAATAGTTTCTAAAAATCTAATCAAGTATTATAAGAATTCCAAAAAATTTAAAGTTCGAGTTTATGGTGCGGATGGAAAATTGGCTATTGGAAAATTTGTCAATATTACCATAGATAAACATACATATAAAGTTAAAACCAATAAGAAAGGTTATGCAACTTTAAAAATTGATAAGAAACCTGGAAAGTACACCGTCATAACCCAATATGACAATGTTAAGGTCAAAAACAAGATTAAGATAAAAACAGTTTTAAAAACTAAAGATTTATCTAAAAAGGCTAAAAAATCCGCCAAATTTAAAGTTAAGGTCTTGAACTCCAAAGGAAAGGCTTTTAAAAATCAGGCAGTAAAAATCAAATTTAAGGGCAAAACCTTTAAATTGACAACCAACAAAAAAGGAAAGGCTGTTTTTGAAGTTCCTAATAAATTGAAAGTCGGAAAATATACAATCAAGACAACTTATAAAGGATTGACTAATAAGAACAAGATTATAGTTAAAAAATAACTATAATTTACTTTTTTTTACTAATATATTTATAATATTTAAACTAAAAATTATTATTAATATAAACTTATATGGTGATAATTATGAAAGCTGTAATTCCGGCAGCAGGATTCGGAACAAGATTTTTGCCTGCTACCAAAGCGCAACCTAAAGAGATGTTGCCTGTTTATGATAAACCGACAATTCAATATGTTATTGAAGAAGCGGTAGCTTCTGGAATTGATGATATTTTAATCGTAACAGGTAGGAATAAGAGGTCAATCGAAGATCATTTTGACAAGTCTTTTGAACTTGAACAAACTTTACAAAGTGCCGGTAAAGATGACCGCCTAAAGCAAGTACGTGCAATCACTGACTTAGCAGATATTTGTTATGTGAGACAAAAAGAACAAAAAGGGCTTGGAGATGCAATCTCTTGTGCTAGAAAACATGTTGGCGGAGAGCCATTTGCGGTGCTTTTAGGAGATTCAATAACAAAAGGTCCGACTCCCTGCACCAAACAGTTAATAGATGTTTATGAAAAGTATGGGGCTTCAGCAATTTCACTTGAGGAAGTGCCATATGAAAAGGTAGAAAGATATGGGATAATTAAAGGAACTAAAGTTGAAGAAAATGTCTATAATATTGAAAAATTAGTTGAAAAACCTTTGGCTCATCAAGCTCCTTCCAATTTAGCCATTATGGGCCGTTATGTATTGACACCGGATATTTTTGATAAGATTGATGAAACCATACCGGGTGTAGGCGGCGAGATCCAATTGACCGATGCACTTTCAAAATTAGACAAAATCTATGGAGTTACCTTTGAAGGCCAAACCTATGATATTGGAAACAGGTTTGAATGGCTCAAAACATCAATTGAATTTGCTATGGATGACCCTGAATCAAAGGATAACTTAATTGAATACATGAAAGAAATGATTAAAGAGGCATAGAATGGAAACTCAAAGAATTTTAGTTACTGGAGGTAGCGGATTTATCGGAACCAACCTTTGCAATGAACTCAGAAGCAGAGGTCATGAAGTATTGGCAGTAGATTTGCTACACCACGAAGGGGAAGCTGATTTATATTCTGATTCCTATTCTGATTATGTAAGAGGAGATGTTAGGAACTATCGTCAAATGGAAAGGATATTTGATGACAACGATAAATTTGACTATGTTTACCACTTAGCTGCCGAGTACGGCAGATGGAACGGCGAAGGGTATTATGAAAACCTTTGGGAGACCAATGTAATCGGATTAAAAAACATGATTCGCCTTCAGGAAAAATTGGACTTTAGAATGATTTCATTTTCATCAGCTGAAGTATATGGCGATTATGAGGGAATCATGTCTGAAGACGTAATGGAGAATGTCCCTATTTCTCAAACTTATCAGATGAATGATTATGCTATTTCCAAATGGGCTGGAGAGCTCATGTGTATGAATTCGGCCACTATGTTCGGAACTGAAACTGTACGTGTAAGACCTGTAAACTGCTACGGTCCTCATGAAGCTTACTCACCATATAAAGGATTTATCCCAATTTTTATTTATAAAGCTTTACACGGACTTCCATATTCTGTTCATATGGGTCATAAAAGGATTATTGATTATGTTGAAGACACTGTAAGAACTTTTTCAAATATTGTCGATAATTTCATTCCAGGAGAAGTTTACAATGTTGGAAGTAAACAGGAATGGGAAAGGGACATCAAGCAATACTCAGATATGGTTTTGGATGCTGTCGGTGTTGACGATTCTTTAGTAACTTACACTCCTGCTGAAGAATTCACAACAAAAGTTAAAACCATTGACTTTTCTAAAGCTATTCGTGATTTGAAACATGATCCGCAGGTTCCGCCTGAAGAAGGTATTAAAAGAACTGTTGAATGGATGAAAGATTATTACAGAATAGAATAATATGAAAACCATTGTAATTATTCCTGCTTTCAATGAGCAGGCAGCTATTGGAGAGGTCGTTAGAAAATCACTCCAATATGCTGATGATGTTTTAGTTGTAGATGATGGAAGCAGTGACAATACTTCTCAAATTGCTCAAGACGCTGGTGCATCTCTTTTAAAACATCCTACTAATTTTGGAAAAGGCGTTTCCCTAAAAGATGCTTTTAGCAATGTAAAAGGATATGACATAGTTGTTACAATTGATGGGGACGGACAACACAATCCCGATGAAATACCTGATTTAATAAAACCCATCCAAGAAGACAGGGCCGATTTTGTAAACGGCAGCAGGTATATTAACGGATTTGAAGAAAATACCCCTGCTTACAGGCGTGTAGGCCAAAAAGTCTTGGATATAGCTACCAACATCACTGCTGGAACAAGCGTAACTGATTCACAAAGTGGTTTCAGGGCATTCAGCGGCAAAACCATTTCCTGCTATAAATTCAGAGACCCCGGTTTCGGAATCGAAAGTGAAATGATAGCTGATGCCGCCGAAAATAATTTAAGGATTCTTGAAGTTCCAATTACCGTAAAATACGATGTTGAAAACTCATCAACCAAAGGACCAGTCACTCATGGCGTTGGGGTTTTACTCAAGATTGCCAAAGACAAATTCATCAGAATGACTAAACGATAACATGCAATACAGATTAATTCAAAAAACCGGCGATGAAATTTCTCCATTGGGTTTTGGAGCAATGAGATTGCCATTAAAAAACGGTAAAATCGACAGAGAGCAAGGTTCTAAACTGATTTATCATGCTATTGACAATGGAGTTAATTTTATAGACACTGCATATCTTTATGGGGATAGTGAATCGTTTCTAGGTGAAATTTTACATGGCGAATATGGGGATAAGGTAAAAATCTCCACAAAACTTCCTGCAATCAATGTAAGGAAATATGAGGATATGGAAAAGATCTTGAATGAGCAGTTAAAACGCCTTCAAAGGGATTGCATTGACTATTATTTAATTCATGCTGTCGATTTAAAATCGTTGAATAGGTTGATAAAAAGGGATTTGTTCAAATTTATAAGCAAGGCAAAAAGTGAAGGCAAAATCAAGCATGTCGGGTTTTCATACCATGGCCCAAAAGAGGAATTTCCATTGCTGATTGATGCTTATGATTGGGATGTGGTCATGGTTCAGTATAATTACTTTGATGAACATGTTCAGGCCAGTATGGAAGGTATTGAGTATGCTGCCTCAAAGGGCATGGGTATTTTTGTAATGGAACCATTAAAAGGAGGAATTCTTGCGGGTAAAATGCCTAAAGAAGCAGAAGAAATATTTAAAAAAGCAAACTCCAATAAAAGTACTGCTGAATGGGCTTTGGAATGGGTTTTAAATAATCGAAATGTTACATGCGTTTTTTCAGGGATGAATACTTTTGAACAGCTGGACGAAAATTTAGATGTTGCTAATAGGATAACTCCTTTATCATTGAGTTTTGAAGAAATGGAAACAATTGAACTTGTCAAAAGAGTCATGAGAAATTCTTTAAAGATTAATTGTTCCACTTGTGGTTATTGCATGCCTTGCCCGCAGGGGGTGAACATTCCCGAATGCATGAAAATTTATAATGAAAAATATTTGTTTGGCCATAAAGGATTTATTAACCAGTCTTTCATAGATTATTATCAATATGTCGGGGGGATTATGGGCAATTCAGGAAATGCAGGCAAATGTAACGCTTGTGGAAAATGTCTGAGAAAATGCCCTCAAAAATTAGACATTATTGGTGAATTGAAAAAAGTTAAAAAGGAATTTGAGGTTCCTGGTTCTAAATATGCCTTATGGTTTGTAGAACATGTCGGTTTTCCTGTTTATCGGTTTTTTGTTAATTTTCTCAATCGTTAGAATATTTGATAAAATTATATACTTCAAAAACACAATATTAATTAAGGTGAAAAAATGAAACTTGAAGAACTATTAGCTCCATGTCCGAAATGTGGTTCTAAAGATAAGGTTGCTCACAGAAAAATGTTGGATAACCATAATGCACATGCGGAAATGGAAACTGTGAAATGTGAAGAATGTGGTTACATATTTTTTGTAAAAGATTATGATATGGAAGAAGATGAGAAAAAGAAATTATTAAGAGAATTAAATAAAATTCACGGTTAAAATGACATTTCATGTAATGATTATCCCTACATTAAATTGTCCGTCAAATTGCAAATATTGTTGGGGTTCTGAAAATAAAAAGGAAATGATGGACGTTGAAATTATAGACCAGATTATTACTTGGTTAGGCGATTTTAGAGATGATAAAGTCCATTTCACATTCCATGGAGGAGAACCGCTTCTTGCGGGTTACGATTTTTATGAATATGCACTTGATAAACTTTCAAAATTGGAAAATTTTGAAGGATTTTCTCTTCAAAGTAATATTTGGCTTTTAACAGAGGATTTGATTGATTTATTTGTGAGATACAATGTTGTTGTAAGTACAAGTATTGATGGGCCAAAAGAAATTAATGACTATCAAAGGGGAGACGGTTATTTTGATAAAACAATGTCAAAATATGAGCTTGCAAAAAGCAAAGGGTTAATCATTAACTTTGTTTTAACTGTAACTGACTATTCCAAAGATTTCTCCGATGAATTGTATGAATTCTTTAAGGGAGAAAAAATGAATCTGAAAATCCATGCAGCATTGCCATCTCTAAGGGGGGACAATGCCGACCCTTGGGCACTTGATCAGGAAGAACATGGTAAGTTGCTTGTCGATTGGCTTGACAAATACCTTTATGACTTGGACAAGTTCACTGTAATGGATCTGGATCATATCTGCAAATCTGCACTTAGAAGAAGAGGTACTTTATGCACCTTTGCAGACTGCATTGGAACAACATTGGCTGTTGGTGCCGACGGTTCAATCTATCCATGCTATAGGTTTGTGGGGATGCCTGAGTATGTTTTAGGTAATGTGGCTACAAGTCCAAGCTTCGATGACCTAAAGGAATCTGACGCTTGGGCAAAGCTCATGGAATTCAGGGATTATGTGGATGAGAACTGCAAAAAATGCAGGTATGTGAAATATTGTGAAGGGGGATGTCCTTACAATGCAATCGTTGCATATCAGACTCCACAGGCAGTTGATCCGCAATGTACTGCTTATAAAATGATTTTTGGTGAAGTTTCAAAAAGAATGAATAAGGAATTCGCCAAATCTGCTTTTGGAATGGGTGCGCCTGCCCCTAGAAAAGAGGGCGAACCATTTAGTATTATGGACTTGGCTATGAAACCCTAATGCTGTGATGAAGATATTTCCTATAGAAAATTCTTTTTCCTATTTTTTTAGTAATACTGAGTATTTAAATGAATGCAAAAAAAGTAATACTTTTATATATTTCTTCGTACATAACTATTAATAGTAATACTGAGTATTTAAATGAACTCAAAAAAAGTAATACTTTTTGGCTGTTTGGTGTTTACAAAAATTAATTTTTTAGTAAGTTTCAAAATTTGGGGGAAAATTTTAAAAAATTTTTGAGTAATACTGAGTATTTAAATGAACTCAAAAAAAGTAATACTTTGAGGTGTTATGTATGATTGATGAAATTACTGATTTCCTATTTGGCCTAAAAATGACAATTATTTCAGGGATATTCTTATTAATAGCAGTTATTTTTATGATTTTTGGAATAGATACTCCAATTTACCTAAACCCCGCTTGGGGTACAGTAATAATAAGCGGTATTCCAATGTTGCTTCTAGCAATGACTAGGTTGATTCGTGAAAAGTGGATCTCATCTGCATTATTGATTGCAATAGCTATGGTTGCATCACTTTTGATTGGCGAGATATTTGCTGCAGGTGAAGTTGCATGGATTATGGCGTTAGGGGCTTTGCTAGAAGACTGGACAGTCGAAAGAGCTAAAAAAGGTTTAAGAAATCTTATCAACTTAACTCCACAAACCGGTAGAAGAATCATTGATGGGGTAGAAGAAGTAATACCTGTCGATAAAATTCAAATTGGCGATATCTTGAGGATTCTTCCAGGAGAAAGCGTACCTGTGGACGGTGAAATAATAAGCGGTACTTCTTCACTTGACCAGTCAATCATGACAGGTGAATCATTGCCTATTGACAAGGAAGTAGGTGATGAAGTATTCTGCGGTACCATGAACATGTATGGCGCCATTGACATTAAGGCAACCAGTTTGGGTGAAAACTCTTCACTTCAAAAACTGATTGATTTGGTGAAGGCTGCTGATGAAAAGCAGGCTCCTACTCAAAGGATTGCTGACAAATGGGCTACATGGCTTGTTCCTGTTGCATTATTTATAGCAATTGCCGCATGGCTTGTAACAGGCAATGTCGAAAGGGGAGTTACAGTTTTAGTAGTATTCTGTCCATGCGCATTAATTTTAGCAACACCTACTGCTATTATGGCAGCCATTGGTCAGGCAACCAAATATGGGGTTTTAATTAAATCAGGTGAAGCTCTCGAAACATTGGGAGGATTAAATACTTTAGTATTCGATAAAACAGGTACTTTGACTTACGGTAATTTAGAAGTTTCTGATATTATCTCATTAAGTGATGATTTATCCGATTTGGATTTGCTTAAGCTCACAGCATCCTGTGAAAAATTAAGTGAACATCCACTGGCAAAAGCTATTGTAAATAATGCAAAGGAAGCTCAAATTGTTATTGAAGAACCAAAAGACTTTAAAATGTATCCTGGAAAGGGGGTTACATGTACAAATTCTTATGGTAAGGTATATGCAGGAAACTCCAAATTCTTAATCGAAAACAATATTGATAGTGATATCGATAATCATTTGAACAAACTAAAAAACGATGGAAAAGCTTCAATTATCGTTGCATTAAATGGCCAAGTAGTTGGATTAATTGGATTATCTGATGTGATACGTGAAGATTCTAAAAGCATGATTGAAAACTTGCATGAATTAGGAACTGAGACTATATTACTCACAGGAGATAATACAGAAACTGCAAATTACTTTGCTTCAAAAGTTGGAATCGGCAAGGTTTATGGAAATCTGCTTCCTCAAGAAAAGCTTGATTGGATTGAAAAACTTAAAGCGGAAGGCAAGAAGGTATGTATGATTGGGGATGGTGTAAATGACGCACCTGCACTTAAAACAGCAGATGTTAGTGTAGCGATGGGATCTGTTGGAAGTGATGTTGCAATTGAAGCGGCTGACATTGCACTTTTAGGGGATGACATCGGTAAAATTCCATATCTTAAAAAACTGTCAAATTCGACTCTATTTACAATCAAAGCAAATATCATAATTTCCATGACAATCAATGCGGCAGCTATTGTCTGTTCCCTTTTAGGCCTTTTAAACCCTGTAACTGGAGCTATTGTCCACAATGCGGGATCATGTTTGGTAGTTCTAAATGCAGCATTGCTATATGATAGGCACTTTGATGATTCAATCAAGAAAATCGACACTGAAAATGTTGAACACTCACATTATCACTTCCATAATGATGGGGAACATTCACATTCCCATGAAGGCATTAAAATAATGGATGAGATTCGAACAGAGTATGGAATCAAGCATATGCATGTCCACAGACATGCTTTAAATAGACAAAGTTGTGAAGCTTATCACAAATAACTTATTTTTTTTTAATTAGTCATCACAACTAATATATATTTGAAATTAACAAGTTTAATCTAGGTATTAATATGAATGATAAGATAATTTTAGGGCTTCCAAAGGGAAGTCTGAATAATGTGAAAAGAGGAAATACCTATCAGCTTTTTGTTGATGCAGGTTATGAAGTCAAAGGATATGAACCCGGCGACGAATCCTATGAAATTGAAATCCTAAACGATGAAGACATAATTGCTTTTTTAACTCGTCCGCAATCCACTCCCGTTGAATTGAACAGGGGAATTATAGACATAGCCATTGTCGGTGAGGATTGGGTTAAGGAAGAGTCAGTTTTAAGAGAAACCAACACTGTTAAAATTGGCGATCTTGATTACGGTAAAACCCGTTTGATAGTTGCAGTTCCTAAGGATTCTCCATATGATAATTTATCAGATTTATTCAGAGCAAATAAGGATAGAAAAACTCCAATCTTATGTTTCACTGAATATCCTAATTTAACCAGGAAATTCATAATGGAAAATGATGCATATCAGGAAATCTATGGTGACGCGGTTCCTTTCGTTCAGGTCAGAGGTTTGACTGACGGCGATAATGAAATGGTTCAGGTAATCAACTCCGACGGTGCAACTGAAGTATACATTGCAAAGGGTGCTGACTTGATTGTTGACAATACCCAAACCGGAAGCAGCTTGAGAAAAGCTGGCTTAAAAGAGATTGAAACAATCCTGCACTCATCTGCAGGCCTTTATGCAGGGGTAAGCTGTACAGGTGAAAAGCTTGAAAAGGCTCAAATGATTTATGAACAGCTGTTGGGAGCAATCACCGCTAAAAAATACTTTGATGTGAAATTCAATATTGCAAACAGTAAAATCGAAGAGGTTTCAGGCTATCTAATCGACAATAAGCTTTGTGCTGATGAGCCTACTATTACTCCAGGTTCAGATTTCTCACAAATCAACGTATTGATTCCTAAAGCCAAATTCCCGGAAATGGTTGATGCAATTAAGGGATTTGATGCAACTTCAATTATTAGAAATGATTTAAAACAATTGATTGAATAATCCTTTCATTTCTTTTTTTATTTTTTTGTTGGTTTTAAATTATCATTATAAATCATTAATATTTATAAGGTATACTTAACATAAATTATTATATTATTATTTAGATGGGGATACAAACATGTTAACATCTGTTCAAAAAGAAATCTTACAAACCTTGATTAATTTATATCAATCCTCAAATGGAAAATCAATAAAGGGCGAAGACATTGCTGAGGTTATGAATAGGAATCCTGGAACAATCCGTAATCAGATGCAATCATTAAGAAGCCTAAGCTTAGTCAAGGGCGTGCCTGGCCCAAGAGGAGGATATAAACCAACAATTGAAGCATACCATTCTTTAAATATTTCAGTTTCAGACAATGATTCTATCGTGCCTATTTATAAAAATGGCACTAAGATGGAAGGCATATCTGTTGCCAGAATTGAATTCACCAGTGTTCCTCAACCTAGTGAATGTGAAGCTGCAATAAAAGTATTGGGCAGCATTAAGGATTTGAATCTTGGAGATGAAATAAGCATAGGTCCGACACCGGTAAATAACTTGGGAGTTATGGGCACTATCGTCGGTCGTGATGATATGGACAACATTCTTTTAGTTGATACGAATACCATTAGAAGTATACCTAAAAAAACTGTTGGAGACATTGCAAGCAGAAATGTGGTTTCATTTTCCATAGATTGCTCAATAAAAGAAGCTGCGAAAAAATTATCTGAAAAAGGAATTGATGGGGCTCCAGTTATAAAAAATGGAAAAATTGTTGGGGTATTCACTTTAACCGATTTGGTCAATGCAATAGCTAATGACAAAGAAGATGAAACTGTTGGAGATTTGATGTCAACAGATGTGGTTATTGTAAATGAAGATTTAAAAATAGCTAATGCCATTGATGTCATGCTTAAAAAATCAATTTCCAGATTGATAATTGCGGATAATGACAATAATCTATTGGGAATTGTAACAAGAACAGATTTGATTGACAGCGTTACAAATTTAAAGCAATTCCCTATTATTACTAATTAAGTGATTAAATGAAAGTTAACCAGATTGATATTACGAATGATATGAAAATCTCTGATTTAATCAATCAATTTGATGAATCGGGTGTTTTAGGAGCAGGCAGAGTTGCAAGAGCATGCAATATTTTAACAGACATGATACAAGATGAAGACATGAAAGTGTTCATGAGCCTTGGAGGCCCTTTAATACCTGGAGGAATGAGAAATATAGTAACAAAGATGATTAATGAGGGGCATGTTGATTTAATCGTATCAAGCGGAGCCAATATTACTCATGATTTGGTTGAAGCATTTGGAGGATCCCATTATCGCCATGAAGGAAAGGATGATGAAGAGTTAAACGAAGAGGGTATTGGCAGAATTGCAGATATTAATGTTGGTTCTGAGGATTTTACTATTTTTGAAACTGAAATAACAAGGATATTTGAACAGATAGCTAGTGAAAAACAATCGATTTCAATTCAGGAGCTGCTTCATGAAATTGGCCTTTTAGTTGAAGATGAAAATTCATTTGTAGCTGCGGCCGCACGTAATGATGTGCCTATTTTCGCCCCGGGGTTAATTGATTCAATGATGGGCCTGCAATTATGGATATTTAACCAGGACCATGATTTCGTTGTTGATGCAGTTGCGGATATGCATTATCTCTCAGATATTGTATTCGGAGCCGAAAAGGTAGGTGCAATCCTTTTAGGAGGAGGTCTTACAAAACATTACACCTTGGCGTCCAATGTGATAAAAGGAGGTCTTGATGCAGCTATTCAAATTACAATGGATAGGCCTGAAGCAGGTAGTTTAGGCGGCGCACCTCTTGAAGAAGCGAAATCCTGGGCTAAGGCGAGATGTGGATCTAGTCTTGCAAGTGTTGTTGGTGATGTTACTGTAATTTTCCCATTGATTTATGCAGCCGCTTTAGATAAAATTAATAACAGTGATTAGATGAGTTATATAATTTTAGCTATTTTATTTTTCTTATCTGGATTTTTTATGAAATATTCAGATGATTTATTTGATGTTAATCATAACGTATTGTTTGCCAGTGTTTTTGGCATATTATGCGCTTTTGCTTCAGCAATCGCTACCGTTAGTGATGTTGGAGCTGCATACATTTTCATCGCTATTTTAATCGGTAACCTGATTGCTTTAAAGGTGGATGGAATTCATCATATTATTACATTAATCGTGTTTGTAGTTGTCTGTCTGATTTTTGGAGTTCCCGATTTAAGCTTAATTGTTTTGCTAATCTGTATTATAGCCGCATTATCTGATGAAATTGGCCATGAAACAATATCAAAAGTTACAGATAATGGTTTTATTAATCTATTTTTTGAATATAGATTCGTGATGAAAATAGTTATATTTTTGCTTGCAATTTTTGGAGCTTTCAATGTTTTGGTATTTATTTACTTCATATTATTTGAAGTAGCCTATGAAATTGCAGGAATTGTTTTTGAAAAGTTAAATTAAAAAAAGAAGTTTAAAAGGAATTAAAAAATTCCTTTTTTGTTTTTATTTATTCATCTGCTACGCCCATTTTACCAGCTACTCTAGCAATGAGTACGGTAACGATGACTGCAATGATAGTCACAACAATAGCGTAAGTGAATAAACTAGGAAGAGCATCTCCAGCACCAATGACGGATTCAATTAATTTTTGAATTGCACTGTTCCATGCTTCACCTGCAACGAATGCAAAAGCGGTAGTAATCAATGCTAAGATTGTTTCCATAATCATTTTTGTTACTTCGTTTGCCATATTTTTTCCTCCGTTTAAATCAATTTGTTCCCAGATAATAAGAACATTATTATTTATATTTTTTCATTTATAAATATTTTAGTTTAATCTAGTGATTTTATCAATTTGTCACATGCACTCTTTGGATTGTCCGCCTCGTAAATACTCCTTCCAACAATTATTGCATTGGAATATTCGAGAGTTTTTTTACCATCGCCACCCTGTTTTCCAACACCTGGGGAAATAATAAATGCATCAGGACCTACAATTTCCCGGATAGTGCTCAATCTGCCGAGTCTTGTTGCGGGTGCCACGAAATTTTTTATTTTCATATCGACACCCATCTGGGCAATTGCCTCTGCGTCTTTTTGCAGAAACATTTTCGCTCCGGGATGTGACATTTCGGTCAGTAAAAATAATTCTTTTTCATGTTTTTCTGCCATATCCAGGCATGCTTGAACACTGTCTGATCCGACGAAACCATGACATATTATCGCATCTGCCCCTGCCTTGAATGTTTCATCACATATTTTTGAGTTTGTTGCATCGATATCGGCTACCTTAAAATCACAGATGACTTTGAATCCGAATTTATCTTTAAGTTTTCCAATGATTTCAAGGCCTTCCGCAAGTGCCAACGGATAACCAATTTTTATTGTGTCGAGGTATTCCTTAATCGAGTCACAGATTTCTATTGCTTCACTTTCACTCATTACATCAAGTGCTAAAATCACATTGTTTTTTATGTTCATAGTATCAACTTTATTGAATTTTTCCTAAAGTTCATTAGGTTTGACTAAACTTTGTTTTTGGTATTACTAATAATATTTATATATAATAAACTATATAATACCATTATCAATAAAACTTTATAAAAGTTCTATTATATTTTAAATTTTTATTGATAAATCTGTCAAATGATTTTGATATATATTGGAGGAAATAATTTATGCATATTATGGAAGGATATTTACCTTTAACATGGTGTATTATATGGTTCATCATATCATTCGCCGTTGTTGCATTTGGTATTTATCAAATTAAAAAAATTGTAGATGAAACCCCTGAATCAAAAGCATTACTTGCAGTAAGCGGAGCATTCATGTTCATCTTATCATCTTTGAAATTACCTTCTGTTACTGGAAGTTGTTCTCACCCTTGTGGTAACGGATTAGGTGCAGCATTATTTGGTCCTGCTGTAACCGCAGTACTCGCAACTATCGTACTTTTATTCCAAGCATTATTACTCGCTCACGGTGGATTAACCACTTTAGGAGCAAACATATTCTCAATGGGTATTGTTGGACCATTTGTTGCATGGATTGTATATAAAGGTTTAACTAAAGCTAATATTGCTTCTACTATTGCAATTTTCTTTGCAGCATTCTTAGGAGACTTATTAACTTACGTAGCTACTTCATTCCAATTAGCTTTTGCTTTCCCTGCTCCAACTTTCAGTGAAGCATTAGTAAAATTCTTAGTTATTTTCGCAGTAACTCAAGTACCATTAGCTATTGGTGAAGGTATACTAACAGTAATTATCTGGGATAGATTAAAAGCTTACAAACCAAAATTATTAGATAAACTTGGCGCATTAGCTCCTAATGAAGCATAAGGTGATAATTATGAAAACATCAACATTATTAATTTTAGCAGCTGTTTGTATCATATTATTCGTTGCACCATTAATCATGTTTAGTGGTCACGGAGAAGATGACGGATACTTTGGTGGTGCAGATGATGCCGCAGGTGAAGCTATCGAAGAATCTGGTTTTGAACCTTGGTTTTCATCTATATGGGAACCACCTAGTGGTGAAATAGAAAGTTTATTATTCGCTCTTCAAGCAGCTATAGGAGCAATCATCATTGGTTACTTCTTCGGTTACTGGAGAGGACAAGGTAAAGAAGAATAAATTTTTCTTCTTTATTAATTTCTTTTTTTTAAGTGGTATTTATGAAATTTGATATGGATTACATTGCGCATAATAATGAATTAACAGAAACAAATCCTTATTTTAAATTGTTTTTAACAGCAATCCTGTTGATTGTTACATTAGCACTTGATAATCTGTATTTTGATGTATTTATCTTTGTTGTGATGTCTATTGTCATATTGGCAATAGCGAAAGTTAACTATAAATCTTATTTGAAATTTTTATCATTGCCAATGGCATTTCTTGTAATAACTTGTATATTCTTAATATTCTTCTTTGGAAAAGGAGATGTAATTTATGAAACTGGCATATTTGGAATAGTTGTTACAACAGATTCCTGGCATTATGGTGTTTACACATTTATGAGAGTAATGGGATGTTTGCCGTGTCTTGGTTTTTTAGCACTTACAACACCAATTGCAAAAATTCTGCACTGCTTAGGCAGACTAAAAGTTCCAAAGATCATGATAGAAATAGGTCTTTTGATGTATAACACAATATTTATCTTCTTAAATGAAATCGATACAATGCAAAAAGCACAGGATTCCAGGTTAGGTTATCATTCTTACTTTACATCATTTAAATCATTGGGTGCTCTTTCAAGCACAATATTTTTACGATCATTAGATAAAAGTGAAACTTTACAGAATTCTCTAGACTCAAGAGGATATAGTGGAGAACTTCCAGTTTATGAACCGAGAAAGGTGCGTTAATATGTTAGAAGTAAAAAATATAAAATATTCATACAATTCCGAATATATGGCCCTTAAAGGAGTTAGCTTAAAAATTGAAAGGGGAGATATGGTTGCTCTTTTAGGTAAAAATGGAGCTGGAAAATCAACATTATTCTTACATTTAAATGGAATTTACCAACCTGATGAAGGAAAAGTCTTTATCGATGGAGAAGAATTAAAATATGATAAGAAATCATTACTTAAATTCAGACAAAAAGTGGGCATTGTTTTCCAAAACCCAGATGACCAGATATTCGCTCCAACAGTTGAAGAGGACGTTGCTTTTGGACCTTTGAACTTAGGTCTGCCAATGGAAGAAGTTCAAGACAGAGTTGAAGAAGCCCTATCCCGTGTTGGGATGAGCGGATACGAGAAAAAAGCACCTCATCATTTAAGTGGAGGTCAAAAGAAAAGAGTAGCAATTGCAGGGATTCTTGCTATGAAACCGGAACTTATGGTTTTAGATGAACCTACTGCCGGTCTTGACCCACAGGGTGTTGTTGATTTATCTAGATTACTTAAAGAACTTAATGCTGAAGGAATAACCATTTTAATTTCAACTCATGAAGTAGATCTGGTTCCGGATTACGCTAATAAAGTTTTTGTTTTAGTTGATGGTTTATTAATTGGCGAAGGCACTCCTAAGGAGATTTTTGCACAACCGGAAATTCTTGAAAAAGCAAATTTAAAAGTACCTATTATCACTGAACTTTTCCAAAAGTTAGAAGATGAAGGTATTGACATGCAAGAGGATTACCCATTAACTATTGAGGAAGCTAAAGAGAAGTTTCTTAATTTGTTAAACAAAAATTAATTTCTTTTTAAATCACTCTTTTTTTTATTTATAAATATACTTTGCAGTTACAACTAAACTTTTATATTTTAAAGAATATATTTTTTCATAAGGTGAATTTACATGAGGATTGGAATTTGTGATACCACATTTGCTCGTTATGACATGGCTGCAGCGGCCATCGATGAGTTAAAAAAGAACGCTTATGATTTGAAAATCATACGCCAGACAGTTCCTGGAGTAAAAGACCTACCTGTCACTGCTAAGATTCTCATTGAAGAAGAAAACTGCGATATAGTAATGGCACTTGGAATGCCTGGACCTATGGAAAAAGACAAGATGTGTGCTCATGAAGCATCAACCGGTCTTATCAATGCACAATTAATGACTAATACCCATATTTTAGAAGTCTTTGTGCATGAAGATGAGGAAGAAGATCCTGTTGAGCTTGCAAAGCTTGCGGAAAACAGGGCGCGTGAACATGCACAGAATTTAATCAAGATGATGTATCACAGAAAAGCAATGAGAAAAGAAGCTGGAATGGGTATGCGTGAAGGAAAAGAAGATGCAGGACCGTTATGAGTAAGGGTGTAGAATGGAATATGAAGTAACCTTGGAAGATAAAAATCAAACATATGTTGTTCTTCCGGCATATAATGAAGCAACAAGAATCCAACCTGTAATAGAAGCTATTGCAGAAAAAGGGTATAATATGATTATTGTCAATGACGGATCAACAGACAATACTCTTGAGGTCATTACAGAGTCTAAAAGGAAATATCCTGATAAGATTCATATTTATTCTCTGATAATAAACAGAGGTGTTGGTGTTGCAACCCAAACGGGATTTGATGCTGTTTTATTCTTCAATCCGAAATATGTTGTGAGTATGGATTCAGATGGACAGCATTCTGCCGATGATTTGGACAATGTGATAAAACCGTTGGTTACAGGTGAGGCTCAAGCCGTAATTGGCGTTAGGCCTCTTCAGGACATGCCATTTTCCCGTAACTTTGCAAATAAAGTCATGAATATATTAACTAGAATATTTTATAAGGTTAACGTAAGCGATTCGCAAACAGGTTTTAGAGCTATAACCCGCGATGCTTTAAGAAAGATAGATATTAATGCTAAAGGATATCTTATTTCATCCGAATTCATACGTGAAGTTAATGATAATGGAATTCCATTTGTTGAAGTGCCAATTCAGACAATTTACACTCCTGAGACTCAAGCTAAAGGAACCAATGCTAAAGAAGCAATCAAAATTTTCATTCAAATGGTCAAACATCAATTTTAAGGTGGATTAAATGTTATTATATTCAATTATATTTCCAATAATATCAGTAGTGGCTATCATATTCTTTTTAATACGATATCTGACTGAAAGGCAGTCATTAGCTACAACAATCTTATGGACCCTATTATGGTTATTTGTTATTCTGTTTTCAATATTCCCTGATGCCAGTGAAAGATTTGCAAGTCTGTTCGGTATAACCCGTGGTCTTGACTTTATTATTATTGTAGGGTTTGTCGTATTATTATATGTAATTTTCAGATTGTATAATAAGCTGGATAAATTACAGGACGATGTTAATAAAGTCGTTAAAGAAATAGCCCTTTCTAATGAAATATCCCTTGATGATGAAGAGGAATAGATAATGCTTTATTTTAGAGGTTGCACTGCAAGAGAAAAACAAACAAGTATTCAAGAAGCAACTGAAAAATTATTGAATCTTGCAGGCGTTGATTATCATATTTTAGAAGATGAAAAATGTTGCGGGTCAGTTCTACTGAGGACAGGCTTTGATAAGGAAGCCCAAAAACAAATTGAAGAGAATACTGGAGTTCTAAAAGGAGAAAAAATCATCACTTCATGTGCTGGATGTTATAAAACTCTAAAGGAAGACTATGAAGGCCTGGATGTAATTCACATATCACAATTATTGGATGAGCTAATTAAAGAAAATAAACTAAATCTAACAAAAGCAAATCTAAATGTCACATATCACGATTCCTGTCATTTGGGCCGTCATTGCAGTGTTTTTGATGAACCGAGAAATGTCATTGAAAGCGTAGCCGATTTAGTTGAAATGGAAAATAATCGTGAAGATAGTTTATGTTGCGGTGCTGGTGGCGGTGTAAAGTCAGCTTACCCTGAATTAGCTTCACAAATGGCAAAATCAAGAATTGGGCAAGCAAAAGAAACTAACTGCGAAACTTTGGTGACTCCATGCCCGTTCTGTAAGCTTAACCTGGAAAATGATGAGCTTGAAGTGCTTGACTTAACTGAGTTTTTAGTAAAGTATGGTGGTGTAGATGAAAACTAGCGAACTTGAAACAATGAGAAAATCTTTCAATACAGTTAAAAAAAGATCTTCATCCATTAAAGACTCTCCAAATATTAAAAGGCTAACTTCAAGAGTTCAAGAAATAAAAAAATATTCTTCTGACAATAATGAAGAACTGTTCAATCAGGCGCTTGAATCATTTAAACGCAATGACATTGAAGTGAAATTCGCAAAAACTTCAAAAGATGCCCTTAATATTATTGACGGTTTGCTTGAAGAGTATGATGCTAAGGTCATTGCTAAAGCCAAATCCAATACTTTAGGAGAAATTGATTTAAAGAATCACTTGAATATTGATGTTATTGAAACTGACCTTGGAGATAGAATTTTGCAGCTTAAAAAGACTGATAATAAGCCGGTCCATCCAACAGGTCCCGCTTCACATTTAAACATATCTGAAATCACCGACATTGTAAACGATTCATTGAATGTCAATGTTAACCCGGAACCTAAAGAGATTATGAAAGCTGTAAGAAGTGATGTGCTAAAACGCCTTGAAAGTGCAAGAGTAGGTATAAGTGGAGCCAATGCAATAGCATCTGAAGAAGGGTCCCTTGTAATGGTGCACAATGAGGGTAATATTTCAATAGTTTCACTTAAAGATTTACATATAATTGTAGCTGGAATTGATAAAATAGTGCCGACTTTGGAAGATGCAATCTCTGTTGTAAAACTGGAAACGGTATTTGCAACAGGAAACTTTGTGACTTCATATATGAATGTAATTTCAGGTCCGTCAAAAACAGCGGATATCGAGAAAAAACTTATCAAAAATATGTATGGTGCTGAAAGAGTTGTTGTTATTCTTTTAGATAATGGAAGAAGCGAAGCAATTGAGGAATGTCTTTATTGCATAGGCTGCGGAAATTGTATAGTGCACTGTCCGGTGTATAATGCCGTTGGAAATGAATTTGGTTTTAACAACTATCTTGGCGGTCGGGGAGTTGCAATGTCAAAATTCATTGAAGATGATGAAACCTGTTTTAATTCAGGCCTTTATATGTGTACTTTATGCGGGTTATGCACACTAAACTGTCCTTTATCCATACCTACAAATGAAATTCTGGAGAACATGAGAAAATTATCAACCGATGTTGGATTTTACCCGAGAGCCCATGGCAAAATCAAAGATAACATTGATAATAATAATTCTCCTTACTGATTTTTAAAATTTTCTTGACTCTTTCAAAAACTTTGTTGATTTTCAAAATCCTTTTTGCGATTGTCATTCCAAATTAGATCTCTGCGATATATTCGTTTTAAAACGCCTCGTTTGGTCTTGAATGTTCGTTTTCTTGATTTTGGCATTGTTTTTTGA
>NZ_JAFYHP010000014.1 GCF_017539065.1 Methanobrevibacter sp.
CAAAAAACAATGCCAAAATCAAGAAAACGAACATTCAAGACCAAACGAGGCGTTTTAAAACGAATATATCGCAGAGATCTAATTTGGAATGACAATCGCAAAAAGGATTTTGAAAATCAACAAAGTTTTTGAAAGAGTCTAAAAATTAAAAAAAAATAGTAGTTATAATTTGTTAATCGGAAATTCTTCACCTTCATTTTGTCCAAATTTCATACCGTTCAGCAAACCGTTAGGAAGTTCAGACAGGATAATCAGTGGAAATTCCTCATTGGGCTTTATGAACATCATATGAATGACGTTTTGGCGTGTTTTAACTACTATCTTATACTCATTATCCTCAAAACTAAAGTCTCCATCAAGAAATACTTCATTGAAACGTTGATTTAGAAGATAATCCGGTAAATTTTCATTTATCTCAAAATGATTCAACAAATCTTTTAAAATCACTTTAATCATTCCAAACTAGGAAGTTTATCTTGATCTGAATCGTATGATGAACCTATCAACTCACCGGTTTCGGTGTCATACTGTCTAAATCCACCATCTTTATAGGTTACTTCACGATAATATCCTTCACCATTTTGAGCATTGAATTTTACTTCCTCTTTAACAATATCGTTTACAGTATCCACAACAGACCCTCCTGAATTTGAATTTGAGTTTGAACTTCCTGAAGATTCAACATTACGTACTTTATCTAATAATTTTCCAATGATATTAGAATCAGCATCATCGATTCCAACACCCGCTTCGTTCATCACTTCATATGCCACTGCGCCACCAACAACTAAAACGGCCGCAATGATGGCTAAAATAACTAAAATAAAGCCTTTCATATTTTCACCTCATTAAGCTTTTCATTAGTTATATGAATATAGTTATTAAAATACTTTTCTACTAATTTATATCTGATGAAAATTAATTATTAACTATGAATACGAAAGACACTGTAATATTGCTCATATTTTTCCTTTCAATATTAGGATTAATTATTGGAATTTACTATACAGAGGATATTAGTAGTGGCAAACCTCATGAAAAAAGTTTTGAAAGACTTTATGAGGATAATGGAGATGTTCTAACCATCACTTTGGAAAAAAATGAGAAAAGTAGAGATTTAAGTAAATTTTTCACCTAAAACCTTCTTTAAGATGTCATCATCACAATCTTATTTTGGCAAAATAGGTCTAAACTTTATTAATTATTTAAATAGTATATGGAAGTTATTATTTTTATGAATAAAAAATATCTGATTGCCCTTATTGCAATCCTAATCATAATTTGCTCATGTGCTTTTGTACTTACGAATTCAAATAATTCAAGCAGTTCTTCCATTAATATTGATACAAATGCCCTGGAAGATAGAGGGAGTCTTGTTGTAGACTCCGAAAGTTTAGATGAAAGTAATGGTAACTACCACACAGATGATGCCGATGTCAATGCCATTTTAATCAAAAATAATGGAGCATTGAAACTTGCTGATTCATTCGTTAATAAGACTGGAGATACATCAACAAGTGGGGATGATGCTGATTTTTATGGAGTGAATTCCGCTATTTTAGTAAATACTAATGGGTCATTAGAAATTTCAGACGTTGAAATTAACACTAATTCCAAGGGGTCAAATGGAATTTTTGTAACAAATGCTGAAGCTTCCTCCACAGACGGCGGCCAGTCTTCCCAAGGTTCTGGAGAAGGAGGACAACCTCCTGAAGCACAGGGTTCAGGTGAAGGTGGACAACCTCCTGAAGCGCCAGATGGTGGTGGAGCTCCTGATGGGAACGGAGGAAGTCAACCTGGAGAAACAACAGTTGAAGGAACAACAGAAGCCACAATCAAAAATGTAAAAATAACTACTCATTGCGACAAATCAAGAGGTTTGGATGCAACTTACAATGGTATAATTAATGCTGAAAACGTTATAATCAATACTGATGGTCAAAGCTGCGCCGCTCTTGCAACCGACCGTGGAGAAGGTCAGGTCCATGTTAAAAATTCTGAAATTAACACCGGCGTGAGTAAAGATAGCGGCAGAGGTTCACCGCTAATCTATTCAACAGGAAACATTACCTGTGAAAATACCCAAGGTACCTCTTATGTATCTCAAATTGCATGTATCGAAGGTAAAAACTCAATTGAATTAACTAATTGTGATCTAACAGGTTATGCACAAGGAAACAGGCAAGATGGAGACAATTATGTTGATTTAGGAGGAATATTCATTTACCAAAGCATGAGCGGGGATGCAGATGTTGGGACCTCCACATTCACCGCTAAAAATTCAAATCTTGAGATAGCTAAAGAGTCATCAGTTTATGACACCGCCCCAATGTTTCATATCACAAATACCGCTTGTATAATTAATTTAGAGAATACTGGAGTTTCATTTGGTAGTGGAACATTCCTAGAATCCTCCGGTCAAAATCAATGGGGAAACGAAGGATCTAATGGAGGAGTTTGTGAATTAAACACTGAAAACGAAGACATTGAAGGCAATGTTATTGTCGACTCAATCAGCAGCCTCGATTGGAATATGAAAAACACTGCATTTGATGGAGCAATTAATTCAACTGGAAACACTACCGTTAATGTTGGTGAAGGATCTATCTGGACTTTAACTGGCGACAGTTCTGTTTCTTCCCTGGAATTGACTGGAAACATTGAATATGGTGAATTTAGCTTAACAGTTGATGGTCAAGAATATAACAGTTCAAATCCTTTCAAAGGATAGGAAAGATTCAATTCTTTCCTAATTTTTTTTTAACAATCAAAACCTGCTTCATAAACTTCTTTTAACAATTCCGGTTGGGATTTGGCATCACCAAAAACAGAAAATACTCCTTTTTCTGTAGGATTTTTGGAAAAGCTAATAAAGTCCCTGATTCCAGTTAACACATTACCATTATTTGAACCAGCTGCAGTTATAATATAATACTCCTTATTTTCCAGATGCCTGAATATCGGATAACACCTGTCAAAGAACCTTTTTAATGTCCCACACATTGAATAATAGTAAACGGGTGTTGCATATACGATTACATCAGATTCCATCATTTTATCCAAGACTTCAGCAAGGCCATCTTCCTGGAAGCATTTCATTTCAGGAGTCTGGCATTTGTAACATGCCTTGCATGCATGGAACCTGATATCCTCCAGGTTGTATTTTACAACTGCATTATCCGCATCAAGCGCACCCCTTACAAACTCATCGCATAATGTGTCTGAATTTCCCCCGATTCTAGGGGAAGAACTTAAAACAATAACTTTTTTTGACATAATAACTAACTCCCATTGATTCTTAATTAACCTTTAATCTATTCATTATTTGCATAATCCAACTGCAGAATTCCAAATTATCATATCCGTTTCATAGCCATCTTTCCAAGGGTTTTTCGTAAATCCCCTTGCGGAAAAATCAGCGACTGAAATATCAATCAATTCATCGCTATTTAAAAGTAAGTTTTCATATTATATACTTGTTTACATATTAATTATTAAAAAAAAATATAAACAAACAAAAACAAAATATTAATATTATAAATTGAGAAGGTAATATAAATGTCAAAACCTGTCATTGCAATAACAAGACCAAAAGACAGAGCTAAAAAAGCATGTGAAATTGTTGAGAAATTAGGTGGTGAAGCGTTTTTAGCGCCGACACTTGATTTGGAACCTGTGAATTCTCAATCACTTAAAGATTTGGTAGCCAAAAAAGATGAACTTGACTGGTTAATATTCACTTCACCGACAACAATCGTTTCACTGAAAAAATTTCATCCAGACTTTTTGAAAGACTTGAATTGCAAATTAGCAGTTATTGGAAATAAAACCGGCAAATTAGCTGAAAAACAAGGTTTGACAGTTGATTTAATGCCTGAAGAGTTTACAGCCGAAGGTCTTATTGAAGAGTTTAAAAGACAAGGCATAACCGGAAAAACAATTGGAATTCCGAGAACTGCCTCCGCAAGACCAATATTGCCTGAAGAATTAGAAAAACTTGGAAATAAAGTAATATTAGCTGAAGCATACAAATCACTGTTCCCAATGGATGAAAAAGCGGTGCAGAATCTTATTGGAAAAATCGAAAATAAGGAAATTGACGCTATCACATTTACCAGTCCACTGACTGTTGAAAATTTCTTTGAAATAGTGGATGATAAAGAAAAAATAGCTGAATTATTATCTAACAATTTATTAACTGTTTGCATTGGTCCGATTACTGCAAAAGTTTTAGATAAATATGACATTGCAAACATTTACCCTAACACTTACACAGTTCCTGATATGATGGAATTATTATTTGAAGAATTAAATAGGTGAAAAAATGATAACTGTATGGCCACAATATTTAAATAATAAGTTAACTCTTAAAGAAGGACGTAAAATCGCTAAAATAGATGCTGTGAGTGATCCTACACTTTCAGATATTGAAAGAGCCGTTAAAAGACTTGGATTAACATATGAGATTCAAAAGGATGTTGCATATCCTGGAAAATGGTATGAAAAATCTGGAAAAATCCTTGTAGAATGGGAAGGAACAAAATTAGAGCTCATACGTGAAATCAGTAAAGAAATCAAACAAATGAAAAAATGATTAATATGCAAATGCCACAATTAATGTCTGAACAATACAAAGAAGCTAAAAAAATCATTGAATCCTCTGAAGATATTAAAGTATATTCCCATATTGATTGTGATGGAATTTGTTCAGGCGCAATACTATCAACCATACTAGACAGACAAAATAAAGACCATGAAATTGAATTTGTTAACTTAGATGTCTTAGACAACATTGAACTTGACCATGAACTTACAATATTTTCAGATTTGGGGTCCGGTCAATTAATAGATACAAAAGCAAAAAAAGGTCAAAAGATTATAATTCTAGACCACCACCCCCCGCTAAGAGAATTAGATTATAAAAATGACAAAGAATATACCTATTTAGAAATTAATCCTATTCATCATGGCATTGATGGATCATATTATGTCTGTGGAGGTGGCCTGTGTTACTTCCTTGCAAAAGAATTTGGATATGATGATTTAAGCTGGATTGGAGTTTTATCTGCTATTGGAGATATGCAGAATACCCAAACTGGTCATTTTGAAGGATTGAATGAAATTATCCAGCAAGACGCGATTGATGGAGGATATCTTGAAGTTATAAAAAACGACATTAACATATATGGAAGAAATACCCGTCCATTATTTGTCGCTCTTTCTTATTTTAATGATGTTAAACTCCCCATTACCAATAACACAACTGAAACAATGGCAGTTTTGGAAGAACTTGGAATTGATGAAAAAAATAATAGGAAAACATTGAATGAACTTACTATGGAACAAAAAGCTAAGTTATACCAGTGCCTTTCTGGAATGATTGCTAAAGTAGTTCCCGGCAAATATGTTCAATATATCTCACAATTAATTATTGGAGATTCATATACCTTCCTAAAAGAAGATCCTCATAGCTTTTTAAGAGATGCATCCGAATTTTCAACAGCTATGAATGCTTGTGGAAGAAATCATGAAGAAAAAGTTGCAATGGAAGTTCTGAAAGGAGATAGAGTTGTAGCTCTAGATGAACTTGAAGTTGTAAGTCGCGACCATAAGCGCAATTTAGCTCAAGCAATAGAAAAAGTTGCTGATGGTGAACACTCAAATATAATTGAACTGGAAAACTTGCAATATTTTGATGGAACCGGCATAAAACCTGAAATTGTTGGTACTATTACTGGAATGATTTTAGGATATTGTAATTGGAAAAAACCAGTGATTGGATTTACCCAAACAGATACTGACGGCGTAAAAGTTTCACTTAGATGTTCTAGACTGCTCTCCTATGATGGAATTCATTTTGGAAATATTATCCGCAAGATAGCTGGTGATGTTGGAGGTACTGGCGGTGGGCACTCAATGGCATGTGGTGCATACATACCTATTGATAAAAAATCTGATTTTATTGAACGATTCAATAATGAACTGCAAGGCAAACTTACAAATTAGTATATATACTAGTAAAGATAAAAATAATAATTAATCAATTTTAATTGAGGAATGATTATAATGAAAACATTTAAAAAAAGAGGTGCACTCACACATTTCCAAATATTGAGTGAAATATCTAAACAAGATCCTCACCTTAAACAAAAAGATTTGGCTGATAAATTAGGAATAACTATTCAAGCAGTTTCTGAAAATATTAAATCATTAATTGAATTAGGCTATATTACTTCAAAAGATGGAAGATCACCTTATAAAATAACCCAAGCAGGCATTGATAAAGTAAAAAAAGATGCAATAGTTTTAAGGAAATATAGTGACTCCGTTTTAGAAACTATGAATCATTACAAAACAATATGGCCAGCTATTGCAAAAGAACCCCTTCAAAAAGACGACATTGTAGGACTATACATGGATGATGGAGTATTATATGCCCATAAAAAAGAAGAAAGCGCAACTGGTGTTGTTTTAGATGATGCTGAAGCGGACATGGATGTGGCATTAACCAATCTTACTGGAATTATAGATATGAGTGTTGGTGAAGTTACTGTTATTATTGTTCCTACCATCAAAGAAGGCGGAACTAAAGTTTGCGACATAAATTTAATTAAAAATGTCTACGAAAAAGGAACAAATAGCGGAGATAAAATTGATAAAATAGCCGTAGCAGGTACTGTTTCACGTGCAGTAGTTAAAAAACTTGGTTTGACAATAGATATTGAATACGCTGCTCCTCAAGCAACCGCCAATGCTGCTCGTAAAGGATTAAATGTTCTTGCAATTTGTGTTGGAGATATGAGCAAATCATTTACTCGTGAACTTGAAAAAGAAAAAATTAAATTTAATATTATAGATGGTGGAAAATAATCAATTTTCCCTCATCATTTTTAATAACGCCGCAGATAATTCTAAACCATCATATTCAGATTCATCTTTAATTATATTAATATACTCATCTAGATTGCCCTCATTAATCAATGATTTAGCATCTTTCAATATTTTCCTATTTTTTATTAAATTTATTTTCTGAATCGTGGGCAAATCTTTTTCAATTATGTTACCAGGATTTTCCTTTTTAATATTATTAAATCGGGAAATCTCATCTTTAGAAACTAGTGTAAATGCAAAACCGGTATTTCCTGCTCTGGCAGTTCTTCCAATCCTGTGAATATAATCATCAGTATTTTGCGGAACATCATAATTAATTATTACATCAACATTTGCAATATCTAATCCTCTAGCAGCCACATCGGTTGCAACTAAAATGTTAATGTTTCCATTTCTAAATTTATTCATTACTTTATCCCTAGTCTGTTGAGCCATATCTCCATGAAGACTATCAACTTTAAATTCCTGCTTTTTTAAGTGTTTGGCAACGAAATCAACACTTTTTTTAGTATTGCAAAATATCAATGCCAAATTTACATCATAAGCTTCTATCAATCTAATTAATGAATTCAATTTATATTTTATATCGCATTTAAAAGCGTATTGAACTATTTTAGGAATATTTTTCTTTTTATCTGCAATTTTGATAAATTTTGGATTCTTTTGATATTTTTCAGCTATTTTTCTTACTTCTGATGGAATGGTTGCTGAGAAAAGTAAAGTTTGCCTTTGAATTGGTACATTGGTTAAAATTCTTTCAATATCTTCCCTAAAACCCATTTCTAACATTTCATCTGCTTCATCCAATATGACACTTTCAATACCGATTAAATCAAGATTGCCCCTCTCGATATGGTCAATTATACGTCCCGGAGTTCCGACAACTATATGGACGCCTTTTTTGAGAACTCTTGTTTGTTTGCCTATTGGTTGACCTCCATAAACCGCTAAAACCTTGAGTTTCTTGATATTTGCACCCACTTTTGAGATTTCAGATGCCACCTGCATACATAACTCCCTTGTTGGACATAAAATAATGGCCTGTGGAGATTTATCAGGAATAAAAATCTTTTCAAGGACAGGAATTGCAAATGCAATTGTTTTGCCCGAACCGGTTTGTGCCTGACCAATTACATCAAAACCCTCCAAAGCCTTAGGAATTGCTTTTTCTTGAATTGGAGTTAATCTGGTAAAATCCATATTGGCAATAGCTTTTTTAATATCCTGTGAAATGTTTAAATCATCAAAATTCATTACTTTAATATTTAAAAAACAAGTTATATAATTATTTAGATTAATTTAGATTGAACAGTTGTTTGAGGAAATCCAGATAAATATTCGAATATTTTCTCATTATCACTTAAAATACCATGTTCAGATGTTCTTTTTTTAAAAATATTCATTAATTTATTGTTATTTGGACTTGGCAAAACATAATTTTTTCCAAATTTTTTAATGTATTTCTCTTTTAAGCCTGGAAAATTTTCATCTAATTTCTGATAAAAATACTCGCGATTACCTTCTCTTAAAGTAAGACCCATTTCAAAGCATAATACTCCATAAACATTGCTTTCAACACAATAATCTATAATTGCATTAATATTTTCCTCGGTATCGTTAATGTAAGGCAATATTGGACATAACCACACAACAGTTGGAATTCCTTCATCATTTAAAATCTTTAAAACTTCCACCCGTCTTGAAGTTGGGCAAACGTTTGGTTCTAATATGCTGCACAAATCGTCATTTGCTGTTGTTATGGTCATTTGAACAACAACCTTTGTTTTTTCATTGATTTTCTTAAGCAGATCCAGATCCCTTAAGATCAAATCCGATTTTGTAATGCAAGTAAAACCAAATCCATATCGATAGATCAACTCTAGTGATTTTCTAACATACTGCAGCCTTTTTTCAAGAGGAATGTAGGGATCGGTCATTGCCCCCGTTCCAATCATTGCCTTAGGGCGCTTGATTAATTCTTTTTTGAGCAGTTCCAGTGCATTCTGCTTAACTTCAATATCCTCAAATTTATGATTCATGTTATATATTTCGCTTCTAGAATCACAGTATATGCACCCATGACTACATCCCCTATAAAGATTCATCCCATTTTTTGGTGACAGTATACTTTTAGAATTTACATAATGCATAAAATTAGTTTAGCTTTCAAAGTTAATTAATTATACTACCACGAACAAAAAAAACAAACATGGAACAAAAAAACATTACGGGATTTGAAAAGGAGTATGACACAAAAGACCATCCTTCAATAAAAGGCCTTCAGATAATTGAAGGCAAAAACAATTTCCCCATTAGCTGGCTGAACCAACAGGGATATTGTGAATACCAGCTATATCTCGAGTACATGAAAGGTATAGAAACACAACCTACAGAGGCAATGACTCAAGGAACTCGAATGCACAAACAACTTGAAGATACTTTTAAACAAGATTCAACCCCCTCCACATTTGAAGATGCCGTGGAAGCTTCTAAGGAAAACGCATCAATGTCAAGGGAATGTTTTGTAGTGGCTCCAGAATATGGCATTAGAGGATATATTGATGAAATCTGGATGAAACCGGATGAAATCGTGATAATTGATGATAAACCCGGCAGAACACCTTATGAATCAACAATGAACCAAGTAAGAGCATATTGCCTTGCATATAAAGACATGACCGGTGATGAAAGGAAAATCAAAGCTGCTTTAAGAGAAAGAGGAACTGAAAATCTGTTTTGGATTGAAGTATTCACCCCTGAAGTTGAAAAATCAATTAAATTCACAATTAATAGAATTCATGGTTTATTTGATGGAACAAAACCCTTCATAGCCACCAAAAATCCTAAAAAATGTAGGTCATGCAGATTTAAAAACAATTGCGAACATGCCAAATGATTAAAATGAATAAAAAAACTATCTCAATAATTTTATTAATACTGTTTCTAATAACAACAATGCTAACATTAGTTAATGTTTTTCTAGATGATTCCAACACTCAAGAAAATCAAACAGGGACCTTAACCCTTGACAATAAGACCATACGCTATGAAAAAGTAGGAAAATGTCTTGAAGTTATTGACGGCAATACCATCCAGGTTTATGGTGTTGGACGAGTGCAATTAATACAAGTTGACACCCCCGATACGGAACCAGAATTTAGCCAAGCAAAGAACTTTGTTAGTGACAGATGTCTTGGAAAAACTGTTTATCTAGATATTGACGATAAAAATCCAACAGATAAGTATGGACGGACATTGGCCATTATATATACAAAGGATAGTGACATTAACAAAGAGTTAATAGACAATAATCTGGCAAAAATATCTTACTTTACTCCAAGTGAGTTTAAAAAAGGAGAAATATGATTAAACAACTCTATTCAAACCTAAATAAATTTTGTTTTTCTTATACACTTTATCTAAGATTTCATTCCATTCATCAATAGTTATGTGGCCTTTATTTGGAATTAAATTATCTAGCGACGATTCAGTTACATTCAAAATATCTGCAAGAACATAGGATAATGTCCTGCCGGTTAAAGATAAATCATAAGGGTCATAGCCTGTTACTGCTAAAACCCACACATTTTCTTTAGATGAACTATCATATTCCCTCCTAAGTGAATCATACCAGCTAGCTATTTGTGTATTGTCATTTCCAATTCCTTCACCAATGGAGATGTAATAATCTTCACCACTAAAATCAATAGAATCAATAGCTTTTTGGATTTTACTTTTAAGTTCAGGAGAATCTAATTCCAAGTCAAATTCATTATTAGTTATCGTATCTGATAAATAGTTTTCTAGTTCTTTCTTATTTTTAAAATAACCTAAAGGCTCTAATCTATCAGGATCTCGGTCACACAAATCATAAATCAAATCTTCATCAACATCAACAATCTCATATCCGTCTAATTTATGTGATTTATACTCCTTAAAGTCAATGCAATAATTTTCTAAATCTTCTTTGTTCAAATACCAAAGAACCTGCACTTTTTTTATCATATCTATCTATTATCATTAATAACGACAGTACGTGTAATATTGCCTAATATCCTATCAGTATTTAAAAATCTGCCAATTAACCAATCAAAAATAATAGGAACCCAATAGATTTTAGTTAAATTACGTACGACTGCTTGTGGCCAAGATAAATCCGAACCATTTTGTGATTTAACTTGAATATACATTACAGATTTGCCAACAGTGGCCCCAAAATATTTTTCACATAACACAAAATAAATCATTATTAAAATAGGCACCAAATAAGGTAAATATTGATAAACAATATGAACTGTGCTTGGGGTCATTACTGCAAATATAAAGTAAGATAAAATCCACATAATTGCTGAGACTACAAAAAAATCAACAACATATGCAATTACTCTTCTTGTAAATACTGTAGCCATATTATCACCTTAACATACTCTAGGAACTGGATCCGCTATTGGGGCTTCAAGGATTCTTTCACCACCAATTGGAGTGTTAACAATAACATAATCTCCTTCAACAACTTCACCAATTATTGCTGCATTTTCACCATATTTTTCGCTTTTAATAGCTTCAAGGACTGCATCAGCTTTATCGGCTTTAACACCCATCACTACTTTTCCTTCATTAGCTACTTCAAATGGATCAATGCCTAACATTTCAGATACAGCATGAACTTCCTCTCTTATTGGAATTGCATCCTGTTCAAGTACAACACCAACACCCGCTTTGGAAGCCATTTCATTAATTGCATTTGCAAAACCTCCACGAGTAGGGTCTTTCATTGCTGTAACTCCTCCAACATCTAAAGCTTTTTTAATTATATTCCACATAGGAGCAACATCTGATTTTAAATCTGTTTCAAAACCAAATCCTTCCCTAAATGACATAAGACTCATTCCATGGTCTCCTAAACTACCGGTGACAATAATTTTATCACCTACTTCAAGACCAGAATCACGAACCACTTCGCCTTTTTTAGCTATTCCTATACCTGTTGTGACCATAACAATACCTTCAAGCTTATCTTGAGGCATTACTTTGGTATCGCCTGTAATTACTGCAACTCCAACTTCTTCGCAAGCCTCATTTAAAGATTTCATAATCCTATCTAAATCTTCAATTGGAAATCCTTCTTGCATAATAATTGCATTTGAAATAGCTAATGGTTGAGCGCCCATTACAGAAACATCATTTATTGTTCCGGCAGCTGAAATCCTACCGATATCTCCGCCTGGGAAAAATAACGGATCTATTGTATGGCCATCGGTTGTAAAGATAATTTCATAATCTCCTAAAGGGATTGATGCGCCGTCATCCAAATCATCTAAGCTAATTCCGCCATTTACGCTTTTTTTAGTAATATTGTCTAAAACTGTACTAGCAATAAGATTAGCCATGACTTCTCCGCCAGCTCCATGATTCATATTAATTTTATCTTCTGACATTTTATCTCCTAATTCTAATAATAACTAACAAAATAATTTTTGTAAAAACAAGTATATTAAAATTATGAAAAAAAGTTGTATAAAAAAAAGAGAATTTAAAGATAAAAATCTTTAAATTAAAATTCCGTTAATAACACCATCTTGACCAGGTCTAGATGTTACTTTAGCATTACCTTCAGGAGTTTCTACAATAGCCCCTTTGGTAATGATGTTCCTTCTTACATAGTTAGGGTTTGCGGTGTTTTCAATTACTCCTAATATGTCCACTACTTGAGTTTTACCGTTTGCATCGGTAACATTGATTTTATTACCAGTAGCTAATCTGAGTTTTTCGTTTCCACCACGAGTTCTAATTTTTCTTAATTTTTTTTCATCTAACCTAGTTTCAGCTGGGTCTCTTCCTAATTCTGATTTTCTTTTTCCACGGTGTGCAACATTCCTTGCACCAGATGGACTTCTAGTTGATTTTCCTTGAGAAATTGCCATTATTTCACCTAATAAATATAATCTGTAATATAATAATCGCTGTCAATAAGTCCCTTTTCAATTAAGTTATTTGCAAGATTATTAATAACTTAATTTTTGAGAGCAAAAAAGAGCCTTAAAGAATAATGATATTTAGATATTACTTTATCATTATATATAAATGTTATATTTTTAAGGCTAAAAATAAGAATTTTAATTTTTATTTTTTAAAATAAATTCATCAATTAATTTGTCAAATTCCTCTTCACTCAAATTTTCATCTGATGCAGCTTCAAGAATTTCTTGAATATCTTCATCAGAAACATTTTCTCCCAATAATTCAAGCAATAGTTCTTTTAAATCTCCATCATCAATATATGCTTCACCATTAGAAGAAATTGACTGTGAGTTTCCATCTTCATCAAGAGTATAATACGGAATTTCTTTAGCCATTTTAATTATTCCTCATCATCCTCATCGGGAAATTCGTAGTAGACCACATTATATGGATCATCATCAAATTGCCATTCATTCGGTTCATCTAAATAATCTTCATCATCCAAGCCATCATCGCACAATTCTTCAGCTCCTTCCACCTGAATAACGATATTGACCTCTTCACCTAATGATTCAATGTCAATTCCTAATTCCTCTAAATCAAGTTCCAGCTCACCATCTTTAATGGCTTCTTCAGGCACTACAATAACAATTTCATCAACAGAATTAACATCAATTTCTGAATCTTTCAAGATATCACTTCACAATTATTTTATTCTATTATACATTTAAAAGAAGTCATATATAAAATAATCCAAATTTTAAAAAAAAAGAAGATGTAACTTATATGTTACAGTCTATCAGATAATTCAAATTTGGAATTCCGAATCCATTCCTGCATTTTAGGGAACATATTTCAGAATTTTCAACATACATGTTAAATGACAAACAATTCTCATTGCAATCAATACTGATTTTAATATCTGCACTTTCCAAACATTGTTTTGAAACATTTAAAACTTCAGAAGCATTATTTACAACAACTGAAGTAGGAATATTGTTTTTATCAATGTTTAAAAAAACACCTTCAGAAATGCTATAATTAGCATCATATCCATTTCTGCCTTCAATCTTTCCAACGAATGTATCGTTTAACTCATCATAACTTGAAATCAATCTTTGTTTTTCCATGATATCAACTCCATACTACATTATACCCTATAAAACATATATCCAAAGTCCAAGAGCATTTGAAAAGTAATATTATAAATTTTAAACTAAATTTTATCATTTTAAAGCAATGAAATTGAATTGATTTAATAAAATTGACTTCCAAAAAAATATTAACATCATCAAATAAATAATAAGGTAGGTGTAAAAATTGGTTGAAGAAAGCTCCGAACAAATAGCCCTTGAAGCTGAAATTAAACAACAAGCTCAAAAATTCCTAAAATATCTTAATTCAACACTTCCCGAAAGTATGGAATTAGAATACGAAGGATTCTACAGAAGAGGATTTTTTGTAAGTAAGAAGAGATATGCCGTAATTGAAGATGGAGAAATTATAGCAAAAGGTTTAGAGTTAGTTAGGAGGGATTGGGCGCCAATTGTAAAAAATACACAGGAATCCGTTTTAATGGCTATTTTAAAAGAAGGTGATTCTGATAAAGCCATTGAAGAAGTTAAAAAAGTTCTAAAACGAATCAAAAAAGGCGAAGTTGATAAAAAAGAACTAATTATTCACACCCAAATTACCAAACCATTAAACCAATATAAACAAGTTGGACCCCATGTTGTTGCTGCTCAGCGAATTGAGGAACATGGAGTTAAGGTTTCACGTGGAACTATCATTCAATATATCATTGTTAAAGGAAAAGGCTCAATTAGCCAAAGAGCTGTTCCTTATGAATACTGCGAAGGTTATGACTACGATAAGGACTATTACATCAACAATCAGTTAATTCCCGCTGTTGAAAGAATTATGTATTCCTTCGGATATAGTAAAAAAGACTTGCAAGATTTAGCTGCCGGCGAAGTCCAACAAAGTTTAGATGCATTTTTCTAAAAATTTAAATATTTTTAAAATTATAATAAAAATCATATGATTAAGAATGATGATGACCGTGTTGTATTTTTTGATGTAGATGGTACATTACTTGATACCTCTGATTTTGCAGAAACTGCAAGAAAAGCAGCTATAGGATTAATGGTAGATAATGGTTTGCCCCTTGATAAAGATGAGGCATATGGTGTTTTAAAAACTATAATTCGTGAAAAAGGTTCTAATTATGGAAAACACTTCAACGTATTAACTCAAGTAGTTCTAGGCCATGAAGACCCTATGTTAGTTGCTCTTGGTATGATTACTTACCACAATGTTAAAATGGCGCTTTTAAGACCATATCCAGAAACAATTGACACATTAATTTATCTTAAAAGTCAAGGATATCGTCTTGCAGTTATATCCAATGGATTGACCATCAAACAATGGGAAAAACTAGTTAGACTCAATATTCATTCATTTTTCGATGAAGTAATCACATCCGAAGCGGTTGGTAAAAATAAACCAAATAAACTAATTTATGATGTGGCGCTTAGAAAAATGAAAGGAAATCCTGAAAAATCGGTTATGATCGGTAATAAGTTTAAAGAAGATGCATTAGGTGCAGTGAATGCGGGAATGAGCGCAATTCTCGTTAATGCAGACATTACCGAAGAAGATAGGGAATACATTAAACAAGAAAAATTAGATATCACTATCATTGACAATATTGGTGATGTAAATACTATTTTATAATCACCAAATTTTAAAACTTTAATTCTAAAGTTACTGGACAATGATCAGATCCGTAAATGTCTGATAAAATTTTTGCTGATTTTACATTGTCTTTTATTTCTTCATTTACATAAAAATAGTCTAATCTCCAACCAGCATTTCTCTGACGTGCACGGGTTCTGTAACTCCACCAAGTAAAGTTATTTTCACCTTCATCAAACATTCTAAAAGTATCAACAAAACCTGCTTCTTCAAGCCTGTCCAACCATGCTCTTTCTTCAGGCAAATACCCGGATTTCCCTTCACAGTTTTTAGGATTGTAAACATCAATAGGGTTGTGGGCAATGTTGTAATCTCCTGTGATAACCAGGTTCTTGCCTTCATTTTTAAGCTCTACCAGCTGTTCCAATAATGCATCGCAAAAAGCAACTTTAAAATCCAATCTTTTAGCTTCCATTCCGCTGTTCGGGAAGTAGATATTGTATAATATAAAGTCGGGATATTCCACTCTTAAGACTCTGCCTTCAGCATCCAGCTCTTCAACTCCAAGGCCTTTTGTAACACTTAACGGTTCTATTTTAGAGTAGGTTCCAACCCCGCTATATCCTTTTCTTTCAGCTTCATTGAAGCATTGATGGAAACCCTCAACATTAGCTAATTTCTTTGGAATCTTATCTTGTGTTGCTCTAACTTCCTGAAAATTTATAATATCCGCATCAGTATTGTCAAACCAGTCCCAAAATTCTTCTTTTTTGGAGACTGCTCTGATTCCGTTAACATTCCATGAAACTAGCTTTATTGACATTACAATTCGACTCCATTAACTGTAGGCAATTCACGAAGCCATTTAATGTCACTTTTATAAAGCATACGGATGTCTTCCACATCATATCTTATCATGGCAAGCCTTTCGATACCCAAACCGAAAGCCAATGCAGGCTGGTTAATGCCTAATGGTTTTAAAACTTCAGGCCTGAACATTCCTGCCCCTCCAAGTTCAATCCAACTTTCTTTTTCTTCCAAATATATTTCGGTTTCAGTAGATAAATATGTGTAAGGGAAGTATGCCGGTCTGAACCTTACTTCAAATCCTAATTTTTTGTAAAATTCTTTTAAAGTACCTAAAAGATTTTGATAGCTTATTCCTTCATCACAAACTAAGCCTTCCACTTGATGGAATTCAGGCAAGTGTTTATAATCAAAAGTCTCTCTTCTGAATACCCTTCCAACTGAAAACATTTTAATTGGAGGTTCATGATTGAACAAGTGTTTTGTAGAGATTCCTGTGGTGTGGGTTCTTAAAACACTTTGGCGTGCAATGTCTTCACTCCAGTCATATTGCCAGCCGATTGAACCTGTATCCGCACCGGTTTCATGGGTTTCGGCAGTGATTTTTACGAGTGCATCATCAGGCAAATCACAAGTTAAAGGGTTTTTAAGGTAAAATGTATCCTGCATTTCACGGGCTGCATGGTCCTGTGGCTGGAAGAGTGAGTCAAAGTTCCAGAATGCAGATTCGACAAATTCTCCATTGTCTTCTGAAAAACCCATGTTTAAAAAGATTTCCCTGATTTCATCAATGATTATTCTTAATGGGTGTTTTTTACCTGCGAAAATTACGGGAGCTTCAGCTTTGATATCATATGGACGATATTCTAAGCTTTTCCATTCTCCATCTTTTAAATGTTCATGAGTTAATTGAGTAGCTTGTTCTTTGATTTCAAAACCAACTTCAAGAATAGCTTCTCCTTTAGGCAGGATTTTAAATGAATGTGAGGTTTCTTTTTTAATATTTAAGATGTTTTTCCTACCGGTTAACTTTTTAAAACCATCTTTTAAGTCATCGGAAAAGAGTTTGACTCCATCAGCATTTGCTTTAAGATAATCTAAAACTTTTTCATCAACGCCAGCCTTATCTGCGAATTCCTTACCTTCATCAGTAATGTTGATTACGCCTTTATCAATTTGCGCCCAGTTTTTTTGACGTAGCCAACCAAGAGCAATTCCTGTTTCTTTTTTATCGATTCCTGCCTCATTAGCTAAATCTTTCATAGGAATTTGACTTTTTTTGGATAAAACATCTAAAATTTTACGCTCTGGAAGTCCGTTATTGGCATATTTAAGTCCGTCTTCTGTTAAAGAGTAAATCTTTTCAACATCTTTGCGCATTTCAATAATGTCTTTGGACGCAAGTGATCCGGCTGCACTCATTACAGATTTGATATCCATGCCTGTATTTGAAGCAATCCTTATAGGAGTAGCACCAGGATTAGCTTCCAGTTCTTTTAAAAGTTTCTTTTCATAAATATGTAATTCACTAATGGTTTTTTTAATATCCTCACTCATTCAAACACCATAATTTATAGATTAATAATATAATAATATATGTTTAAATTAATTTATAAAGATAATGTTAAATTTAAAAAAAATAGCAGAGAAAAGAAAAATAATAAAAATAATATTTCGCCAACATATTAAAACAATTTTTCGATTGTTTTAATTAATTCTTCTTTCAATATTTTCACACATTCTTCAGCTTCACTATCCAATCTGAACGGATCCTTTGCAGATACTTCAAGGTCGCTTAAAACATCAACAACACTAATTGTATCAGCCACATCAATTCCCTTATTTTCCAATATTTTATTTACGCATCCGTTAGAACAACCATTAACTGCAATTAATGGATACTTTTTAAGCATTTGGTCGTTCTTGCCTTCGATATCCGCTGAAGTTGAACCCATACAAATAGATATTACATTTTCATGTTCTTTTTTACAATCGCCTACTGCAACACGAGACACTAATCCATTTGGACTCATTCCGTTGCATGGAGCCAATGCAATTTTCTCGACCATAATACCCCCGCTTGCCTTTTTCAACATTCATTCATGATGAATTATTCCGTTGTATAAGAGTTATATGTATTATTACATCTTAAATTTTTCTAGAATAATCAATTCATGGAAGTGCACTTACTTTATGACTCTTTTGAGAATAAAAAACATCAATTTTGCAAATGATTTTTTCACAAAATTTAACTTCACGTCCGGCGAAAAATCATGATTCACCAAACCTGTCTTAAACCAATAATCCCTATCCGCTACAATAGGATCCTTTGATACGGCCATTGCCTTCCATACATTGAAAAACATGACATCTCCAAATTTGGGAGAATGCAATTTCTTTGATTCAACATCTTTGGAAAACTTTTGAGCGACTTTATCAATGCCCTTTGTCTCCAGTTCATCTTTTCCACCACATGCCATTGGAAGTTTAAAGACTTTATTTACACCCCAATGCCTTAAAGTTTCATCAATGTAATTGGCTACCTTTTTATGGCCCGCACCTGCTGTTGTAACTACTATCAGTGCTTTTTTGGTGAAAAACTCGGGCCTGTGATATAAATAAGCGGTATGGTCCATGAAGTTTTTCAAAATGGCCGTTACATTCATCGCATAAACAGGTGAGCCTATAATTATTCCGTCGCAGTCCCTTATCTTATCAATTATTGGTTTGATTTTTTTATGGTGAGGGCATTTATCCTCGCCAATCATGATGCAATTGTAGCATCCTTTACATAGTCCAATATCCTCTTTTGCTAAATGAATTTCCTCAAATTCCCCTTTCAAATTAGTTTTAACCTGTTTTATAACTTCACATGTATTTCCCACTCTTGGAGATCCATTGATAATAACATATTTCATTTAAACACCTAACTGTCCTTCTTTGATTAACTTTTCCTTATATTCAAACTGCCTGTCAAATTCATCCACTTCTTTTTCATCTACATTGAACACTTCAGGAATTCGGAATATTCCTAAATCTTTTTTAACTTTACCCTCATCGAATATTTTTATCATGAAAAATGGATTTTCTTCAGCCAAATCAGTTCCATCCAAGTAAAGATTATATTTTGAAGCGCTCTCAAAACCGAATCTTGAATAATAATTTTCATCCCCCACTACGAAAACATAGGGAATGCCGTCATTTTGAGCGATTTTTAATGTGCAATCTATTAATTTTGAGCCTAATCCCCTATTTTGACAATTTTTATCAATTGCAATTGGACCCAATATGGCTGCCGCTTCGATGCCATTTTCATAACCGATTTCGCCTTCAGAATAATTGATATGGCCTATGATTTTATCATCATCCTCGATGACATATGCAAGATTGCTTATGAAGCTTTCATCCTCCCTTAAGTTATGCACTATGAAATGTTCATATGCACCAGGCCGGTATACATTCCAGAAGGAATCTCTAACAAGATTTTCGACTTCTAGGTAATCATTTTCATTTTCCAGCCTTATTTTCATTTAATTCCCTCTATTTTAACTGAATCGAAAATTGTCCTTGCATGCTTTTCTGTCTTTGTTAAAAAATCCTCCAAGAACTTATCATCATCTTCAGGATAGTTTATGAAGAAATGTTCATACAGCAAAAACATTCCATAGTAAAAAAATGATTCTGAAAGCTGGCGCACATCGCAATCATCTTTAATCAATTTTTTTGATTTCATCAGGTTGAATAAGACCATCCATCCCTCAATCGGCCCCTCGATGATTGATTTTTTCAGGAAACTTTTTACCTCCTCGTTGTGATAGGATTCTATGAAAAACAATCTTGTTATCTTCATCATCTTGTCTTCCTTAAGCTTTGATAAAAATGCATCGCAACCAGCTTTATAGAAAAAGTCAAATCCCTTATCCAGGTTTATGCTTGCTTGATCCAATGGTATTTCATCATTTGTCATTTCCTCAACATAATAATCCAAAATAGAGTTCATGATTGCTTGTTTACTTGAATAATGATTATAAATTGAGCTTTCCTTTATACCCACTTCACTGGCAATCTGACGAACTGAAACACCATCAAATCCATATTGTGAGAACAAATCTATTGAAACGTTGAAAATTTTTTCCTTATTATTCATAATATCATAACTAACACTTGTTAGTTAATATTATCTCATAATGTTATATAAAACTAACGATTGTTAGTTTAAAAAATAAATAAAAAAAATAATTATTTGAAATGGGTTTTCAAATAACTTACAAAAATAGAGGCCGCTGTTAAGTCAGCAGTAGTTCCAGGATTATAACCATTTTTGAAAAGATAATCGTCAAATTCAGCAAGCTTATCCTTAAAATCAATTTCATCTTTAAGGTTAAGTAAATCCCTTGTCATCATAGATATCTTAAGAGCTTCATCTGAACCGTATTTTCTGGAAATCAGAGTGTCAGGAACCTGTGATAGAATAGTTAAGAATGTCAAAACGCAAGCGTCACATTGGGATTTCTCTTCTTTTAGCTGATGATAAGCGGGATAACCTATTTCAAAGACTGCCGGCATATCGGAAGTCATTTCACGAGCAAGCATGTCCCATGGAGCAGAAATTTTCAAAACATCATACATTGTCTGATTGTTTTGTCTTAATTCGTTTTTAGCATTATCACTAGCCACATCATATTCATCTTGGTCTCCCATCCCTCCAGCATCTGCAATGTTGATTGCATCATACAAATCACAAGCATCATCAACAGAAGTATTGGCCATTAACAATTTAACGTTTTCTCTTATATCATCAAATGAGTCACTGATGGCTGCTGCAACAGCAATTGGAGTTGTCATCATCACAATTCCCAGATTAGTGTTGTTTTTAATCCATCTGTCAGTTTCGGCAACCGCTTGTAAAATGTATTTGCCGAGTAATGGATTTTCAACATCAACATCACTGCATGCTTCACGGATTGTATCCCCAATTACAATACCGCTTATGAGGAAGTCTTCAAATTCCATATCATCATAATCACGGGTTCTGTGGACATTTCCCGGCTTTGGATATCCGCTCACTTCAAGTGCTGAAGCAATCTGTGCTATTTTTACTATCTCATTTACATCCATTATATCAACTCATTTAAAAGAATGTAAGGTGCAAAATTAGTGATTATTAAGTCTGCTCCAGCTCTTTTAATTGAAAGTAATGATTCTAAAATTGCCCTTTCAGTTAAAAATCCTTTTTCTATAGCTGCCATAATCATTGAATATTCTCCGCTTACATTATAAGCAACCAAAGGCAACATGAACTCATCACTGACCATGCGGACAACATCCAAGTATGGAAGTGCCGGTTTAACCATTAAAAAGTCACAACCTTCAATTACATCAAGTTCACATTCCCTTATAGCTTCAACTGCATTGCCAGGGTCCATTTGATAGGATTTTCTATCTCCCACATGAGGTGATGAACAGGCAGCAACTCTAAACGGTTCATAAAATGCTGATGCATATTTAGCAGAATAAGACATTATCATTACATTATAAAATCCGTTTTCATCTAAACATTCCCTAATTGCCCCGACTCTTCCATCCATCATATCTGAAGGAGCTACAATATCTGCACCCGCTTCAGCATGAGATAACGCAACTTTTGCAATAATCGGAAGAGATTCATCATTTAAAATTTCAATACCATCATCGGTATCCTCATTTTCAACAATCATACCGCAATGGCCATGTGAAGTGTATTGGCATAAGCACACATCACTAATGACAACCAGATTTGTCTCTTTTTTAAGTTTTCTAATTGCTTTTTGAACAATTCCAGTTGCGGAGTAATCAGGAGTTGCAATTTCATCTTTGGTTTCCTCTTTTGGTATTCCAAATACAATTATTGACCTTAAGCCCTTTGCTTCAAGCTGTTTGGCAAATTCAACACCACTATCTAAAGAGTATCTGTATTCCCCAGGAAGTGATGAAATTTCTTCCTTTTCGTCACCTTGAAGTTCTTCTTTAAAATAAATCGGATAAATCAGGTCTTCTTTCTCAAGTTTAGTTTCACGAACTATATCTCTAATTTTAGAATTTTTTCTAAGTCTTCTCATTCTTGTAGTTGGAAATTCCATAATAATCACTTGATTAATAATTTTGATTTAAAATTATTTAAAATTTTTACTTAAAATTAATATAATTAGAAAAACAAATAATTATGAGAGGTTAAAAATGTCAAATTCAATTGGAGAAAAATTTCAAATAACAACTTTCGGATCAAGTCATGGACCTGCTGTAGGAGCTATTGTCGATGGATGCCCAGCAAACTTGGAATTAAGTGCTGAAGACATACAAAAAGAGCTTGACAAAAGAAAACCTGGAACCAGTAGTGTCACCACTCCAAGGAAAGAAGATGATGAAGTCCAAATTTTGTCCGGAATTTTTGAAGGAAAAACTGATGGAACCCCAATTACCGGAATCGTTTTTAATAAAAATCAAAAATCCAAAGATTATTCAATGTTTAAGGATACACCACGTCCTTCCCATGGTGATTTCGGTTGGATGACAAAATATGGCAACTACGATTATAACGGAGGGGGCCGTGGAAGCGGCAGAGTTACAATTGGCCATGTAATCGGTGGAGCAATAGCTAAAAAATTATTGCAAACCCAAAATATTGAAATTATTTCTCATGTGACTCAAATTGGAGATATAAAAGCTTCAGAAAAAGATTTTGACACAATTAAAGAAAACATCGAGAAAAATCCCGTTCGCTGTGGAGATTTAAATGCCGCCCATGAAATGGAAGAGTTGATTTTAGCAAAAAAAGAAGAAGGCGATTCTGTAGGGGGCATTGTAGAAACAATAGCTATTGGAGTTCCTGCAGGATTAGGAGAACCTGTATTTGAAAGACTTGATGGAGACCTTGCAAGGATTCTAATGAATATCGGTGCTGTTAAAGGTGTTGAAATTGGTCTTGGATTTGATGTTGCAAGCCATACAGCTTCTGAGATAAATGATGAATACCAAATTGAAAATGATAAAATTACCACTAAAACAAATAATTCAGGTGGGATTATGGGTGGTATGAGCAATGGCATGCCAATAATTTCTAGAATTGCTGTTAAGCCTACCCCATCTATTTCTAAATGTCAGAATTCAATTAATTTAGAAAAAATGGAAAATAAAAAAATAGAAATACACGGGCGCCATGACCCCTGTATTTGTCCTAGAGTAACCATTGTTGCTGAATCCAGCACTGCAATTGTTCTTGCAGACCACATGATTCGTTCAGGATTTATACACCCTACTAATTTGAAAATCTAATTTTTCCTTAAAATAGATAGTTCATCAAATTCATTATGTTTGAAAGACAATTGGTAGGAGTTTTTTCTTTCATTTTCAAATAGTGTATGATCAGTGCTATGAATTGATGACTGTGTGTCTTTTAAAGAAATTAACCTAAATCGTTTCGGATTATTGTAATTCACATTAAATGATAAACCATCATATGCTGCTATAGTTTTAATTCCTGTAGCTTTAGAAATCTTTTTAGCTTCTGTAACAGGATTGCTTGATATCATTTTAAGTCCCAAATGTGTCATTACGGCAACTTTTGGTTGTACCTCATTGATTAAATCAATGAAATTGCGAGAACACATGTGGCCATTTATTGTCTTGTTTCCTGGTCTTAACACACTAGCAATTAAAATATCTGCACCTTTATGTTCATCGGCCAAACCTTCAAAATAGCCAGTGTCAGATGTGTAAGATAACTTAAAACCATTATAATCAATTTGAAATCCGCATCCTGTTGGATCGCCGTGTAAAGTTTTAGTGCCTTTAATTTTTACATTATGCATTTGATTAAATTCACCTGGTTTTAAAACAATTTTGCCAGATTTTGATTTATGATATGAAGAGATACATGGTCCCCATTTTTCATATCCTTCTAAAACACTTTCACAGCCTACAATAACTCCTCGGGCTTTAGTCATGCCTCTTGTCATTGCTTCGATGAGAATTTCCGCATCATTGTAGTGATCTGTGTGTGAATGTGAAACAATGACTCCACTTAAATTACGTGGGTCAAATCCGAATTGATAAGTTCTAATCAGTGCTCCTGGACCGGGGTCTATATGATAATTTTTTCCAGCGAGGTTATCAATTCTAATACCTCCAGTCATTCTTCTTTGGCTAATTGCGGAAAATCTTCCTCCTCCGCTGCCTAAAAATGTTATTTTCATTCCAATCCCATCTATAATGAGCATAAAATTATATCACATCTTAGAGAAGATTTATCCTTTTTAAGACATAAATCCTCATTTTCTATGACAACTTTATCTCCTATTTTAACATTATCACTGTCTGTAAACATTAATACATTCTGACCTGGAGCTGCAAGTTGTTTCCAATTTGCGTCAACTGCTTGGGTTTTGTCATTTAACTGTACAAATAACATGTCCCCATCAATTTGGACTACCCGACCAATATCGCCCTTATTGAGGATTTTATTAGCCATTTCTATTTCTATATTCTGTTGGACTAATTTTTCAGTTAATTCTTGCCTAAATTTGGTTAAAACTTTAATATCATGGTCAATTGTAACATTTAAATGTCTTTGAGCTTCAGATTTATCAAATTTAGGTTGTTGCATTAATACATCTATCTTATTTCCAACAGTAGGTGTTTTAGAAGCAACTTCTTCCAAAATACTTTGGAAAATTTCCCCCATATACCTTAAACTTTGAGAGGATTTCCATTTTCTTTTTATTAATGTTTCAGCCGTACGTTTTGCATAATCATTTCCAAAGATAATGACACCACTTTCACCGGCTTTACGAGATTCTGTATCTGAACCTAATAATTCAACAATTTGGTAACCATTTGTAGTTCCATAAATACGTCTTCTTCTTGTTTCAAATGTTCCTTTAGTACTTACTTCTCCACGAATGGCATTTCCAATTATCTTGATTTTATTGGCATCGTCTGTTATTTTAACTGAAATTCCGAGTTCGGCGGCTCTTTTTAAAAAGTCATCGTCATTATCGATTTTCCCATCATATAATTCTTTTTCTAATGTAGCTAAATTCTCTTTATCACCAAAATATCCTATTTTTCTTTTATCACTTGCCATTACGCATCCTTTTTTACCAACATAAGCAATAATTAAGCTCATAATATCTCCTAATTTGATATTTTTCTAAATTATTAAAATATCAATAATTTACTATTTATATATAATTATAGTTATCATACATTATAAATGTTAATAAATTAGCACAAAAATTTTATTTAAATAATTAATTAAAAAGAAATAAGCGATTTAAACTAGTTTTTGAATGTTTAAACAATATATTTAAATAATAATATTACAATAGATATAATTATATTAATTGTTAATTATTTATCATTATAAATTAACATGAAGATATAAAAACAACAGGAGAAAAACTTATGATAGATCTCAATAAGATGTTTAAACCTGAATCTGTAGCGGTTATTGGAGCTTCCAATACCCCTGGAAAAGTAGGATATATCATTGTTGACAATCTTATCAATGATGGATTTGAAGGTGAAATATATCCTGTAAACCCAAAAGGCGGAGAAATTCTCGGAAAAACAGCCTACCCAAACATTAAGGATGTGCCTGAAAAAGTAGATTTAGTAATTATCACTATTCCTTCAGTATTCGTAAATACTGCAGTTAAAGAATGTGGTGAAGTGGGCATAGAAAACATGGTAGTTATCACTGCCGGATTTAAGGAAATTGGTGGAGAAGGCGCTAAATTAGAAGAAGAATTAACTGCCCTTGGAAAAGAATACGGTATAAACATCATTGGACCAAACAGTTTAGGAATTACAGATTCACACACTCCTTTAAACGGATCCTTTTCACAAATGATGCCTCCAACAGGAAACATGGCATTCATCTCCCAAAGTGGAGCTATGATGGTAGCTATCATCGATTGGAGCGTAACTTCCGGAATTGGATTCAGTAAAGTTATCAGTTTAGGTAACAAAGCTGGAGTAAGTGAAATTGAATTATTACAATACTTAGCTGAAGATGATGAAACTAATGTAATTATTTGTTATCTCGAATCAATTTCTGATGATGATGACTTTGTAAGAACTATGAGAGAAACCGCTCACAAAAAACCTATTATTGTGCTTAAATCCGGTTCAAGTTCAGCAGGAGCTGCAGCAGCCTCCTCACACACAGGAGCCCTCGCAGGAAGTGACCTCGCATTCGATACTGCATTCCATCAATCCGGAATAATGCGTGTGGAAACAATGGCTGAACTATTCGACTTAGGTCTTGCATTTTCAAAAGCACCTCTTCCAAAAGGTGATAAAGTAGCTATCATTACCAATGCCGGTGGCGGAGGAGTGCTTACAGTTGACGCAATGGAAAAAGCAGGTTTACAGCTCGTTGAATTCGATGAAGAAACCACAGCAAAAATAAAAGAATGCGTTACTGAAGAAGGTAGTGCTAAAAACCCTATCGATGTATTGGGTGACGCGCCAGTAATCAGATACAAAGAATCATTGGAACTTGTTTTAGGTTACGAAGATGTAGACAGTTTAATCGTAATGGTTTGTCCAACAGCATCCGCTGATCCAGATGGAATTGCGGAAGCAATTATAGAAGAGAAAAAGAAATTTGACAAACCGGTTATCGTTGTTAACATGGGAGGACCATCCTTTGAAGACGCAAATGACGCTTTAAGAGAAAATGGTATACCAACCTATGTATTCCCAGAAACTGCAGTAACCGCACTTGAAGCAATGGTCAAATTCGCAAGATTAGAAGAACGTGAATATGATGACGTTATCGAAAACATTGATGACGTTGACAAAGACGCAGTTCAAGCAATATTCGACAAAGTTAAAGCTGACGGCAGAGACACATTACTCGGTAGTGAAGCATATGCTGTTGCTGAAGCTTATGGAATTTCAGCAGCACCAATCAAACTATCAACCTCCGCCGACGAAGCGGCCGAACTTGCAGAAGAAATGGAATTCCCAGTTGTACTTAAAATTGCATCTGACAAAATCTTACACAAATCAGATATCGGTGGTGTAAAAGTAGGAATCAGCAGTGCTGAAGAAGCAAAAGCAACTTATGAAGAAATCATTGCTAATGCTAAAGCCGCTCATCCTGACATTGTCCCTGATGGTGTAGAAGTGCAAAAAATGATGGATTCCGGTGAAGAAGTCATTGTCGGTATGATTCGCGACAAACAATTCGGTCCTATGATTGCATTCGGTATGGGTGGAATCTATGTTAACCTTATTGAAGATGTCTCATTCAACCTTGCAAAAGGTATGAGCTCTCAAGAAATTGAAGAACAAATCGCATCAACCAAAGTATCCAAATTGCTTGAAGGATACAGAGGAGAAGCGCCTTGTGATGTTGAAGAAGTTAAAGAAGCTATTAAAAGAGTAGCCAGATTAACTTTAGACTTCCCAGAAATATCAGAACTTGATATCAACCCAATATTCGTTTACGAAGAAGGATCAAGTGCACTCGATATTAAAATTAAATTATAATTTCTCATATGAGAAATTTCTCTTTTTTTCTTTTATTTTTATTAATAATCAATCTCGTTTTTGGAGGAATTTAATGAACTACGATTTAAGCAAACTTGGAATCGAAAAGGACTTGCAATACGAATGCATTACAACAACCATTAGCAAGGACGGTGTTAAGAATGCAGGAGCCTTCGCATTTATCTATTTGGGAGAGGATAAGGTTCACTGCCACATATTTGAAGGGTCAAAGACATTGAAAAATATCCTGGATACAAATGAATATGTAGTTAACATCACACAAGACCCCTTGGTTTTCACCTATGCAACACTAGATTGTTTGGGCGATGAATATTATACAGATGATGAAGACATTGCCATCATTAGAGACACTCCAGCATACATTATTGTGGATGTTGAAAACGTTGACATCAAGACCCCTGAAAACTTCCCGATAAAGGGTGACAACAGCATATACTTCATCACCGGAAAAATAAGGGATATCGTTGTAAACGATGAAAACATCCAAGCATACAATCGTGGAATGAGCGGATTGATTGAAGGGCTTGTTAACTTCTCAAGATATAAAATCGTTGATGATGAAAAAAGAAAAGAATATATGGACAGGTTAATCGAAAATCAGCGTGTTATCAATAAGGTGTCTGATGAGAAAACAAAAAAAGCCATGGCCGATTTGAGAGCCGAATATGAAAAAAATTAAAAAAGAGCATAGTTAATAACTATGCTTCCCAATATAAATCATCCTGTGAAATAGTTTCGTTTAAGATTCCTAAATCAACTTCTAATTGTTGGAATACATCCACATTTGCTTTATAATCATCAGTTAATCCATAAATGAATGGGAAACTTTCTAAAGATGAAGCTTCAGCGACTGGATCCGCAACAATATCTTCAGGTAATAATTTAACTACTTCTTCAGTTTTTCCATCTTCAATATTTTTATTAATGAATTCAGTTGCTTCTTTGTGAATTGCAATTATGTCTTTTGCAGTTTCATTATTATTTTCTAAGAAATCATCTGATGCCACTACAACACAACATGGGTGTCCAGGTACGATTTCAGATGAATCAGCTAATTCATTAATATTATCATCACTGACTCCAAGACTTACATAAGGTTGGAAAGTGATTGCTGCAGGAATATTGCCTGTTTTTAAAGCATCATTAATAGAAGGCACTTTCATTGCAGATTCGTTAACGTCGTCTAAGGACATTCCGTTATCTTCCAAGTATGCTGCAAGCAATACATGTTGAATTGATGCTTCACCAGGAGTTGCAACTGTTTTACCTGCTAAATCTCCCGCATTCTCAATACTGGAATCATTAGTTATAATAATTCCACTACCTTCTGTCTGAGCGGCAGAAATAACTTTTACTGGAACGCCAGCAGAAATGGAAGATAATACAGGAGAAATACCTACATAACCAACATCAACATCACCACTAGCCATAGCAGTCATCAAATCTCCACCATTATTAAATTGAACAAGCTCTGTGTTAATTCCTTTATCTTCATATAAACCTTGAGCATCTGCTACAAACAATGCAGCATCATGGTCTGAAGGTAAATAACCTATTTTTACAGTGTCATCTCCCCCACCTAAAAAGTCAAAGAGACCTGCACTAGCAGAACCCATTACAAGACATGCTGCAAGTGCTAACACTAAAACAAATGTAATTTTTTTATTCATTTTTTCACCAATATAATAATTTGAATTATTACAATTATTAATATTACAAGTAAGCTATAAATATATTACCTACTAACTTGATTAACAATTGTTATATTTGAATCCCCTATATTTTAATTAATATCTTAAGATATTTAAAAATTTTGTAAAAAAAAGATTATAGGTAGTTAATTAACTACCCTGCCAGAAAATTTGATCTTCAGAAAGTGGTTTCTTTAAAACTCCTAAATCAACTTCCAAATCCATAAAGTCCATTACTTGCTGTTTATAAGCATCATCCAAACCGGATATGAATGGGAAACCTGCCATTGCAGATTTTTCAACTTCAACATCACTAACAATATCCTTTGGAAGCAAGGTTGCTGCTTCATCAGTATTACTGTTAATATAGTCAGTTGCATTTTCATGGATTTCCAATATTTTCTGAGTTTCATTAGGATGTTCTTCAATGAACTTATCTGATGCAACAACTACGCAACATGGATGATTTGAAATAATATCATTAGAATCAACCAATACTTTAGCCCCATTTTTCTCAGCAATTGAAACATATGGTTCAAAAGTAATCATTCCGTCTATTTTACCGGTTTTTAACGCATCATTCATTGAAGGAACTTTCATAGCTGAAACTTTTAAGTCATTAATTGACATTCCATTTTGTTCTAAATAATAAGTGAGCAACATGTGTTGAATAGAAGCTTCACCGGGAGTTGCTATTTTTTTACCGGTCAAATCAGATACTGAATTTATTCCTGAATCTTTTGCAACAACGATTCCTGATCCTTCTGTTTGAGCGGCAGAAATTACCTTAACCGGAACTCCTTTAGATATTGAAGATAGCACCGGAGTTATTCCAACATAACCTACATCAACATCACCACTGGCCATAGCGGTCATCAAATCTCCACCATTATTAAATTGGACCAGTTTTGTGTTAATTCCATTTTCTGCGTATTTGCCTTGTGCATCTGCAACAAATAATGCTGCATCGTGGTCTGATGGCAAGTAACCTATTGTTACCTCTTCACCACTTCCCCCAAAAATGAAAAATGCACCAACGGCAATGACAATGATTGCTATAATGATTGCAATAATTTTATTATCCATTATATCACCAATATTAAATATATTTGAAAAATTATTAAAGGTTTTGATTATGGTAGCTGAAAAAATTGACCAATGCATGAAGCCACATGGCGAAGAAGGAATTCAAACAATCAAAAACATGAATGAAAACCACAAGGAAATCTCTGAATTTGCATTTGAATGTATTGACGTTGGAGAAAATGACAAAATAATTGATATCGGTTGTGGTGGAGGAGTTAATATTGAAAAATTCCTGAAATTGACCAGAAACAATGTGGATGGGCTTGACTACTCTGAAGTATCTGTTGGCGAATCAATCAAAAGGAATCAGTCTGCAGTCGATAATGGAAGATGTGAAGTCATTCAAGCAAATGTGATCGATATGCCAATTGATGATGGAAGTTATGATTTGGTTACTGCATTTGAAACAATTTATTTTTGGCCAGATATTGGCAAAACCTTCAAAGAGGTTTCTAGAATCATCAAAGCAAACGGACAATTCGTGATTGCTCAGGAAACTGACGGGACCCATCCTGATGACGAAAAATGGTTAGCTACCGTTGAAGGAATGAGAGTCTATACTGCTCCCGAATTAGAAAAATATTTATTGAATGCAGGTTTTAAGCATGTGAATGCCTTTAAAAAGGAAAATGAATACATATTAGTTGTTATTGCAAAAAAATAGAGAATAAATCAAAATAAGATTTAAATAAGAATGAAAAACCTTTGTATAAGCATATTAAAATAATGTTTTTCGCATGTAAATAGTCACTTCCATAGTTATCCATTGAACCATTAACATGTCAAGAAAAATTTATATATTAATATAAACTATGATTATTTATGGAAAAAATAACTATTGTTATATTATTTTTCCATATCTACAAAAATTGTATTGAAACTCCAAAATCTAAAATATAATTAAAACATAAATATTAATGAGTTTTAAAATTACCACCTAGAATAATAACTACTCATTAAATGGTTAAAGGGATAAAATGAGCTTAGAAGATAAAATTAATAATGTCAAAAATATTTTAAAAGATAAAAAAGTTGCCATTGGTTTTTCCGGTGGTGCTGATTCTACATTAATCACCTATTTATCTTCCAAGGTTGCAAAAGACACATTAGCAATAACAGTAGACAACCATTTAATGCCTACTGGATTTATTGAAAATGCAAAAAATGCCTGTGAAACATTTGGAGTCAAACATGAAATAATTGATATCAATTTTTATGAAGATGAAGAATTTCTATCCAACAGTTCAAAAAGATGTTTTACATGCCGTAATCTAATGTATTCAACAATCGAAAAGGTAGCTCATGAAAATGGATTTGATTTCATCTGTGATGGAAATAACATTAGTGATTTGGTTGCCGATAGACCTGGCATTCTAATAACCTATGGAAAAAAATTTAAGACACCATTTATCGCAGCTAAATTAACCTCAAAAGATATTCATGAATATCTTGATAAACATGATATTGCTTACTCAAGGTCAACAACATGTCTTGCAACCAGAATCCCGACAAATACCCCAACAACTAATGAGAAAATCAAAAGGATTAGTTGCTGCGAAGATTATATTTATGACAATACTGACTGCGAAATCGTGAAAGTTAGAGATTTAGGAGAAATTGGTATTGTTGAAGTTGATAAGATTAAGGAAGTTTTAAGTGAAGATAAATTTAAACAAATCAACGATGAATTAAAATGCCAAGGTTTTGATAAAGTTGTTTTAAATTTATCGCAGATTGATGATAATGAATACATTAGTATCGACTATGATAACGGATCATTTTCATATCAACTTCCATTTACAATAAACCTTGAGAATACAAAAAAACAGTTAACTGAAATTAACTATGAGTCTAGTGAAAAAATCAAATTGGATAAAATCACCATTTATGAAAGTGGATTGATTAAGGGACATGATCTGGAAACCTATGACATTGCACTAGACGCATTTATGGAAATACTACAAAAATTAAGAAGAAATATTTAGGTGAAAAAATGCCAACAAGATACATCGGGGATGGATACTGGGAAATAGCTTCCCGTCAAATGAGTATAGTAACAAGAAGCGAACAACAAAGATTTAAAGATGCCAAAATCACTGTCATCGGCTGCGGCGGAATCGGTGGAGAAACTATTGAAATGCTTGCAAGAATGGGTATTGGAGAACTTGTTCTAGTTGATAAAGATGCATTTGACCTATCCAATTTAAATAGGCAAACATTGGCGACAATAGCTGATTTAGGTCTTGAAAAAAGCTCAGTTGCTGCCGAAAAGGTAAGATTGATAAACCCTTATGTTAAAACAACCATATTTAATGAACACATTGACCAGACAAACATTGACAAGGTTATTGAAACTTCAGACATTGTAATCGATGCCCTGGACAATGTCTTGACAAGAGTGATTGTGTCTAGAAAAGCAAAAGAAAAAGGAATTCCGTATATTCATGGTGCAATTCATGGAACTATGGGCCAAATTACAGTATTTTTACCAAATAGTGAAAAAACTTATGAAGAAATGTTTAATTTGCCTTCAGTTGGAAAAGAATTAAATGAAGAAACAATTGAAGCTTTAAAAGGAGTGACATCTGGAGTTCCACCAGTTATTGGACCTACACCAAATTTAATTGGTTGTCTTGAAGCTTTTGAAGCTTATAAAATAATAACCGGAGTTGGAAAAGTTACAGTAGCTCCTGAAATTTTAACTTTCGATTTGCTTAATTTAGGTTCATTTTCTCTAGATGAAATCTAAATTTTTTAATAAACGACATAGATGAATTAATTTTTATTTTTTTCAATTAATTCTTCTAATTCTTCTAATTTTTTATTTAACTGTTCGAATTTCTCATTATAGTGTCTTGCTGAAAGCGCCATTGTTAATGTGGCGGTACCCACACCTGAAATAATGAATCCTGACCAAACCAATATTACGCTATTTATTTTACCCGGAACAGTAGTTCCTAAAACAGCATATCCATTACTTGTAAATGCATTAGAAACCATAACAAGAGCATCCAATGGATTTTTAGACTCGACAAACATTGTATTAATTGAACTGATAAAAACTATAGTAAATAACAAAAGAATTGTAATCCCCAAACTATTTGCTTCAGTATACTCCCTAAATTTATCATAATAATACTTAATGTAATAAACCATTATTGGAATGTGAATCAAATCCAATAATCCTATTAAAGAATCGCCAAATAAGATAAATGTTAAAGATCCATAAGGAACTAACAACAAAATAAATAGTTTATGATACCATGAACTTTTATCTGCAGTTATTGCAATGAACAGAGATACAAAAATGTCCAATACCGCAAAATACAGAAAATCCATTGATTGAAAAGTAAATATATAAAGTACACAAATAAAACATGCCGCCATTAAAGATAAGTAGGCTACCTGCATTAATGAATGAATTTCATCTTCCGGAAGATATTCCTTTGGATTGAAGACCCTATGAGTACTTTTAGGTATTTTTTTGATTATTAAAATTCCTAAACCTGTTAAAATTAAAAATAATGCAATTTCTATTAATAATTGTAAAAAAGATATTGTTGACATCCAAAAAAAACCATCCAAAACTCATACCTCCATTTAATTATTTAATTTAAACAATATTAATAATTTGCTAATAAGTGATTTTCAAATAATGAAAAAAAATCTTAACATATAAATAATTAAAAGAATATAAAATAAATGGGTTGTTGGAACTATACTTCCAGCAAACGATTATGGTTTTTAGGAGTAAAAAAAATGAGATGTGTTGGTACAGTTGTACGCGGAATAAGAACACCAATTATTAAAGAAAACGATGATTTGGCCACTATAGTTGTAGATTCATTGATGGCAGCGAAAGAAAGTGAAGGATTTGAATTTAAAGACAAAGATATCGTTGCGATTACCGAAGCAGTCGTAGGTATCTCAGAAGGAAATTACGTGACTGTTGATGATGTTGCACAAGATTTACAAAATAAATTCCCATCTAAGAATATTGGTGTAACAAACCCTATTTTAAGTAGAAACAGATTTTCTATTATTTTGAAAGGTATTGCAAGAGGAATGGATAAAATTACATTATTAACTTCTTTTCCTGCAGATGAAGTGGGAAACGGTATCTTAGATGAAGAAATTTTAGAAAAAAGTGAATATAATTTAGGAAGCGTCATTACAGAAGAAGAATACTATGAAACTTTCGGATCATGGATTCATCCATTTACCGGAATTAATATGATTGATTTCTACAGAGAATTAATTGAAGCTGAAGACTGTGAAGTTGAATTTGTCTTCTCTAATGATGTAAAAACCATTCTTGATTATAACAAAGACATTTTAACATGTGATATTCATACCAGAGAAAAAACCACTAAATTTCTTAAAGCTGAAGGAGCTAATGTCTACGGATTACATGAAGTCTTAGTTGAACCTATTGGAGACTCTGGTTTTAATCCTGAATATGGACTACTTGGATCAAACAAAGCAACAGAAGAAAAATTAAAATTATTCCCAAAAACAGGAGACGCATTAGTCAATGAAGTACAAAAAAGATTAATCGACCTTACCGGCAAACAAATTGAAGTAATGGTTTACGGGGATGGTGCATTTAAAGATCCTGTTGGAAAGATTTGGGAGTTAGCTGACCCTGTTGTTTCACCTGCACATACCAGTGGATTAATAGGATATCCAAATGAAATTAAATTAAAATATGTTTCTGACAATAAATTCGCTGATTTGAAAGGCGATGAATTAAAAGAAGCTATTAAAGAAGAAATTAAACAAAAAGATGAAAATTTAACTGGACAAATGATTACCGAAGGAACCACTCCAAGAGTATTAACCGATTTAATCGGTTCATTATGTGATTTAACCAGTGGTTCTGGAGATAAAGGAACCCCAGTCGTATTCATCCAAGGATATTTCGATAATTTAGCAAATGACTAAATTTCGAAAACCTTTTCTCTTTTTATACTTTTTTAGCCAAACCTGTTTTTGTATGAAATTAATATTTTCTAAATACAAAAACACCCTTATTTGATTTTTTTAACTTCAATTTTTTAAGATATTAAATATTATATACTTTAATTTAAAGATATCATAATTACAATAACGAGGTTTTTCATATGTTAAACAAAAAATACATACTATTTGTTTTGTTAGTTGCCATTTGTCTAATATCGACTGTTAGTGCAGCAGATATTGACAATGCCGACGAACTTACAGATACAGATGATGTTGAAGAAGTTGTCATTTATGAGAAACTTAGCGTAGCACAAGACAGTGACCTGCTATCAGAGGATTTTCTTGTTGATGAAAAAACTTTCAATGCCATACAAACTAAGGTAGATGCAGCTTCTGATGGAGATAGGATTATCCTTGACGGCTCATATGAAGGTTCCGGCTCTCCAATCACAGTTAATAAAAACTTAACCATTCGGGGAACTGGCACTAATACTACATTAAATGCTAAAGGATCATCTGGAATAATAGTTGCTGAAGATGGGGCGCATGTAGTGCTTGAGAATATAATATTTGCCTACGGTAAAGCAACCAACGGCGGGGCAATATATAAAGCTGATGCAATAAACTGTACCTTCATGCAATGTACAGCAACTGAAAACGGTGGTGCGATGTATAATGGAACTGCAATCAACTGTACATTCTCAGGCTGCATTGCTGAAAATGGTGGGGGTGCATACGATTCTACCGTATATAATTCAACATTCTCCTATTGTGAGGCAAGTCATGGTGGAGCAATGTATGAAGGGGAAGCGTATAACACCAGATTTGAATGGTGCAATAAAAGAAGCGCAACTACTGATGGTGGAGTATACTGCGATCCAAATTGTGTAGAATATGAATATGAAGACGACTATGATGGTAATTATGAAGATGAATATGGTGTCACTCGAATTGATTATGAAAAACATCTTAAAGTATACTATCATGCAGGATCATACTGTAAAGTCACTGTTTCATACAGTCCATCCGAATTCTATGAATATGCAAAATATGAATTCAGAATAAAAGGTAAAAAAATAGCTACAGGAAAAACAAATAAAAATGGTGTAGCCAAATTCAAAATTACATTAAAACCGGGCAAATATAAGGTTGAGGTGAGATTCCCTAAACTCAGTGTACGCTCTTCTTTCTACATAACAGTAAAACATGTAGTCTCTCTTAAATCAGTTAATGTTAAAAAATCTGCTAAACTAAAATTAACAGCTACTCTTAAACAAGGTAAGAAAGCACTTAAACATAAAAAAGTCACTTTCAGATTTAATGGTAAAAAATATTATGCAAAAACCAACAAAAAAGGTGTTGCAAAAGTAACCATTCCGAAATATGATTTTAAAAATCTTAAAGTAGGTAAAAAAGTCACCTATAAAGCAACTTATCTTAAAGATACTGTTAAAAAGACTGTAAAAGTTAAAAAATAAGGATTAAACTCCTTATTATTTTTATTTTTTAAGTTTAAAATTAATGTGAACTAATTTTTATAGTCATTTATTTTTCATCTATTAGATTTGCACATTCCAGTGCGTATAAATTGTAAATCTGTTATTTCTAACAAAACCAATCAATAATTATATCTAATTTAATCAGAGACTATAATAGTATAGTAACACGAAATATCAGAAATTATAACAATATTAATATACAAATAGGATAAAAAAATTATAATTAATTGATTGCTATGTTTACTTATCCTCGAATATTAAAACGAAAAGACTTAAAAAAGATTTCCAAATATCAATGTGATGATGAAATAAAGGATGCTTACATCAAATATCTCTCAAATTACTCATTTAAGGAATTTGTTAAATATTGTGAAGACAATAATGAAAAAGATTTAGAAGATCTAATTTTTAGTTTCACAGATTTGCAATTAGAAAGATTTGAACCGAATTCCCTAATTTGGGTTTCACATGTAATGATTAATTTCATGATTTATTTTGAAGTGAATTTAGATTATAACGAATATTATGACGCCTATGCAACAGCCCTTCAATTAACTGTACTGTCTTGCGCTATGGATATGACATTAAAAAAGATTACATTTGATGAAGTGCCATTTCCACAATATCCAGAAATCTGTTTTGAAAAATTATTCAATGCGAAACCTGATTTTGAATTCAATTTAGAAAACGACTGCAATTTAGCTTATAAATCATTTAATACGAATTTTGACTTTACAAGCGAAGAGTTTTACTTGAAAATGAAAGCGCATTTTGATGAATGCAGTTATTAATTATTTTTAAAAAAAAAGGGTGAAAAAAAGAATTATAATAATTCTTTTCTTAAATCGATAGTATCTTTTAAATCTGGCCCAGTAGAAATAATAGTTACTGGCACGCCAGTTTCATTTTGAATATCATCAATGAAAGCTTTAGTTTCAGCAGACAATTCATCGTAGTTTTGTACACGAGCACAATCAAATAACTTATCAACACATGTTAAAGCGATTTGGGTTGCACCATTAATTCTACATGATTCTTTTGCAAGTTCCATGTCAAAGTAACCGATTCTTCTACGACGTCCGGTTACAACACCATATTCTTCTAAACCTTTACTTTCTGCTTCTTCTTGAGTCATTTCAGTTGGAAACGGTCCTTCTCCAACACGAGAAATATAAGATTTGAATACATTGATGACTTCATCGACTTTAGTTGGTCCAACACCAACATCAGCTGCGAAAGTTGATGCGGTAGTATCTTTACTAGTTACATATGGATAACTTCCATAGTAAAGGGATAGTGCAAAACCTTGTGACCCTTCAATAAATACCTCTTCACCATTATCAATAGCTTCATTACATGCTAAAGATACGTCAGTAATGTATTCTTCAAGTTCCGGAATATCTTTTGCTAATTCGATGGTTCTCAATACACGATCGGAATTTGCAGGTCCGCATCCTGAACCGGTACTTCCAATTTTTTTAGATAAATATTCTGATGATTTATCTCTGTTCAAATGATCTTCAGTAATAATAGCACATCTAGGGTCGATGCACATTCTTTCTTTAACATTATATTTCTTTAAGTTTTCAAATTCATTAAATAATACATCTGGATTTACTAAAACTCCCGCTCCAATCATGAGTTTAGCATCAGTATGTACAAAGCCTGATGGGGTTAATCTTAAACCATATTTTTCTCCGTTGAATTCAACAGAATGTCCTGCATTTGGTCCAACACCTGCACGAGCGATAATATCTGGTTTATCAGCATCACAAAGGTAAGTAATACATTTTCCTTTACCTTCATCCCCCCATGCTCCACCAACTAAAATACTACAAGTCATTTAATAACTCCTTAAAATCAATTGTGAAAATTGTTAAATTTCCATAACAATAATATTATGTCATTAATCTATTAAAAAGTTTTTGTAAGATTTCCAAAAATAAACCATTAAATTAAAAATAAGACTATAAATTTAATAGCATTTAAGAAAAATTCTAATTTTAATAGCTATTAAACTAATTTTTCTGAACATTTAAAATTACATGAAATTATTTTTTAGGATACATCAATGGATGATTCTCACACATCGGATCCTTAATTAAATTACGTTTTTGATGATAAGTTAAAAAATACATCATCCATTCATTTGAAAGCTCTCTTAGAGATGCATCATCAAGCCTTTCAAAAGGTGTGAAGAAATCCATCTGATTTGCACCAACTACAAATGCAACTTCTTTAGTTTTGACCAACATGAAAAAATCGTTACGGATGTTGTGAATACTGAAATCTTCGATATTTGTAATTGTTTTTTCACTTTTGTAATCATGGAAAAAGTTATTTAAATATTCAAAATCAATGAAATGCATATCTTCAACTTTAAAGAATATCTCTTCACTAAGTAATTGGTTTTTAAAATCGTATCTTGATAAAAAATCAATGTCCCAGATGTTATTGTAAAAAATTGTAAAAAATGAATCTTCCGCAAAGCGAGCGGTTAAAGACAATCCCTCATCTCCTTTAGGTTTTCCGAGTTCAATATCCTTAAACTCTATATAAATAGAATCTTGGGCTATTTCTATTGAAGTCCATTTACCTGAATTAATAATTACATCACGGATTAATTTTAAAGATCTTGTATTCATTTTAACACCTGTTAGCTATAAAAGCTTCATATGCTCCTTCAATCTCATATTCTTTTTCATCATTATACGATTTATCCCATTTGAAAGGATTAATCTCAATTTGGTTGTTAATGGTTTCGTCCCAAATAATAGTGAAACCTTCATCTTTTAAATATTTAGAAACTGTCTTTCCTATTTCTAAAGCGTTATCTTCATTATTTGCAAAATCCCCGAAGGTGATTTTTAATATATTTTCAAAAATTCCGTCCTCCACATCTTCAAATGTGTAAAAGCAAAATCCCCGAGCTTCATATTTATTATTCAATAGATGAACATGCAATTCAAATGCATCACTAACGCCTTCTTCAATATCATAACCACAATTATGAATAGCTACAATATCCTCTTCAGCAAGATTTGTAAATGCATGTTCCAGTTTAGAGAAATTATTGTTAGATGAATCATTTAATGAAATATCAAATTTAGAAAAATCAATTTCTTCATCAATAAATTGGTCTTCCAATATTTCTATGATTTCACTAACACTAAAAAATCCTGATTTAGTCAACAAATCTATCATAAATTCAATTTCTTCAACTAAATCAGAATCCATATCCTCACCTCTCATCGTCACCGAATATTAAAAGACGAGTTATGTTTCCTCTTTCGGTATACCCTGCCATCACACGTGCTTCACCGATTTTTGCAAGTGCAAAATCGTCATGTGGTTTGAATCCATATCCCTTAAGTTTTGTATATGATTCAAATGCAATCTTTGGATAAATATTGAAATTCTTTTGGAAAGTATAAAAAGTGTCTCTGAATTTTTTAGGGGAATCGTTTTCTTTAATTAAATCTGATTTAATGGCTACAAAAATATCCAAGCCTTCTTCTGATACTGCATAATATGCATCCATAGCTAGAATAGAACTTGCAGTCATTGCCAATGTATGGCAATCATCATAAGTAGCATTCAACATAGGAGTTGTGAATTCCGGAATTTCAAATTCTTCTCCGATTGTTTTGATTTGCAATGCGGATTTAATTAACTTTTCACCAAATATTTCCTCATTATCCCATGCCCATGACCATTGTTTTGATTCCTGCATGAAAAATCCTAAAATTTGAACTTGGAAAATAATATCCTCAAATTTGAGTTCTCCTTTTTCAATATCTAACTCTCCAACTTTTTCGCCAATCAATTCTGACAAATTTTCTTGTTTGTCTAAAGCTAGAGCACCATATTTAGATAGGAGTATTTTGAATGAATCTCCTTCTTCAATTTCAACTGGTTTTTCTATAGTTTTCAATTATAACACCTAAAATTCTAATTTTGAAATTCTATCCATAGCTTCAACAGTATTTTCCAATGTATTGAATGCAGTGAGTCTTAAGTATCCTTCACCGCTTGGACCAAATCCTGAACCTGGAGTACCAACTACATTTGCTTCATTTAATAAAATGTCAAAGAAGTCCCAGGAATCCATGTTGTTTGGAGTTTTTACCCAAATATACGGTGAACTTACACCACCATAAACTTCAAGGCCGATGTCAGTTAAGCTTTCACGGATGACTTTTGCATTTTCCATGTAGTAATCGATTACTTCCTGAATTTGTTTTTGACCTTCTTCAGAGTAAGTTGCTTCAGCTGCTCTTTGAACAGGATAAGATGCTCCGTTAAATTTAGTGGTTTGCCTTCTATTCCATAACGGATTGATTTCAACTTCATTGCCTTCACTATCATATCCTATCAATTCCTTAGGAACAACAGTGTATGCACAACGGGTTCCAGTAAATCCTGCAGTTTTTGAATAACTTCTAAATTCAATAGCTACTTCTTTTGCACCTTCAATTTCATAGATACTGTGAGGCACATCATCTTCAGTGATGAATGCTTCATAAGCTGAATCAAATAATATTATTGCTTTGTTTTCTTTTGCATAATCAATAAATACCTTAAGTTGATCTCTGGTTAAAGTAGTACCTGTTGGGTTATTCGGATAACATAAGTAAATAATGTCTACTGATTCTGCAGGCAATTCTGGAATGAAACCGTTTTCTGCATTACATTTAAGGTAGGTTAAACCTTCATACATTCCGTCATCACCCATTTCACCAGTCCTTCCAGCCATTACATTAGTATCCACATAAACGGTATATACCGGGTCGGTTACCGCGATTTTATTATCAATTCCAAAGATTTCTTGAATATTACCAGTATCACATTTAGCCCCATCACTGATGAACACTTCTGAAGTATCTAATGAAATTCCATATTTTTCATAGTCATTTTTGATAATAGCTTCAGCTAAAAATTCATAACCTTGTTCCGGACCATATCCCATGAATGTTTCTCCATCAGCCATTTCATCAACTGCTTTTCTAAACGCTTCTATTACTGCCGGGACTAATGGTTTGGTTACGTCCCCAATACCCATTTTAATTACATCAGCATCAGGATTATTTTTTATAAATTCTCGTTCTCTTCTAGCTACCTCCACAAAAAGGTAACTGCTTTTCAATTTTAGATAGTTCTCATTAATTTTAACAACCATGATTAATCCTCATAAATATTAATCTAATTTATATATTATTTTTGGAATATATAAAATGAATGATTAATGAAAAATACTTTAAAAATTAAAATTCTTTAAAAAACAATTATAGGATTAAAATCAATGCAAACCGAGGATAATGAAGGAAAATAAATTGTAATCAAATATCAAGGCGCCTTAATAATTTAACTAAAAAAATTAATACTAAACATTTAAACTATGAAAATATTTAAATTATTGAATATTCCATAAATATATACATACTAAATAAGGGTTGGAAATATGATTTTAATAACTATTTTGATTTGGATAACTATTGCGATAATTGCCGCAATAGCCATACTAGGTGTTAGACTACACTATAGAGGCAATGAATTAGAGCATGAAGAAGGGTCAATACTCCCAAGTACAGAAAGCATTGATAAAGTATTAACTCTTGGTAAAGAAAAAATTAACAAAAACAATAATAATTCTCAAAGAAATGCTCCTCGTAGTTTATCCCCAAATATTCCTAAACAACAACACAACCTTAACTTATTTAGAAAAAGTACTGAAACAAAAAGTAGAAATGATGATTACATTGTTCCGGAAGTTGAAAATAGCGACTTTGCAAAATATGAATACCACTCTGCAAATCAAGTACTTATTAATTATGATAATACTGTTGAAAAATTTCAAGAACCAATTAAACAAAGCCAGATGGATATTATGACTCAAAATAACAAAGATACAAGTGAATTAAAAGATTTATTTACTATTGATGAACTGATTAAAGAATCTAAAAGAAAAGATAGTGAAAGAGAAAAAGAATCCCAAACTATCAAAAAGGATGAAGTTGATACTGAATTAAATGAAATTAAAGAAAGTATCAAAAATAAAACTCCAGAACCATTAATAGAAGAAGTTATCAACGAAGAGAAAACTGAAACTATTGGTGATTTAATCAATGATTCTTCTGAACCAGAGGAAAGCGAATCCCCAGTTGCTTCAGAAGAAAGTAATGAAGAAGCGGAAAGCATTTCTGAAGTTGTATTAACCCCTGAAAAAACAGCAGAAATATCTGAACCTTCTCTTAAAACACCAAGTAAAGTTGATAAAAATAAAGATTACGAATTAGGAGCTTCAATTGATGATGCTAACATATTCGGTGAAGCAAAAGAACCAGACAACATGGATTTAGATTACAGGAAAGACATAGATAAAGTTAAAAATAAAATTACTGGATCTAGATTTTTCCAAGATGTCAAAGGAAGATTTGTTAGTGAAACTTCTGAAACTCCTCAAGATGAAATTCAAGAAGAATTCATTAGAAATGTCAATGAATATGAGGAATACGAGCCTATCATCAATGAGACACACGCCGAATATGACACCTATGACGAATATCATGATCAACAATTAAGGCAAGCAAATACAAGACGCGTATTTAATTTGGCTAAGAATTCACCAGAACCTGAAATGGCAAAACCTAAAGTAGGGGAAATTAAAAATAAACCTGAAAGAGACAGCATTAAAATAGAAATCAATAACAGTGAAGCTGTTCTTAGAAAAGGAGATGAAATCATCTTCAACCATGACGGGGAAACTTATTCAAGTCAAGTCTATGCTATTAACGGTGATGACATCTCTGTCAGATACAGACGTAAAGATATTAAAATTAAAGCAAGTGATGTTAAAAAGATATATTAATTATATCTTTTTTTACACTATTTTTCTTCATTATTAATCCTATATTCACCATTTTCAACTATATATTTCGGCACACTAATTTTTAAAGAACGGATAATGTTTAGATAAAAATCATCCAAATCCCTATCCGCATAAGGATATGTGAATTCGAAAATATAGAGATTATTGTCTTCCACATATAAAAATTCGTTTCTTCTGACTTGATTTTCACCATCTGAAAAAGAAGTGATGATAACATAATAGATCTTATCATTTATTAGCATGAAGTCAGAGCCGATTACATTTATCCTCTCATTAGCAGTTACATTCCTTTCGATGTCTGCTTTAATATCTGGAAGTCCTACGAGGGTGGGAGTAGTTGAAAATTTAATGGACATTGGAATTTTAGTATTTACTAAATATAATTCTGTAAATTCATCTTTTGCATTAATCGCCTCAAAATCTTCCGGCATTTGAAGTGTTGAAAATCCATTTGTAAACATTGTCATTTTTACACCTATTTATGTGCAAAGTAGAAAATTAACTCTTCATCGGTTATTTCATCAAGACGTGCAAATCCAACTCTTTCAAATTGAACAATGTCTCCAACTTCCAAGTCTTTGAGTGCACCTTCGCCAAGACCTGTTTTAGTTGATGCATCATCCATCACTATTTTAACATTTACATTATCTTCAACCGGAACCCATTGGATTATTCTGGCTTTAACGCTTCTTGCATCCTCAAATGAAGTGGAATGATAAATTATTTCCTCACCTTTGATGTTGACGTTAACAGCATCCATCAACCTGAATATTCCATCATTGATATCGGCTTGGGCAAGATAAGCGCTTCCATCAAACGGCAAGTGACGATTTCCCCTGTCCATGTGGTCTGCATGCAAAGGTCTTTCAATATCGACTTTGCCGTCTTCATAACCTTCAACAGTGATTAATTGAGGGTTTTCACAGAAGAAATATCTGTTTGCAATCGGTTCCAGGAAATTGCGGTTTTGACCATATATTTTCTTCCAGCTGATTGCAGAATCGGCCATTTTAACGCCTATTTCAATTATTAAATCATAGATTGTTTTAGCTTGAATACCTCTTCTTGCAATTGCTCTTAAAGTACCAAGTCTAGGGTCATCCCATCCACTATAAGTACCGTTTTCAATACCTTCTTTAGCTTTTGAAGTACTGAGTGCAATGTCTTCCATTTTTAACCTACCATAATGGATGTATTCAGGCACATCCCATCCCATATGGTCGTATAAGTATTTTTGCTTTTCAGTATTTGCCAAATGGTCTTTTCCTCTTAAAACATGAGTCAATCCCATTAAATGGTCGTCTACTGATACTGAAAAGTTCATCATTGGATAAATCCTATATTTTGTACCTAATCTTGGATGTTCTTCATCGGCCAATCTCATTGCAACCCAATCACGAATTGCAGGATTTTTGTGATTGATATCAGTTTTGACTCTGAGCACTGCTTCACCGACGTCCATTGTATCGAATTTTTCCCACAATTCCAAATTCTCTTCAACAGAGTTATCTCTACATGGGCAAGGTTTGCAGTTGTCTTTCAGCTCTTTAAATGCTGCTCCATCACAGGTACACATATAAGCTGCCCCTTTTTCAATTAATTGGCGAGCAATATCATAATAAATTTCAAATCTATCAGATTGATAGATTATTTCATCTGCTTTAACTCCTAACCATTCCAAATCCTCAGGAATCATTTCATAAGCAGGTTCGAATACTCTTTTTGGATCAGTATCTTCAATTCTTAAAATTAATTTACCGTTATGTCTTTTTACATACTCCGCATTCGGTACAGCTGCACGGGAGTGTCCAATATGTAGCGGTCCGCTTGGATTTGGAGCAAATCTCAATACAATGTTTTCATGAGTGCCGGGAAGTTCTTGTAAGCCCACTTCTTTTGCTTTAGATTTTTTCTCTTGGACTTCCACACCTAATTTCTCCATTTCAGTTTTCTGTTCTTCTGGAGATAATGCATTAACTTGTGCTACAATTTTACCAGACATTGGACCTATTTCTTTTGCCCTGCTTCTAAGTTCAGGTTCATTTGACATGATTGAACCCATTACAGCACCCGGATTAGCAGATCCTTTATGTTTTGCTGCATTGAGTAAAGCATGTTTATAGATAATCTTTTCTAAATCATTCATTTAATCATCACAATAATCAATTCATTTATAAAAATAAGTAATATTATTTATTTAATTGAAGATATATAAAGATTAAGAATTATATGGGTATGATAAAATGAGGCTTGGAAAAACAAACCTGGAAGTTAATAAAAATGGTTTTGGAGCACTGCCAATACAGAGAAGGAACATGGCGGATTCCATTGAAATATTGAAAACCGCATATGAAAACGGAATTGATTTTTATGATACTGCCCACTTTTATACAGATAGTGAGGAAAAAATAGGTAACGCCTTTGAAGATGTGCCTAGGGAAAGTATTTATCTTGCAAGTAAAACCGGCGCAGAAACTACAGAAGATTTTTGGAGTGATTTAGAGACATCCCTTAAAAGTTTAAAAACAGATTATCTGGATTTGTATCAATTCCATAATATCTCATTTGTTCCTAAAGCCGATGATGAATTATTTAAGGCAATGCTGGAAGCTAAAAACAAAGGAATGGTAAGGCATATTGGAATTACTACCCATAAAATCACTCATGCCCATGAAGCATTAGATAGCGGCCTTTATGAAACATTGCAATATCCATTTTCTTATTTAAGTGGCCAAGAAGAGCTTGAATTAGTTGAAAAATGTAGGCAATTAGATGTTGGTTTTATTGCAATGAAAGCGATGGGAGGAGGCTTGCTAAAAAATTCCAAAGCAAGTTTTGCATACATCAACCAATTTGATAATGTTTTGCCTATTTGGGGAATTCAGAAACTCGAAGAGTTAAATGAATTCTTATCATATGATGAGAATACTATTTTAGATGATGAGCTTAAAAATGCCATTGAAAATGATAAAAATGAACTTGGAGAAAACTTCTGCAGAGGATGTGCTTACTGCATGCCTTGCCCTGAAGAAATTAACATCAGTTTGTGCGCAAGAATGTCCCTATGGATTAGGCGTTTTCCAACCGAACCGAATATGGACGAAAGAACTCAAGGGATAATGAAAAAAACCCTAGATTGTGTCGAATGCTATGAATGCGTTGACAAATGCCCATATGAACTTAACATTCCTGAATTATTAAAAGAAAATTATGAAGATTACATGAATGTTCTGGAAGGGAGGACCATCATATGAAACAATGTATAGAAAACCCGAATGATGTTGATTGGGCAAGTTTTTGGGCCGAAAGACTCGCCGGGAAAGTTAACAAGAATTGGGATGATGCCGCTCCAGGATTTTACAAAAGAACAAAAAATGAAGATTATCAGACTGCACTATTTGATAAATTAATCCTTGATGAAACCGATACTGTTCTAGATGTTGGATGCGGCGAGGGATCCGTTACAATACCAATAGCTAAAAGAGTTAAAAAGGTAATTGGTATCGATTCATCACCTAAAATGCTTGAATACTTAGAAAAAAGAGCAGAAGACAATAAAATTTCAAATATTGAAACAATTTTAAAACCGATTGAAGAAATCGCTTATGATGACATTGGGGACGTTGATGTTGTCGTTTGTTCAAGGTCTTTAAATGGAATCATTCCGATTGAAGAAGTGTTGAGCGAATTAAATAAAATTGCCAACAAGTATGTTTTCATAACCATTTTTGGGCCTGAAAACAAAAAATTGGAAAAAGACTTTGATAAAAGGCTCGGCATACAAACAGAAGATTTCCCAGATTACGATTATTTCTTTAATATACTGTTCAATATGGGAATCTATGCAAATATTGAACGTTTTGACCTTAAAAACTACAAAATATATGACAGCATTGAAAATGCTATGAATAATGGCAAGTTTAGGCTTGATTTATACTCAGATAGTCAAAAAGAGGAACTCGTTAAATATTTAGATGAAGTTCTCGTGAAAGATGAAAACGGAAAATTATTCAATGAAAAAGATAAAGCCGATTGGATAATGGTTTGGTGGAAAAAATAGAAAAATAAAATGAAATTAATCACTTCTAATCATGGTTAAAATCATTTTATAATGACTGTTTTCAGCTTGAAGTGCATGTGGCTCATTTGCAGGCATTATGATAATTTCACCTGCCCTAACAGTGTGCTTTTCACCGGAAATAGTGATTTCTGCTTCACCATCGATTACTTGAACCATTGCATCAAATGGAGCGGAGTGTTCAGACAATCCCTGACCTTGATCAAAGGCAAAGAATGTGACTGTTCCTAACTCTTTTTTGATTACTTCGCGGCTGACAACAGTGCCTGATTGGTAGTCTACTAATTTTTGGATATCAAGAGCTTTTGCCATAATATCCCCTCTCATGAGTTATTCCCCCATAATTGTTTTTATATCTGCTATTGCATCTCCAGTTGTTGGAGTCAAGTTATAGTTTTCAACCAAGACATTTAAGATGTCTTCATTTGCCCATGCAGGAAGCACAGGTCCAATCCACATGTCTGTTTTTCCAAGGTATAACAATGCCCAGAGAACTGCTGCAGCTTTTTGTTCCATCCAACTGAGAACAATTGTTAACGGCAATTCATTTAATTCCATGTCAAATAATTCGCATAATGCAACAGCTACATCAACTGCAACAATTGTATCGTTACATTGACCTACATCGAGCAATCTTGGAATTCCTTCAATATCTCCCAAGTCCAGATCATTGAATTTGTATTTGCCGCATGCCAATGTTAAAATTACTGTGTCTTCAGGCAAGTTGGCTACGAATTCCCTATAGTAATCATTGTGTTTTGCTGCCTTGTCACATCCCCCTACAACAAAGAATCTTCTTATTTTACCTTCTTCAACTAATTTCTTAATTGCATCTGCATGTTCTACAATAGCTCCTGCACTCCAACCAGTTGTGATGGTGGTTAGTTCTTCTGCTTCAAGGCCTCCTAAAGATTTTGCACATTCAATAACTTCTGAAAAGTCATAATCTTCAACAGTTTTTACTCCTTCAAGTTTTGCTACATCCATTGTGAACATTCTTTCCTTGTATGAGTCTAATGCAGGCAGTACACAGTTGCTGGTTCCAACAATTGCTGCATTGTATTTTTTAAATATTGTTCTTTGATCGTGCCATGCTCCGCCGAGTTGGCCTGCCAAGTTTTCATATTTGTTTAAACCAGGATATCCGTGAGCAGGCAACATTTCTGAATGTGTGTAAACTTTAATGTCAGTCCCTTCAACTTGTTTTAACAATTCTTCTAAAGCTTTTAAGTCATGGCCGGTTACGATAATTGCAGGCCCTTCCTGTGCACCTACACTAACTTCAACAGGCTGTGGTTCACCATATGCTTCGATGTGTGCATCTTTGAGCAATCTCATTACATCAACACTTACCTTACCTGCTTCCAAAGCTAAATCAACCAAGTCGCCTGCATCAAAGTTGACATTGGTTAATGTGGTGTATAGTCCTTTAGTCAAGAATGCATCTATTTCAGGATTGAATTTTCCTAAAACATTTGCATTGTAGTTGTATGCACTAATACCTTTCATGGTAAAAATCAAGTTATCTTGTAATCTTGCTACGGTTGGTTTTTTGCCGCAAACTCCGCTTACGGTACATCCAGTACCTTTAGCGGTTTGGGAACATTGATAACAAAACATATCTAAGCTTTCGTTTGACATAATCATATCTCCTAAATAATTGTTAATCCTAGTTTGAAATAAATCATATATAAAGATATTGTCACTATTCAAGGGTGAAAAGTAACATTTATATGCTCCCAAAACATAGTATCATCATGGATGAAAATATAACTGTACTTAAAGGAATGGGACTGACAATGTATGAAGCTGAGGCTTACGTTACACTTACTTCTCTAATTTCATCAAATGCAACAGAAATTTCTGAAAAGTCCGGAATTCCCAGAAGCAAAATTTATGATGTGTTGAAAGGTTTGTATAAAAAGAACTTTATTGACGTTGAGGACGGAAGGCCACTGACATATAACGTCAAATCTCCAGTTGAAGTTTTGAATCGTGAAAAGGAACGGATTAACGGAGAAATAGATGATGCAATATCCCGTTTGACAAACATATATGAAAACGGAATGAGTCAAGTTCAAGCACCTATCTGGAGAATATACGGCGTTGAAAAAATCATCAATCAGGAAGTGGAAATCATCAATAGGGCAAAATCTTCAATAAACATGAGGATAGGCTTCCTATTTGAAGGCGAAGGCAAGGCATTGGTTAATGCATTCAAGAGGAGGCGTGGCTTAAGAGTTAATATTTTGGCTTCACCAACATGTTACATCAACAATGAGGAAGTAGACATTATTAAAATGTTTGAAGATGCGAACATTAACATTCAAAAAGCAGATATTCCCTTTGTAAAGGTCCTGATTTCCGATTCAAAAGAGATGATGCACACATACACCAAATTCAGTGAAGATAAGCGTAATGTCATTCCAGAAACCGCCATCGGAATATGGAACAAATACGAAGACGTGGCTAAAAACTATGATGAAAGGTTCATGAACCAATTGAAAAAGTTAGAAAAGAAAAACAAGCCTTAAAATTCGTTCATAAATTTCTCTTCAAAATCGATGAAAACATTCAAAAGCCAATAATCCAAACGATGAATGGATTTATATGAAATATTTTTAGGAACATCCCAATAAGCTGAAGCAATACTTCCTGCAATGGCAGCTTGCGTATCGGCATCACCACCAAGTGAAACGGCATTTCTAACAGCATCCTCAAAGTCATTGGCATCTAAAAAACAGATTATAGACTCCGGAACACTGCCTTTGCAAGAAACATCAAAAGAATAGGTCGGCCTTATCTCGTCAACGCTGCGGCTTAAATCATAACCGTACCTAAGTTCAATGTGGTCTCTAATCTCATCCTTATTGGCTCCTATTCTGGCCAGATATATGGCATCTGCAGTAGATAAAGCGCCCTTAATTCCTTCGGGATGGTCATGGGAAACAATTGCTGACATTCTGGCAAGTCTTTGAACCTCTTCTAATGAATCTCCAACCCATGCAACGGGAGAGACCCTCATGGCTGATCCGTTTGCCCAACTGTCATAAGGTTTAGGTGAATCCTGCCTTAACCAAGAAGTGAAGCTTGCACCATAGGCTACAGGATATGCATTTCCCAAATCCTGCAGATTGTTAATTAAAACACGAGTTGAATCCTTATCTTCACATAACCACTTTGCAATAGCCAATGTTAACACTGTATCGTCAGTAAATTCAGATCTTTTTGAAAACAAGGAAAAATCTTTAGTTTTAATTGGATTAAACTCATAAGGAGAACCTATGATATCCCCTGCAATCGCGCCAATAATTCCTTTCATGATAACCTATTGAGTTTTTCCATTAATATAATTAGTTATTTCTAACCGGGTAAAAATTATCTATGTTTCCAAATAGATAATTTAAAAAAAGATTTTTGAATTATATTTTTTTAAAAAAGGAATTTTTAATACTCTAAGAGAGATTATTATTAATTTTAATTTTAGAAAAACTAAAAGCTTATTTACTATTAAGTTTATATCATTTCATAGTGATTAAAATGAGTTGCTGGAAATATTGGCCAAAAATAGAAGAAATTGCTAATAAGTTAGAAAATTATGGTGTCGACTCTTTAGATGACATATCTTCCTTAAATGATGTTGATTTAGATGAAGTTACCGCATTATTGGATGAAATTGAAGTTATTGCACATGACGAAACAATAGACTTTGATTCAGCAAAACACATCCTAGATGATGAAAAGATGAATAAGGCTCTAAAACTAATCAGAAAATTCTATTTGTATATCGGTGCCAGACTGGAAACAAACAATGCACTGGAAATAATTGAGTCAGATGACCCTCATGCAACACTAGACAAGTTTCATTTCTATGAAAGATATCAGGGTTTGCTCACCAATGAATCCAAATTGGCACATTGGCATGAAGACAAAACCTTTGTCTTTGTTGGAAGCGGTCCTTTGCCATTGACTTTGATATTGTTCAGACAGAAATTCGGCTGCAAATGTATCGGTATCGAAATCCAGGAAGATGTTGCGGAATTGTCCAGGAAAGTCATAAAAAAATTGGGCCTTGATGACGGCATAGAAATAATAGTCGGAGACGAAACAACCCTCAAAGACATTGATTATGACATACTAATGGTGGCAGCATTTGCCGAACCTAAAGAAAGAGTATTTTCGAATGTTTGGGAAATCGTTGATGAAAAAACACCTGTTCTTGTTAGAACATACAGTGGTATGAGAGCCATCCTTTATGCTCCATTAACCGATACCATCCTCAGAGGATTCCATAAAGAGGTAATGTTGCTTCCAATAGGAAACTCTAACAATACAAGTGTATTGCTAAGAAAAGTGGTTTAAAAACTTCTTTTCTTTTAAACTTTTTTTAAAAAAAAATAGTAAACCTATTGAGGTTTACTGATAAGATCTGTTTTACAACCTGGATTTCCTTCTTTCATGTGAGGGGTTCTTAAAACAGTATCATTAGCTTTTTCGATTTCTCTTGCTTCCTGTGCTAATTTAGCAGCACATGCAGCAATTTCGTGAGCAGCAGCTACTAATGGGATGAAGTTTTCGAAACCTTTTGTCATGAAACAACCTTTCATATCTAAGTTAGCAACGGATCCTGCCATTTCATAAGCAGCGATAGCTTTTGCTTTTGCGTATGGGTTAGCAAATCCACCAGCTTCTGCAGCTTTTTCAGCAGTGACTATGAGTTTTGGTAATTCGATTGCTTCTCCAGCGTCAGCTTGAGCAATTACAGCATCAATGGTTTTTTGAACTAATCTTAATGCACCAGTTTCTGCAAGTACTTTTAAGATGTCTGAGTTGAAAATAGCCATTTCAGTTGGGTCTAACCATTCTCTTTTTGCACCAATCATAGGATCAGACATCACGATAATGTAACCGAGACCTTGTTCGTCCATTTCATCTTTCTTACCTTTACCAGGTGCGTCACCAATGATAATAGCAGGGATATCTTTAGCAGATAACATTTCTCTTGCTTTAGCTGGTCCAGGAGCTCCTGGGTTTGGGCTAATGAAAATTGCGAAATCAGGTTCGAAAGCGTCAATTTTAGGAACAACGTCTTCTACTTGTTCTGGGTTCATTTTTGCACCAGATCCAAATGTTCTTACATCGATATTTGGTCTGTCTGCTCTTTCGTCTAACAATAGGTCAATAACTGGTGAAGTACCAATATTACCACTTTTAATAATAGCAATTTTAACTACCATAATTATCACATCAAATTTTTCTAAAATTTTTTAAAAAAAAATAGCTATTAAAGACTAGAGGAGAGATTGCTTTAATAGCTATTGTAGACAGTGAAAGAAACCTATATGAGTATACAAATTTCTTTTTTTATTAATTATCATTACATTGATGGAGAAAATAAAAGCAATATTGACTGGTTATGCCAGCAGCCAGCATCACTTTTGGCTAATGATGAAATATATCAACATAAGATAATCAACATGAAAAACAGCCAAAATATTCTCTATTTTAACTATTTTTCTAACATTAGTGATGTCTCACTAATCTTAGAAAGACAGCTAAAGAGTTAAAGTAAATAGCTAATTAATAGCTATTTACAGTGTGACTGGCTATTTTTTAAACTCTATTTTAATTCCAATGGACCCAATTTTGTGAGAGTTTTATGGAATTCCTCCATTGTTGTTTGGAATTTTTCTCCTTCTGATGCGGAGATCCATTCATGGCGGAACCTTTCCTTTTCAATCCCAAATTCCTCAAGAATGTCTTCTACAATTTTGGAACGTCTGGACCATTTGTAGTTACCTGCATCATAATGACAGTCCCCAATATGGCAACCTCCTACAAATACTCCATCAGCACCTTCATCAAAGGCTTTGAAAATCATTGAAGGATTAATTCTTCCGGAACACATTACACGAATGATTCTAACATTTGGAGGATATTGCATACGTGCAGTTCCTGCAGTATCTGCACCTCCGTAACAACACCAATTACATAATAAACCAACAATTTTTAAATCATCAGACATTAAACCACCTCATAACTCCACTTTATCTGGACTGTATAACGGAGGTTTGCTATCAGTTGAAACTCCGGCTACATAACCAGTTCTATTACAATATTTTTTCTGCAATTTGTCAAAAATCAATGAAACAGGAATATCCATCGGACATACGTCATCACATTGGCCACAGTCACAACAACTGAAACTCATATGGGACAATCTAACCCCCTGAAAAGCAATAGGGCTTGGAGGTATATCTTTCTCATCAAAGTAAGATTTGTTAAGCTCACAATTTTCATAACACCAACAGATTGGGCAAATATCCCGGCAAGCATAACAACTTATGCATCTGCTCCAGTCATCGATTCCATTAACTGAAGGATAAGTTGCATCTTGATTTTTCTTAGCCATTTTTATCATGATGTTTTCAACTTTGGATCTTCCTTCAACTGCAGCATCACTCGGTGATTTAGTTTCTAGAATTCCAGCTTTTTTAGCACCGTCAATTAATTCCTGGCCTTTTTCATCATTAATTTCAATGAATGTCCATCCGTCTTCTGCTCCCCAGTTCCCACATGCAAGGTTTGCTTTTCTAGGGATTTTAACATCACATCTTTGACAGTTATTACGACGACCATAACCTTTTTCTTCCAAATCATGGATTTTGACAGCTTCTTCACTTCCATCAGCAAGTTCAATTATGAATTGTCCTTTATCAATTTCTTCTGAAATAACATCATCAGGATTAGCTTCATAGAACAAATCAATCATTTTTCTACCAGACACTGGAGAAACGGTACCTCCACAATTTAAACCAATTGTATAAAGATTATCCGGATTGATTTTGTGTCTTTTAATAAGCTCATCAATTGATCTTATATCACATGGCTTTACAGAAACTGCAATTTTTTTATCTATAAGGTATTTTTGAATTAGGTCCCCAACCATTGTTGGAGCACAGTGATAAGAACCTGCAGTTCCGATTAAATCTTCAGAATTAGTAATAAGTGTTGGCACACCATCATAAACATCATCACAAGGGCGTAAAGCCAAAACACCATCAACAAGGCCTTCGTCTAATAAATATTTGAAAATACTAGTGACTGCTCCTCCACATTCACCAGCTTTATGAATCTCTTCATCTTTAGATTTAGCTAAAACATAACTCATAAAAATCCCCCAAATCAACCTTTAATTTTTTCAATAACTTCCTCAACACTTAACACATCAGATTCCATAACCGGAACAAATGTTTGAGTTTCGCCCATCGCATTTACGACAGAACCTTCATACTCTAACCAAGATTTGATCGGAATAACAATATCTGAAATTTCAGTGGTGTTATTTTTAAATGCAGAAAAACTAATTACCTTAGATATGGATTTGAAATCAAAATCAAAATCGTCCACTACATCATCATTAAAGATTAACAAAACTTTGGTATCATTCAATGCTTCAATGATTTCCTCTTTTGAATTGGAATCGGCAATACTTAAGATACCTTTTGTATTAGTTTTACTATATACCGGCAATATTTTAAATCCTAACTCTTCAATCTTATCCAAATCATCTTCACAATCAACAGTGTTAAATACCACTACAGATGAATCATCTAAATTATCTTTATAAGTATCTAGGAATTCCTGAACAGAACCGGAAGTTGTTTCATCAGAAATGTTTGCAGTTACGGATTTTTCAGCTTTAATATTAGAAAATATTTTTGCTCCATTCTGTTTTGCATGAACAATTCTTCTTCCAATTAAAGGATTCTCATACAAAACGTCACCAATAACTAAAACACAAGATGCATCTTCAACATCATCATAGGAAGCAACATCTTCAAAGTTCCTTAAATCATCAGCATAGAATACTAAATCAAGATTTTTCTCCTCACTAAAAGATTTAATTGCTTCAGCATCAGCTAAACTGTTGTTTCCAGATAAGAATACTGTAACCTTATCATTAGCATTAATTTCTTTGGAAACTTCCGCAAATGCCTTATCCAAATCAACATTTGCCTGAGAGATACTAGCTTCATTTATTTTATTTACAAAATTTCCAATAGAATTTCTTCCATTTGCACAATTTTTTCCTGCATTTACCGGATGTCTTTTGTATGGAAAAGTACCAACAACCGCATTATTCTCCAAAATCACATTAATACCACAACCAACACTACATGAAGGGCATAACGTGTGTTTAATTTCTAACATAATACATCACCAAATTAGTTAAAAAGAGTACTTGAAATATGTTCACTGCCAAAATCTGATAAATTATCCGGATTTGATAAAATATGAGTTGATTCTCTAGTTAATGAGATCATATCCATCAAAATAGAACATGATTTATGGAAAATTAATTTGGAAACATCTTCTTGAATGAATTTTTCCAAAGCATATAATTCCACAACCCCCTCTATTTTAAAATCTACACAAAATTGATGTAAAGACTTTAAAATCATGTTAAATCTTACTTGATTTTTATCAGTATCCCAATATTCAACTGACCAATCAATATCTAAATTTAAATTTGAATTTTTTGGATTAACATCCGGCCTTATCATCGCAATTTTTTGCACGTATATTTTCATCCTACTCCCCAACAATTATTACATTTTTATTAAAATTATCCAATTAAGAATTTAATTAAATAATCTACAATATAGTAATGAGTAATAACTATATAAATCTTTTTAAAGTATTACATTGAATTTTTGAGCTTTAAAAATAAAATAAATGATTCTAAGGGATTTAATTTTTTTATAAATATCATAAACGAGTAATTGAAAAGAATTCTAAATCGTGCATTCCTTAATTAAAATTAGTAATAATTCTTAAAAAAAATAGCAAATTAGAAATCGGCAACTAAATTTCAAATAAGACTATTTAAAGAAATTAAATTGAAAAAACAACAGAAATAGAAATTTTTATAAAAAATAAACAATGCCATGATGAAATATAGTTAAAAAAGTATTGAGTATAATAATTAAATTAAGTAATACTTTTTCTAAATTTATTACTACTTTAAAACATACAAATTTATAAAAAAGTATTATAAAAATATCTAAGATTAAAAATAGAAAGACAAATCTATGAATGTCTTTCCAATACAAAATCTGCAATGTCAACAAGTATTTGTTTAGATGAAGAGTCCTCTAATATTTCGAGCACTTCTTTTGCTTTTTCCACATATTCTTGTGCCAAATTATGAGCATATTCAATAGCACCACAATTTGTTAAAATTTCAATTGCTTCATCTACCTCATCTTGAGAATTATTTTCAGCTTTTAAGATTTCAAGTAATCTATCATCATCAACACTAGCCAAACCTTTAATTGCGATGACGGTCATTTTACCTTTTCCAATGTCAGAACCGATTGGTTTACCTAATGTTTCCTCATCAGATGCTAAGTCAAGATAATCATCTTGGATTTGGAAGGCAAGTCCGATTAAACGTCCGTATTCATACATTGCACCAATCACTTCATCACTAGCTCCGCCCATGATGGCTCCAGCTTTTGTAGCAGCTGCAATCAATGCGCCAGTTTTTTTGAAAATCATTTCCATGTATTCATCTTCTGTAACATCAAATCTTTCTTCAAAGCCCATGTCTAATGCCTGACCTTCACAGATTTTAACACAAGCATCAGCAACGGTGGCTAAAGATTTGTTATTTTGCTCAGAACTTGTTCCCTCAGAACCTATGATAATTTCAAATGCTTTTGAAAACAATGTATCTCCAGCGAGAATTGCAACATCATCTCCCCAAACTTTATGAACTGATGGCATTCCTCTTCTCATATCATCCTGATCCATGATATCATCATGAATTAATGAAAATGTGTGGATCAACTCAATAGCCGCACCTGCTTTAAGAGCAGTTTCACGTTTTCCGCCAACAGCTTCGGCTGTAATTAATGTTAAAGCTGGCCTTAACATCTTTCCACCAGCACGAGTTAAATATATTGATGCCTCAGATAAATTATCTGGAGTAATAGTGGCTAATTCTTCTTCGATTGTTTTTGTAATGTCCTGTGAATAATTTCCGAGAACTTCTTTAATATCACTCATAAATTTTCCTCCTTAACTTCTAAAAACTTGTGCTTGAGCATTTCTTAAAATATGGATATCATATCCGATTCTGTAACCTTCTTCTTCGGCAAGCTCAGCATAAGCCGAAAGCATTGATAAGTCTCCGTGTGCCGGTATAATATGCTGTGGTTTCAACATACGTAAGAATTCCCTGTGGTCTTCTCTTCCAGCGTGTCCGGAAACGTGAGCATTAGGATAAATTCTTGCACCTTTCACTTTCAATCTCCTTTCCATAATGTGCCTGTTAGCAGCATTGGTCGGGTTTGGAATAATAGGTGCTGAAATAATAATATTGTCTCCTTTTTTAATGTTAAATGGAGTTCTGCCACTAGCAATTCTTGGAAGCAGAGCATCTGGTTCCCCTTGGTGCCCTGTTGTTACAAGCAAGTAATTCGCACGGTCTTCATCTGCTTTCATTAAAGCTCTGTTAACAGCTTTTGGAGATCCATAAATACTGGCGTTTTCAGGTAATTTCAAAATTCCTAATTTCTGTGCAATACCGCAGAATCTCTCCATTGACCTGCCCAAGAAAAATATTTCCCTATGGCTTTTCTTAGCGATGTCCGCAATGGCCTGTACACGTTCTATGTGAGATGAAAATGTGGTGACTATCATACCAGTTTTTTCATACAATGGCTCTCTCATCACATCTTCCAAAATATTTCTTGCAATTCTTTCTGAATGAGTCTTTACTTCTGAATAATTTATTGCATTAGTGGTTTCTACAATTAATGCAAGTACTCCTTTTTTACCTAATTCTTTTAATCTTTTGTAATCAGGTGGAGGAGATACCTTTTGATGGTTATCAAATTTAAAATCAAGTGCATATACAATAATTCCTTCTGGAGTATGTAAAACTGGAAATACTGCCTGTGGAATACTGTGTGTAGATTGTACAAATTCCAAAGTAATGTCTTTTGAAAGCTTTACTTTACTTCCAGGGTTTAAGACTTTAATCGGATTTTCTACTTTAAATTTGCGTTCCCCTTTAATTTGTTTTTCAATTAAAGCAGCGGTATATGGTGTTCCGATTAATGGTGCATCATATCTGTGTGCTAGTTTAGCGACCGCACCAATGTGGTCCAAGTGACCGTGAGAGAATACTATTCCTTTTACCTTACCGTCAACATCCTTCATCAAGGTGTCATCTGGAATAACTCCTCTTTCAATTAAATCTAAACTATGCATTCTATCGATATCAGTGTCCTCGTGCATACTAATCCTATCTAGATGAATTCCCATATCAAAAATAACAACATCATCATCTATACGGACAGCAGTCATGTTTTTCCCGACTTCCTGATATCCCCCTATAGCGATTACTTCAACGCTCATGTTTCATCTCCTTGAATAAGTCTTTGTGTTAATACCTCTCTCATTTAGCCATTCCCTTGTTTTTCCGCGAATAACTAAATTAGATTGTTTCAATTCTTCAATATTGTTTGCTCCAACTAAAAACATAGCAATTCTTAGTGAATCATTAAATCTATTAATAAATGTGTTTAAAGCTTCCTGAGAAGCGGAATTTTTTAGAAATGGCAAAGCCATACCGACTGCATCTGCCCCAAGGGCAATAGCTTTAGCGGCTTCAAGACCTGTGCGTATACCTCCGGATGAAATAACTGGAACATTGACTGCATTTGTAACTTCAACAGTAGAAATTGCAGTTGGAATTCCCCAATCCCAAAAAATTTCTCCTAAATACCTATCTTCTGCCCGATATGTTTCAACAGCAGCCCAACTAGTTCCTCCAGCACCTTCAATATCAATAAAATCAACTCCTGCATCAACCAGTATTTTAGCTGACTCTGCAGAAATTCCGCAGCCGGTTTCTTTTGCAAGAACGGGAATATCAACGGTATCTGTGATTTTAGCGATTAATTCTGTATATCCTCTAGCATCCAAATCACCTTCAGGCTGTATTGATTCTTGAAGAGGATTTAAGTGAATTGCCAATATATCAGCATCCAATATCTCAACTGCTTTTTGGGCCAAATTCAATTGTGGGGCTCCAATATTTCCAACAAGTAAGCAATCTGGCGCATTTTCACGAACAATAGTATAAGTATCTTCAAGTTCAGGATGTTCGCAAGCTGCTCTTTGAGATCCAACTCCTAAAGCGATTCCATTATTTTCCGCTGCAATTGCTAATTGTTTATTAACTTCCTTAGCAGCAGGATGGCCTCCTGTAATAGCTGTAATAAATAAAGGGGAGTCTAATTTTTTACCAAAAACTGAAGTTGATAAATCTATTTCATTTTTATCAATCTCAGGCAAAACATTATGGATTAACTCAATATCTTCGAATCCAGTAGTTTTATCCTTAAACTCCACATCATAATTTTCACAAATTAATAAATGCTCTAATTTTCTATCTGAAATCATGATTAATTTCCCCTTGAAATTATTGTTCCTTTTACATCTTCGTTTTCTAGTACTTTGAAAATATTATCTTTAACTTCAGCATTTATTATTTTAGATTCAATTCCTAAATCTGCTAAAAATAAAAGCTCTTTAATCTTTCCTACCATACCACCAGTTACATCAACATTAGTGGTTCCTTCTAAAGTATCTAAATCCTTAAGTGAAGTGAATTTATCAAAAAATTGTGCATCATCATGTGTTTTAGGATTCTTATCATAAACTCCGTCGACATCTGTTCCCAGAATTACTTGGTCGGGACTGAGATTTTTTGCTAAATATTGGATTAATTGATCTCCTGATATTACGCAAAATTCCAACTCACAGTCAAGAACAACATCCCCATAAATAACTGGAATAAATCCTTTAGACAGATAATCTTTAAATAAATCCAAGTTGCCTCCGGTTATTCTTTTATTAGTTGCTGTTATAAAACTAGAAGCCGGAACGGCAATAACTGGCAAACCCTCTTTAATAAAAGCTTCACAAACAAACATGTTTAATTTTTTAACTTCATTTTGAATTTCACAAAATCCCAATCTTTTTTGGGGATATTGCGATTCATCAAATTTCTCTCCAATTTTATGTTTTTTTGCTGGAGGGTGTCCGAATGAACCCGCACCATGAACAATGACTAATTGTTTAGGTGAGTTATCAATTGAAGCTTTAATTTCAGATGCAATCCTTTTAAGACTAGCAGCATCGACTTCACTTGTCTTAGAATCTTTATTAGTTAATATGCTGCCGCCAATTTTTAAGATAATCATTTAATCACTGTAAACCCTTGAAGAAACCCCTTTGCGAGTAAATTTAACTTTTAAAATATTATCATCACGATCAATGGCCCTTGCCACTTCCTCAACTTTACCCGGACAGAGAGCAATAATACTTCCTCCGCCACCAGCCCCCGTAGTTTTAGCACCTATAGCGCCGGCTTCTCTTGCATTATATACCATACGAGACAATTCTAGTGTGTTTACTCCTAAAACATCTAAAAACCCATGATTAATATTCATTAATTCACCAATTTTCGCGAAATCCCCTTTTAAAATAGCTTGTTTTGCATAATTAGTCAGATTACCCATTGCAGTAATTACTGGATTAATAATTTTTGGATTTCTATCTTTACGATGCCTTACATCTTTAACCATCTTACCAGTATTTCCATGCTTAGTAGTGTAACCAACAACAAAAGGAACATCAAACTTAACATTGAAATGCTCAACTTTTTTATTTCTTGACAAATAAACAAGTCCTCCATAAGTTGAGACCAAGGTATCTAGTGGACTTGCGACGCCCTGAACTGCTTGTTCAACCATATGGGCATCATGTGCAAGAGACTGTTTGTTAAAACGAATATTATGATATCTGTATAATGCAGCAAGTGTAGCTACTGTTACGGCTGCTGATGAACCGAGTCCTGAACCAATTGGAACATTGGAATTTAAAATAATTTCAATTGGAGTATGGTCATGAACTCTATAAAGAGACTCTAAAATATATCTAATAATACCTGGTTTTCCTTTAAGTAAAATATATTTTTTATATTGAGTAAGCAATTCCGCTTCAAAACCAATGTCCGGAGCTCTAAAAATAGTGGCATCAGTTTCTGATGGCTTAATGGTTACATAAGCTCTTTTATTTACTGCACCCGCTATAGCAGGTTCACTATAAACTACAGAATGTTCGCCAAATAATATAGTTTTTGCCGGAGCAGAGGCTTTAGCAATCATAAATACACCTTACTTAAAAATTCCTGAAGCATAACCTACAACTGATGTGAAATCTCCAGTGACATCACCACTAGTCCCATAAGCCAATATTTCACTAGTTTTCTTCCCACATCGTTTAGAAAGAGCCATGGTAGCCATTACCGGACCATAACCGCACATTGTAATATTATACTGAACAACTTCTTCAAAAAGTTTAAATTCATTCATTTCCCCAATATCTTCCAAAACAAAACCATCGACCTTATTTGCTTTTTCTTGATTATTGAAATGAGATAAATCAGTACTTGCAATCACACAATAAGATTTATTTAATTTATCTGCCGCATCAACGATTGAATTTGATAAATCGTTTGAAGTGACAAAGTTCTGTCTTCCCATTGTGATTGGAACAATTTTAAAATCATTGGAAAAATATTGTAGGAATGGTAGTTGAACTTCAATACTGTGCTCACGAATATGGGCTGTAAAATCTGCTGAAGCAATATCTGAAGATTCAATAATAGCTTCTGCAAATTCTTTGTCCACTTCAACATTTCCAAGTGGAGTAATCCATTCGCCTTCGTTGAATACGGATATTTCACTACCAAATCCAGTATGGTTGGGACTTATGATTATAAAAACTTCAGGAAAACCATTTTTAACGATTTCGCAATAACCATGTGAGGCTATTGCACCAGAATATTGATAACCCGCATGAGGAACCATGACATTTATAGGATAATCTTTATCATCAAATGAATTAAGCTTTGGCAAGTAACCAACGCCAGCATAATCTAAAAAACAACTTTCAATAAGTTTTTTTAGGATTTCAGGATTATCCGGATAAAATGCTCCGGCTACAGCAGGTTGTCTTAACATCTAACTCACTTAAAATTTAAGTTCGAATTCGGTTGCATCAATATCTAAATCGCCGTCTTCTGGAATGTCTCCTCTTTCTCTTAAGATTTGTCTTGCAAGTAACCAGTAAACTAAAGCAATAGCTTTTCTACCTTTGTTGTTTACAGGTACAGCAATATCAACAAAACTGAGTAAGTTTTCAGTATCACATAATGCAATAACTGGAATACCGTTTTGTTTGGATTCTAAAATTGCTTGTGCATCTGATCTTGGGTCAGTTACAACAATGATTTTTGGTTCAATAAATTTAGCATAATTTGGGTTAGTTAAAGTACCTGGGATGAATCTTCCAGGAATAGTTTTAGCACCGGTTAATTCACCGAATTTTTTAACAGGAGCTTGACCGTATTGACGGGTAGCTACTACTAAAATATCATCAGGGTCATATTTTGCTAATAATTTTGCAATTTGTCTAATTCTTTCATCAGTTTTTTGAATATCTAATACATATAAACCGTCAGATCTTACTCTGAATATGTATTTTTCCATGTCACTAGTTTTTTGCTGGGTACCAATGTGTAAACCAGCTGCTAAATAATTATCTAAGTCTATTAAAAGTTCTTCATTTACCATTTTTTCACCTACAATTTAAAAGTCATCTTCAATTTTAATACATTCATTTGGACAAACGTCCATACATACTTCACAATAACTACATTCTTCAGGGTCGACAATTTCAATTTTGTCTCCTTTAAGAACTAATACTTCCATTGGGCAGACATCAGCACATTCTGCGCAGTCAGCACCATCGCATTTGTCGTAATCAAGAATTACTTTTGACATCTTATCTTTCTCCAAAATTTTTAAAATTTCCCCATTTTTGAATTTGGAAGTTTCTCCTCTATACGAATGAGCTCATTTAATTTAGCTATTCTTTCTCCACCGATAGCACCGGTTTTAATCATTGGAGATGAAAAACCAATAGCTAAGTGTGCAATAGTATCATCAGTAGTTTCCCCAGAACGATGGGAAACAACAGGTACAATACCGTTTTCCTTTGCTAATTTAACAGTTGCAAAAGTTTCGGATAAACATCCAATTTGATTAGGTTTGATAATAATTGCGTTTGCTGCATTAGTTTCAATACCTTTAGCTAAAAGCTCTTTATTAGTTACAAATAAATCATCTCCACAAACGAGACATTTATTTCCAACTTTAGAAGTTAATTGAGCAAATCCTTCAAAGTCAGATTCGTCAAATGGGTCTTCTACATAAAACATTTTATAAGTATCAATAATATCTTTTACGAAATCAATTTGATCTCCAGTATCTCTTTTGATATTATCTTGAGCGTAAATATATTTTTGCTCATTTGCATCCCATAGCTCAGATGCTGCCATATCTAAAGCAGGTCTGATTTCAATACCTATCTCATCACCGACTTCTTCACAAGCTTGTGCTTGGATTTCTAAAGCATCAACATTAGTGATGTTAGGTACCCATCCACCTTCATCTCCTTTTCCTCCTGTAAAAGCAGAGTCTTTAGATTGGATTAATTCTTTTAATTTTTTGTGAATAGAAGCATTTGCAAATATTGCATCAACAATATTAGTGGCTCCAATAGGAACAACTAAGAATTCTTGAATATCCGGAGCATTAACACCTGCATGAGCACCACCATTCATCATATTACCTAACGGATATGGCAATTCATTTGCAAAATTACCTCCAATGTACTGATAAAGTGGCATATTATAAGATGATGCAGCCGCTTTAGCTACAGCCATTGAAATAGCAACGGTAGTGTTACCTCCAATTGCAGCTAAATTATCAGTGCCATCAATCTCTTTTAATACTTCGTCAATAGTAGCAACATCACATGCATCCATTCCAATAAGTTCGGAAGCGATTAAATCTTCCATCTCACTTACTACAATGTCTACTCCTCCTTCTGGGAGAGATACTACTTCCCTTGATCCAGTACTTGCTCCACTTGGTGCAGCAGCTCTACCAAATCCATTCCAAGTAATTACGTCTACCTCAATGGTTGGATTGCCTCTGCTGTCCAAAATCTTTCGAACCTGGACATCTTCTATTATACTATCCAAAAAAACACCTCAGTGTCATTTAATTTATTACCAACAAACCTATATCTTGAAAAAAATCAGTAAGTTTCTTTATAGAGTTATATTGGTATTTTTTATTTTTTTTAAATAAATTGAGAATAAATAGATTAAATCTATTCATCTCTAATAACATCTAATGGTAAAACTCCAGCTTTGAGTTCTTCGTAAGCTATATCAATTGGATCTAAGGAATCAGTAATGTCCACTAAAGGTTTTGCCCCCATAGATATTTGAATTGCTCTAGCTCCAAGAATCCTAGCTTTTTCAAACCTTGTTAATTTTTTTTCAACATCCATGAATATTACTTCCATTTAGGTATATTTTACCAAGATTATATTTTTATTAAAAAATATCCCTACAATCATTTATTCCCAAGTTTCCACATGAGAAATTAACATTCTTCTACAACAGTATCTAGTTAAACCTAAATCATCTAAAATATCTTTAGAATCTTCGCCTGCTTCGATTCTTTTATTGTATTCATCAAAGTAAGCTGATACAGGTTTTCCACAACTTAAGCATCTTATAGGAATCATTTATATCATCTTTTTAATTTAAATAAAATATAAAAGTACAGAATTTATCTGTAACTTTTTTGTTTACGTGCTCTTGCTCCAGGACCACCATATTTTTTAGGTTCTGAACGTCTTGGGTCACCTACTAACATGGTTCTGTCATATTGAATGAATCTTTCTTTTAAATCCATATCTTGAGACCATTGTACAAGTCCTTTAGCAATTACCATACGTGCAGCTTCAGCTTGACCCATTACTCCACCACCAATTACGTGAATATTAATATCCACTTCATTAGCTAAGTCTCCAGCTAATGTTAATGGTTCTTGTAATTTTAACTGAGCAAGCTCAGGAGAATAAAGTTCTAAAGGAACTTTGTTGATTCTAACTTTACCGGTTCCTTCGCGAACAGTACCTCTTGCGATAGCTGTTTTACGTTTTCCACTAGTATGAATAACTTTAACCATAATCACACCCATTTATCTAAAAGGTAGCTCCTAAAAGTTTGGAGATTTCTCCTAACTCTACACCTTTTTTAAGATCTTTGTATTCTGCTTCAGGAACTGCAGTGAGTTCAGCATCAGCATATTCAGCAGGCACGCCAACGAAAGCTTTTAAGCCTTTGTATGCTGTTTTACCTTTGGATTTTTTGAAAGGTAACATTCCTCTTACAGTTCTTCTGAATATATCATCCGGTCTTCTAGGATATTTTGGACCTAAGTCACGAGGGTTGGAAATACTTGCCCTGTCAACTCTTTGTTTGTATTTAGCATAAGCCCAATCCTTGTTACCAGTTAACATAATTTTTTCAGCGTTGAGAATTACTACTTCTTCGCCTTCTAAAAGATTTTTACTAGTTATACTAGCTAATCTTCCTAAAACGCATCCTTCTCCATCAATAATCATCATAACACACATCCCCTATTCCATAATCCTTATGTTTGATCCTTTAGGATTATTTTCCATAATTTCTTCAATTGAGATGCATTCTCCACCAGCACTTTCAATTTTTTCTTGTGCTTTAGCTGAGAATTTTAATGCTACAACATCTACTTTGTTTTCTAAATCACCATTTGATAAAACTTTACCAGGTACTAAAATAGTTTCACCAGCTTCAGCATATCTTGTAATATCAGATAAATTAACTTCAGCGGTTCTTCTATTAGACCTTTCGAGTCTTTGTGCAACATCTTTCCAAATAGCTGCATCTTCACTTCTTGATTGTTCATAAAGTTTATTAATAAGTTCAATAAGGTTAGGATTTGTTTTTACTACTTTCTTAACCATTATTTACTTCCTCCTTCTTCACTAAATCTGATAAACTTATCCGCTTTTTCACCTAATACGTCACATGCTTTTAATAAAACTTCTTTAGGAGGCATTGCTCCATCAGTTTCAATTCTAAATATAAAATCATTTGGACGATATCCGACATTAATGTAACCATTGTCAGAAGCTCTTACACAGCTCTTACACATGGCACAGTCTTCAATATCTAAGATTTTAATTTTTTTAGATCTTTTATCTGATTTTAAAATACCTCTAGGACATGCTTGAGCACAATCATAATCGATTTCAACATCCTCATTAAATGTAATCTCAGGATATTGTTTGTATGCACATACTGTAGTTGGTATCCATTTAGCATGTTCTTTTCCATAACCCACTTTAGCAACTGCTTCAATATTGAGTTCTTCACCTTCTTTGAGTTTTACTAAAGGTATTGTGTCGTATACTGGTTTAATTTTAGAGTCTGAAGATATTAAATCCTTAGAATAAACAACTTTAGGTCCAACTTCATTTAAATGGAACATGATTCCATTTGTGTACTCTTCCCAATCATCATCTTCAGGTAATGACAATCCTTCAAGAGCATCTAAATCAGAAACTAAAGGAGTTAAACCAAGTCTGTGAGCAAGTACCTCATTAAACATTGCAGAATCATTTCTAATAATATTTACATCTTCAATTGCAATTTTTGGAACATTAACCATTGCAACTCTTCTAATAGCATTTATAAAAGGCACTTCTGCATCGCGAACAATGAAAATTAATTCATTATCACTTTGACTTTTAAATTCTATCTCCATTTTAAACCCTTCCGCTTAAACTCTTCTTCCTCTTTTACCACCAGGTCTTCCAGTACCATCGTGAGGAATAGGAGTGATATCTTCTATTTTTCCTATTTTAATTCCAGCTCTTGCTAAAGCACGAATAGTTGCTTGTGCACCAGGTCCTGGACTTCTAGGTCCATTTCCACCAGGAGCTCTTACTTTAATATGTAATCCAACAAATCCTTTTTCTTTAGCATCATCAGCTATTCTAGTTGCTGCAGCCATTGCTGCGAATGGTGAAGCTTGTTGTCTGTCTGCACGAACAACTTTTCCACCAGACCATTGTGAAATAGTCTCAGCACCAGTAATATCTGTTACAGTAATAATAGTGTTATTAAATGATGAGTAAATATTAGCTATACCCCATTTTTCATCTTTTGCCATAGTTACACCCTTTATTCTTCTGTATTAGCTTTATTATCCTTACTTCTGTTGTACTCTTCAATTTGTTTTGCTACAGGTGAAGAACGATAGAATCCAATATCATCTTCTTGACCGTTTAATACTACATAGCTTGGTGAATTGATTTTTTTACCGTCTAAAGCTATGTGACCGTGTACAACGAACATTCTTGCTTCTTTAGGAGTACGAGCTAAACCTTTTTTATACACAATAGTTTGTAATCTTCTTCTTAAGATATCCTCTACATTTAAATCTAAGATATCTTCAAGAGCTGCACCTTCAGGCAAAACACCGGTTCTAGCTAAGTGTCCTAATAATTCTAATTTTTCATTTACCATTTGATCAGCACCGAAACCAAGTAAATACCTTGCTTCCCTACTGTATCTTCTGACTAAAGTATCAGCTTTCCAAATTTCTTTTTTGTTTTTAAGACCGTATTTAGTCATTAATTTATTTTCATTTTTAATTCTTTCCGCATTCCAAGGATGAGGTGGTGTATTATACTTTTTCCTTGATTTTCTAGGTTGTCCCATTAAAACATCTCCTTATAAAATTGAATTTAATAATTTAATTTATAAAAAAAGCTCTTGCTTATCCTCTTGAACGTTTTACACCAACTGAAGAACTTTTTCTGAAAGTAGATTTGGTTCTTTGACCTCTAACAGGTAAACCAACTTCGTGTCTTCTACCTTTGTAACTTCTGGTCTTTTTCATTCTGTTTAAATCATCTCTTAAAGTCATGTCAAGATCTGATTCGATTAAGTGAATGTCGTCACCAGTTTCATAGTCTTCTCTCCTGTTTAACATCCAAGTTGGAATGCCAAAGTCAAGAGGGTTTTCTAAAATTTCTTCAATTCTTAAAACATCTTCGTCAGCAATGTATCCAATTTTTGCATCTAAATCTAAGTCTAAAACACGACAAATAGTTTTAGATAAAGAGATTCCAACACCTTTGATTTCAGTTAAAGCATGTTCAATGGTTTTGTTACCATTAACGTCCTTTCTTGAAATACGTACTAAATGTTTGAATTCGTCTTCCATTAAATAACCTCCATTTATAGAGCGAACCTACGAGACGTAAAATATAGGTTCGAATGTTTTGAATTTCAAAACACAGTTCTTTTCAACAGTTATAAACTTAGCATATCTGCTAAGAGTGCAATAAATATCAGTTTAACAAGTATTTTTATTAATATACAAAAAAATATAGTTAAAAACTAATAAACGCCGAGACTGGGATTTGAACCCAGGAGGGCTGAACGCCCACGAGATTTCCAGTCTCGCGCCTTACCAGGCTAGACTATCTCGGCATTGAAATAGTTAGCAATACTTGTACATCATACCATCTAGAATAATATGATAAGATAATATATTTAACTAAACATATATAAAGGTTTGCTTAAAATTAGGATTTTTCAAAAAAAAATAATCAATTAAAATAATTTAAATTCCTTGACTAATGGTAAACTATATTTTTAATATAATTTAAACTATTAATTGGTGATAAAATGAGTACCCTTTTAATAATAATAATTATAGTTGTTATAATCCTAATTATTGGAACAATTATACACATGTACAACAACTTAGTTGGGCTCAGAAATAGTGTGAAAAATAGCTACGCACAAATCGACGTTCAACTTAAAAGAAGAAACGATTTAATACCAAATCTAGTAGAAACTGTAAAAGGTTACGCTTCTCACGAAAAAGGCGTTCTTGAAGAAGTTACTAAAGCAAGAACTGGTGTTATGAATGCAACAACAATCGAAGAAACAAGCGCTGCAGACAGTCAATTGACCGGTGCTTTAAAAACTTTATTCGCCGTTGCTGAAAATTACCCTGACTTAAAAGCCAATAGTAATTTCCAACAATTACAGGACGACTTAACTGATACTGAAGATAAAATTGCTTATTCAAGACAATTCTACAATGATATCGTATTAAAATATAATAATGCATGTCAACAATTCCCAAGCAACATAATTGCTGGATTGTTTGGTTTTAAAGAAGAAGAATTCTTCCAAGCACCAGCTGCTGAAACCGCTGTACCTGAAGTAAAATTCTAGTGGTGAAATTATATGAATGTTAAAAAAACATTTACTATAATTTTACTTTTTTTATTATTATTTTCAACCCTTTCAGCAGTTGCGGCCGACGATGACAGAAGTTACACAATCGATCAGGCATTTGTTGATTTGACTGTTGAAAATAATGGTCTTCTTCATGTGGATGAAAGGTATGATTATTCTTTTGAGGGCAAATTCAATGGAGTATACCGGGATATCCCCCTGAAAGCCGGAGAGAGCATAGAAAATATCCAAGTATATGTTGATGGAGCATATGCAAAATATGAAGAAAGCGATGATGGAGGGTATAAGCATATTAAAGTATACTTATACTCAGATGAAGCATGTACACATGGAATCAGAGATTGTGACGTGTCCGTTTACCTCAGTTATGATATGAAAAATGTAGTTACTCTTTTCAATGATGTGGGAGGCCTCCAATACAAACTTTGGGGAGACGAATGGGATGTAGGTGTTGGAAGCGTTGACATACAGGTTAAGCTGCCTGGAGACAAGGGCAACGAATACTTCCTGAATCCGCAGGAATTCAACGTTTCAAGCGAATTAGATAAAGACACAATTACTGCTAAAACAAGCAGCATTCCTAAAGGAGACTTCTATGAAATACTTGTCCTGATGCCATTGGACGATTTCAGCGATGCGACATACGCAAAGCATGTGGACCAAAACGGCAAAGAAATGATTATGAAAAATCTGAATGACAGCATAAACGGCCGTAATTTCTGGAACACAACTTACCTTGTTTTAGGATTGCTTTCCATATTTAGCCCTATTGTTGCAGTATTTACATACTTAAGGTATGGTAGGGAACCAAAAGTGATGTATGAAGGCATCTACGAAAGAGAACTTCCAAGCGACGACCCTCCAGAAGTAGTGAATGCAATTTATGCTAATGGAGACATTGGAACTCCTAATATGGACGGATTTGAAGCAGCCATTCTAAATCTAATTGATAAAAAAGCTTTAGGTATCGAAACAGTTGCTGACAGCGAAACCGAAACTAATGATTTATACATTAAATTTAGTGGAGATACAAGTGGCCTTAAATCAAATGAAAAACAGGTCTATGATATCCTGCATCGTTTTGCTAACAAAGATAGATTGAATTTATCAAGCTTAAATTCAAGATTGTCTACCGAATCAAACGCAGAATGGTTTATGGATCAATATTCCGAATGGCAGGAAAATGTCAGTGATTCAATAGAATCAAGAGTCAGCGAAGAATTTAATGATACCGGTACAACAATTGTCGCTGTGCTTGGTGTAGGTGGGTTAGTGATTGGTGTCATTATGGCTGTTCTAGGATTTTGGACTGAATTAAAATCTGGTACATATGCCATTGCTGGAGGAATATTTTTAATCCTCTTTTCACTTTTAATAATGAAGATGGATGACGATAAATTTGGACAATGGACTCCTGAAGGTCGTGTGATGTATCTCAAATGGAAAAACTTCAAGAAGTTCTTAAAGGACAACAGTTTAATTAAAGAACACCCTCCAGAATCAATAGTTATTTGGAGAAAGTACTTGATTTATGGTGCGGCTCTTGGAGTAGCTGACAAGGTTTATGATGCCATGAAACTCCAAGAACAAAATATCTCCAATTACCATGATGATGATCTCTTCTTGTATCACCATTACGGAGGATATTACATGATGCATAACGCAATAATGAGCGGTCAATCTACAGTAAACTCTTCCTCAGATTCCGGAGGTTTTGGTGGCCTCGGAGGAGGATCCGGAGGAGGAGGTGGAGGAGCATTCTAGCTTCTTCACTTATTATTTTTTTAAATCATTATGTAAAAAATATATTACAAACTATTTTATAAAAAAAGTAAAAAAAAAGTTTATTAAATTAACAAACTTCTTATTCATTATTCGGAACATTTGTTGGTAAAAATGGAATCAATGCTTCAGCCAATTTACTGATTGGCATAGTCTGTATCCAAACTTTTCCAGGACCTTCTAATGTAGCAAAAAATAAGCCTTCCCCACCAAATAACAAGTTTTTAACACCCTTTACCCTTTGGATATCAAAATCAACTGTTTCTTCCATAGCTGCAACATGCCCATTATCTAAGATTAACTTTTCTCCAGGTTGTAATTCACGTTCAATTACTTCACCGTCAATTTCTAAAAATAACATTCCATTTCCAGTGAATTTTTGAAGAATGAAACCTTCACCACCGAATATTCCAGATCCTAATCTCTTTCTAAAATGCATACTAATTTCAACACCCTTTTCGGCGGTTAAAAATGCACTTTTCTGACCGATTATGGAATTTGACCCATTCAATCTAATAGGAATAATTTTTCCCGGAGTGCATGAGGTAAATCCTATTTCCTGATTATCTTCTTCAGCGGTAAAGAAATTTAAAAATATTGTATCGCCGGATAATGCTCTTCCAAGTCCTTTTAAAAGACCTCCCCCAGTATTAGTATCCATTTTAATACCTGAGGTCATGAATGCCATTGCTCCGCTTTCATCTTTCATGGTTTCTCCTTTTTGTAATTTGCATATTACAATAGGAAATGAACCGCCACTTATCTCATATTCCATATAATATCACCTAGAAACTTATAAATAAATATCTTACATTTTTATAATATATAATTTGGTTATTAGAAAAAAATGAACTAAAATGGAAGGCTTGCATATTTACCATGAATCTTGTAAGATTTTGTATTCCAGTTATTTATTTTTCCCAAATTGTTTAATGAGCTGGTTGCATCAGCGCAAACCCAATGTTTACCTATTAAAACTTGAGTCCATACATGGCCATATACACCGCCACTGTTGAATTTGCATGTTCCATGAACATATCTTGCCTTAAATCCTGCTGTTCTATACATTGAAACTAACAAATGAGAATGATCAACACAATTTCCTTTTTTATGCTTTAGGGTGCCTGTTGCACCATATTTGGTATCATAATAAAAACTATATGCCAAAGTGTCCCTTACATAATTAAAGATGGCCTTTGCCTTGTTCACTTTGCTAGATAAACCTCTGGTCAATGATTTAACTAATTTTTTAATCTTTAATTTTCCGACTTTGCAATGTTTTGATGATTTAAGATACTTTTTTAAATGAGAAATAAAATTTTTCTCATTCAATCCACTGTGAAACTTAGATAGCTTAACCTTTACAGATTTGGAGGCATAACCATCAAGATAATCATTATTACTTTTAGACTTAATTGAAATTTTATATTTTCCAATAGGAACATGAGTTTTGAATGTTGCATAACCTTTTGAGTCAGTTTTTGCAGTATATGTTTTATGATTAATAGTTAACTCAACAATAGTCCAAGGAGCCGGATGACCCTTTGAATCAGTGCATAAAACCTTAAATGTCTGTGAATTATCTTTGAAGGAATTTCCACTTTTCCAAATCAACTTAGGGACAGTTCTTTGAAAAACGGTTATATCAAATGAACCGGAAGTTTCATTTATTTTATATTGATCATATGTTTGATAATTAACAGTGTAGTTGCCAATTTTTAGATTGATGGTTATTGATGCTATTCCATTGCTATCCGTGGTTTTATTATAAGATTTGCCGTTGATAGTAAAAGTAATAGTTCTTTTAGCCAAAGGAACATCATCAGCGGTGAAAGCCACTTTCAACTGAGTATTTGCACCATAACCAAAATTCTTTGTACTTTTGACTTTCAGTGCAGTTTTTCCATTTTCAAGTATTGTAATAAAATTCTTTGCTTTTGCGGCTTGGAAATATTTGTTTCCCCCATATTCATATTCAACACTGTAAATTCCTTTTTTAAGTGATGCCACACTAAGATATGCCATCCCTTCACTATCAGTTTTTGTAGAATAAGTCTTTCCATTTATTTTTATTTTAATAGTCTTACCAACATTTGAATCATCATTCAATTGAGTTGTTAATTTGACTTTAATTTGCTTTTTATCATTAGGGAATAATGTATAAAATTTAGTAGTCAATTTAGTGGATGCCTTGCACTTATAAATTTTTATCTTATTGGTTTTTGTCAAACCGTCTACATTATAGCAGATAACTTCATATGTTCCTGGCTTAAAGTTATCCAAAGATAAAGTTGCCTTACCCTTTGAATTTGTTTTAACCTTATATGTTTTGCCGTTGATAGTTATTTTAACATATTGGTTTGCTAATGCCTTGCCTTCAGCGTTGTAGAATTTAGCAGTGAATTTTCTGCTGTCTCCCTGAACCTTCTTAAGGTTGCTTGAACTAATTGTTGATAGGACTTCAACTGTAGTGGTTAAGTCATATCCCGTAATCGGATTAGTTGTAGAAATTTCATAAACGCCCGGAAGCAGACTGATTGGCAGAATTACAGTACCGTTCTCATCAGTCCTTTCAGAGTATGTAACTCCATTGACAGTGACATAGACAGTGACATTGGTTAAAAAATTTCCAAAACGATCAAAGAATGTTGCACTATATTGTGTACTTCCATTATAATACTTAGTTATGTTGTTTGCTTGAATGGTAGGTAAAATTTCAAGTGTTGAAGTTAAACTACTACACTCATAAGTGTTATCCCCTAAAAAGCATACCTCTACAGCATATATGCCTGGCTTTAGGTTCAAGTTTAAGCTGGCAACGCCATAATCATCTGTTATAGCATTGTAATTAACGTCATTTATGATGAAATTAAGGCTTTTATTTGCCAATGAAGTGTTTGCATTAGAATCTGTTAAAGTTACATTGTAACAGCCGGTATAATATATGTTATCTGTTTGGGAGGCCAATTCCGTTTGATTTTTAGTATTTTCCTCAAAAGTAATGCCATTCATGTCTGTGGACAAATCATCTGAGCCAACAGATTCAGAATTAGTTTCATCTTCAATCTGAAGCAAATTAACATCATCAGAACTTAATGTAGATGAATCTGTGATATTAACATCACTTGCTTGAATTGAACTAATTGAAAAAATGAGAATTACCACAAAAAACAATGCGAAGAATATCTTCTTTTTAAAAATACTTTGCCCTCCATTAATGAATTAAATACATTTATAACTTTATTGAATATTTCTTATAAAATTTACTCTAAAACCAGAAATAATAAAAAAAAGTGAGATGTTTGGTGAAAACATCTACTTACATTTAATTTCAACTGTCTTAGCTATTTTATTATACAAATTGTTTCCACCATATACAATATCTGCTTTGTAAGTTCCTTTTTTGCCCAAATTTTTGATTTTGAAGGTTGCCTTACCTTTGCTATCAGTAGTTGCAGAGTAAGATTTGCCCTTGACTTTTAAAGTAAGCTTTGCATTCTTAATAGTTCTGCCGGCATTGTCTTTTAGAGTTATTGTGTATTTTTTAGTCTTGACTTTTGCTTTGAAAGATATTGCCTTAGAATCTATCTTTGGAGTTGCCTTTTTAACTGTGACTTTAACATCTTTTGATGACTTATCATAGATTGCGTTGCCTCCGAATGTTATTTTTGCAGTGTATACATTAGTAGTCAAATCATTAGTGGATACCTTGACTTGGCCTTTACTATCTGTTGTAAATGTTTTAGCACCATTAAGATTAACAGTGACCTTAGCATTGCCAACCGCCTTGCCGTTGCTGTCCTTCAATGTGATTACCAAATATTTATTACCATTATAAGTGACAGTAATATCCTCTGCAGCAAACTTTGTTTTAATTTTATTGACTACTAAAGTTAAATTATTGGAAGCCCTTCCAACATATTTGTCATCTCCAGCAAATATTGCTTTTACATTATATGTGCCGCTTGCCAAATTAGGAACAGTTAAAGCTCCAAAACCATCCACAACAGCAACATAGTAAGAATCATCACCGACACTTAACTTAACAGTGCCGTTGACTGTTTGACCCATACGTACATTAAACAATACCTTGCTACCGACTGACTGTGGAGTTGTGAAGTCAACGTCAATGCTGGATTGGGCGCGCGGAATGATAAAAGTGGCTGATTTTGAAATTTTCAGATATTTTTCATCACCAGGATAAGTAGCAGTTACCTCATGCAATCCCCCTGTCAGATTATTCAATGTCAAATTAGCAATGCCATTATCATCAGGTTTTACGGAATAAACATTGCCATCAACAATTATGGTGACATTTTTAGTTACGTCATTTTGAAGAATTACTTCGAATATTGTATTTTCGCCATAAGTATGATTATCAACATTTAAAAAGATAAGGGAAGCATCTGAAGAACATACGGTGAAATTATTGGAATTGTTATCCTTAGCATCATACTTATCATCACCTGCATAAGATACATCAACCTCATGACTGCCAATAGTTAATGCTGGAACAACAATGGTTGCAACACCATTCACCATAGATGTAATGGTTTTTATTTCCCCATCAACTTTAACAGTTAATTTAGACGGATCAACATCCGCAGGTAAAACAACTACGATTGTTTCATCTTTTCCGAATTCAATATTGCCAACGGTCACATCAATGGCATAATTTTCAATCTTATTTACATTTAAAGTTGTGTTATCGTTGGCGGCAACATATTTAGTGTCTCCGGCAAATGTTACATTTACATCATAATGACCATAGGCCAAACCGGATACAATATACTTTCCAACACCATCAACAATGGCAACATCATAAATTTCATTGCCCATTCTTAATTTGACAGTGGCATTTATTGCCGGATCCATGTTAATTGTTGCAACAGCACTATCCCCAACATTAATAGTAGAGTTTACTGAAACGACAATGCTTATAGGATTTCTGTTTACGTTAAATTCTTTTACCTCAGATGAATTAGCATTATAATCATTATTGCCAAGAAATGTGGCAACAACCTCAATCATGTCATCATTAACTGGTGTGTATTCATAATTGGCGACATCATCATTTGAAACATGTGCAGTGTAATTTACGCCATTGATGACAAATATCACATCACCAACAACAGATTCATTCAATCTGGCGGTAAATGTAACTGGAGTACCAGCAAAAATTGGCGCATCAACATCTGTGACGTCAATAGCTAAATCCTTTTTAACTACAAAGACTGTTATGCCAGTATCATATCCAGTATAGTTCTCATCACCATCCAAATGGAAATTGACGATATAATTACCCTCACCTCTACCATCAATACAAATATCATAACTTCTTTCAGAATTATACGGCAATGGATCCTTATAACGCTCACCATTAATATAAATAGTTAAATCGCCAGTAGAATTTTTCGTATTAACCTCAACTTGGATATCCTCACCCACATACCAAATTGAATCATAATTAACTTCAATAAGCGAATTATTCGGGAAACAAATAAATTTAGCAGACGAATTTACATTATTATTACAATAATCACCGCTGAAGAACTCAATTTTAGCATCTTTATAACCTGCAGACAAACCGAATAATTCAACATTAGCATCACCATTAGACACGATTTTACTGAATGTTATGTCCCCAATAGTGACATTAACTGTACCATTGGCATTATTTCCAATATGGACCTTTGCATAGGCACTATTAGGATAATTCACATCATTAATATCTATATCAATAGTAGGAGTCACTCTTGAAACAGTGAAACTAATATCATTTAATGTTAGATTTCCATAATTATCATCACCATAAAATAGGGCTGTGGCAACATAATTTCCCGCAGGCAATTTGGCGGCCTCAATCAAAACATTCGCACTACCATCATATAATGCATCATCGCCAATCTTAATTGAAACATTTCCATTAAATCCATCGGCACAATCAACAACAAATAATGTATTATCAAGAGCACTTACGTTTAATGCAATGATATTAGCTCTTAAATCATCACCCATCAAATTATCATCAGTTATTTCTAATTTATCAGAATATGAGTTTCCAACAGTTTCCGGTGCAGGAATTTCCAAACGGTCATCATTTGCAGATCCGTTGTTAGTTGAATCCTCTGCACAGATATGATTATCCATTTTGTCAATTACTTGATTATCTTCATTAATTTCGAAATTATCCTGCAAATCTATTGCAGTTATTGCTGTATCATTTACTTCACCAGCACATACGCTTGCGACAGTGAACAAACATATAATTAAGCATATGAGCGGGAAGATTTTTTTGAATTTCATTTAAGTTTACTCCCAATTTTTTATTTAACTTTAATTAATCTATTTGACCAATTATTTAAGTATTTTCCAAAAATGAGCAAGATATCCTTACATATTCAGTACCTATTATTTGCATTTGCCCCAACTTTTAATAAAAAAATACAAAAACAAACCCATTAGGCAAAACCTAACAATATTAATGATTTTACTTCCAAAATCTAAATATTACTTATTTTTAAATCTATATATTCCATAAGCAAATAATACTAAAAGCATTATAAAAACTAAAATTGGATTATTATTTGAATTTATTTGATTAATGCCCATACTTTTTTTATTTAAATATGATGCGGATTTACTATCCAAACCATAACCCCCTATAGAATTTGCAGAATTTCCCACCTTTAAATTATCAACTGGTTTATCATTCGTAGAATTTTGATTGAAACTAACTTTTTTAATATGATTTTTATCATTAGAATCTTGATTATGACTAACTTTAACACGATTTTTATCATTAGAATCTTGATTAATGCTAGTTGTTTTTTCACTGTTAGTATCATTATTATATGTCTTGTTTTCTACAATGTATTGAGGAGGCTCTTCAAGCCATGTTTTTGGAGCAGGTTCCGTGAAGATTTTTGTAATAAATTCTTCGAACCACTTAGTGGAGTTTGGATTAATATCCCCCCAATAATTATTTTCATAATCGCTTTTAACATATGTTAGTAAGTCATAATATGTAATGGATCCTTCAGAAGCGGTGTTTCCTGTAATGCTATTGTAATTACATATGACTATTGGTTCTATAGTAAAAAATTCTTGAAAGACATATAGGGCACCACCAGATTCTGCACTGTTATTTGTTATCTGTGAATAAGTGGTTGTAAGAGGACCTGCTGTAAAAATTCCTCCGCCACGAATTCCTGCAGTATTATTTGAGATAGTCGAATTTTTAACGGTTAACTTTCCAAGCCAATTATAAAGGGCTCCGCCCCATTCTTTTGCAGTATTATTAATGAAAATGGAATCTTCAATATATAAGTTTGAGTTCACATTTTGCCTTATTGCACCGCCATCATAATCTGCATAATTGTTCTCAAATTTTGATGAAGATACTGTGAAATTTCCATTTACAAAAGAAAGTGCTCCGGCAAAATCTCCTGCATAATTATTAATGAATTCGGAATTTTTAACATCGGCATTAGCATAATATGTACCAACAGCCCCGCCACTAAAACCGGCATAATTATTTATAAAACTACAGTTATCTATTTCCAAATATCCATAAAAGAATTTTCTTGGATACCCAAAAGATTTTGAGGATATTTCAATAGCGCCGCCATCCATACGAGCGGAATTATTTTCAAAAATACAATTTTTAATATAAACAGATTCGGCAGCTTCTGTGTAAATCGCCCCTCCGTAATCGTTAGTTTTTCCATTAATAAATGTGATGTTATTCAATTTAACAGTTACTTTTTTATCAATGAAAATAATTGAATTCTTTTGTCCACCATCAATTACAATATCCTTTGTTTCTCCAAGACCTTGCAAGGTAATGTTTTTTGTAATTCTAATCGATGATTCATGATATGTTCCAGGATTTAGATAGACAATATCGTCATCACTAGCTACATCAATTGTATCCTGAATAAATGTAGTATTATCGATTGTAATATTATTTTCTGCAGAAATTGGAGCTATGAATAAAATTAAAATCACTGCAAGAAAAATCATGTATTTTTTAAGCATCACCATCAATAATATATTTATTTATATCGTATAAAAATATTTATGATTAAGATTTAATTCTTTAGAGCAACTACTTCCAAAACCTTGGATATGTATCCGGTTTCATGAATACTTTAGAAACATTTACGGCAAAGCCACTGCCAGCTTCTAGAATTTCATTAGAAGTTAATAACGAGTTACCTGCACCGACCAATTCACCTTTGAGTGTTTCAATCGCCACAATA